>JAEEYE010000018.1 GCA_016291665.1 Oxalobacter sp. | reverse complement strand
TAGCGAGGTGGAACCACCCCTTCCCATCCCGAACAGGATTGTGAAACGCCTTAGCGCCGATGATAGTGCCGGTCCCGGTGTGAAAGTAGGTCACTGTCAGGCAACATCTAACGGAGCCCCGTACCCAATAAAGGTACGGGGCTTTTTCTATTTCCAGGTGCCCTTAAAAATAGACAGATTTCCCTTTGCATCTTATGATAGCCAACTGATTTGCATAGCAGGTTGGTATGCAAGTTTTCAATGAAGTATGAAGATAAGGAGTAAGCAGGATGTGCGGTATTGTTGGTGCTGTTGCAGAGCGTAATGTGGTACCAGTCATGCTGGAAGGACTTAAACGGCTGGAATACCGGGGGTACGACTCATGTGGTATTGCTATCAACCGTATGGGACATCTCAAAAGGGCCCGTAGTACAGCGCGTGTTGCTGAATTGGAAAAACAGGTCAAAACGGAATCTTTTGGTGGAGGACTCGGAATTGCGCATACCCGCTGGGCTACCCATGGTGCACCGACAACCGACAATGCGCATCCGCATTTTTCGGGTGAAAGAATCGCCCTTGTTCACAATGGCATTATTGAGAACCATGTGCCATTACGTGAAGAGCTGAAAGCTAAAGGCTATGCTTTTGTTAGCCAGACAGATACGGAAGTTATTGCCCATTTAATTGATGCCTGTTACACAGGAGATCTTTTGGAAGCGGTGAAAAAGGCGACAGCAAGGCTGGAAGGGGCATTTGCGATTGCGGTCATTTGTAATGATGATCCTGGACGTTTGGTTGGTGCGCGTAAAGGATCTCCGTTGGTAGTTGGAGTTGGTCAAGGCGAGAATTTCTTAGCTTCTGATGCACTGGCGTTGTCGGGTACTACGGATCGCATCATCTATCTTGAAGAAGGTGATATTGTTGATATCAGGCTAGGTTGTTATACCATCTATGACAGTGAAGGCAAGGTCGTTGACCGTGAAGTCCATACGGTAACCATCCTTTCGGGATTATCTGACTTGGGCCCTTATCGTCATTTCATGCAGAAAGAGATTTTTGAGCAGCCGAGGGCAATTGCTGATACTCTTCAAAGTGTTGAAGCTATTACCCCGAGATTTTTTGGAGAAAAAGCAGAACAGGTTTTCAAAGACATCAAGTCTGTCTTAATCTTGGCTTGTGGGACAAGCTATTACGCAGGGGCGACAGCCAAATATTGGATTGAGTCGATTGCCAAGGTACCCGTTGAGGTTGAGATTGCAAGCGAATACCGTTATCGCGACAGTGTACCTTCACCAGATAAACTTGTCGTTACCATCAGTCAGAGTGGGGAAACAGCAGACACACTGGCCGCCTTAAAACATGCACGCGAACTTGGTATGACACATACATTGACAGTTTGCAATGTCTCAACCAGCGCGATGGTCAGAGAGTGTGAATTGGCCTATATCACGCGGGCTGGAGTTGAGATTGGTGTTGCTTCTACGAAGGCTTTTACTACCCAATTGGTAGCTCTTTTTTTGCTTGCATTGACTGTTGCCAAGATAAAAGGGAGACTGACGCAGGAACAGGAAGATAAGTACTTGCATTCATTGAGACACCTGCCTTCAGCAGTTTCGGCAGTTTTGGCACTAGAGCCGCAGATTATTGCGTGGGCTGAGCAGTTTGCCCGCCACGATGACGCATTATTTTTGGGCAGGGGGGTCCACTATCCAATTGCATTGGAAGGAGCCCTGAAATTAAAAGAAATTTCCTACATCCATGCAGAGGCTTATCCGGCAGGAGAGCTAAAACACGGTCCTTTGGCACTCGTAACAGACCGTATGCCGGTCGTTACCATCGCTCCGAATGATGTCCTTTTAGAAAAACTTCAGTCCAATATGCAGGAAGTCCGTGCGCGAGGTGGACAACTTTACGTTTTTGCTGACAGTGATACGCATATCGTCAGCGGAGATGGTGTCTATGTTATCCGGATGCCGGAAAACTATGGACTTCTTTCCCCAATCCTGCATGTGATTCCGTTGCAGCTCCTTGCTTACCATACGGCGCTTGTTAGAGGGACGGATGTTGATAAGCCGCGTAACCTTGCTAAGTCAGTTACGGTAGAATAAAAGAAGCATCACCCAATGGTGGTGATTCTATGTGACAGGAAGCAGACCCAATTAAAGGCGGTCTGCAATGGTAGTTATAGGAGGTGGAAATGGCTACTTCTGGTTTGGAAGCTGATACGATTGGTTATACCCTGAACAAAAGCCGTTACCTGAATGTCACCAACCGGTGTGGGATGCTTCGTTGTGCATTTTGCCCGAAATTCAATGGTTCATGGACGGTCAGTGAATACAATATGCGCCTTCGGCACAACCCGACGGTCGAAGAGTTGGTTGAGGCGGCAGGGGAACCTGGGGAATATGACGAAGTGGTCTTCTGTGGCATGGGTGAGTCGACAACGAGGCTTGATGTCATGCTGGAGGTGGCCAGGCGCTTGCGGGCAAAGGGAATTACGAAATTACGTTTGAACACAAACGGCCTTGCTAACCAGATGTACGGACGTGATGTCGCTCCGGAAATTGCGGCGGTGATCCCAACCATTTCTGTATCCCTGAATGCGCAGGATGAGGAGACCTACAACCGCCATTGTCGACCTAGGTATCCAGGTGCCTATGAGTCGATGCTTGGGTTTGTAAAAAGTGCACATGAAGCAGGGGCGGATGTCACGGTGACGGCAGTTGATGGCCTACCTGGCGTTGATATTGCGGCTTGTGAAGCAATTGCTCGAAAACTGGGTGTTAAGTTCCGTAGGCGTGTACTGGATGACTTGGTCTGATTGTTGTTTTTACCAAAGAAAAGGGCGGTTCTAAAAAAAAGACCGCTCGTTTCTTTTAAGGGGGTAACAAATTTATAACCCTATGATTCTATTTAAAATATTTTGGATGGGTCAGATATGAATGCATAGGGTGTATTGAAGCGCGTCCTACAAAAAAGACTGTAAGGTGCTGTTTTTTATAAGGATGGCCTTCGGCCGGCCAATTTGGATGGTGTCCTGCAAGATTTGAAAACCTCCCTTATAATGAGCAGTACTTAATTTTTAAGCGAAAGTATTAGCTGTACTTTCCAATATTGACGGGTTAAAGGGAGAAAGTGCCCTGCCTGAGCAGTTCTTATGACTTCTCCCAATACAGGTCTAAGAATTGCCCCGTCTGAAAGACTCTTCATAGGCTCGGTTTTTAGCAAAAGCCGGGATTATCGAAAACTGTATTTTTGAAACCAGATGAGGCGTGTGCTTAGAGGGTTTCAAATGAAATGAGTGATAAAGGGATTTAATGAACACAGGAGACATTAAGGAGCAGGAAGCTGCAGTTAGAGCACCTGTCCTGCCCCCCTTGCCTCAGCGCATCATCAAGCGTGATGGTGCAGAAATGCCGTTTGATGCGTCACGTATTGCGAAGGCATTAGCGAAGGCCGGCCGGGCAACGGGAGATTTTGGCGAAGATGAAGCAAACCTGCTGACACAGCGTTCCCTGAAGGTGCTTCGTCACCGTTTTGCTGGTTCAGCGCCGACGGTTGAACAGGTTCAGGACGTGGTTGAACAGATGCTTTTGGATGCTAACCACACAAGGACTTTCCGTGCGTACGCGACGTATCGTGATCAGCGTCATCGCATCCGTCAAGACAAGAGAACCTTGGTGGATGTTGAATCGTCTGTTAAAGAATACGTTGACCGTGCAGACTGGCGTGTCAAGGCAAATGCAAACCAAGGGTATTCCTTGGGCGGCATGATTTTGAATGTTGCCGGTAAGATTACGGCGAATTACTGGTTAAGCCATGTCTATTCGCCAGAAATTGGGCAGGCGCACCGTGATGCTGATTATCATATCCATGATTTGGATATGCTTTCGGGTTACTGTGCTGGGTGGTCACTACGCCAATTGTTAGTCGAAGGCTTCAATGGTATTCCGGGTAAACTGGAAGCTAATCCACCGAAACACCTGTCTTCGGCTTTAGGTCAGATGATCAATTTCTTGGGTTCCTTGCAGAATGAATGGGCAGGGGCACAGGCGTTTAGTTCTTTTGATACCTACTTGGCACCATATGTCCGTAAGGACAAACTGGATTATGAAACGGTCCATCAGCTGATCCAAGAATTCATCTATAACCTGAATGTACCATCTCGCTGGGGAACGCAGACGCCGTTTACCAACCTGACCTTTGACTGGGTTTGCCCAGAAGATTTACGTGAACAGGTTCCTGTTGTTGGTGGGGAAGAAATGCCTTTCACCTATGGTGAGTTACAGGAAGAGATGGACATGCTGAATCGGGCATACATTGAAGTGATGTCTGCTGGTGACAGCAAAGGCCGTGTGTTTACATTCCCGATTCCGACCTACAACATTACGCATGATTTCCCTTGGGAATCAGAAAATGCACAACGCTTGTTTGCCATGACGGCTAAATATGGGTTGCCATATTTTCAGAATTTCCTTAATTCTGAGCTTCAGCCGAACATGGTGCGTTCGATGTGTTGCCGTCTGCAGCTGGATTTGCGAGAACTGCTCAAGCGCGGCAATGGTCTTTTCGGTTCTGCCGAACAGACGGGCTCAATTGGGGTTGTTACCATCAACTGTGCGCGTTTGGGGTACCTGTACAAGGGGAATGAAAAAGCATTGTTTGCCCGGTTAGACCGTCTGACCGATATGGCAAAAGACAGCTTGGAAATCAAACGCAAGGTCATCCAGCGGCTGATGGATGATGGTTTGTATCCGTTCACAGCACGTTACCTGGGCCGCCTGAAAAATCATTTCTCCACTATTGGTGTGAATGGTATCAACGAAATGATCCGTAACTTTACGGATGACAAGGAAGACATCACAACACCGTACGGTAAGGCCTTTGCAATCCGGCTATTGGATCACTTAAGGGATCGTATGCGGGATTACCAAGAAGAGACGGGAAGTCTCTATAACTTGGAAGCAACGCCTGCTGAGGGGACGACATACCGTTTTGCCCGCGAAGATAAGAAACGTTATCCAGACATCATTCAGGCGGGTACGCCTGAGGCGCCTTATTACACCAATTCGTCCCAGTTACCGGTTGGTTATACGGACGACCCATTCCAAGCGTTGACGATGCAGGATGAGCTGCAGTGCAAATATACGGGGGGAACAGTGCTCCACCTGTATATGCAGGAAAAGATTTCTTCGCCAGAAACGTGTCGCAAGCTCATTAAAGCGGCACTGACGAATTTCCGATTGCCGTACATTACCATCACACCAACATTCTCCATTTGTCCAAAACATGGTTATTTGGCAGGGGAACATGAGTATTGTCCGATTTGCGATCAGGAATTGATGGCGAAGATGGAAAAAGTGCATTGAAAACCCATTAACCATTTAAGATAGAAAGGATTCGATATGGACGTCAAAGACCTTCCTCAGGAAGAAAGGACTAAATGCGAAGTCTGGACAAGGGTCATGGGTTATCACCGTCCTGTTTCTGAGTTTAACCCAGGCAAGCAGAGTGAACATCGAGAACGTGTCCACTTTGTCGAAAGCAAACTACCTGAAGACCTTGATCATTACGGAAACTGTGGCAAATAATCTTGGCCTGAATGTAGGTGGCATTACACCGTTTACGACGATAGATTTCCCAGGGCATCTCGCGGCAGTGCTTTTCTGCCAGGGATGTCCGTGGCGGTGTCGATATTGCCACAATCCTCATCTCCTACCCATGGATGTTTCCGGTCAACATACTTGGGCAGATATCCTCTCTTGGCTGGAAACCCGTAAAGGGTTATTGGAAGGCATTGTCCTTAGCGGAGGAGAGCCGCTGGTTCAGCGTCATCTTGTTTCTTCAGTCACACAATTGCGCGAGATGGGGTATGCGGTCGCCCTACATACCTCAGGTGTTTCACCAAAGCGTTTCAAGGAAGTATTACCGCTCATTGATTGGGTTGGCTTGGATATCAAGGCTCC
The DNA here is from genome assembly GCA_016291665.1 of Oxalobacter sp. Lineage (GTDB taxonomy): Bacteria > Pseudomonadota > Gammaproteobacteria > Burkholderiales > Burkholderiaceae_D > Oxalobacter. The sequence goes on along the minus strand of JAEEYE010000018.1, from coordinate 39,735 downwards.
TTTTGATGAATATAATGCGATTACAGCTGGCGGTGCTATTTCAGGAGATCATGCGAAAGAAGTGTTAGAGGCCTTGTTAGCATCGGGTAAACCCTATGAATTGCGTTGCACCTTGGATCCTGTTTTTTTTACTCCTGAGCGCGCTACCAAAATGGCCAATCAACTCGCTACACTTGGAGCTAAGCATTTGATTGTCCAAGAATGCCGAGATAATGAACATCGCCATAGCAAACCTGTTTCTGAAGCCATTCGAGTGGCATTTGAGCAGGTTCTGCCAAATGTCCAATACCGTTCATGACGCGCCGTTTGTTAGGACAGGTCTGAAAACTCCCAATTCTACAGTTGTCTTCCTAGAAGGGGCGTTCCCCAAAAGGAGGTTTTTCAGAGATTTCTTAGATTGCGGTTGTTTTCTATAGATTGCTGATGTTGACAGTATTGGTCGCAATTGCCTGTTTTCCTTTCGTGCATCAACATCTATAATCAGAATTCCGAATGATGATTGAAATAGAGCACAACAAAGACAACCAATGAAAAGCAATCCTCCTCGTTTCTTGGCGCCGGTCATGCATGACCTAGAAGCCGTCAATGCTGTCATCCGTGAGCAGATGCGCTCGGATATTGTGCTAATTGGTAGGATTGCAGACTATATCATCAATGCAGGAGGAAAGCGCATACGGCCTATTTTGCTGCTTTTGATGGCCAAGGCGTTTGGTTACGAAGGAAACCAGCATCAGATGCTAGCAGCGGTTGTTGAATTCATCCATACAGCGACACTACTTCATGATGATGTGGTTGATGAGGCTGGTTTGCGCAGGGGGCGTCCAAGTGCCAATGTTCTGTTTGGCAATGCGGCATCCGTTCTGGTTGGGGATTTCCTTTATACGCGCGCGTTCCAGATGATGGTCTCGGTAAACAGCATGCCAGTCCAGCGGGTGCTGGCGGATGCAACGAACCTCATTGCTGAAGGAGAGGTGATGCAGTTGATGAATGCAAGGAGTGCCTCCCTAGACGAGGCGGGATACCGAAGGGTTATCTATGCTAAGACGGCTAAACTTTTTGAAGCGGCTTGTGAATTGGGTGCGATGGTTGCGGGCGCATCTCCTGAAGGCGTTGCTTTGGCTGTTTCTTATGGGCGTTCATTGGGTAATGCATTTCAGTTGGTGGATGATTTGCTCGATTATGCAAGTGATGCCGGTACTATGGGCAAGCAGGCCGGTAATGACTTAAAAGAAGGCAAGATGACATTACCGTTAATCTGGTTGATGCAAAATGGTGCACCTGAACAGAAAGCGGCTATTCAGCGGTGCATTGAAGAGAATGATGAATCCTGCTTTTTGCAGGTGTTTAACGCGGTTCGTGAGAGCAAAGCGCTGAACTACACACATGAAATGGCAAGGCGTGAAGCCGAAGTTGCAGTCAAGTCCATCCAAGGGCTCCCTGATAGCAAGTACCGTCAATCTTTGATAGAATTGTGCGCGTTTTCTGTTCAGCGGGATTACTAATTGATCTTGCTCGCGCGGGGTGTAGCTTAGCCTGGTAGAGCGCTACGTTCGGGACGTAGAGGCCGGAGGTTCGAATCCTCTCACCCCGACCATACAATCTTTCTTTCCTTTGCAAAGTTCCCAATTTTTGTGCTGGTTTTTTCAAAAAAATCAGGTATGAGTGTTTTGCGTTAGTGAAAACGCTTTGCTTAGGTGTAAAATCGCCAAGTTATCCAGTTTTCAGGCAGAAGACAGGATTTTATTAATAGTGGCCCTTATGCAAGAAGGGGCTTACCCAGTTTAACCAATGTAACAACCGGAATTCCTATGTCCAACCAAATCAAGATTTCTACCGGGGAATTCATTCCTCTTGAAATGCACAAGGTGCGTATCGTTCAGAAACTGAATCTGCTCCCAGTTGAAGAACGCCTGAAAGCCATGGAAGAAGCAGGCTACAACTCTTTTCTGCTGAATAACCGTGATGTTTATATGGATATGCTGACTGATAGCGGTACCAATGCTATGTCGGATCAGCAGCTTGCTTCTATGATGATTGCAGATGATGCCTATGCGGGGTCTGAATCGTTCAATCGTTTGAAGGCAGCTGTTGAAGAAGTACTGGGAACCAAATATTTTCTGCCAGCTCACCAGGGACGTGCGGCAGAACATATTCTGGCCAAGGCTTTTGTGACTGAAGGTTCTGTTGTACCAATGAATTTCCATTTCACGACGACCAAGGCATTAATCATGTATGCGGGTGGCCGTGTTGAAGAATTCTTCTATGATGTCGCTAGCCAGGTCAAGTCTGAACATCCATTCAAGGGCAACATGAATATCGAAAAGCTGGTTGCCTGCATTGAAGAAAATGGCGTAGAAAAGATTCCATTTGTCCGCATGGAAGCAGGTACCAACCTGATTGGGGGACAGCCTTTCTCTATCGCTAATATGCGTGAAGTTCGCAAGGTTTGCGATAAGTACGGGATTCCGCTGGTCTTGGATATTTCCTTGGTCTGTGAAAATATGTACTTCAATAAGACACGAGAAGAAGAATTCAAGGATAAAGAACCTGCTGAAATTCTCCGTACTTTGTGTGATTTAGCTGATATTGTTTACTTCTCTGCGCGCAAGATTTGTTGTTCTCGTGGCGGTGGTATTGCAACCAATAACGAAAAACTGTATCTGAAGATGCGAGATTTGATTCCACTGTTTGAAGGGTTCCTGACCTACGGTGGTATGTCCGTTCGTGAGATCGAAGCAATGGCAGTTGGCCTGCGAGAAGCAACCGACTTCAACATGATCCGCCATTCCCCAGAATTCATTAAATATCTGGTTGAACGCTTAGATGCAAAGGGTATCCCAGTCATCACGCCTCCAGGTGGCTTGGGTGCACATCTTGATGCACGTGGGTTCTTACCGCATCTGTCTTCCCATGAATATCCAGCAGGTGCATTGACTGCGGCAATGTATATTGCAGCTGGCGTCCGTGGGATGGAACGTGGTACGGTTTCCATGGAACGTGATCCTGATGGTACAGAAGTTCCAGCAGAAGTTGAACTGTTGCGCTTAGCGTTCCCTCGCCGTGTCTTCACGTTGTCTCAGACTAAGTATTTGGAAGATCGTATCGAATGGCTGTGGAAGAACCGTAACCTGATTGGTGGCCTCAAGTTTGTTGAAGAACCTCCTGTCTTGCGTTTCTTTGTCGGTCGTTTGGCACCAACCTCCGATTGGCCTCAGAAACTGGTTGCGAAGTTCCGCGAAGACTTTGGTGATAGCCTGTAATCAAGCAATTATCTTTTGGCAAGAGCCCTCCTTCCTAGCGGTTGGAGGGTTTTTTGTATGTGCTCACAGGGATTCAGTGGTGCATTTACCTATGTTGCCATGGGTCAAGAACATGGCAAAAAAAGCGGACTATCTCTGCGGAGATGGCTCGCTTGATGGTAATATAGTGCAGATTTGAAAAAGCTGTTTGTTGGATGATGCCAATAATAGTGATAGTGTATTTGGCGTGTAGAGCTTGCTGTTGCCAATGCAGGCAATCCTCAGTAAACAGGGGTTAAGCTTTGGCAGGACGTGCTACAGGTATTTGGCATGGTGTGTATTTTCATATCCTCACTAACATGCAGGTGGGCAAAATCATCTATAATGCAGTCTTTAAACGATAATTCTGAACTGTCTCACTCAGGAGGTGCTTCATGGCAAAAATGACCGCAGCCGAAGCGGCTGTCTATGTACTTGAAAAAGAAGGTGTTACCCAAGTATTCGGGGTTCCTGGTGCAGGGATTAACCCAGTTTACGCGGGGCTTAAGAAACATGGAACCATGAAGCATGTTCTGGCGCGTCATGGCAATGCTATTGGTCATATGGCTGAAGGGTATTCCCGTGCGAAACAGGGTAACATCGGTGTCGGTATCTGTACTTCCGGGCCAGCAGCAACGGATATGGTTACTAGCCTTTATTCAGCCATTGCAGACTCCATTCCTATTCTGGCAATTACTGGGCAGGTACCACGTTCCGTTCTGTATAAAGAAGATTTCCAGGCTGTTGATATCGAAAATATTGCTCGTCCTGTTACCAAGATGGCTGTCACTGTACGTGAACCGGAATTGGTACCTTGGGTACTTCAGAAAGCCTTCTATCTGATGCGTACAGGCCGTCCGGGTCCTTGCTTGGTTGACTTACCAATGGACGTTCAGTTGGGTGAAATTGAATTTGATCCAGATACCTATGCACCTCTGGCAGTAGACAAGCCAAGTGCAACACCAGCACAGATTGAAAAAGTGCTGACGATGCTCAATGATTCGGAAAAACCGATGATTATTGCAGGCGGTGGTGTTATCTTGGCAGATGCTTCCCCGCTGCTTGTTGAACTGGCTGAAATCCTGGGTACACCAGTTGTTCCAACGATGATGGGCTGGGGGGCTATTCCTGATGATCATGACTTAAATGCTGGGATGGTTGGTATCCAGACACATCACCGGTATGCGAATGCTTCTTTCTTGCAGTCTGACTTCGTGCTGGGTATTGGCAATCGCTGGGCAAATCGCCATACAGGTGGTTTGGCAACTTACCGTAACGGTCGTAAATTTGTCCATATCGATATTGAACCAACCCAGATTGGTAAGGTTTTCCCGCCAGATTATGGCGTTGTCTCCGATGCAAAAGCTGCCTTGGAACAGCTCGTTGCTTTAGCTAAGAAGTGGAAAGCAGAAGGTAAACTCAAAGATCGCTCTGCGTGGGCAGCTGATTGCCTGAAGCGTAAACGTACGATGCTGCGTAAGACGGATTGGGATGACGTACCGATGAAGTACCAGCGTGTTTGGCATGAAATGAATAATTTCTTCGGCCGTGACGTCTACTATGTCTGTGCGATTGGCCTGTCTCAGATTTCGGCAGTCCAGACCTTGAAGGTTTATCATCCACGCGGCTGGATTGACTGTGGCCAGGCTGGCCCTCTGGGTTGGACTATCCCTGCTACCTTGGGTGTTCGTTCTGCATTGCCAGACGCGGATATCTGTGCAATTTCGGGGGACTTTGATTTCATGTTCCACATTGAGGAACTGGCGGCAGGTGCGCAGTTCAAGTTGCCTTACATCCATGTCGTCGTTAACAACGCTTACCTCGGTTTGATCCGTCAAGGACAGTTGGGCTTTAACAATTTGGATTACTGTGTACAGCTTTCTTATGACAATATCAATTCTCCAGAAATTGGTGAATATGGTATGGATTTTGTCAAGATTGCAGAAGGTATGGGCTGTAAGGCTATCCGTTGCCGTAAGCCTGATGAAATCATCCCAGCATTGACGAAGGCACGTGAACTGATGAAGGAATTCCAAGTTCCAGTCGTTGTCGAATGCATCATGGAACGTCGTACGAATGTTCCAATGGGAGGCAACCTCGATAAGATTAATGAATGGGGTACTGCCCTGGACATTACAGAATAAGCAGTAATTTCTAAAGATATAGAGAAAAGGAGAAAAACAAATGGCAAAAGTCGCCGCTAACCTGTCTATGCTCTTCAATGAAGTGCCTTTCTTGGATCGTTTTGAAGCAGCTGCTAAGGCTGGGTTCAAGGCAGTTGAATTCTTGTTCCCATATGACAATACCATTGAAGAAATCGGCGAAAGACTGCAGAAAAACAATCTGAAATTGGTTTTGCATAACCTGCCTTCTGGCAATTGGGCTGCTGGTGACCGTGGTATTGCTTCTCACCCAGATCGTGTCGGAGAATTCCAGGACGGTGTTGGTAAGGCTATCCAGTATGCTAAGGCTCTGGGTGTTCCTCAGGTTAATGCATTGTCTGGTCCTACCCTGCCAGGTCTTTCTGAAGAAAAACAGCGTGCGACTTTTGTTGCTAACCTGAAATTTGCAGCAGCGGCTCTGAAGGCTGAAGGTATCCGATTGGTTACTGAACCTGTCAATACCATTGATATGAAGAATGCGTACTTGAACAGAACCCAGCAGGCGGTTGATATCATCAAGGAAGTTGGCTCTGACAACCTGTTCATTCAGTATGACATCTACCATATGCAGCGTATGGAAGGTGAATTGGCAAATACCATCAAGGCAAACTTGCCTTTGATTAAACATATGCAGCTGGCTGACCTGCCAAACCGTCATGAACCAGGTACCGGTGAAATTAACTATCACTTCCTGTTCAAGTTCCTCGATGAAATCGGCTATGACGGTTATATCGGTTGCGAATATCGTCCTGCAACTACTACGGTCGAAGGTCTGAAGTGGTTGAAAGAATATGACGTTGAATAAGAAGTCTAGGATTTTTTGAAAAACTATTTGGAGAAACAAGCAATGGCAAATCTTGGTTTTATCGGTCTGGGTATCATGGGAACCCCAATGGCACTCAATCTGCAGAAGGCAGGCAATACCCTCTATGTCAACGATAGGAAAGACATTCCTGAAGAGCTGGCAAAGGGCGGCGCTATCCAGTGTGCAAATGGTAAGGAAGTTGCGCAGAAGTCCGATATCGTCTTCATCATGGTTCCTGATACCCCTGATGTTGAATCTGTCCTGTTTAGTGCAGGTGGCGTCGCAGAAGGCTTGACCGCTGGTAAGATCGTTGTCGATATGAGCTCCATCTCCCCAATTGGCACGAAGGAATTTGCTAAGAAGATTAATGATCTGGGCTGTGAATACTTGGATGCTCCAGTTTCGGGTGGTCAGGTTGGTGCATATGAAGGTTCTCTGTCTTTCATGATTGGTGGTAAGGAAGAAACCTTCAACAAAGTTAAACCACTGTTCCAGTTGATGGGCAAGAATATCACATTGGTTGGTGACAATGGTGCGGGCCAGACCTGTAAGGTTGCTAACCAGATTATTGTTGCATTGACCATTGAAGCTGTTTCTGAAGCACTCCTGTTTGCATCTAAAGCTGGTGCAGATCCAGCAAAGGTACGTCAGGCATTGATGGGCGGTTTTGCTTCTTCCCGTATCTTGGAAGTTCACGGTGAACGTATGGTTAAACGCACCTTTAACCCTGGTTTCCGTATCAACCTGCATCAGAAGGATCTGAACTTGGCTCTGCAGGGGGCTAAGTCCTTGGGTATCAGCCTGCCTAATACGGCAACTGCACAGGAACTTTTCAACTCTTGCGCAGCCCATGGTCTGAGCGGTAGCGACCACTCCGCAATGTGCCGTGCCCTGGAAATGATGGCAGACCACGAAATCGCAAAAGCTTGATTTCTTCTAGGTTGTAGGTCAGGCAACGATTACGGAGTCTGACCTGATGCCAGTCATACCAAAGCCATCAAATGGTATGCGGAACGATTCTGCGAATCGGGATTCTGCAACGATTTGGTGGCTTTTTTATTAGGAAAGTAATATGTCAGTCGATAATCCAAAACAGTTTCTGAAAGATCTTTTTGCAAGTGCTGTTTCAGCAGTTAGTGCAGAAAAATGCCTGCCGAAGTATTTGCCGAAACCTGTAAAGGGGGGCAGAACCATTGTTATCGGGGCCGGTAAGGGCGCTGCCGCAATGGCTAAGGCCGTTGAAGACCATTGGGAAGGGGATTTAAGTGGTCTTGTTGTTACGCGTTATGGCCACGGAATGCCCTGTCGGCGTATTGAGGTTGTTGAGGCAGCTCATCCAGTTCCCGATGCGGCAGGTCGTGCTGCAGCAGGTCGGATTAAGGAAATGGTTAGTGGATTAACAGAAAACGACCTGGTGCTTTGTTTGATTTCTGGCGGCGGGTCTGCACTGTTGGCGCTTCCTGGTGAAGGCATTGCGCTTGAAGAAAAACAGTCAATTAACCGCCAGCTCTTAAGGAGTGGGGCAAATATTGCCGAAATGAATTGTGTCCGCAAGCACCTGTCTGGCATCAAGGGGGGGCGTCTGGCACTTGCGTGTGCGCCCGCAAAGGTCGTTACGCTTTTGATTTCCGATATTCCAGGTGATGATCCCGGTATTATTGCAAGTGGACCAACGCTGCCGGATCCAACGACCTGTGCCGATGCGCTCGCCATCATGAGAAAATACCAGATTGAAGTTCCTGACCATATCATCCAATATCTTGAGAGTGGTAAAGGCGAATCGGTGAAGCCAGACAACCCGATTTTTGCTGGACACGAAAGTCATATCATTGCGACTGCTCAGGATGCGTTAGAAGCAGCAGCAAAACTTGCGCGTTCTCGTGGTGTTTCGCCTTACATCTTATCGGATTGCATTGAAGGAGAATCTCGTGATATCGCTAAGATGCATGCAGCAATGGCGCTCCAGGTTGTCGGTAGGGGGCAGCCATTTGCCAAACCATGTGTCATCCTTTCCGGAGGTGAAACGACTGTAACAGTTAGAGGCAATGGGCGAGGTGGCCGTAATGCAGAATTCCTGCTTAGCCTTGCAATTTCCTTGAATGGTGCAGAAGGTATCTATGCTGTTGCCTGTGATACTGATGGCATTGATGGTTCGGAAGACAATGCAGGCGCTGTCTATTCCCCAGATTCGATTGCTCGTGCAGAGGCTAAGGGGCTACGGCCATTGAAGATGTTGGAAAACAATGATGGCTATGGTTTTTTTGATGCCTTGGATGATTTGATTGTTACGGAACCTACCAGAACTAATGTCAATGATTTTCGTGCAATCCTGATTTTATAAGCATAAAGGTAGGTGAAACCATGCGCCGTCAACGCAAGGCTAAGATTGTAGCGACATTAGGGCCTGCAAGCTCGAGCAAAGAAATGATTCTTGCTTTGTTCGAGGCGGGTGTCGATGTTTTCCGCTTTAATTTTAGCCATGGTACGCAAGAAGACCACCGCAAGCGTCATGAGACCGTTCGCGAGGTTGAAAGGTTGGTGGGACGTCCCATTGCTATTTTGGCGGATTTGCAAGGGCCGAAACTCCGCATTGGTACTTTTCAAGAAGATAAGGTGCAGATTAAGGCGGGTAGCGAGTTTGTGTTTGATCGAAATCCCACACCTGGAGATGCAAAACGGGTATGTCTACCGCACCCTGAACTGTTCGGCATCATGGAACCGGGGCATGGAATTTCCTTAGATGACGGCAAAGTTCGGATGACGGTGGTTAGTGGGACAGACGCAGAGATTCGGGCTCATGTGGACACGGGTGGATTTTTGTCAAACCGAAAAGGGTTGAATGTTCCAGATGTTGTGCTACCTATCCCAATTTTGACGGAAAAGGATCGGCGTGACCTTGAGTTTGCGCTTTCTTTGGGGGTTGATTGGGTGGCGCTTTCATTTGTCCAGCGACCAGAAGATCTTATTGAAGCGCGGAAAATCATTGCTGGGAGAGCGCTTTTGATGACTAAGCTGGAGAAACCTTCGGCATTGGATCAGCTTGAGGCGATTGTTCGGGATTCTGATGCAGTCATGGTTGCACGAGGCGACTTGGGGGTGGAACTGCCTCCGGAAAAGGTACCGGGTGCGCAGATTCGTATCATCCGGACTTGCAGGCAGTATGGTAAACCGACGATTGTTGCAACGCAGATGTTGGAGTCGATGATTGGTTCACCAACACCGACTCGCGCAGAGGCGTCTGATGTTGCAACAGCTATCTATGAGGGGACTGACGCAGTCATGCTATCCGCAGAGTCGGCGAGCGGGGCTTATCCTGTAGAGTCCGTTGCTATGATGAACCGTATTATTGCGGAAGTGGAAAGCGACCCGCTTTATAGTCAGATGATTAATGCACAGCAGGAAATCAGGCAGGAGATGGATAGTGATGCTATTTGCCTTGCTATGCGTTCTGTTTCAAAAGGAATCAATGCAACGGTCAATGTTACCTATACAGAGAGCGGGTCTACCAGTTTGCGTACAGCTAGGGGGCGTCCTGATGCGCCCATTTTGAGTATTACGCCCTATCTCCAGACGGCTAGGCGGCTTGCGTTAGCTTGGGGCATCCATTCTACCTTGCTTGATCACAGCATTCATGATGTGAATGATATGGTGAATGCGGCTTGCCAGACAGCTTATGAGGAAGGGTTTGCCTTACCAGGGGATGCGCTGACAATCGTAGGGGGAATGCCGTTTGGTTCGTGTGGTACTACAAATCTATTGAGGACTGCGGTTATGCCGCCAAGCAAGTAATCAGAAGTCATAAGAAGAAATTGCCCGGATTGGCCTTGCTCCCGGGCTTTTCTATATCTTGGAGATATGAAGGAAGATGAAGAAGGGGCAAGTAAATATCAAAGTTGGTATGGTTGCTGAGTTGTCTGCTACTGTGACTGAAGACAAGACGGCAAAACAGATGGGGAGCGGAAGATCTTTAGTGCTGGCAACGCCTGCTTTGGTGGCTCTGATGGAGGCTGCTGCTCAGGAAGTTCTAGATGCTCATATGCCTGAAGACTGGGAGTCGGTTGGGACGGGGGTTAATCTGACACATGGTGTGATGACGCCTGTTGGGGCTCAAGTTAGGGTTAAGGCCGAGGTTGTTGGCATTGCTGGGAAAACTGTCGAATTCGAAGTATGCGCTTGGGATAGCCAAGGCGAAATCGGGCGAGGGCGGCATCAGCGGATGCTAGCTAAGAGTAGGACTTTTGAGAGGATGTTACGCAAGCGGGTATGAATTTTCAGCTTGCAAGAGAGTCTCGGTGGGCGAAGTAGGCGATTCCGAGGCAAGTAATACTGAAAAAACAGGCATAAAGAATGGACTTTAAATGGGGATTCTTGACTTTGGTCATGGTCACAAAGGTTTTGTTCTCGCAAAATAGCAGAGCAATCAAGTGAAGAAGGGTTCATATTGCCTTTTTTTACTATGTAGCAAGATCATCATTATTAAATGAAACGGGGATTACATCCGTAAATGATGAATGTGTCTAAAAAACACAAATAGGAGAGTAGATATGGCTACACAAGAAAAGTACCCTAACCGGGTAATACAGCTTTTCCTCGGTATCACCTGTATGGCTACCGTGGCAAACTGTCAGTATGGCTGGACTCTGTTCGTTGGCCCAATTGAAGATAAATATCATTGGGCACGTGCTGCAATTCAGTTGTCCTTTACTATCTTCCTGATTTTCGAAACCTGGCTGGTTCCTCTGGAAGGCTGGGGCGTCGATAAATTCGGCCCACGTCCTGTTATTATCTTCGGTGCAATCCTCGTTACCATCGGTTGGATCATCTGCTCCATGGCTTCCAGCCTGGGCGTCCTGTACTTTGCACAGGTTCTGACCGGTGCTGGTGCTGGTGCTGTTTATGGTACCTGCTCTGGTAACTCACTGAAATGGTTCCCGGACAAACGTGGTCTGGCATCTGGTGCAACGGCTGCAGGTTTCGGTGGTGGTGCTGCTATTACCGTTATTCCTGTTGCTAACATGATCAACTCCTCTGGCTACGAACAGGCCTTCTTGGTCTTCGGTATCGTTCAGGGCGTTATCATCGCTGGTTGTGCACTGTTTATGCCTCGCGCAAAACTGCCACCAGGAACGCAGATCAAACCACGTGTCATTACTTCTAAGAAGAACTACAACCAGATTCAGTTGATCCAGCAGCCTCTCTTCTGGCTGATTTGGGCTCTGTTCGTTGGTGTTGCTTCTGGTGGTATTATGGGTACGGCATCCTTCGGTCCAGTTTCCAAAGACTATGGCCTGAACAAGATTCCTGTCACCTGCATGGGCGTTACCCTCCCATTGCTGACCATGGCAATGTCTATCGACAACATCTGTAACGGTGCTACCCGTCCTATCATGGGTTACCTCTCTGACCGCTTCGGTCGTGAAAACCTGATGTTGGTCGTGTTCGGTGGTGAAGCATTGGCTCTGCTGGGTCTGGTCTTCTTCGGCCGTTCTCCAGTCGGCTTCATGTTCTTCGCAGCAATGACGTTTGCATGCTGGGGTGAAATCTTCTCCCTGTTCCCATCCATGTGTGCTGACACCTTCGGTGCTAGGTACGCAGCAGGTAACGCAGGTACGCTGTACACTGCAAAAGGTACCTCTGCATTCCTGGTTCCAATCGGTGCATGGCTCTCTAAAGGTGGTAACTGGGACCGTACCTTCATCATGTCCGCATGTATCGCAGGTACCTGCTCACTCCTGTCCTTCTTCGTTCTGAAACCATGGCGTCGTCGTTTCATTGAAAACAACAACCGTGAAGTTGAAGAACTGGAAAAACAGGGTATCTTCCAGGATACAACCCTGTAATATCTTTCAATACTTGCCTGGCATCTGCCTGGTAAGGTTTTGATAAGACCCAAACGGTGGCATTCTTGCAACGCCACCGTTTTTTAACTTTTAGGAAATCAAAAAAGGATATTCTTTTCCTTGAAAAAAAGACCTTCAGACCGCATATACATAGTATGGGTAACCATTCAGGTATCAGTTAGCAGTATGATGCCTTCTTCCAAGAAATGATGTACCAGCAAGGTAATGACTGACGTGCTTTCCAATGATAAGGCCACCTCACCCATCACAGAGGACGCCTACTCTCATTTTCTCGTTGACCTGACTGACAATATTCTCTCAGCCAAGAACCTGCCCAACCTACTCCGCAACACGGCAGACAAACTCAATGACTTTTTCAACCTTGATTTTGTTGCCATCGAAGTGCCGCACCTACCTTCCTGCAACCTGCGTGCATATTATGCGACCTACGAAGGGCATAGGCTCGACCGCTATGACTGCGATATCCAACCATTGCAGCAGTCCTTCCTGCAGGAAGTCATGGAAAACCATGAAAAACTCCTATTGGACCGGACAAAACTGGTCTCTTATAAAAAGGAGCTGCAACATCTGAAAAACACCCCTATCGAAAAACTGCTTTCCTTAATGGATTTCCCGTTACTCTCAGGCGATGAAGTCATCGGCATCCTTGCCGTCGGCAGTTTTACCCAAGACAGTTTTTCTGGGGAAACCATCAATGTCTTGGAAAAAGTTGCCCGCCGTATTGCATTTGCACTGGAAACCATTCTCACCAAAGAAAGTGCAACGGGTATCGCCCCCTATTTCCCGAGCGGGCGAACCATCACGATAGACACCCATATCCCGTCAAGCAGTGGACTGTATGATGTTATCGGGCAAAGCAAAGCCATCAAGGACATTCTCCAACAGATCAAGATTGTCGCAGACAGCAATGCCACCGTCCTGATATTGGGTGAAACAGGTACCGGCAAAGGACTGATTGCGCAGACAATCCATAACCTCAGCAGGCGGAAAAACCACCAGATGATTCGGCTTAACTGTACGGCCATCCCATCTGACTTGATGGAAAACGAACTTTTCGGCCATGAAAAAGGGGCATTTACCGGTGCCCAGAGCCGCACCATCGGCCACTTTGAGCAAGCCAACCACAGTACTCTCTTTTTGGATGAAATCGGGGATATGCCCATTGAACTGCAGCCCAAGCTCTTAAGTGTCCTGCAGGACAAACAAATCAGGCGACTAGGCGGATCCGAAACCATTCCAGTCGATGTCAGGTTCATTGCCGCGACCAACAATGACCTCTTGGCTAAAGTCCATGACAAGACATTCCGAAGTGACCTCTATTACCGACTCAATGTCTTTCCCATCACAGTCCCCCCCTTACGCGAACGTGTTGCAGACATCCCCCTGCTAACCAAGTTCTTCACGTTGAAGTTTGCCAAAAAATTCGGCCGGGTCATTACCGAAATCCCTGCTGATACACTGGCCATGATGACCCGTATGCCATGGCATGGCAACATCCGTGAACTGGAAAACGTCATTGAGCGGGCTGTCATCCTGACCAACGAAGGCCATGTATTGAACCTGACGCCTGACTTTCTGCGGCATTTGGAATCCCAGCACCAATCTGAGATAATCCAGCCAACACAAAAAGCATCGATACCGAGCACCATCCCTGAGTCCGGGACAGGCAAAGCTCTGCCGGAAACAGACCGCGAAACCCTGGTTTCAGCACTCAAAGCCTGCCAAGGCGTCATCGGTGGCAGGCAGGGTGCGGCTGCCAGATTGGGGCTGAAACGTACGACATTATTGGCCCGACTGAAAAAACTTGGCATCGATCCTGACGAGTTCCGTAACCCAACAACCTGATTTGCATAAAATTTCCCATGGCCGGCTTGTTCGAACGCTCTTGGCAGAAGTTTGTTGACTGGCTGGACCTAGCTCCACCTGCACCCAAACGCGGGGTAGCTGATGTCCATTGGGAATTCTTGGGCGACGTACTGGGGGAACTTGCCTGCCTGACAGACAAGGAAACCGTTGCCTTCGCCCAGACAGACTTCCAACCAACAGAGCAAATCCGCCATCTTGTTTCGCATTGGGTCTTGCCTGCTTTTGAGCGATTCACCCCAAAAAGCCAGGCACGAATCCTTAACACCATTGATTTCTATCTGGCATCAGGCTCTCCGAAGCTCTCTTGGGTATTTCCATCGTTTGGGATCCCCTTAAATATCGAACCATGGCGCCTTTACACCATCATCCGGGAGATGTTACCCGGCATCCCCATCCCCCAGCACGTTGAGAAGTCAAAGTACCGCGAAGTCCGGCACCAGACTTTCTCCAATACGCTTTTCAGCACCTGGTCAACCAAGGGATACTACAGCGGCACACCAGACGGTGACGGCACAAAAACCTTCACCCAGATGCCTGAGCGCACCGGGCTTTTCCTGCCCCATGACTTGGACAGGCATGCCCCGTCGGTGGATACCGCACTGCTTAAACGTTGGGCAATGGAGGGCATCACCCCAGATGGCATAAAAGGCCTGCCAATGGATGCGGTGAGGTGGAACAAAGGCATCGACATTGAAAGTATGCAGAACCTGGGGATGGATCGTTTCGCCCGACAATACAACCAAAGCGTGGGCGTCAAACGTCTGACGATGCGCTTTAGGGAAGCTGTCGGCGTTGGGTTCCTCGCGGGAAATGCAGATACACCGGTTGAAGCCAGGCATGTGCGCTACATCATCGACCGATACGGCTTTTTAGTCAGGTGCTACCCCCTGTTACGCATTTAGCACACCCACTCGGCTACCGCCCTATCCGCTATCAGCATATCATGCCGGAAAAACGGTAAACTAACCAGTTTTCCGGCATGGATAAGGAACCTCAACCTATGAAGCTCATTGTTTTCATGACGGGAAAACGGTCATGGGACGCTAGGCATGCGCGGGTAATCTACATCGCATCCAGCAGTCCGAAACCAAACTGGGCAGCTTTCATGACAGGTTCGGGCAAACCTCAGCTCAGTCCCCTACCCGAAACACGGCGTCAGAGAAATCCACTGTATCCCGTTGTTTGCTATACTTAATCCGCTTCAATCCAATTACTGTTAGCTGGCTATCATGTTTAAGAACCCCAAGGCCAAACGCCTTTCCCTCATCGCAATCTGTGCCCTGATTGTCATTGCCATTATCTGGGCCATCGTCTGGGCGATGACACGCAGCAAAGGCGGCTATCCCCGGGGTGGTGCTGTCGCCGTCAAGGTAGCAACAGCCATACGTGGTAACGCACCACTCGAAATCACGGCTTTGGGTACCGTCAACTCAACGTATTCGGTCACCGTCAGGAGCCGGGTCGATGGACAGTTGATGAAGCTGCATTTCACTGAAGGCCAGTTTGTCCGCCAGGGACAGCTTTTAGCCGAACTCGATGACCGCCCCTTTAAGGCACAGCTCTTGCAGGCCGAAGGCCAGCTGATTCGGGACAAGGCCCTCCTTGAAAACGCCCGACTCGACTTACAACGCTACCGCCAGCTTTTAAGCCAGAATTCGATTGCCCGCCAACAGGTCGACACACAAGCGTCGCTTGTCAGACAGTATGAGGGTACCGTCAAGTTTGACCAAGGGGCAGTCGACAATGCCCGACTGCAGATCACTTACAGCCGCATCACAGCACCGGTCACCGGCCGTGTCGGTTTAAGAAAGGTCGACCTTGGCAACATCGTCCATGCAACTGACGAGCAGGGAATCGTGACGATTACCCAAGAACAGCCGATCAACGTCTTCTTTTCCATCCCAGAAGTCGAGCTCTCCCGGGTCATGGCCGCCTATGCAACCGACAACCGCCTGGAAGTGGAAGCATGGGACCGTGACGACAAGAACCTGCTCTCCCGTGGTGTCATCCTAGCGCTCGACAACCAGTTGAATACCGAAACCGGCACAATGGGCATCAAGGCCAAGTTTGAGAATACCGACCGCAAGCTCTACCCGAACCAGTTCGTCAACATCCATATGCACCTAGGTGCCGTCCAAGACACCGTACTCGTCCCGACGGTGGCTGTCCAACTCGGCAAACAAGGTCACACCGTCTATAAGGTAAACGCAGACAACAAGGTCAGCCTTGTCAAGGTGAAGATTGGCGATACTTCCGGTGAAAACACAATCATCGAATCCGGCCTTGAAGCAGGCGATGTCGTCGTCACCGACGGCGTCGACAAACTGCGCGATGGCTCGTCCGTTCGTGTGGTTGAACAGATGGCACAGCCCGAAGCTGCCTCCCCTCCTGTCCAACCGGATGAGGCCACAACCCAGAAAGCAAAGGGTGCGCCTAACGGCAACTAAGGCAAATCATGAACCCGTCGCGTCCGTTCATCCTAAGGCCTGTTGCCACAATCCTCCTGATGGTGGCGCTTTTCCTGTCAGGCCTCGTTTCCTGGCGGATGCTCCCGGTCTCATCATTGCCTGAAGTCGACTATCCAACAATCCAGGTCGTCACCTATTATCCAGGTGCCAGCCCCGATGTCGTCACCTCAACGATTACCGCCCCGTTAGAGCGCCAGCTCGGCCAGATGCCAGGACTTTCACAGATGTCGTCTTCAAGTTCAGAAGGCGTCTCGGTCATCACACTACAGTTCTCGCTCTCCTTGTCACTCGATGTGGCAGAACAGGAGGTACAGGCAGCCATCAACGCGGCAGGTATGTTGCTGCCACCTGATTTGCCCAACCCGCCGATCTATAACAAGGTCAACCCTGCAGACACACCAATCCTCACCATTGCCGTGACCTCCCCCACAATGACGATCACGGAACTCGAAGACTTGGCTGACACACGCATTGCCCAAAAACTCTCCCAAGTCCCTGGCGTCGGGCTTGTTTCCATCAGTGGCGGCCAGCGGCCAGCCGTCAGGGTGCATGCCAATTCCAAGGCTTTGGCAGCCAGGAACATCACTCTCGAAAAGGTCCGCTACGCCATCGCCAACGCCAACGTCAACCAAGCCAAAGGGAGTTTTGACGGACAGCTACAGTCTTCCACGATTGACGGCAATGACCAGCTCAAATCGGCCAAGGAATTTGAAGACGTCATCATCACCTACCAGGGCGGCACTCCTATCAAGCTGAAGGACATCGCCACCGTCATGGACGGCGCTGAAAACGAAAACCTAGCCGCCTGGTCGGGTAAGAAACCAGCCGTAATCCTGACGGTGCAGCGCCAACCTGGGGCAAACGTAATTGCCGTTGCCGACAAGATCAAGGAAACGCTGCCGATCCTTAAGAACAACCTGCCCGCCGCCGTTGATGTAGATGTCTTATCCGACAGGACGGTCTCCATCCGCGCCTCCGTGGGCGACGTGGAACATGAACTCTTGATGTCAATCGCCCTCGTCGTCCTAGTCGTCTTCTTATTCTTACGGAACCTGACCGCTACCATCATCCCAGCCGTTGCAGTCCCCCTGTCGCTTATCGGGACATTCAATGTAATGTACCTCGCCGGTTTTTCGATGAACAACCTCTCGTTGATGGCGATGACGATTGCCACCGGCTTTGTGGTGGATGATGCGATTGTGATGATTGAAAACATCTCACGCTTCATCGAAAAGGGGGACTCCCCGATGGAAGCAGCCTTGAAAGGCTCCAAACAGATCGGCTTTACGATCATTTCGCTCACGGTCTCACTGATTGCCGTCCTTATCCCGTTGCTTTTCATGGGCGATGTCATCGGCAGGCTTTTCCGCGAATTCGCCGTCACCTTAGCCGTGTCCATCTTAATCTCAGCCGTCATCTCACTCACCCTCACCCCGATGATGAGTGCAAGACTCTTAAAACCCATTGAACATGAAAAGAAAGAGGAACACAGCTTCTTCAAGGCCATCAATGACTTCTGGGAAAAGACGATTGCCCTTTATGCAAAAGGCCTCAAATGGGTACTCGGCCACCAACTGCTAACGTTGATTACTGCCATTGCTACCGTTGCAATCACCGCACTCCTCTACATCGCAGTCCCCAAGGGCTTTTTCCCGGTACAGGATTCTGGTGTTATCCAGATCGTCTCTGAAATCAGGCAGTCCACATCGTTCAAGGCGATGGCCAAGGAACAGGAGAAACTAATTGACCTGGTACTTAAAGACCCGGATGTGGAAAACGTCTCATCCTATATCGGTGTCGACAGCACCAACACGGCATTAAACAACGGCCACATGCAGGTCAATCTGAAACCCAAGGGAGACCGTGACGACATCAACACTATCATGGCACGTCTACAGGACGCTGCCAAAGACATCCCAGGCATGACGCTTTACATGCAACCTTTACAGGACATCAGCATCGACAGCCGCTCAAGTTACGCGCAGTACCAATTCACACTCCAGGCAACAAGCATGGAACAGCTTTCTGTCTGGTCAACCCGGCTAGTCGACCGCTTAAAAGGCGTAGAAGAACTCAAAGACGTCACATCCGACCTATTGGAAAACGGCAGGCAGGCGTATGTGAACATCAACCGCGACACCGCATCACGATTAGGCGTTTCCATCCAAGACATTGATGACGCCCTTTATGACGCATTCGGACAGCGGCTTGTTTCCACCATCTATACACAGACAAACCAATACCGTGTCGTCTTACAGGTGATTCCTGAAGAGCGGGCACACCCGCTATCAATCAAGGACATCCGTGTAGCGTCCGCCAGTGGGCAGATGGTGCCGTTAGATGCGGTTGCGACCATTGAAGAACGGCCGGCAACGCTTGTCATCAACCATATGGGGCAATTCCCGACAGCGACCATATCGTTTAACCTGGCAGACGGCGTTTCCCTTTCTGAGGCGGTTGATATCATCACCGGCATTGAAGAAGACCTGGCGATGCCAGACGCCATCCAGACTGCCTTCCAAGGTGCTGCGATGGCGTTCAAGTCCTCCCTTTCTTCAACCCTCTGGCTGATCCTGGCAGCACTCGTTGTGATGTACATTGTCTTGGGAATCCTCTATGAAAGCTATATCCACCCAGTGACAATCCTCTCGACACTACCCTCTGCCGGGATCGGTGCCCTCTTAGCGCTCATGGTCACACGCAAAGACCTAACCATCATTGCGATCATCGGGATCATCTTATTGATCGGCATCGTCAAAAAGAACGCCATCATGATGATCGACTTTGCCCTGTCTGCCGAACGTGACGAAGGCCTTTCGCCTGAAGAAGCCATCTACCAGGCGTGCCTGTTACGTTTCAGGCCAATCATGATGACGACGATGGCAGCGCTTTTAGGCGCCGTTCCCTTGATGCTCGCGACGGGTATCGGGTCTGAGCTTAGGAGCCCCTTGGGTATTACGATGGTCGGCGGCCTCCTGTTAAGCCAGGTGCTTACCCTCTTTACGACACCGGTCATCTACCTGTACTTCGACAGGCTATCCAGGCGCTATGGCAAAAAAGGCCAAGCCGAAACAGAACAGGCAGCAGCTGACTGACGGAGCAGGCCATGAAATTCTCTGAAATCTTCATCCGCCGGCCTGTTGCCACCGTCCTTTTGACCATTGCCATCTTACTTTCCGGCATTGTCGCCTTCAATTTCCTGCCGGTTGCCCCACTGCCGCAGGTCGACTTCCCGACCATCCGCGTCCGTGCCCAGTTGCCCGGCGCATCACCGGAGACGATGGCGTCAACCGTGGCCACCCCTTTGGAGAGGACGTTGGGACGGATTGCCGGCATCAGCGAGATCACGTCATCCAGTACCCTCGGGCAGACCGAAATCACGCTGCAGTTTGACCTGTCACGCGATATC
Source organism: Oxalobacter sp. (assembly GCA_016291665.1). Taxonomy (GTDB): domain Bacteria; phylum Pseudomonadota; class Gammaproteobacteria; order Burkholderiales; family Burkholderiaceae_D; genus Oxalobacter. Next base: position 19,886 of record JAEEYE010000018.1, on the reverse strand, counting down.
AACGGAGCCGCCCGCGACGTGGAGTCCGCCATCAATGCAGCAAGGGCCTTGCTACCCACCATGCCAAGGAACCCGACCTACCGCAAGATCAATCCGGCTGATGCGCCAATCATGTTGCTTTCCTTAACGTCAGACTCACTGCCTTTCAGCCAGATGTACGATGCGGCAGATACCATCATTGCCCAAAAACTGATGCAGTTGGAAGGCGTGGGCGATGTTTTCGTCGGCGGTGGCTCACAACCGGCTGTGCGTATTGACCTGAACCCGCAGCAACTCTCCCGCTATGGGATCAATTTGGATGACGCCAGGAAAACCATCGCATCGATGAATGTCGCCCGTCCGAAAGGGGCGATTGCAAACGATGAGTCCAAATGGCAGATCGGCGCCAACGACCAGGTCAAGACCGCGCGCGACTATCAGCCGATGATCATCCGCCACCTAAATGGCACAGCCATCCGGCTCCAGGATGTCGCCGATGTCACCGACGGGGTACAGAACATCTACAACAAAGGGGTCATCAACGGCAAACAGAGCATTGTCCTGATCATCTTCAGGGAACCCGGTGCCAACATCATTGAAACCGTTGACCGCATCTACAGCGCCATGCCGATGATCAAGGCATCCGTAGGCGGTGACCTGGACCTGGGCGTCGTGATGGACCGCACACCGACAATCCGCGCCTCATTAGCCGATGTGGAATTCACGTTGATGGTCTCTGTCGGCCTCGTAATCCTGGTGGTTTTCCTCTTCTTACGGAATTTGCGCGCCACCTTCATTTCCGCCATCACCGTCCCCGTCTCTTTGGTCGGCTCGTTTACCGTGATGTACCTCGCCGGCTTTTCATTGAACAACCTGTCGTTGATGGCGCTTACGATTGCCACCGGCTTTGTGGTGGACGACACGATTGTCGTCTTGGAAAACATCATGCGCTACATTGAAGACGGGATGAAACCGGTTGAGGCAGCCTTAAAAGGCGCGGGCGAAGTGTGCTTCACCGTGATATCGATCAGCCTCTCGTTGATTGCGGTTTTCATCCCAATCCTCTTGATGGGCGGGATCATCGGGCGGCTTTTCCGCGAATTTGCCGTAACCCTCTCGATTACCATCCTGGTATCCCTTTTCGTGTCGCTGACCACCACCCCAATGCTCTGTGCACTGCTCATCAAAAAACGCAAGGACAAGCGCCAGGGAACGGTTGCCCGCATCTTCGGGCGCGCTGAAGTCTTTTTTGCTTGGATGCAGCGCGGCTATGAAAAAACGCTTGCCTGGGCCATCAACCACCGCAGGACAATGCTCTTCATCCTGATGGCAACCATCGCTTTCAACATCTTCCTCTATATCATCGTACCGAAGGGCTTCTTCCCTCAGCAGGACACTGGCCGCATGTTCGGTGCCATCCGAGCTGACCAGAGCATCTCCTCCAAAGCGATGGAAAACAAGATGAAGCGCTTTGTCGAAAAAATCCAAGAAGACCCAGCTGTCGACAAGGTCGCAGGCTACACCAGTAATGCCCAAACGAACTCAGCGCATATGTTCTTGAGCCTGAAACCCTTGAACCAGCGCGATGCAACGTCCGACCAGGTCATCGGCAGGTTGCGCCACAAACTCGCCAATGAGCCAGGAGCTTCGCTTTTCTTGCAGTCAGTCCAAGACATCCGTATGGGCGGACGTCCCTCAAATGCCCAGTTCCAGTTCACTTTGATGAGTGACGACTTGGAAGAACTTAGGGAATGGACACCAAAAGCAATGCGTGCAATGGCAAAACTCCCAATGATTGCAGACTTAAATACCGACCAGGAACTCCATGGCCGCCAGACGCTCTTATCGTTCAACCGGAATCAGATGGCCCGCTTTGGCCTGACCCAAAAGGATATCGACAACGCACTCTATAATGCGTTCGGCCAACGGCAGATTTCCAATATCTACAATGACTTAAACCAATACAAGGTTGTCCTGGAAGTCGGTTTGCAGCATCTGGAAAACCCCAAATCCTTAAACGACATCTACCTCCAGACAAGGGACGGTCCAACACCCCTGTCATCCATTGCCACATGGGAACCTGTCAACACATCACTGACCGTCAACCACCAAGGGCAGTTTGCCGCATCGACGCTGTCGTTTAACCTCATACCTGGGCACTCGTTATCCGAAGCCACGCATGCGATTGAACAGACCCTCTCTGACATCGGCATGCCCAAATCGGTCATAGGAAGCTTCCAAGGCACAGCCAAAACCTTTAAGGAATCCCTTTCCAACCAACCGCTTTTGATTGCCCTAGCACTCGTTGCCGTCTACATTGTCTTAGGGATTCTCTATGAGAGCTTCATCCATCCGATTACCATCATCTCGACGTTGCCATCTGCCGGGGTCGGGGCACTCCTGGCACTGCTTCTTGCGAGGACAGAGTTTTCCATCATTGCCTTGATCGGTGTCCTCCTTTTAATCGGCATCGTCAAAAAGAATGCCATCATGATGATCGATTTTGCCGTAGCGGCAGAGCGCAGCAGCAACCTGACACCCGAAGAAGCCATCTACCAAGCCTGTACGCTACGCTTCAGGCCGATTATGATGACGACAGCTGCCGCCCTTTTTGGGGCACTGCCTTTGGCCCTTGGCCACGGCGATGGCGCAGAACTGCGGGTTCCGCTAGGCATTTCCATTGTAGGTGGACTGATCCTAAGCCAACTGTTGACCCTGTATACGACCCCAATCGTCTATCTGTACATGAACCGATTCAAGCGCCAGAAAAAAGAAAAGGTGGAAACCGATGAAAACACGCAAAACGCCTGACACAATACCCCACCCCCTAACCTGCATGAAGGCACCACTGCTGGTTGCGGCAATCAGCAGCTTCCTGATTACAGGCTGTGCCGTGGGACCGGACTATGTCCAGCCAGAAATTGAAGTCCCTGCCAACTATAAGGAAGATGCGCTTTGGAAGCTCGCTAGACCCGCTGATGAAATGCCAAAAGGCCAGTGGTGGAAAGTCTTCAAGGATCCGGTACTCGACCAGCTGATGGATCAGTTGAACCAACAAAACCTGACCATCGTCCAAGCCGAAGCCCAATACCGTCAGGCAAGTGCATACCTTGAGCAGGCTGAATCAGGGCTTTTCCCAACGCTGGACGTGGGTGCCTCACGTGTTCGGGGAACGCACAATAAAGGCACAGTTTCCAACCTGAACGAAGTCTCAGGGTCTGTCAGTTGGGAAATCGATATCTGGGGAGAAATCAGGCGCAGTATTGAAGCCGGTGAAGCCGGCCAGGCAGCAAGCTTAGCCAACATCGCGGCAACGCGGCTTTCTGCCCAGGCACAGCTTGCGAAAGCCTACCTGGAACTGCGTGTGCTCGACTGCCAGATTGTGCGCTTAAAAGAAAGCGAAAAACTGCTCGAAGAGTCGCTCAAACTCACCCGCAACCAGTACAACGCTGGCGTTGTCTCAGACGCAGATGTCGCCCAGGCCGAAAGTGTCTGGAAGAACGCCCAAACCACCACCTTGGATGCAGGACTCGCACGGACCCAATTGGAACATGCCATTGCCGTGCTGATCGGCCAGCCACCTGCCACATTCACATTGGAGGTGGCTGACGGGACCCCTGAATTGCCCACCATCCCAGCCGGTATCCCATCCCAGATGCTTGAAAGGCGCCCTGACATTGCGGTGGCTGAGCGCCGTGTTGCACAGGCCAATGCTGAAATCGGTGTGGCCAAAGCCGCCTTCTTCCCTGCACTCACCTTGTCTGCCACGGGCGGCTGGCGCCATACCTCCTTCAACGACCTCTTCACCGTCCCGAACCGTATCTGGTCGATTGGTCCTGCAATTGCCATGAACATCTTTGATGCGGGGCTAAGGCGAGCCAAAAGTGATGAAGCCATTGCCGTTTATGATGAAAAAGTCGCTGCCTACCGCCAGCAGGTGTTGACCGCGTTCCAGGAAGTCGAAGACAACCTAGCCGCACAGAACTACCTGCACCATGAAGCTGAACACCAAATGACGGCAGTCGATGCGGCCAAACGGGCAGAACACATCATGATGAACCGCTACCGGGTAGGGACTGCGAGTTACCTCGAAGTCTTGACGGCTCAGAACACGCGCATCAGCGCTGAAAACACCTGGTGGAACATCCGCAAACGCCAGTTCACCAGTGCGACATCTTTGATTGCTGCCTTAGGTGGCGGTTGGCAGAACACAGAAAACAGACCTGTTCCGGGCTCCTGAATTCCCCCTCTTGAGCAAATACCACCAAAGAAAAAGAGAATACTGGTTTAAATAACAGGAAAAGCCACAGAACCGACCGATCCTGTGACTTTCCGGCAACCAAGGTAAGGCGCGGATTACGCGCCTCCCCATCAGAATGTGCTTCGGCGTTTAGCAGCTTTTTCACGCGCCTTACGCAATTCTTCGCGCTTCTTGGCCTCTTCTTCCTGGCGTTTGAGCGCTTCTTCACGACGTTTCGCAGTACGTGCACGGTTTTCTTCAACCTGCTGCATACGTTTCTTCTTGTTTTCCTGCTTCTGCTTGTAGGCTTTGACGTTCTCAGCCTTTTCTTTCGGTGTCATCAGGTTGCCTTCGTGTTTTTCCTTAGGCGTCTTGGTAATGCCGCGTGCAGCCTGTTCACGTTCAGCCTGTTTTTCGTGGATGCGTTTGAGCTTCTCTTCATGCGACTTGATGCTTTCATAGCGGTCAGGTGCATTCGCAATTTCATCCATTTCCTTGATGTCACGGTTCAGGTCACGCTGACGGACATCATCGGCACGTTTGTAACGCTTCGCTTCCGCTTCAAGCATCGTGAGCGCCCGCAAATCAGCACGCTTCTGGCTTTCTACTTCTTCATAACACGCATAGACCAGGTACTTGTCGTTGCAGATCATCTTTTCATTGTAAAGTCTGGCCTCTACGTTTTTCTTTTCCTGATGCACGACTTCGAGGATTTCATCAGCCTTGGCGACCGAACTGATTTCACCTGCTGGGTAATGGTCGATAACACGCTGGACTTCCTCACGTGGCTTCTCTGGTGGGAGCATTGTGTCTTCCACAACGGTCTTGGATGCGCAACCCGCCAAACAAACAGCCAGTGGGACAGCCATCAGCACGGCTTTACGTACGCCTCCTTTAAAACGGGAAAGCAGTTCTGCCATCAAACGTAACACCACCCTCGCCTGTGACAGCTGATTGCCCAACAAATGATCCCTCTGTTCCTGCATTATCTGAACCTATTTCGCGCTTTTGAAGTGAAACGTAGATTTTAACGCAAGTGCCCTTTTCCATGTTAACGATTGAGCGCACGCCCCCCAACATCCATCGCCGCTTCACGCACTGCTTCAGACAATGTCGGGTGGGCATGGCAGATGCAGGCAATATCTTCGGCACTCGCCTTAAATGCCATTGCTATCGCCGCTTCGGCAATAAGCTCCGATACATTGGGCCCCATCATATGGACACCCAAGACCTCGCCTGTTTTTGCATCGGCAACAACCTTCACAAACCCGTCGGTACTACCCATCGTTCGGGCACGGCCATTGGCCGCAAAGGGGAATTTCCCGACCTTAATGGCACGACCCGATGCACGCAATGCTTCTTCTGTCTGCCCAACCCAAGCCACTTCGGGATGCGTATAGACAACCCATGGGATCCCGTTGAAGTCTACTTCGGCATATTTCCCTGCAATACGCGAAGCAACGGCCGCCCCCTCATCCTGCGCCTTGTGCGCGAGCATGGGCCCTCTCACCACATCACCGATTGCCCAGATATTCGCGACATTCGTCCTGCAAAGATCATCAACGGGAATGAAACCCCGTTCATCAAGCGAAACACCGACCGTTTCAAGACCCAAGCCATCCGTATGGGGAATCCGGCCAATCGAAACCAAGAGTTTGTCAAACGTCTCCTCTGATGACGCCCCTTTATCGTCCGTATAGGAAACCTTGACACCTTCTGCTACCTTTGTAGCAGACTGGACGCGCACACCAAAATGGAAATCAAGTCCCTGTCTAACCAAGCTTTTCTGCGCTTCCTGAGCAACTTCCGTATCTGCCCCTGCCAAAATGGCCGGCATCGACTCGAAGAAGACAACCCGCGCCCCCAAACGGCGCCAGACTGAACCCAATTCCAAACCAACGACACCTGCACCAATAATGGCCAAAGACTTGGGCACTGCACCAAGCGCCAAGACACCGGTATTGGAGAGGATCACTTCTTCATCAAATGCCACGCCAGGCAATGCCCTGGGTTTTGACCCCGTCGCAATGATTAAATGCTTGGCAACAACTGCCTTTTCTTGTTCCGTTTGGACTGATACACGGTATGCCTGCCCCTGGCGTCCCTGGATCTGCGCTCTGCCATGGATGAACGTGATTTTGTTTTTCCGGAAAAGCCACAGAATCCCTTCGTTGGTCTGTTTGACTGTCGATGCACGGCGCGACTGCATCTTAGCCATATCCAAACCCAGGTTTCCTACAGTAATCCCCATCTTTGGGAAAAGTGACGTGGCCTCTTCATATTTTGCCGAAGCCTCAAGCATCGCCTTCGATGGGATGCAGCCGACATTCGTGCAGGTCCCTCCTGGCGCAGGACGGCCATCGACCGTCCAGTCGTCAATACAGACCGTCTTTAAGCCTAACTGCGCTGCGCGAATGGCCGCGATATAGCCCCCAGGTCCTGCCCCAATCACGCAGACATCATAATCACTTCCCATAACCACTCCTTAGATATCCAAAAGCAGCTTCGCCGGATCTTCCAATGTCTCCTTGATGGTACGCAATGCGAGGACTGCTTCCCTACCATCAATCAAGCGGTGGTCATAAGAAAGCGCCAGGTAATTCATTGGGCGGATGACGATTTCACCGTTTTCGACAACGGGACGTTCTTTCGTCGCATGGATACCCAAAATAGCCGACTGCGGCGGGTTGATGATCGGGGTTGAGAGCATCGAACCAAAAACACCGCCATTAGAAATCGAGAAGGTACCGCCTGTGAGGTCTGCAATAGTCAACCGGTTTTCTTGGGCCTTGACCGATAAGTCATGGATCGCCTTTTCAATCTCAGCAACCGTCATCAAGTCTGCATCATGCAAAATGGGTACCACAAGCCCCCGGGGAGAACTCACAGCAATCCCGATATCATAGTAGCCGTGGTAAACAATATCGCTCCCGTCAATGGAAGCATTCAGAATCGGATAACGTTTCAAAGCGGCAATCACCGCCTTCACAAAGAAGGACATGATGCCCAAACGGACGCCATGTTCCTTTTCAAAAGCTTCACCATGTTGCTTGCGCATGTCTAAAACCTGCTTCATGCAGACTTCATTGAAAGTCGTCACCGAAGCCGTTGCCTGCTGCGATTCGATGAGACGCTGGGCAACACGGGCACGCAGCCGTGACATCGGCACACGGTCTTCAATCCGATTACCCACATCATCAGCCAGCACGACAGGTGCAGCAGGAACGGGGCTTGAAGCCGGTGACACTGCCATTTCCCGCTGTACATCCTGCACGGTCACACGCCCTCCTTTTCCTGTACCGGTAATCGCCTCTGCATTGAGGTTGTTTTCCGCAATCATGGCTTTCGCCGCCGGCATCACAATACCGGACGGATAGGCCTGGGCTTCTTCAACGGGCTGTGCAACCTGGCTGGCAACCGGCTCAGCAGGCGCAGCATCTGCCACAGCCACCGAATCATCCACCCGCGCAATAACTTCACCCGAATGTACCGTTGCACCGTTTTCTTTCAGGACTTCAGCCAGCACACCGTTGCCCGGGCATGGCAGTTCTAGGACGACCTTATCCGTCTCAATATCGACCAGGTTTTCATCCAAGCGCACACCTTCGCCAACCTTTTTATGCCATTCCAAAAGCGTTGCCTCAGAAACCGATTCCGAGAGCTGGGGAACCTTCACTTCCAATATTGCCATCTTTCTTCTCCACCTTGATTTCTGTCTTAGCGCCCCGTCACCGGTTCGAGATCCGCCTCAAACGCCGCGTTGACCAAATCTTGCTGCTGCTTCACATGTTTCTTAAAGTATCCGACCGCAGGGGACGATGATGCCGGCCTGCTGGAACACGATAAGGCCTGCCCCTGTCCCATACAATCCAAAACCGGCTTGACCATCTGGATCCATGCGCCCTGGTTCCTCGGTTCATCCTGAACCCAGACGACTTCCGTTAAAGCCGGATAACGTGCAATCTCTGCTTTCAACGCCTCATGTGGGAACGGATAGAGTTCTTCCAATCGAACAATCGCTGTGTCATAGCGGCCCAGTTCTTCCCGTTTATGGCTTAAGTCGTAATAAACGCGCCCCGTGCACACAAGGAGCCTTGTCACGCCCGATGCAACAACCGCTGGATCCGTTTCACCCAAAACCGGCTTAAAGCCACCCTGCGTGAATTCTTCCAAGCTAGACGACGCATCCTTACTCCTTAAGAGCGACTTCGGTGTCATCACAACCAATGGTTTTTTCTGCTTCTGGAGCATCTGGCGCCGTAAGACATGGAAAATCTGTGCAGCCGTCGTCGGCTGGACAATCTGGATATTGTCGTCCGCACAAAGCTGCAGGTAACGTTCAAGCCTTGCCGACGAATGTTCAGGCCCTTGACCTTCATACCCATGTGGCAGGAGCATCACCAACCCACACAGCCGTCCCCATTTCGCTTCACCGGAAGTAATGAACTGATCAATGACGACCTGGGCATTATTGGCAAAGTCACCAAACTGCGCCTCCCAGATGGTCAGAGCATTGGGGGAAGCCGTCGCGTAACCATATTCAAAAGCCAGCACCGCTTCTTCAGAAAGCACCGAATTGATAACCGTAAAGTTGGCCTGGTCTGGCGAAACATGTTGCAAAGGGATATAGAAGAGGTTGTTGTATTCGTCCGGCACCTGGTCATGGAGTATCGCATGGCGGTGCACAAACGTCCCACGCCCGGAATCTTCACCAGTCAGCCGGACAGCGTAGCCTGCTGATACAAGCGACGCATAAGCCAAGTGCTCGCCCATACCCCAATCAACCGGGATTTCACCGCGTCCCATCAACCGGCGGTTTTCAATCACGCGCAGGACCAATGGGTGCAACTGCACCCAGTCCGGGATGTCGGTAATGCGCTCAGACAGGCGCTGTAATTCTGCCAGCGGCAAGGCCGTTTCCACCGCATCCGACTGCCCCTGTTGTGCATTGGCTTGCGCCTGTTCCAAAGACTGTACCCGCGCCTGGGTCATCACCGGATTGACAAACGGCTCACCCGCATCCATCTTCGCCCGGTAAGCGGCCACCATGGCGGCAACATCGTCTTCAGTAACGACACCCTGCTCCACCAGTTTGGCAGCATAAAGGCTGCGGACACCCGGATGGGTCGCAATGCGCGCATACATCAAAGGCTGCGTCATTGCCGGCGTATCCTGTTCGTTGTGCCCCAGCTTCCTGAAGCAGACAATGTCCAAAAAGATATCCTTCTTGAACGTCATCCTGAAGTCCAGCGCAATCCGGGCCGCCAAGACAATCGCTTCAGGGTCATCACCATTGACATGGAGGACTGGCGCCTCAATCATCTTGGCGATATCCGTACAGTAAAGGGATGAACGGGCTTCACGTGGGTCGGATGTCGTAAAGCCGATCTGGTTGTTCACGACAATATGCACCGTCCCACCGGTCCCATACCCGCGCGTCTGCGCCATATTGAGGGTTTCCTGGATGACCCCCTGACCGGCAATGGCCGCATCCCCATGGATCAAGACCGCCATCGTCTGGGAACCATCTGGATCACTGCGCTGCATCATGCGTGCTTTCGTCGACCCTTCGACAACGGGGTTCACAATCTCAAGGTGCGATGGGTTAAAGGCCAACGAAAGATGGATAGGTCCTGCAGGCGTTGCAATGTCACGCGTAAAGCCCTGGTGGTACTTCACATCACCCGCGACAAGTTCACCACCAATGGGTGCCCCTTCAAACTCAGCAAAAAGCTCTGACGGCAGCTTGCCCATTACATTGACCAGGACGTTCAGGCGCCCCCGGTGTGCCATACCGATGACGATTTCCTGGATGCCCTTTTGGCCTGCCTGCTGCACCACTTCATCAAGTGCCGGTATCAGGCTCTCGCCACCTTCCAAAGAGAAGCGTTTCTGCCCCACGTAGCGGTTGTTCAAATAATGCTCAAGCCCTTCTGCTGCAGTTAAGTCCTCCAGGATATGGCGCTTTTCTGCCGCATTAAACCCCGGGTTCGTCCGAGTGGATTCCAAACGCTTAAGGAGCCAGCGCTTTTGCGCATCGTCGCTCATATACATGAACTCAGCCCCAATGGACTGGCAGTAGGTCTCTTTGAGGAAACCGATCAGCTCACCCAATGTTGCTTCTTCCTGGCCGAACCAGGTATTGCTGATGTTGAAGCTCAGGCTCATATCCGCTTCGGTAAGTCCATAAAAGGACGGATCGAGTTCTTGGATTTCAGGCAGGGGCAAACGTTCCAAGGGATCGAGTTTTGCCCTAAAGGTACCTTGGAACCGGTACGCAGAAATTAAAAGCTGTACCGCAATGCGCTTTCTTGCCAGTTCCGGGTTGCCAGATGCCGCATTGATGCGTGATGGGGAGTGCTTTGCCCGCTCGACATAGGAAGCAAGGATCTGCGCATGGCTCACATCGGTACGTAAACTGCCATCAACCGCAGGGGTTGATTGCATGGCATTGAAACAATCGCGCCATTCTGCCGGCACTGAGGCTGGATCCTCAAGCCAAGACTCATACAAAGCCTCAACATAAGGTGCATTTCCCGCAAAAAGGTAGGAGTCCCGTCGATAACCTAACATTACTTACCGCCTTTCCTCATGGTCATGGATTGCCCAAGACAACGCTTAAGCAGACTTTCCGATTATACCCGCTATGGGAAATACCCATACAGGAAGTTTCTTCCAGGATTTTAGCGCCAAAAGTAAAAAGCCCCAGCTTATTTTGCCAGGGCCTTCTAAAACAACTTATTGTGTAAATTTCTGCAATTCATTCGACAGCTGGTTCAACTTCTGCGTTGTACAGTTCAGGTAAAGCATCTTCTGTCCTGTCGCATCGGTTCCCTGCAGGGCTTCTTGCTTACAGGTTTCGTTAATCTGCTTGCCTATTCCCTTCACCTGTTGCGCCAGGGACTGGCGCTTATCCGCAGGAATCTGCCGCCAGATATTGGTAAACCGGCTATTGGCTGCCTTGTTCTTCTGCTGCGCTGCTTCAAGGCTTTGTGTCGTTGTCGCGTTCTGCTTTGCAAAGAGCGTTTCCGAATCTTTCCTGATGACCGATGGCGATCCCTGAGCCACCGTCTTCACGCGTTTAACAGGTGCCGACGGGGTATGTTTTGTCGGGAAAGCCTGCTGCAGGCCACATGAAATGGCAAAACACGCAATAGGCAGTGCCGGCAGGATAATCATGTCAAAAGCCGTCAGCGACAACAGCAGCGGTTTTTCAGGGGCCTTCAGGTTCTTCGATATCGTCTCAGCATCTTCGTTCGAAATATTGTTCGATATCTGGAAGTTGGTGAGGCTACGTTGCTTTAACTGGCGCGAATACCCACGGATACTGGAACGCCTTAAGAACCAATACAGGAGCATGACCACAATTGGCACAACGAACGCCCACCAGGTATAGGTTTCACTGAAGAGGAAATAACCGGCAATCGCCCCCACAACGGTACCGACCCATGGGATATGACCGAGCATGAGCTTTTTGCTACGGGTCGTATCAACCGGCAGTTCATCGCCTGTAAAGACACCCTCATCAGTCCCATCACACCAGACGGTATATTCTTTTCCCTTGTATTCAAACGTCATCTGCCCTATCGGGACAAGGACAGGGATTGATTCCTTCTGGACATTACTCTTCCAACGCCAGTCTCGCTGCCTGTCGCCCTGGGCATGCTTGTAGATGTTCTGTTCAATGACCGCATTGACCTTGGACTCCCCATCACGCTGGTAGATTTCCTCAGCCGTTGCCGCAAACTCACTGACATCTGAATTAATCAGGTATGCGGGGTCATACGGTTTCATGTTTTCTGGGCCAGAAGACGCTTCAAGCATACCAACAACCTGACCAGGCAGTGGTTCACCCGCGTACGACATCACGGCAAAGTCACCAAAATCGCGCCCGTTCGCCGGACGCCAATCCGTCACCGTCCGGGTACGGACCTTACCGTTGACCATATAACTTTCGGTCCGGTCATACCCGAAAGAAGCTGTCCACACCGCATCATAACTCCCCTGATAGACATAGCAAGGAACATAGCGCAGTTTGGTCTTGGTAAACGTAGCGTAATCGAGGATGTCGTCCGGCGCATCCTCCTGCGAAAACATATACCGGTAGGCTGCATTCTGAAGCTGCTGGCGGTCAACCGACAGGGGCACCACATACTTGGAATCCCCTGCACTTGGTGTCTTCTCGCCAGTTGCAATATCAACCTTGGCACCGCAATAAGGGCATTGAAGCGACTGTGAGCCTGGCGAATACTGGAGCTTGGCACCACAGGCTGTACAGGAATACTCAGGTTTACGGGATTCTCCCATCGGATGTACCTCACCTAAAAAATGACATGCCGGGACAAGCCCGGCACTGGCATTGCAATCAGAATTTCGAACGCGCTATCTGCAGCTTCTGGTTCCTGATCAAGAGCAGTTCTTCAAGTTTACCAATCATCTGTTTTGCCAGGGACAATTCTTCCGGTTTCCCGATTTCAGCTGGCAATGTGTTATAGATGATGGTTTCAATTTCAGTTTCTTCGCTCTTAGCGACATTGTCGATACTTGATGCGCTGAAACGGATCTTTTCTGAGAGTCGGCCTAATGTCGCTTTCATATCAACATCGCTTGAGCGCTGCTGCAGGAGCTTGCACATGCTGCTCCATTCAATCCGGCTGTCCAAGTCTCGCTTCTCATCACGGTTGGCGTGACCAACTGCCGCATTGATTGCCAAGATCCCCCAGATGCCAATTGCAACCGTCACCAAGTTGCCCGCCCATACCCACTGAACCGGCAGGACAGTAACAGACGCAATCAGGATGCCCAATGACCAGACAGCCATCAGGACAACAAGCATAAAGGATGGGCCAATGGCGGCAATACCACCTGCATTACCCCGGCTACCAAAAAGGACAGGGGCAACAAAAATGAGCGACGTAGAGATGGCCAGCAACACGACACTCGCATAAATCGCGGTATTCCACAGGTCAGTTGGAATCACCAACCAGGGAATCAAGATGGATGCTGCAAACGCAACAGCGCCAGCAATAAACAAAGGGATTCGGTTCTGCATTTTCTTTTCCTCACTTATGATGAGCAGTTTGAAACGATTAAAAACAAAGGGTTTCAATCTGGGCTTAGTGGGGATCGCCCACCAAGCCTTAAACCCCGCCTGCTTAAGGGCTTTCGTCGTGCCAATCCATTTCCCAAGAAGGCCGTACACTGCCATGCGGTCATTTAACCCGGCTCTTTGAAAAGCCAATCATTAAATTCCGTTATCGTCAAACATACCGCAATGACCGCCAAACACAATCACTGAAACAGACTTTTACAATCTGGCCTGCTTCTAGTTGCGCACTTCAAACAGTACTGCGTTTTTTACGCCTGTTGGAAGGCAGGTAACCTGCCTTCCACACACATCACGCGAAGCAAAAATGCTTCAATCAACCGAGGATGAGTTTTTTCTGGGTAGCAAACTCTTCTTCGGTCAGGATACCCTGGGCTTTCAGTTCAGCCAGTTCTTTGAGCATCTGGATTTTATCCTGGTACCCAGCCTGGGAAGCTGCTGGCTGCTGAGGAGCCTGCTGAGGAGCCTGCTGCTGTGGCATCTGCTGGGCAGGCATCTGCTGTTGCCCCATCTGCTGCTGGTTGCCCATGTTCATTTGACCGGCCATGTTGCCCATCATGTTGCCCATTGGGACACCCATACCAACACCCATGCCCATACCCATACCAGCTCCCATCATGCCGCCCATGCTGCCTTCATTGCCAGCAGCCGTCTGCATGACGTCGAAGGAACGTTCTTGCTGGTAGTTGAAACCGATGATATCCATTTCGGTCTTCTTAGCCAGCGCTTCCTGCAGCTTCTTGTAGCCAGGGTTGTCTTCTGGAACATTGATGGAAATGATGCTGAAGTTCGACAGCGCAACACCATACTCATCCATATTCGGCAGCAAGGAAGACTTGAGCATTTCAGAGAGTTCTTCCAAGCGGGTTGAAACCGTCAGGATGGATTCTCCCTGTTTGACGATGGCATTGGCGATTTCCGTCTTGATCCGGGTCGTAAAGATACCCTTGAAGTAATTGGCGATGGTTTCCGTGTCGAATGCCGGCAAAGTACCGACAAGTTTCATCAGGAACTTCTTCGCATCAGAAATACGGATACCATACTGACCAAACGCACGGACAGGCACCACAATCTTATACTGTGGATCCTGCAGCTGGATTGGATCCGGCGTGCCCCAGCGAATATCCATGTTGGTCTGCTTGTTGACATACCAGACTTCCGCGGAGAACGGAGACTGGCCACCGAAAGGCAAACCCATCAGTGTGGTCAGCAGAGGAATGTTCTTCGTGCTCAGTGTATGGCGCCCTGCCAGGAATGGGCCTTCATAAACACCGCCCTTTACCAGATAGGCTTCCTGGGTTTCATTGACAATGAGCTGTGTCCAGGTGGACAGTTCTTCGGAAGGGAACTTCCAAGCCATCAGGTTGGGGTTACCGTTCCATTTAACCAGATCGATGATTGCCATTTTTTCTTATTCCTTTTCGAAAAAATTACCGTGGGATACCACTATGATAAATGTACGGAAAAGATAGGCGTATTTCAATACTTAATTACAAATATTGCACCCTGTTACAGTAAAAAGCCGACTAGGGATAGACGATATAAAACACCCCCTGCCAACAAACATGGTCAGAGGGTGCTTTGGGAATGCACAAAATGTGCTGGATTACTTCACGTTGCGTTCTGGGACGCTGCGGCGTGGGGAACCCGTGTAAAGCTGCCGTGGACGGCCGATACGCATATCGGAGTCGGAGAACATTTCCTTCCACTGGGAAATCCAACCGACACTCCTTGCCAAGGCAAAGATACCGGTGAAGAACGACGATGGGATACCCAGTGCCGACTGGACGATGCCAGAATAGAAATCGACATTTGGATAAAGGCGGCGTTTGACAAAATAATCGTCTTCTAAGGCCACACGTTCAATTTCCAGTGCAATCTTAAAGAGAGGATCGTCTTTAAGCCCCAGTTCTTCCAGCACTTCGTGGCAGGTTTCACGCATCAACGTTGCGCGTGGATCGTAATTCTTATAGACACGGTGGCCAAAGCCCATCAGGCGGTTTCCTGCCGTGCCCTCTTTCACAGACTTGACATATGGGGCAACGTTTTCAACAGAACCGATTCGCTTGATCATCGCAAGGGACGCTTCGTTTGCACCACCATGGGCAGGCCCCCACAGCGCTGCAATACCAGCTGCGATACAGGCAAATGGGTTGGCACCAGAAGAGCCAGCCAGACGAACCGTTGAGGTCGACGCATTCTGTTCATGGTCTGCGTGCAGGATGAAGATACGATCCAAAGCACGGACCAACACATCATTGACCTTATAGTCTTCCATCGGGGTGGAGAACATCATGCGCATGAAGTTCGCCGTATAGTACATGTCTTTGCGTGGATAGACGAAAGGCTGACCCACAGTGTACTTGTAAGACATCGCAACGAGCGTTGGGATCTTGGCCAGAAGCTTGATGGCGACTAGGTTGCGGTCTTCTGGGCTACTCAAATCAACCTGTTCATGGTAGAACGAAGACAATGCGCCGACGATGGCCACCAACAGAGACATCGGATGCGAATCACGGCGGAAGCCCCTGAAGAAGAAGTGCATCTGTTCATGCACCATCGAGTATTCAGCAATGTCTTTCACAAAGCTGTCATACTGTTCTTGGGTAGGCAGTTCGCCATGTAACAGCAGGTAACTGGTTTCCATGAAATTGCATTTCATCGCCAGTTCTTCAATCGGATAGCCACAGTAAAGCAGCTCTCCCTTATCCCCATCAATATAAGAAAGGGAAGAACGGCAGGAAGCGGTTGCCATGAAACCAGGGTCGTAAGAAAGCTTGCCTGTACTTTGGAAAAGGGAACGCATATCAATGCTGTCAGGTCCCATGGTGCCTTTATAGACCGGCAGGTCAACGGATGGGGTTCCGTCATCAAACGTCAACGTTGCTTTCATTACCGAATCGCTCATTCCAAAAAATTCAAAACAGTATGCCGGGTTCCGAGGATACCCCGCCCATATAAACACAAGATTATAGCCTATACAGCATGTTTTTCACGCATTTACGACTAAAAAAACGGGAAGGTGCGGACTTTTAAGTGAGAAGCCCAAAATGGCGCAGGGCTTTTGCAATCCCATCCTCGTCTGCGGAACCCGTCACAAAGTCAGCCGCTTCCTTGACCTCGTCTTCTGAGGATCCCATTGCTACGCCGATTCTGGCGAATTTAAGCATCGCAATGTCATTATGCCCATCGCCAAAGGCCATCGTCTCGGACTGCTTGATGTGGGCATAATCCATAACTGCCTGGATGCCCATATCTTTGCCACCGCCAACCGGTATCGCATCAAAGCATGTCCGCATGAAACGTGTCAGCTTGACGCGGGGCAACGCCTGCCTGACGCGCTCAACCACCTCACCAGGCGTAAAAATCACAAACTGCAGAACCTGATCCTCCGGGAAGTCTTCCAAGTCTTTGGGCTCTGGCAACGGGTAGTTGATCATCCGGAAAAGTTCACGTACCCGATCATCGATGAAATTCAGGCTCCCGCCCTTTTCATGCACAAAAAGGCACGGGAAATGGTGTTTCTTAATGAGCACTTTCAGTTTGCGTATCTCACCGGGATCAATCATCTGCTTGCGGATGACACCTTCCGGCGTATAGCAGTACTGGCCGTTTAGGGTCAGGTAGGCATCAAACTGGAAGTATTTGTCCAAAAACGGCATCATAAGCGGTGCCCGCCCCGTTGCAACAAAAAGCTTGATACCCTTTTCGCGCAGGGCATGCAATGCCTGTTGCGTCGATTCAGGCATTGTGTGCGTCTTAAAGCTGATTAAGGTGCCGTCAATATCAAAAAAAATGGCCTTAATGCCGGTGGAGGCGACCTGCATCAGCGCCACCCCAAGCGTTCAATACCTCCAACACTCATGGCTTGGCCTCAGGGGCAACCACTGGCGTCTGAACTGGCGATGGAACAGCTTTCTTAACCGCAACCTCAGGGGTTGGCGTGGCAATTGGTGATGGTGCTGCCGTCACTTCAGCTGCGGACACAGCAGGTGCAGCAACCGGTGTTACGCGGCGGCGGACAATACGTTTTGCGGGTTTCTTTTTCTTGACGACAACCGGTTTTTTCTTAACCGTTGGCTGGACTTTCCAGTTCCAAGGCGCCACAGGATTGGCACTTGCCCACAGGCCATAGGAGGCATCACGCGCCTGCTGCTGCATCGACTGCCAGCTCGTGCAGATTTCATCAGTACACGACCCACTATGCACCCAGGCCAAACCAGCGCCTGCCAAATGTGCCTGGACACTGTACTGGTCATGGACATAGACAATCGCCACATCGGTATTGCCGTCAGCGTACATACGGTGCACATCCACAGAACGGCCCAACACAAGGTTGCTTACCGCTTCCTTGGCCGCCGCACCGTAAGGTTGGCTGAGTTTCGGTGATGCCACACCATAAAGCCGGACATAGTAGAGCCCGCCTTCATAATTGACCTTCATCGTATCGCCGGAAACCACCTCTTCAACGACACCTTCCCAATCTGCAAATGCAAACGGCATCTGCAATGCTAGGAAACACGCTACCAGGAATGCCCTCACGCTAACCGCCTTTCTTAAAAAGTGACGTTGAAAACCGACCGTATGGAATATGCGTCAGCTGAAAGCTAATAAATACTATATCTTGGCACTGAAAGCAACCACATCACAACAGTTCCCTCGAAGTTCAACAATGTACAGGGACTGCCCCAGCGTATAAAATCAGAGAATATGCTTTCCAAAGCACCAACTGCACACCCGGAATCCCTATGCAGCTACACGACCTAGGCCTAATTGGCAATTCAACGACAAGCGCCATCATCGATGGCAATGCAAAAATCGCCTGGTGGTGCTTCCCGTTTTTTGACAGCCCGCCAATCTGTAATGCATTGACCTCTCCGTGCGGCGCCGCCAACAAAGACGGTTTCATCGATGTGCTCTTTGAAAAGGTCCGCAGCAAAGACCAGTACTACATCCGCAATACCCCAATCTTGGTAACACGCTTAGCCGACAACAGCCACAATGTCATCGAAACGGTGGATTTTGCCCCGTGCTACATCCAGTTCGGCCGACTCTACACACCACCGACCATCTGCCGTATCATCCGCCGCGTCGCCGGGCGTCCCCGTATTGCCATCCGCGCGTATCCTGCCAATCCCGCAGGTGGACAAGCCACCCAAGCCATCGGCGCCAACCACGTTACCTTCAACGGCAATGGCCAAGGGATGCGCATCACGACCGATGCCCCACTGCCTGCCTTGATTGACGGCCAGGCTTTCTTTTTAGAAGACAGCATCACATTGGTCATGGGCACTGACGAACCACTTTTAGAAGCGCCCAAAGCATATGGGCGCCATGCCTATGAAGAGACCGTCGCTTACTGGCACAACTGGATCCACAATATCGAAATCCCCCTGGAATGGCAGGATGAAGTCATCCGCGCCGCCATCACGTTGCGCTTAAACACATTCTATGGGACAGGCGCCATTGTGGCCGGCCACAGTATCTTAGGCAGCGGCTGCCAGGAACCCTCCCGC
This sequence comes from Oxalobacter sp., assembly GCA_016291665.1. Classification (GTDB taxonomy): domain Bacteria; phylum Pseudomonadota; class Gammaproteobacteria; order Burkholderiales; family Burkholderiaceae_D; genus Oxalobacter. Next base: position 1,045 of record JAEEYE010000018.1, on the reverse strand, counting down.
GCAACCGCATCATTGAGCTGGGTTCATGAAGCAGCAACCGTCACACGCGCCTTGAACCGCTTGGGCGCCACCGGCACGATGGAGCGCTATTTAGATTACCTAAACAATGTCATTGCCGACGCCAATGGACTGCCCTTCCAGGCTGTCTATGACATCCATCGGCGCACGGTCATCGCAAAAGACGGCAATGGCATCTGGGAAACGCCAGAGCATCACGACAGCTACGGTGCCGCTGTCTTAGCCTGTATGCAGGCGTTTTTTGACCATAGGCTCTACCACCCGGCAGGCAAAGCGCAGTTCCAGTCCCTCGAAAACCTAGGGGAAATTGCCTTTGAGAAATACCGCCAGCCCGACCTCGACGTCTGGGGTCAGGGCGAGCTTGCCGTCCACACGTATTCCAGCATCATGTGTTGGGTTGCGTGTGAACGCCTATCACGTATTGCCCAGATGCTCGATATGGGAGAATCTGCCAGGGAATGGGCCGACCGTGCTGCCACCATCCATGAACGGATCCTGGAAAACGCCTGGAATGAAAGCTTGGGTACCTTCACGTCGACCTGGCATGGCGACACAGTGGACGCCACACTGCTACGCATCCCCGTACTCAAGTTCCTCCCAACAGATGACCCGCGCACCGTTAAAACCATCGACTATGTAACGGAAAAACTGAAAGAAAACCACTTTATCCGCTGCACTGAAAAGGCAGACAAAGCCCAGCCCAACATCCCGTTGACTGCCACTTTCTGGTGGATCCAAGCGCTAAATGCTTTAGGACACACCGACGTTGCGCGGGACGCCTTTGAACGGGTTTTAGGTTACCGCAACCACCTGGGACTCCTATCCTCCTGCCTTGCCATAGATGACCACTCGTTTGCCAGCGCATTCCCATCGACCTCAGCGATGGTCGGCATCATCCAATGTGCGGTAGAACTCTCCAAACCGTGGGAGAGCCTTTAAGAAGACCGCCCTAATTCCCGTCCTTTCAAGGATGGGATACAGGGCGGCAAAAAAATTGTAAAAGTCTGTAACAAAACCCTGTTTTGGA
>JAEEYE010000017.1 GCA_016291665.1 Oxalobacter sp. | reverse complement strand
TAGCAGGCCCATAAAACCAAACGTGTGTTGCAGAATCACTTTCCAATGTTGCCTTCGTTGCCCAATAACCTGTCCCATTGATAAGGCCATCCGTCGCAAGACTAAGGATTGCCATCAGAAGTCCGCACACCGCCGCCCATGCTATCGGGTGATGTACCAATGTACGCCGAATTTTTGTTGGCCACCCATCCGGTGTCTTTTGGGCAAGGAGACTGAATACGCCACCGAACACACCACCGACAAGACCACAAACCAAGATTGCAGGAATATGGGATACAAAATCCAGATTTACATGGTATTTACCAAAATAGGTATAGCTACCCATGATGACCAAGGACACCAACCCAGACATCAAAACTGTGAAGATTGTCTGGTTATGCCCGCGGTAGACATACTTCTTTGCCATCTCTTCCATAGCAAACATAATGCCGCCGATTGGTGTATTGAACGTTGCAGCAACACCTGCTGCCCCACCAGCCAAAACCAGCATCTGGCGGTGTTCTGCCCTTTTCAGCGTGCCATAGCCAAAAAACATATGCATGATGGAACCACCAATCTGAACCATAGGCCCTTCGTGACCAATTGAAGCACCAATCAACAAGCCACCGACAAGCAAAAGGATACGACCTATGACAATCCGCAAAGACAGCAGGTTTGATTTCTTAGTACCATCATGATCTTCCAGCACGGCAATGGCCTGGGGAATCCCACTTCCCTGCGTCCCAGGGAAAAAACGGCGGCTGACATACATCAAGAGCGCATATCCCACCGGCATGTAGACAATGGCGCCCCACCCCAGATGATCGGCAATCCAGCGGTTAGCCTCATAGCAAACATTGCTGATGTTTGCCATGCCAACACCTGCCATCCCGATTAAGAGCGGCGCTAAAAGCCACATCACTAGTTGGCGCCATGTCCGCATGGTCTTCTGTAAGAAAACCCGCCTTCGGCGCTGGGGTGACAAATCGTGGTGTGACATGGACATGGCAAAACAGCTTTATCTTGGCAACGGGTTCAATTTTAGCCGAATGCGTAACAAGAACCCTAGTTCTAGCAGATGCATTGCTACGAAGAAACAGGCAAAAAAAGACCCACAGCGTAAAAACTGCAGGCCTTTTGATTTTTGGCGGGAAACATTCCCGGCAGTGATGATTACATCATACCGCCCATGCCACCCATACCGCCCATGCCGCCCATACCAGCACCAGCATCAGCAGGTTTGTCTTCTGGAACGTCACAGACCATGCAATCAGTGGTCAAGAGCAGACCAGCAACAGAAGCGGCATTCTGCAAAGCGGAACGTGCAACCTTAGCAGGGTCAACAACACCCATTTCAACCATGTCACCATAGACTCCGGTTGCAGCGTTGTAACCAAAGTTGCCAGTACCTTCCAGAACCTTGTTGACAACAACAGAAGCTTCTTCACCCGCATTAGAGACAATCATGCGCAGTGGTTCTTCCAGAGCCCTCATCACAATCTTGATACCAGCTTCCTGGTCAGGGTTTTCACCCTTGACGTTGGAATTTTCACGGGCACGCAACAGGGCAACACCACCACCGGCGACAATACCTTCTTCAACAGCAGCACGAGTTGCATGCAATGCGTCTTCGACACGTGCTTTCTTTTCCTTCATTTCGACTTCAGTCGCAGCACCAACCTTGATGACAGCAACACCACCTGACAGTTTCGCAATGCGTTCCTGCAGTTTTTCTTTGTCGTAATCGGAAGTTGCTGTTTCAATCTGTGCACGGACTTCTTTGATACGGCTTTCGATTTCAGATGCCTGACCAACACCATCAATAATGGTCGTGTTTTCCTTGTCGATTTCGATACGTTTTGCCTGACCCAACATATCCAGTGTGGTCTTTTCCAACGTCAGGCCAACTTCTTCTGCAATCACGGTACCACCAGTCAGGATAGCGATATCCTGCAACATAGCTTTACGACGGTCACCAAAACCAGGTGCCTTAACAGCACATGCCTTCAGAATACCGCGCATATTGTTAACAACCAGCGTTGCCAGAGCTTCACCTTCAACATCTTCTGCAATAATCAGCAGTGGGCGGCTTGCCTTAGCAACCTGTTCCAAAACTGGCAACAGGTCACGGATGTTGGAAATCTTCTTTTCGAAAAGCAGGACGTATGGATTGTCCAGAGCAACAATCTGTTTTTCAGCATTGTTAATGAAGTATGGAGACAAGTAGCCACGATCAAACTGCATACCTTCAACGATATCCAATTCGTCATTCAGAGATTTGCCGTCTTCAATGGTAATGACACCTTCCTTGCCGACTTTATCCATTGCTTCAGCGATGCTTTCGCCGATTGAGGTATCACTGTTGGCAGAAATGGAACCAACCTGGGCAATTTCCTTGCTTGTGGTAATTGGACGGGCAATTTTCTTGAGTTCTTCAATGGTCGCTGCAACTGCCTTGTCAATACCGCGCTTCAGATCCATTGGATTCATACCGGCAGCAACATACTTCATGCCTTCACGGACAATGGCCTGAGCCAGGACTGTTGCCGTAGTGGTACCGTCACCAGCATTGTCATTGGTCTTGGAAGCTACTTCCTTAACCATCTGTGCGCCCATGTTCATGAGCTTGTCTTTCAATTCAATTTCTTTCGCAACAGAAACACCATCTTTGGTGATCGTTGGTGCGCCCCAGCTACGTTCCAAAACAACATTGCGGCCTTTAGGACCCAAAGTAACCTTAACAGCGTCTGCCAGGATATTGACGCCTTCTACCAATTTGCTACGACCGGCATCGCCGAATACAACTTCTTTAGCGGACATGAATTTCTCCTAAATATTCTATATGGTGGATATACCTTAAATAACATGCCAAACAGTGGATTACTGTTCGATGATGGCCATAACGTCGGATTCACGCATGACGAGCAGTTCTTCGCCATCAACCTTTACAGCCTGGCCAGAATATTTGCCAAACAGGACATAATCACCAACCTTGACATCAAGTGGCAGAACCTTGCCGTCTTCCAGAACCTTACCATTGCCAACAGCCAGAACTTCACCCTGGTCAGGTTTTTCTGCTGCTGCATCTGGAATGATCAAGCCAGAAGCCGTTGTTGTGGTCTGTTCAACGCGTTTGATGATGATACGGTCTTGCAAAGGACGAAGTTTCATAACAATTTCCTATATAAATCTATTTAATCAATCCACCCAAAAACATTGCCAGGAAAGAACTTTTTCCTTGCTGAATCGGGTAAGAACAGAGACTGCTGTTAGCACTCTCCCTTAACGAGTGCTAAGTATATGGGCGGGTTTTATGAATTTCAAGGGTAGCAAAAAAAAATAATTTTTCAGAGAGAAAAAGAAGACTGTTCATCCATCCGTAACAGCGAAAACGATTTACGATTAATCGAATTCCCTCATACAACATCATGGAATACGTTTGACGATGCGAACTGGCTTTTCTTCCTCGACACCAGCATTGATAGTACAGTGCTTTGATTGACAGGCAGCTTGCGATCCACAAGTACGACACTCAACCGCATCACAGAGAACGGGCCTTCCTTGCCGATACCGACGCACTAAATGAAAGATGATTAAGCCAACAACAATGACCAATACCATCCCGACAAAAAAAGTTCCCATAAAAACCCTTACTTCCTAGCCGACGGCATTTTCACCATTAACCATATTCTCGATACGCACGGTATAACCTTTACGAAAGAGCATGTATACGCCTAGGGCAACCAGCGCTAGAGCAATTGCCGTCCATATCCCGAAAACACCTGCTGTAACCCACATACCCAATTGATAGAAACACAAAGCAACGCACCACGCAAAAACACTCTGATAACCAATGGCAAACAAGAACCACTTCCAATTCTCCATTTCACGGCGGATAGCCCCCATAGCCGCAAAGCACGGTGCACACAGCAGATTGAATACCAGAATCGACCATGCTGACAGCCCTGTATAACTTGCACCAAGCTGTGCCCAGATTTCTTTACCAGTTTCTTCAACTTCCCCAACACCATATAGAACACCAAAGGTACCAACCAAGTTTTCCTTGGCAATCAGTCCTGTAATGGTCGCCACAACGGCCTTCCAATCTCCCCAACCCAATGGAACAAACAGATATTTCACCGCATTGCCAACACTGGCTAAAAGACTGTCCTCCATATTTTCGACCATACCCAAACCACCCTCTGACCATCCATAAGACGATACAAACCAAATGAGGATAGTGGACAGTAAGATGATTGTCCCGGCTTTCTTGATGAAACTGAACCCCCTTTCCCAAGTCGACCTAAAGAGAGCTCCTGCTCGAGGCCACCGGTAGGGAGGGAGTTCCATAACAAACGGTGCAGGATCACTAGCAAACAACCGTGTCTTTTTCAGAATAACGCCCGATATGACAATGGCTGCAATCCCCGTGAAATAAGCTGCTGGAGCCACCCACCAAGCCTCATGAAAGATGGCTCCCGCAAACATAGCAATAATCGGCAACTTTGCACTGCACGGAATAAATGTCGTGGTAATGACAGTCATACGGCGGTCTGCTTCGTTCTCAATAGTCCTTGATGCCATGATGCCTGGTACACCACACCCCGTCCCAATCAGGATCGGTATAAACGATTTCCCTGATAGGCCAATGCGGTGGAAAACTTGGTCAAGAATGAACGCAACACGTGCCATATAGCCACAGGACTCGACAATACCCAGCATGGCAAAAAGCAGGAAAATCTGGGGTACGAATCCTAAAACAGCGCCAACGCCAGCCACAATGCCATCTAAGATCAGGTTGGACAACCATTCATCAACCTCCAGAGCCTCCAGCCAACCGCTAACTGCATCAGGCACCATCTTGCCGAAGAAAACATCATTGACCCAATCGGTAATAAAAGCGCCCAACGAATGCATCGCTAGATAATAAACACCCGTTATTACCAAGATAAAGATAGGCAACGCCAAGAAACGGTTCGTAACAATCTGGTCTATCTTATCTGATATGGAAAGCTGTCTAGGAGCAGCATGCAAGCTAGACGATACCAAACGACCAACCCACTCATAACGCTCAAAAGACATAATGCTTTCACTGTCGTTGTCCAACTCCTCCTCACAAGCGACGATGTCTTTCTCGATATGGTCGACCTGTTCAGAAGTCAAACCAAGCTTTTCAGCAATCTTACTATCACGCTCAAACAGCCGGATGGCATACCAATGCTGGATATTCTCTGGTTCGTCATGCAATACTGCTTCTTCAATATGCGCCAATGCATGCTCTAAAGCACCACTATAATGGTGACGTAACCCTTTAGGAGGAACGCCCGACGTCTGCAAAGCCAGCCCCACTGCTTCATCGATACCCGTTTTCTCCAAGGCAGAAATAGCCACTACAGGACACCCCAACTTTGCAGAAAGGGTTCCGGTATCTAAGACATCTCCACTTTTCTGCAACAGGTCAAGCATGTTGATGGCAACCACCGTCGGTAACCCCAACTCGATGAGCTGCGTTGTTAAGTACAGGTTACGCTCAAGATTGGTACCATCCACGATATTAAGGATAACTTCCGGCTTCTCCTCGACCAAATAAGTCCGCGCAACGACTTCCTCTGGAGAATAAGGGGACAGGGAATAAATACCTGGCAGGTCAACGACTTCGACATCAGGATAACCTCTCAGGTGCCCTTCCTTTTTCTCAACTGTCACCCCAGGCCAATTCCCGACTGTCTGACGTGAGCCGGTCAATGCATTAAAAAGTGTTGTCTTGCCACAATTGGGGTTCCCTGCGAGCGCAATGCGGATACTCATGCTTTACCTCAACAATAAAGTCAGCCGGAAACCAGAATTTCTTCAATTAAACTCATGGCAACGTATATAAGCACTCTCGTCCATTATGCTTTCGAAACCAAAATATGTCCGGTCACATCACGTCCAAGGGCAATACGAGAATCTTTCACTTTAACAATCAGGCTACCATTCATATCACTTACAACGGTAATCTCTTCACCTATAGAAAAGCCAAGTTTTTCCAGAAAACGCCTTGTTTCTTCCTTGCCAGTGATCCGCCCAATCCGCAAAGGGCTCCCTTTTTCCGCAAGCATCAATGGCAACATCGAAAATTCCTAATTGAAAATTTATGGGCAATGCCAATTCGCATACCAATCTCAATATCGCTGGTAATCACGTAACGGCACTTCAAAAAGTTAAGGAAGTTGAAATTCTAGCATCTAGTCTGAAAAACAAGAATCATTATCATTATTAGTCCTATTCGCAACTCACCGAAGCATAGCTTTTCACCAAAACTGCAACATCCTGCTTCTGAGTAAGAGAAAAGGACGCACGCTTTCACCCTCAAAAACCCAAGACAAAGCCTGCCCTGATGTTGGATAATGCCCTGATGGATCACTTACTGAACAACCTTAACACCGAGCAGCTCGCCGCTGTGACATTACCCGCCCAATCAGCACTCATACTGGCTGGCGCCGGGTCTGGCAAAACCCGTGTCTTGACCACCCGGATTGCCTGGCTCCTGAAAACCGGCCAGGTTTCATCCTACAGCATCCTTGCCGTAACCTTTACAAACAAGGCCGCCAAGGAAATGCTCGCCCGCCTTGGTACCATGCTCTCTGACAACCTCCGGGGTATGTGGGTCGGCACGTTCCATGGGCTATGCAACCGAATCCTTCGGTTACACTGGAAAGATGCGGCACTCCCACAATCCTTCAACATCCTAGATGCACAGGACCAACTCTCAGCCGTCAAACGCATCCTGAAGGTAGCCAATCTCAGCGGCGACTGGTATAAACCCCAGTCTGTTGCACACTACATAAATAGCCAAAAGGAAAAAGGGTTACGGGCAGGTGACGTCCGCCCTCGTGACCACCATGAACAGGAGTTAGCCCGGATTTACGAAATCTACGAAAGCCAGTGCCAGCGGGAAGGCGTCGTCGACTTTGCTGAACTGCTGCTACGTTGCTGTGAATTACTCGAACGCAACCAACCCTTGCGCGAGCATTACCAATCGCGCTTCCGGCATATCCTCGTTGATGAATTCCAAGACACCAACGATATGCAGTACCGCTGGCTGAAACTTTTGGCTGGCAAGGATACCGCCATATTCGCCGTCGGCGACGACGACCAAAGCATCTATGCTTTCAGGGGAGCGAATGTCGAAAACATGCTGGCATTCCGGACAGACTTCAAGGTGAAGAATTTCATCTGCCTTGAACAGAACTACCGCTCAAAAGGCAACATCTTGGATGCGGCCAACGCATTGATTGCCCACAACCAAAAGCGTCTTGGGAAAAACCTGCGTACTGATGCCGGACAAGGGGAACCGGTGCGCATCCTTAAACTCCCTTCTGACACCAATGAAGCAGACTGGGTCTGTCAGGAAGTCCAACACTTGAAAGCAGAAGGCATCCCCTACCGCGAAATGGCTGTCCTATACCGTTCCAATGCCCAGTCACGCGTCCTAGAACACAGCTTCATCAACAAAAAAATCCCTTACCGTGTTTATGGGGGACTGCGTTTCTTTGAACGCGCAGAAATCAAGCATGCCATCGCCTACCTGCAACTCATCAGCAACCCAAACAACAATGCCGCATTCATGCGCGTCGCCAACTTCCCACCCAGGGGCATCGGTACACGTACTCTTGAACAGTTGGATGACCTAGCTAAGGCCAACAACTGCTCACTCTATGACGCTATCCCGTTGATGAACGGCAGATCAAGATCAGCTCTTGAAGCCTTTGCACGCATCATTGATCAAGGTACCGCTTCGACATTCAACAAGAACCTTCCTGATCTGATTACGTCCATCATCGAGTCTAGTGGCCTCGAAATGTATTATCAAAAGGAAAAAGAAGGTGCAGAACGGCTTGAAAACCTAGAACAATTGATTTCTGCCGCCGCCCAATTCCTGATAGAAGAAGGATATGACTTTGAACAATATGCTCAAACGAGTAGCCTGTCCGTCAATACCAACGCTTCAAATGATGTAATTGCAAGTTCACCAAACATCATCGATGCTAATGACAATCACCCTGTCAATATGTCACCACTTTCTGCCTTCCTTTCACACGCTTCCCTAGAAGCCGGGGACGCACAGGCAGATGAAAACACTGATGCCGTCCAGCTAATGACCGTCCACGCGGCAAAAGGACTAGAATTTGAGGCCGTTTTCATTACAGGACTGGAAGAAGGGCTTTTCCCGCATGAAAACAGTTCCCACGACAAAAAAGGACTCGAAGAGGAACGCCGTTTGATGTATGTCGCCTTGACACGCGCCAAAAAGAAACTTTACCTCAGTTGCGCTGAATACAGGATGCTGTATGGCCATGCCAATTACAACAAACATTCAAGCTTCATTGACGAACTGCCAGAAGAAAACACGAAACTGATGTTCAAGCAGAAAAAGGCATCCTATATCGATGAAGCAGAATGGGGAAATATCCCCTCCTCCAAACCCCAAACAAGCGCAACACACCACAAGTGGCGCGCGGGGCAATCTGTCTACCACAAGAAATTCGGCGAAGGTGTCATCATCAGGCTCGAATCAGGTGACAGAGCCTTCGTTAATTTCGGTTCTGTGGGAATGAAACACCTTGACCTTACGATAGCCAAGCTGGAACGACTTTAACTATTCGGAAAACAGTTCTTGCGAGGTAACCGTCGCCGTGCCGAGCTTGCCAACGACAATACCGGCAGCCCTGTTAGCTATATCAATGGCCTCGGCAACAGGTTTCCCGTAACCCAGCATGGTTGCCAACGTTGCAATGACGGTATCACCTGCCCCTGACACATCGAAAACCTCGCGGGCAACCGTTGGGATATGGATGGTATCCTTCTCGCCAAAAAGCGACATCCCTTCTTCTGAACGAGTGAGAAGAAGCCATTCAATACCCAGCTCAGCGCGCAGGTTACGGGCTTTCTGCACCAATTCTTCCTCATCACGCCAACTACCAACAACCTGCCGCAATTCGGACTTATTCGGAGTCAGGAAGGTTGCCCCCCTATATTTCTTGAAGTCGTCCCCCTTGGGATCAACCAAGGTAGTTTTTCCCGCTTTGGCAGCCACAGCAATCATTTCAGCTACATTGTCGAGTGCCCCTTTTCCATAGTCGGAAAAAACAACGATGTCATGGGAATCCAACAGATTACGGTAATGCTGCATGGCATTGTCCAATGCTTCCTGTGGAGGCCTCTTTTCAAAGTCCAACCGCAAAAGCTGTTGTTGCCTGCCAATGACTCGCAACTTCACAATCGTAGAAATATCTTTTGACTCATGTAGATGGGGCACAATACCGGCATCATTTAAAAGGCTCTCAACCATTCGCCCTGGCTCATCATCACCCACAATACCCATCAAGCTACATTCAGCACCCAAAGCAGCAACATTACGAGCAACATTGGCTGCGCCGCCCAGACGCTCTTCATTACGGTTAATCAAAACAACAGGTACCGGCGCTTCCGGAGAAATTCGGTTCACATCTCCGAACCAGTAACGGTCAAGCATAACATCGCCAACAATCAAAATATAAGGTGCTTTTTTATTCTCGCGCATGGTGTAAAAACCAAAGTATTAACTGACCTACTGCCTTAGATTATTAGGCAAAATTTTCCTCTTCAACACGTTTCGGTGAATAGGATTCCCATTCATGGCATCCTGGGCACTGCCAATAGAACTGCCTTGCCTCAAACCCACAATGGTGGCACTTATAATGCGAGAGTTTGTGGGCATAGCGCTGAATCAATGTACGGATACTAGAAATTTCTTGACGAACCTCAGGTGGCACAACCAAGAGTTGTGCTTCCAGAAGTCGATCCAAACCTAAAAGCGTCGGGGTTTTCCACAATTCTTCACGAACAAGTGCCGTTGCTTCTTCCGCTCCCTTCACTTTTAAGACCGCCTTAACAAGAACATCCAATATATCGATAGAAGAAACTTCTGTCAGATAAGAACGTAAAAGACCGATACCTTCTTCCAACCTGCCAACTTCTTCATACCCATCCATCAAGCGGCGGACAATAAGCACGGTATGCAACACATTCTGATTCTGAACACGCCGCCATGTATCCAAGGCTTTCTCAACATCACCCATTGCACGGTAAACGTCACCAGTCAGTATGGTTGCACGGGTACACATCCTATCAATCTCAAGAGCCTTTTCCAAAAGCGGCAAGGCTTTTTCAGGATGGGTCATGGCCAGATGGCTTTCAGCAATTTCGCAATAAAATTGGGCAATCTGACGGCTACGACTACCCGCCCCCATTTCCTGCAACGCTTCGGCCGCATCAATTGCCTGCTTCCATTCCTTCTCACGTTGGAAAATTTCCAGTAAAGCACGCCGCGCACGCATGGAATAAGGCGTCTCGGTCAACTCTTGGAAGACATCTTCAGCCCGATCCAATAACCCAGCCTTCAGGTAATCCTGTCCCAATTCGAACCTTGCCTGCATCTGTTGTTCGGTCGGTAAATCAGGACGCAGAAGCAGGTTTTGATGCATACGAATGGCACGTTCTGTCTCGCCACGACGACGGAACAAGTTCCCTAATGCGAAGTGTAATTCTGCCGTCTCAGGATCAAGCTTCACGATTTCAATGAATGCATCAATTGCCTTGTCTGGCTGTTCATTCAATAGAAAATTCAGACCTTTGAAATACCCCTTCGGCAGGCTACGCGATTCGGATAACAGTTGCCTGATATCAATTCGGGCAGCCACCCATCCCAAACCGAAAAAGATAGGGACACCAATCAGCCACCAAACTTCAAATTCCATAAGAAGATGCCATCAACAAACTATAACTTCCGGGTATAAACCCGACCCTTCCCAATTATTACCAGGAAAATAAGTATTTTAATGCCCCATGCAAGAAAATGGGCACCCGAAGGTGCCCTTTTATGCTGAATCTGAAGAGAACAGATTATCTTGAATCGAGGCTCGCATCAACGCGTTCACGCAGTTCCTTGCCAGGCTTAAAGTGTGGCACCCGCTTTTCAGAAACCATCACCTTTTCACCTGAGCGGGGATTACGCCCAACGCGTGGAGGCCGAACACTCAGTGCAAAACTACCAAAACCCCGAATTTCTATGCGTTTTCCATCCGCCAAGGCCTCAGCCATGGTCTCCAGGATGGTTTTAACCGTCAGTTCAGCATCTTTTGCATACAGCTGGTAGCTGTTTGCTAGAGAGTTGATCAATTCGGATTTTGTCATCGTCTTTCCTGATTACTGTTTGTTGTCAAACTTAGCTTTCAGCAAGGCGCCCAAGCTGGTCATGCCAGATGCAGCAGAAGAATCGTCCTGAATCTTCTTGATTGCTGCCTGGGTTTCCTGCTGATCCTTGGCTTTGATTGACAACTGCAGGGTACGGGACTTGCGGTCAATATTGATGATCATGACATCAACACTCTGGCCTTCCTTCAGCTGGGTGCTTGCATCTTCAACACGGTCGCTGGAGATTTCAGAAGCACGCAGGTAACCCTCAACATCATCGTTCAACTGGATGACGGCACCTTTAGGTTCAACAGACTTAACAGTACCGGTCACGATAGAACCACGTTCATTCATTGCAATGTAGTTGCTGAATGGGTCACCTTCAAGCTGTTTAACACCCAAGGAAACACGTTCACGTTCAACATCGATAGCCAGAACAACTGCTTCCAGTTCTTCTCCCTTCTTGAAGTTGTGAACAGCCGTTTCACCAGATTCAGTCCAAGACAGATCGGACAAATGTACCAAGCCATCGATATTTCCAGGCAGGCCGATAAATACACCAAAGTCAGTGATGGACTTGATTGCGCCCTTGACCTTGTCACCCTTCTTGTGGGTTTCAGCGAATTCTTGCCATGGGTTTGGCTTGCACTGTTTCATGCCCAAGCTGATACGACGACGTTCTTCATCAATTTCAAGAACCATGACTTCAACTTCGTCACCCAACTTGACAACCTTGCCAGGAGCAACATTCTTGTTGGTCCAATCCATTTCGGAAACGTGAACCAAACCTTCGATACCTTGTTCAACTTCAACGAATGCACCATAATCGGTGAGATTGGTAACCTTACCGAAGAGGCGGGTACCCTTAGGATAGCGACGAGACAGACCAGTCCATGGATCATCGCCCAACTGCTTGACGCCTAGGGAAACACGATTCTTTTCCTGATCGTACTTCAAGACCTTAGCCTGGATTTCCTGGCCAACCGTCAACATTTCAGATGGATGACGGACTCGGCGCCATGCCAAATCGGTGATGTGGAGCAGACCGTCGATACCACCCAAATCAATAAATGCACCATAGTCGGTGATGTTCTTGACGATACCGGTGATGATGGTACCTTCCTTCAGGCTTTCCATCAGTTTTGCACGTTCTTCGCCCATAGATGCTTCAACAACTGCACGGCGGGACAGAACGACATTATTGCGCTTACGATCGAGCTTGATGACCTTGAATTCAAGGGTCTTGCCTTCATAAGGCGTAGTGTCCTTAACTGGACGAGTATCAACCAAGGAACCTGGCAGGAAAGCACGGATACCATTCGTCAGAACAGTCAGGCCACCTTTAACCTTGCCATTGACAACGCCGGTAACAATTTCGCCGGATTCCATGGCTTTTTCGAGAGCCAGCCAAGAGGCCAAACGTTTAGCCTTGTCACGGGAGAGGATGGTATCACCAAAACCGTTTTCAAGGGATTCAATTGCTACGGAAACGAAATCACCAACATTGACTTCGATTTCACCGATGTCGTTCTTGAATTCGTCGATTGGAATGAAGGCTTCGGATTTCAGACCAGCATTGACAACAACAAAGTTATGGTCGATGCGAACAACTTCAGCAGAAATCACTTCACCCGAACGCATATCATGGCGTGCGAGGGATTCTTCAAACAAAGCGGCGAAACTTTCCTTTTCTGGAACAGATGCAGTAGGCATATTTTTATATTTTGAAAAACCGGTGTCCTTTTGAGACATACCGGGTCAGATTAAAAAACCCCCAAAGGCATTGCGCCTTCTGGGGACCAAGACAACCCTTATACAAGGATTATCGAATATTTTTCATCATGCAGATATCAAGGATCGCCTGAACTGATTCCTCAATACCTAAATCGGAAGAGTCAAGTATTACCGCATCAGCAGCAGGCTTTAAAGGGGAAGACTTCCTTTCAGAATCACGCCTATCCCGCTCTTCCAAATCTTTTCGCAGAATATCAATATTAGCAGAAACCCCTTTTTCTAACAACTGTTTATAACGCCTTTGTGCCCGGACTTCAACACTGGCCGTTAAAAATATTTTCGCATCAGCATTCGGGAAAATAACCGTCCCCATATCCCGGCCATCAGCCACAAGTCCTGGCGGCTGACAAAAACTCAATTGCAGAGCAACCAAGGCATCTCGCACAGGCTGATGGGCAGCAACCTTCGATGCCATGTTACCCGCTTCCTCCGTCCTGATATCTTCAGAAACATCCTCACAACCAAGGAAGATACTCCCCCCTTTGAATGAGCAAGGTAAACTACCAGCTATCGAAGCAATTGCTCCTACATCATCTTCTGCTATTCCAGCACGGAGTACTGAAAGTGCCGTCAGACGATAAAGCGCTCCTGAGTCCAGATAATGAAATCCAAGCCTATCTGCTACGCGTTGGGCAACAGTCCCCTTGCCTGAGGCTGTTGGACCATCTATTGCGATGACTACCGTTTTTTTCGGTGAAATATCTTGTAAATCCATAGCAGTTGATGCATAAAAAAAGCAAATTTCAGCAGTTCTGAGAAATTTCTTTGGATTAAACCAAAAAATTCAGAAATCCATGTCTTACACGGAGTAAAATCAGGAATCAGATGGTACACAACACAACCTTACCACGCAACTCCACATGCAAGACATCCGCAACAAACTATACAGGGAGATTCGACTATGATTTCTGAACTGGATCTACTAGCCGAGAAAATCAATGCGCTCGTGACATTGACACAGACACTGAAGCAAGAAAACGCTGACCTGAAGGCGCAAGCCGAATCCCTCAGGCAGGAAAAGCAACACCTATTGGAAAGAATCGAGACTGCTCGCCAAAAAGTAGTCGCCATCATTGACAGGTTACCGTCCGAATCCGGAGGAACTGAATAATGAGCCAACTGGATGTTTCCATCATGGGGCAAAACTACAGGCTGTCCTGCCGCGATGAAGAGGAAGGCAAACTGCTCCAAGCTGTTGCCTATGTCGATGGTCAAATGCGTACAATCCGTGAATCTGGCAAAATCCGTGGTACTGACCGGATTGCAGTCATGGCTTGCATCAGTATGGCGGCAGAACTCCTAAAACATAAGTCTCCAGACGCTCCCATACCCGAAGGTGCGTTAACGGAACTCCGTGAAAAAATAGAATCAATGACGCGTACTATTGATTCTGCCATAGAGGCTTGAAGTTTCCACACACCGTTTTTCCCCACAAACTGTTGGAAAAAACGGTTGACAGTTACTCTCAATGCGTTAGACTGGAATTGCCCTGCGGTGTACGACTTATGCCATATATTCTTTGAACCATAATTAACATAGGTTGCGGAAATTTGCAGGACAGGTGAGTGCACCGCTCGTCCGGTGAACCCGAAATCCCGCTAACTGCGACCACTTGAACCGCTTTGGTTCAAGATGAGGCGTTACGGCACAGGCGGGGTCTTTCTTTTGTAGAATTTGCCAAGTACTCAATATCCCTTGGTACGATCCACCAATCCTGGCGGTACTTCGCCCCTTTCCAAACACCGAACAGCCTGCGCTACGACCGCAACAGTTTCATCGCAAAACGTCAACCCGGCAATATGCGGCGTTAACATCACATCAGGATGTTGCCAGAACGGATGCCCATGAGACAATGGCTCGTTGGCAACAACATCCAATGTTGCACCACACAGTTTCCGCGACGCCAACGCATCCAGCAGGTCATCCTCGTTCATCAATGCGCCCCGTCCTAAATTCACGATAGCGGCACCATCAGGCAGCATACGGAAAAGGTCAGCATTCAGTATCCCGACTGTCTCACTGGTCTTGGGAAGTAGGCAGACAAGCACTCTCACATCGGACAGAAACGAAGGCAGTTCCCCAAGCCCTGCATAACACATCAAACTAGGGACAGTTTTAGGGTTCCGGCTCCACCCTTTCAATGGAAATCCGAACGGTTTAAGCATGGTTGCCGCTTTCGTCCCCATGACGCCTAAGCCCATAATACCGACTGTGAAATGATTGCGGTCATTGGGAGTCAAAAACCCCCACTGCCCGGTCGCCTGGAGTTTGCTGTATTCATCAAAACGACGAAAATAACGGAGCACAGCATACACAGCATACTCTGCAATCTGAACAGCCATGCCTGCATCTTCCAGACGGAAAATAGGCACTTTTTCCGGCACTACCTCTGAGGCAAGCAAGGCATCAACACCAGCCGCCAAGTTAAAAACTGCCTTCAAGCCCCTGCGTCCTTCAAAAAGTGCCTTAGGCGCATTCCATACCAAGGCATAATCAGCAGGAGCAACATCACCTTCTTTCCAAAGACGGATATTAGCCTCAGGCAGAGCCTGCCTTAAGGCAGGCAACCATTCAGCAGGGTCTTCACCCTCGTTATAGTAGACGACCTCAATGGTCATGGTGGTCATGCTCCGGCATTCCCGGCATACGGGCTTTAACATCCGTTGCTTCAAACGGCTTTAAACCCAGCTTTGCCAAAAGCGCACGGTCTTCATTGGCATCAGCATTGTCTGTTGTCAGCAGTTTTTCGCCATAAAATATAGAATTAGCTCCCGCTAAAAAGCACAATGCTTGGATTGCCTCTCCCAGTTCAGCCCTACCGGCTGACATACGTACTTTCGCCTGCGGCATGATAATCCGAGCCACAGCAATCGTCCTTACAAACTCAAGTGGATCGAGAGGCTTCATGTTTTCAAGAGGAGTTCCCTTAATAGGCACCAGATGATTAATCGGTACTGCTTCTGGATAAGGGTTCAGGTTCGCCAGTTGAGAGAGCAATGACGCACGTTGCTCACGGCTTTCCCCCATACCGATAATCCCGCCACAACAGACCTTGATACCCGCACGACGAACACGTCCCAATGTATCCAAACGATCCTGATAATTACGGGTCGTAATGATGGAACCATAATAATCTGGCGAAGTATCTAAATTATGGTTGTAATAGTCCAAACCTGCCTCTTTCAGCTGCTGCGCCTGTTCTTCCTTGAGCATTCCCAACGTCATGCACGTTTCCAGTCCAAGAGCTTTCACAGCCCGGACAATTTCGAGATACTTTTTAAAATCTCGGTCATTAGGCGAGCGACCAGAAGCCCCCATACAGAAGCGATTTGCCCCTAACTCCTTCGCCCGACGTGCCGCCGCCAAAATAGTTTCCATATCCAAAATCTTGCTTGGCGTCACATCCGTATTATGATGGATGGATTGTGGACAATAACCACAGTCCTCTGTACATGCCCCCGTCTTCAACGATATCAAAGAATTCAACTCAACTTCACCCGTTGGAAAATTGGCACGATGTACTTCTTGCGCCCGGAACATCAATTCCGTAAACGGCAATTCATACAATGCTAAGATTTCCTTCACCGGCCATACTTCTGGTTCAGGCAGATTCTCGGCTGCTTCTGGCCGGTAAAAATGAATTGGTTGAGATGTCATGTCAAACTACTTCCTTTTTAAACTAATTTCGTGCAAAAGATCGAGATTTAGATAATCACCTGCACACTCTAGCGACTGCAAATAAGGTACCGTCCCAAGCCTTGGGGCATCCAGCCATTTTTCCAAGGTTGCAATATTACCATCACTAAAAATCATACTTGGGTCAATATGGTTGGCAACCCACCCAGCAAGCTTAAGCCCCTTAGCGCGAATCGCGGCAGATGTTAAAAGCGCATGGTTTATGCACCCTAAACGCAACCCAACAACCAAAATGACCGGCAACCCTAATGCCAGAGCAAGGTCTGCAACAGAGGCATGATCCGCCAAAGGCACATAAAAGCCCCCCACCCCTTCGACGACAACCGCTTCTGCCTGCGCCCTAATCTGCTGGAAACACGTTGCGATATGCGTAACGTCGACAGAACGCGCTTCTATAGCCGCTGCGAGATTCGGTGAAGCAGGTTCTTTCAGTAAAAAGGGACAGACCAATTCCTGTGGCAAAAGAACGTTGGCTTCCTGTATCAAACTGTCGACATCCTCATTATGAAGAACACCATCAACCAATCGCCCTCCTGCCGCAACTGGCTTCATGGCCGCAACTTTAAATCCTCGCGCAACTAAAAGACTGATGATGGCACAGGATATCGCTGTCTTGCCGACACCCGTATCTGTCCCTGTAATGAAATAAGCTGGCCTGTTCATGCCCCAATCACTTCCTGGAGAACCATTCCGACGCGCTCTGCCAGCCAAGCCGCTTCTTTTTCAGTTGTGACATATGGCGGCATTAAGTAAACCGTATTTCCAATGGGACGCATCAAAACTTCATGCCTTAGTGCCACTTGGAAAAACCGTCTTGGAAACGTAACGACCTCTTCTTCCTGCATCTCGACGTCAAATGCCCACAACATGCCCTTATTCCTAAAATGACGAACTTTGCCATGCTGCCGAATAGGTTCAAGCAACTGGGTCATCACGCTAGAAAGACGCCTATTTCGGGCAATAACGTCATTCCTTTCAAAAAGATCCAACGTTGCCAGCGCCGCACGACAGGCCAACGGATTTCCTGTATAAGAATGGGAATGCAAAAAGCCCCGAGTAACCGCATCATCATAAAAAGCACGGTAAATGGTATCTGTGGTCATAACCACAGACAGTGGCAGATATCCTCCCGTAATCCCTTTAGATAAGCATAGGAAATCTGGCCGTATATCGGCTTGGTC
This sequence comes from Oxalobacter sp., assembly GCA_016291665.1. GTDB lineage: Bacteria > Pseudomonadota > Gammaproteobacteria > Burkholderiales > Burkholderiaceae_D > Oxalobacter. Next base: position 28,070 of record JAEEYE010000017.1, on the reverse strand, counting down.
ACATGCAAAGAAAGATCCTGTTCGCCCCATGCCAACTGCAATTTCGTCTGCAATCATGTGGACACGGTAGCGGTCACAGAGTTCCCTTACTCGTTTCAGGTAGACAGGATGGTACATGATGAACCCTGCTGCACACTGCACCAATGGTTCCAAGATGACTGCAGCAACTGTACCTGACTTTTCCTTCAAGATTTTTTCAAGCCCATCAGCTGCTGCCAAGGCCGCTTCTTTTCCGCCATCTTCTGATGCACCTGAACGTGGATCAGGACTCGGTGCCAGGTATGCATTTCGAATCAAAGGTGCATACGCATCCCTAAAAATAGCCACATCGGTAACAGACATAGCCCCAATCGTTTCACCATGATAGCTGTGCTCAAGGCAGATAAACGCCTGTTTTTCTGGATTGCCTGTATTCTTCCAGTAATGGAAACTCATCTTCAGGGCAATCTCAATTGCAGAAGCTCCATCAGAACCATAAAAACAATGCCCCAATCTGCCCCCTGTTAGCTCAGAGAGCCTTTCAGACAATTCAACAACCGGTTCATGCGTACAACCTGCCAGCATGGCATGTTCTAAGGTATCAAGCTGCTTTTTGATGGCATCGCCGATAGTCGGATTGGTATGGCCGAAAAGGTTTGTCCACCATGAACTGATAGCATCGAAGTAACGGTTCCCATCCTGGTCATTCAGCCAAACACCTTGGCCGCTCTTAATCGCAAGCAACGGCAATGTTTCATGGTGTTTCATCTGTGAGCAAGGATGCCAAACGCTTTTTAAACTCCTAGCCATCCACTGTTCAGAAGCCGACGTCATATTTCCCCTTCCTTACTACAAAAAATTAGAAAAAGGTTCCGTCCACATAGTACCAACGGTCATCTTCCTTAATGAAGAGACTGTTTTCATGCAACTTCATCATACGACCATTCTTCTTATAGCTGGCAATGAACTCAACTGTCGCCCTATCCCCCAATTCCTGATGATTAAGCACTTTCAACCCAACCCATTTGATAGGATCTTTTTTTTCAATAATCGTGCCAGACGGACGATTCTTGGCAAGCCATGTTTCGCGCAGGTAGTCTTCGTTACCAGTCACAAAAGCACTGTAACGGGAACGCATCAAAGCCAGTGCCGTTGGAGCAGGGAGACCATCTTCTATATAACGTCCACAACATGCGTGGAAAGATGAGCCACCACAAGGACAGGTGGCAGCCATATCTTTTACTGTTTTCCGTGCCATGATAAAGGCTATTTCATTCCATAAAACTCAAAATCAACATCCGGCTTCTTACCAGAAATGATTTCCGCAATGGAACGACCAGACCCACACCCCATCGTCCATCCCAACGTACCGTGTCCAGTATTCAAATACAGGTTCTGGTATTTTGTTTTGCCGACATATGGGATATTGGTTGGTGTCATCGGCCTAAAGCCCGTCCAGAAATTAGGCTGGCTATAATCGCAAGCCTCTGGAAACAATTCAGACGTACGGCGAATCAGCGCCCTGCACCGTTCTTCATTGAGTTCACGGCGATATCCGTTCATTTCAGCCGTACCCGCAACACGCAATTTGTTACCTAAACGCGAAATACACAGTTTATAGCCTGCATCAATCAAGGAAACATAAGGCGCCTTGTCTGGATCGATAACCGGGAAAGTCGCAGAATAGCCTTTTGTCGGATAAATCATCAGATTGATGCCCAAAGGCTTCAAAAACGGTGCTGAGAAACTGCCAAATGCACAAACAAAAGCATCACTCTGAAGGACATCGAATTCTCCGTTATCCTTGATGATTTCAACAGCAGCAATACGCGCCGAATCGCCTGTTCCTTCAGTCAGCAAACGCGTTGCCTGTGTATTGAAGCGAAATTCAACCCCCTGCTCCATTGCCATCTTAGCTAGCGCTACCGTGAACTCACGGGAATCTCCATGCTCATCATCAGGCGTAAAATCTCCGCCAACTAACCTGTCGTAAACCGGCGTTAATGCAGGTTCGAGCTGGACAACCTCATCTTTAGTAATGGTGTTACGCGGACAACCCCATGATGTCATCAGCTTTGCGCCAGCCTTAGACGCTTCGTAATCAGACTTGTCCGTATAGAAATGCATAATGCCCCGTCGCAGGTAGGTATAGTCAATACCCGTCTCATCACGCAATTGACGAAGCGTGCGTTTACTGAAATCAGCCATCGCCATGCACTGGCGGGTATTGTGCGCAGTACGTCCTGGTGTACATTCCCTGAGGAAACGCGCCCCCCATTCCCATTGAAGCAACTCTGCCCGGAAGCGGTACAACAGCGGAGCATCTTCTTTACCCAACCACTTTAAAATCTTAAGCGGAGCGCCCGGGTTGGACCAAGGTTCAGAATGGGAAACTGAAATCTGAGATGCATTACCAAAAGTCGTTTCCTGGGAAGCGCCATTACGCCTTTCAATGACAGTAACATCATGACCTTCCTGGCGTAAAAACCATGCAGCTGTCGTTCCGGTAATTCCTGCTCCCAATACGGTTACTTTCACTGTTTTCTCCTCAAGAATCTGTCAGCACCCTGGAAACCTAATCAGTCCTGACTATCTGCTATTTTATGTTGGTCGGTCTCGGAAAAATACCCTCTCTGCTTGAGCCTTTGCAATTCATCTGAAACGGTATGCGTCACAACGACTTCCAGTGTGCTCTTCAAGTCAGAGGTAATAGCCTCTGAAAGGGTTCCAGTCACCTTCTGCATAGTCAACTGCAAGTTATGCTGGATGATTTCTTCAAGAATAAAACCGATGCGTTCTTGCACTCGATCCATAATCCGCTGCGCCAGTCGCTCTTCCAACTCAACCCACTCACGTTCATTTTGGGCTGAGTCCACAAGATCAGGTACGGTTGACAAAATTTCCGTCAAGAGCGGATAACCTTCTTCATCTTTTACAACAGGCACCGCATCCTGCTTCTTATCGATGGTATCTGCTATTATTTCGCCCATGGGTTTACTTTCTCATGAAGGAGGGTATAGCCTCTGTCCCTATAATGTACATAGCGGTTGCGCCCAGCCACTTTTTCATTCTCATCTGCAGCAACCAACTCAATCAACCGATCAAAACGTGCAAACTGTCCAGGAACTTCCTTAGATAAATTGACCAATACCTGACTGACAGGCAACTCTGCATCTGGATTATCCGTCAAAACAATCTTTGAATGCGCCGCCAAAGACGAACCCAACACAGCATGTGGCAAGAAATCTAGCTCCGAAAACGTCCATAAAGCAGTATCAAGGAGTGCCAACTGCCTTGCATCCTCAGTCACCACGACAAAACGGGTGTCAGAAGACTGACCTAAAGCGTTACGAAGCCAACGGCAGACATAATAGACCTTATCCTTGATATTTGTCTTGAACTCAACTATTGTCATCGCTAGCCATCCACCCCAAAAGTCTTTTCTTGCAACACGAAGAAAAACCAATGCATTATGGGCTGTTTTTTTGCGCTTGGAAAGTCAGGACAAGAGACCGCTATGACGCAACAATGCATCAATGGTCGGTCGACGCCCCCTAAATGCCTCAAACGACTCAATCGCAGGACGGGAACCACCCTTAGACAAGACTTCAGCCAAGAACTTTCCACCCATCACAGGAGATACTATTGAACCTTCCTTTTCAGCTACTTCTTCAAAGGCACTGAAAACGTCCGCTGAAAGCACTTCCGCCCATTTATAACTGTAATAGCCAGCGCAATATCCACCTGCAAAAATATGACTGAACGCATTCAGGAAACGGTTAAAGGCAGGTGGAATATTGACAGCAATACGCTGCCGAATACCATCCAGGATATCACGCGGCGTTTTAGTGCTATCGGGGTCGTAGTCATAATGCAGGTGCATATCAACCAGCGCAAACTCAACCTGACGTAGCATTGCCATACCAGACTGAAAGTTCTTTGCTTTGAGCATCCTATCGAAAAGCGCACGGGGTAACTGTTCACCTGTCTGGATATGCGAGCTCATCCCTTGGATGACATCCCATTCCCAACAGAAATTCTCCATGAACTGCGACGGTAATTCGACCGCATCCCATTCCACGCCAGAAATACCAGAAACACCCAAGTCATCGACCTGTGTCAAAAGATGATGCAGACAATGCCCAAACTCATGGAACAACGTCTGCACTTCATCGTGCCTAAAAAGCGACGGAATCAACACGCCATCCTTCTCTACCGGATGTGTGAAGTTGCAATTCAGGTAAGCAACAGGCGTCTGCAATCCCTTAGCTGTCAAACGCCGTCCCCTAGCATCATCCATCCATGCACCACCACGTTTGCCATTCCTTGCATACAGATCCATATAAAGCTGGCCAACCAGCTGTCCGTCCTTTTCAATCCGGAAGAACTTCACATCTTTATGCCATACTGGTGCCGTATCAGGTTTGACGGTAATGCCATAAAGCTTTGAGACTAAAGCAAAAAGTCCACCGACAACCTTGTTCTCAGGAAAATATTGCTTTACTTCTTCCTCAGAAAAAGCATACTGTTTCTGGCGCAATTTTTCGGAAACATAAGCCACATCCCATGCAGCCAAATCACTGATATTCAATTCCGACGCAGCAAAATCCTTTAACTGTGCCCAGTCCTTTTCAGCAAAAGGCTTCGCACGGCTTGCAAGCTCTTCAAGGAAACGCAACACTTCTTCTGGTGTATCGGCCATCTTCGGCACAAGGGAGACCTCTGCAAAATTGGCATACCCCAAAAGTCCAGCCTCCTGTTTCCTGAGCCTAAGAAGCTCTTGGATGATACCGGTATTGTCCCATTCCAAGTTTTCTCCAAGCTCTGAAGCGCGGGTACAATTGGCACGGTACATCTTCTCACGCAGCGTACGGTTGTCCGCATACTGCATAACAGGAAAAAATGATGGGAAATGCAAGGTGAACTTCCAGCCCGTTTTCTGCTCAGCCTCAGCAAGGGAACGAGCCATATGGCAGACATCTTCAGGCAAACCAGCCAAATCTTTTTCATCTGTCACCAACAACTCATAATGATTGGTAGCATCAAGGACATTCTCTGCAAAACGTGTGGAAAGCGATGCCGCCTTTTCCTGGATGCCTGCATAAACCTTTTTCTGTTCATCCGGTAACTCAGCACCACCAAGGCGGAAATCCCTTAGAGTGTTTTCAACCAACTGCTTGCGAGCAGCCGACAGCCCATCAAATGACGAGGCGTTTCGGATTACCTTGTATTTTTCGTACAGAGCCAGGTTCTGCGACAAGGCCGTCCAAAATGCGGTCACCGCTGGAATATTCTCGTTGTAAGCAGCCCGTAATTCAGGTGTATCCACGACAGCACATAGATGCCCTGCAATACTCCACGCACGGCTCAACTGTTCCGTACAATCATCCAAGGGTGTCACAAAATTATCCCAGGTCACTTCTGCCATCGGCTTTTCAAGCTCAGAGACCACCGCATTACAACGGTCAAGCAACTGTTTAATAGCAGGCGTAATATGCTCTGCCTGAACTAAGTCAAAGCGAGGTAGCCCACTAAAATCAAGCATGGGGTTTTCCATTGCATCCATCTTTCTTCGGAACATAAAAAAGGGCTCACCAAAAGCGAACCCCTTCTGATTGAGTCATTACTGCTGCGATTCCGCTAGCTTTCTTTCCGCGGCATCAATGGCATTGGACAACAGCATGGTAATGGTCATCGGTCCAACACCACCTGGAACTGGTGAAATGTAGCCTGCCACTTCCTTGACGTTCTCGAAATCAACGTCACCATACAGTTTTCCGTCTTCACCACGGCCGATACCGACGTCAATGACAACCGCACCAGGCTTGACCATATCCGCTTTGATGATATGGCGGACACCAGATGCCGCAATCAAGATATCTGCCTGTCGGGTCTGGAAGCCCAAGTCACGGGTCTTGGAATTGCAGATGGTTACTGTTGCACCAGCCTGCAACAGCAACATGGACATTGGCTTACCGACAATATTGGAAGCACCAACAATAACCGCACGTGCCCCTCGGATAGGATAATTAATGGATTCCAACATCTTCATGACACCAAAAGGCGTACATGGTTTGATACGTGGCTCTCCAATCATCAGCATACCGGTATTGAATACACTAAAGCAGTCCATATCCTTTTCAGGTGCAATCGCATCAATAACTTTGCGTGTATCAATGTGCTTCGGCAATGGCAGCTGAACCAGAATGCCGTGGACAGATGGATCTGCATTCAGTACACGGATTCGTTCCAGTAAGGCTTCTTCGGTGAAGTCTTCCGGGTATTTCTCCATAATGGAACGGATACCGTTCTTGACAGAAGCATTTTCTTTATTGCGGACATAAACGGAAGAAGCAGGATCGTCGCCAACCAGAATAACAGCAAGCCCAGGAACAACCCCCTTCTCTGCCAGTGCTGCAGCACGCTTTGCAATACCTTCCCTGATTTTCTTCGCGAGTTCGTTACCGCTGATAATTTGAGCAGTCATATCTATAATATAAGAATCGTTACAAACAATTAGACAAAGCTGCCAGAGGTATCCAGCAGACAAAAAAGCGTAAGTTACACTAAAACAGTGAAATAAAAAAGACCTGAATTTTCGGCAAAGTAACTACTCGACGGCAAAACACTCCCGGCACACCGATTACCCAGCCAGTTTCCGCAACTCCGCCTCCGTCAGATAGCGCCATTGCCCTGGCTCTAGGTCTTCCGGCAGGATAAGCCCCCCAATAGCATGACGGTGCAAAGAAACCACCTTATTGCCAACCGCCCCCATCATGCGCTTAACCTGATGGTATTTGCCTTCATCTATCGCCATTTCTAAGGAATTGGATGCCAACTTCCGACAAGACAGTGCCTTGCTGACATTTCTCTCATGGTGCAATTGAACTCCCGTTTCCAATGTTGACACCTGATCCTCAGTAAGATCATCCGCTAGCGTCATCTGGTAAACCTTAGAGACATGCTTTTTAGGAGAGGTATACCGGTGGATGAACTGTCCATCGTCAGAAAGCAGGAGCAAACCGGTTGTGTCCTGATCCAACCTACCGACACATTGCAGGTTTCGGTTTAGGAACTGCCAAGGTACCAGCGCAAACACACTGGCATGGTGCTGAGGCTCATGTGAGCACTCATAGCCTTCAGGCTTATGCATCATCAGATAAAGATGCTCACGGTACTGCCATGCCTTCCCATCCACAACAAATGTCAGTCCTTCAACAGGAATCCGCTCGGATGGGGTCTCACAAACCTCCCCATTAATTTCTACGTCTCCAGATAAGACCAAATCACGGCACTGCCGACGGGTACCAAACCCCTGGCTCTGGAGGATTTTTTCAAGCGTCATTTCCATGACGGCATTGTACTGGAAAATCAGTACACAACTTCCCCTCCTGTGGTCGTCCGTGTACAAAACACCTATACTATAGCTTGATACTGAAAGAGATGCCTTATGACCCCAATCGATACCCCATCAGGTGGTGAAGCTGTGCTTGAAAAAACGCACACCACGCTAAAACCTCCTCCGATGTACAAAGTCATCCTGCTAAACGATGATTTCACCACAATGGAATTTGTCGTTTTCATCCTTCAACAGTATTTCCATAAGGATGAGCAGACCGCATTCCAAATCATGATGCAGGTACATAAGGAAGGGCGTGGCGTCTGCGGCATCTACTCAAAGGACATTGCCTCGACCAAGATTTCCCAGGTTGCCGCCTGCGCTCGACAGGAAGGGCATCCGCTTCAATGTGTGATGGAACAAGCATGATTGCAAAAGACCTTGAAAACTGTCTTCAGAAAGCCTTTTCCGATGCAAAAAAGGCAAGGCACGAGTTCATCTCCGTTGAACACTTGCTTTTGGCTATCTTAGACGAACCAGCTGCCCATGAAACACTCAAAGCGTGTAACGCTGACTTTGACCTCCTACGCAGATCTTTATCTGACTTCATCAAAGACAATACGACCATTGTCCCTGGCACAAAGGAAATGGATACCCAACCGACCTTGGGCTTCCAGCGCGTTATCCAACGTGCCATCATGCATGCCCAGTCAGCATCATCCGGCACAGGTTCAGACGAAGTCACTGGCGCTACAGTTCTTGCCTCACTTTTTGGCGAAAAAGATGCCCATGCAGTCTACTTCCTGCATCAACAAGGCATCACGCGTTTAGATGTTGTCAATTTCATTTCTCACGGCATCCGAAAAGACACACCAAAAGAACCTGAAAAAGAAACTGAAGGCGCAACAGAAACAGCTTCTGACACTGACACAGCAAAAGCCGAGTCGCCACTTGAGCGCTACACCCATAACCTGAATAAAGCTGCAGCTTCAGGCACGATTGACCCACTAATCGGAAGGTACGAAGAAATCGACCGAACCATCCAGGTCCTTTGCCGAAGAAGGAAAAACAATCCCCTTCTTGTTGGAGAAGCAGGCGTCGGCAAAACAGCCATTGCAGAAGGACTAGCACTGCGCATTGTCAGGAAAGAAATCCCAGATGTCCTCGAAGACGCAGTCATTTACGCCCTTGATATGGGTGCATTACTTGCTGGTACCAAATTCCGCGGGGACTTCGAAGAACGCCTTAAATCAGTCCTTAAGGCATTGGCAGAAAACAAGAACGCCATCCTCTTTGTCGATGAAATCCACACCATCATCGGCGCTGGATCGGCATCAGGCGGTACCATGGATGCATCAAACCTCTTAAAACCAGCCCTGTCCAATGGACAGTTGATGTGCATCGGCGCCACGACTTATGGTGAATTCCGTAATATCTTTGAGAAAGACCACGCTTTAGCAAGACGTTTCCAGAAAATCGATATCAACGAACCGAATGTAGGTCAGACTGTCCAGATTTTGAAAGGTCTGAAATCCCGTTTTGAAGAGCACCATAACGTCAAATATTCAACTGCCGCACTGCAGGCAGCAGCCGAACTGTCTGCCCGTTACATCAATGACCGCCACTTGCCAGACAAGGCCATTGATGTCATTGATGAAGCCGGCGCTGCTCAACGGATCATGCCTAAATCTAAACAAAAGAAAGTCATCGGCAAAGCTGAAATCGAGGCCATTGTCTCCAAGATGGCCCGTATCCCACCGCAGACCGTCAACCAGGACGACCGTACACGGCTCCTGACCCTTGAACGTGACCTGAAAAGCTTGGTTTTCGGGCAGGACGAGGCCATTGAAGCGCTGGCAGCCAGCATCAAGATGGCCCGCGCCGGTCTGGGCAAAGAAGACAAGCCCATCGGTGCATTCCTGTTCTCAGGGCCAACGGGCGTCGGGAAAACTGAAGTCGCAAGACAGATGGCTTTCCAACTGGGCATTGAGCTCATCCGGTTCGATATGTCCGAATACATGGAACGCCATGCCGTCAGCCGCCTCATTGGCGCACCTCCAGGCTACGTCGGCTTCGACCAAGGCGGGCTACTGACAGAAGCCATCAACAAAAAGCCGCACGCTGTTTTACTGCTGGACGAAATCGAAAAAGCGCATCCCGATGTCTTCAACATCCTCTTACAGGTCATGGATCATGGCACGCTGACAGACAACAATGGGCGCAAAGCTGACTTCAGAAACATCATTATCATTATGACGACCAACGCAGGGGCTGATACGCTTGAAAAATCTTCGATTGGCTTTACTGGATTGAAACAGTTTGGCGATGAGATGGATGAAATCAGGAAGACTTTCACGCCTGAATTCCGTAATCGCTTAGATGCTATCATCAGCTTCAAACCACTCGACATGGATATCATCCTCCGAGTCGTTGATAAGTTCTTACTGCAGTTGGAAGACCAGTTAGCTCAAAAGAAAGTGGAAGTCATCTTCACGGATGACCTGCGCAGCATGCTCGCCCAGAAAGGTTTCGACCCGATGATGGGCGCCCGCCCCATGCTAAGGCTCATCCAAGACCTTGTTCGCAAAGCCCTTGCCGATGAACTGCTCTTTGGCAGGCTCTCCGACGGCGGCAAAGTCACAGTCGATGTCGATAGTAATGACAATGTTCGTTTGATTTTTGAAGACGAAGACACTCCCCCCTCAAAAAGCAACCTCAAGCAAACTGGAAGTACGCCCAAACTAAACAAACAGTAAGACAATCTGAAAAACAGGTTCTTGTCCCAGACATTGAACCCGTGCAAAATACACGGAATTAAAAGACCGGAAAAAGTAACAGATGGAATTTCGAAATCGGATTATCTAACGGGAAAACAATTATGCCAAAACATACCCTTACGTTACGCAACGGCATCGAAATGCCAACCTTAGGGCAGGGAACCTGGTTCATGGGAGAATCGCCCTTTGAAAAGAAAAGCGAAATTGAAGCCTTACAGCGCGGTATCGATATTGGGCTGACACTCATTGACACCGCTGAAATGTATGGCAACGGTGGAGCGGAAAAAGTCGTCGGTGAAGCCATTGCCGGAAGACGCGATAAAGTCTTTCTGGTCAGCAAAGTCCTGCCAAACCATGCCAGCCTGCGCGGTACTGTCAAGGCATTTGAAGACAGCCTAAAACGCATGAAAACGGACTACCTGGATATGTACCTACTGCATTGGCGCGGCGGGTATCCGCTGGAAGAGACATTCGAAGCATTAGAATCCCTCCGTACAGCCGGCAAAATCCGTTCCTGGGGCGTTTCAAATTTCGATACCGATGATATGCAAGAGGCGGAAGAATACGATCCCGATGGCAATTGCTGCATCAACCAAGTTCTCTACAACCTCGGCTCACGCGGCATTGAATGGGACTTAATCCCATGGCAGAAAAAGCGCAACATTCCTGTGATGGCTTACTCCCCGCTCTATCAAACCCGTATCTTAAGATCTAGCGGACTCGTGAAGATTGCCAACGAATTGTCCATTACACCGGCTCAGTTGGCACTTTCTTGGCTATTGCACCAAGGAACTATTCCAATCCCGAAAACTTCCAATGCGAAACGTGTTGAAGAAAACCGCAAGGCATGGGATATCTCACTCTCAACAGATGTACTGGCGGAACTCGACCGTGTCTTCCCTCCTCCAACGCGCAAGATGCCACTAGACATCCTCTAAGCTCAAACACGTATCACACCGCAGGGCCATCCAAATGGCCTTGCGCCGCCATCTCATGGATGAGACGGATGATATCGATGTCTGCAGCTTCCCATGCCGACTTGAGAAAACCGTTATACTTCGCCTCAGGACCTTCATCGGACACGGTATTCTCATAAATAAACCGTACAAACAACCGCTGGTTAAACGGTTCTTCCAATGTCACCACCAAGGAAGTTGACGGCATATCCCCTTGAGCAGGGATATCAAAAACAATCTTTTCCATATGGGTACAAGTGACCTTGTCCTGGAAACTGAATTTGCCGTAATCCAACGAACGGTGGTAAGTCCCCATCAGCTCAACCACATCGCACTTTTCAAGATGCGGGATAAAAAGCGTAGGCTTCTGAATCCACGTGAGTAGACCGTTCCAGACCTGCTCACGGGCTAAAATCTGCGCCTGGGGATGGTCAAAATTGTTGATTTCAAGCAGATGTTCAAATCTCATATCCGTTCCTGTCGTTAAAAGCAGTCCATCATCCAAGCTGTCTTTCAACAAAGGAGAACCCTTTGATGAATTCAGACACCGGCAGACGCTTGCCCCCCGGTTTCTGCAAGGTCAGTAAACGTAATGCACCCTGCCCACAGGCAACAACAACACCTGAAGCGTCAGCGGCAAGGACTTTCCCAGCAGGATGATTGCCAGAAGTTCCCTCAACCTGTGCATCCCAGATTTTCAACGTTACATCACCACATTTCGCCGTGCAACCTGGGAATGGGTTGAATGCCCGGATCTTGGCCGCGTTTTCAGATGCCGACAGTGTGAAATCCAAAGGCGACTCCTCACGGCTCAGTTTTTTTGCATAGACAGCCAGCGCATCATCCTGCGGCTGATAGGTCGCTCTGCCATCTGCAATCTGTTTGAGCGCTTGAACAATCAATCGCCCCCCCATATCCGCCAGACGGTCATGCAGAATCCCTGCTGTATCACTCTCCGTAATAGGCGTCTGCTCCATCAACAGGACTGGCCCTGTATCCAAGCCTTCCTCCATGCGCATAATGGACACGCCACTGGTTTTGTCTCCCTCCTCAATTGCCCGTTGGATTGGAGCAGCACCACGCCATCTCGGCAGTAAGGACGCATGGATGTTCAAACATCCGTGCGTCGGAAGATCCAAAAACGCCTTAGGCAAGATAATCCCGTAAGCAACCACAACCATGACATCAGGCTTCAAAACCTTAATACGCTCATAGACACGCCTTGCCCCTTCAGGATCACGCCCGTCAAAACGCAGAGATACGGGCTGTTCCACCGGAATATCGTAAGCAAGCGCCAACTTCTTAACGTCAGAAGGCATCAGTTTCATGCCGCGTCCAGCCGGTCGATCAGGTTGGGTCAACACCAGCTCAACCTGGTGCCCAGCCTTAATCAACGCATCTAGTGCCTTTGCGGCAAATTCAGGGGTTCCTGCAAAGACAATCCTCATTTTTTAACTTTCTTTCCTTTCTTTGCGGCATGATTGCCTGCGGCCGCAGCCTTTTTGATTTCCCGCTCTTCCTTAAGCAGTTTTGTCTTAATCCTGTTCCGTTTCATTGGGGAGAGGTAATCAACAAAAACCGTCCCCTTAAGATGGTCAATCTCATGCTGAAGACAGACCGCCAACAGCCCGTCTCCTTCCACCTCAAACCAGTTGCCATGAATATCCTGAGCCTTGACCTTCACCCTTGCCGGACGCTCAACCTTCTCATAGATATGCGGCAGTGACAAACAGCCTTCCTCATACAGTTTCTTTTCTTCACTGGTTTCAATGATTTCCGGATTGATCAGCACCATCAACTGATCCTTGTTTTCCGAAGTATCCAGAACGATAATCCTACGGCGGACATTAACCTGCGGTGCCGCTAGGCCAACGCCTGGAGCCTTGTACATCGTCTCTCCCATATCTGCAACCAACCGTGCGAGATTCTCATCAAAAACCTCAACCGGTTCAGAAGGTTTCATCAAACGTGCGTCGGGATACCTAAGGATAGTCAACTGTGCCATTTGTTCTTTTGGAATCGTTAAAACATCATGATATGCTTACCCGCAAAAAAACCTTCTTGGAACATCCCACCAAGGAAGTGTTCTGGCTAAAAAGATTAATTCGCTGGGGTACTTCGTAGGACAAGTTTAACATAGGCGTCCCTGTGTTTCAGACGCTACCACGGAGTACCCCAAGACAAACCCTCTGACTGATGGAAAGAAAACATTGAATCGAAGCTTTTCAGATACCGATGACAGCGAACTCTCAGCATGGCTTCGCCTATGCTTGACACCTGGAATAGGCATAAAGGAAGCGCACAACCTTTTGACAACTTTCGGTATGCCTGAGGAAATATTCCATGCGTCATACGGTGCACTGCTGAAAACCGTCCCTGAAAAGCTCGTCCGACTCATCCATGGTCCTGCACCAGAACATATCCTGACACAGGCCGAAAAAACACGCGCATGGCTCCAAAGCCAAGGAAACGCCATACTGACACTAGCGGACAGCCGTTACCCTAAAAAGTTGCTTGAGATCCCTAACCCACCGCTGATGCTCTACGTCAAAGGACGCTTAGACCTTTTAGCGGCCAATGCCATCGCCATCATCGGTAGCCGAAACGCCACCACACAGGGCTACCTCGATGCCCAAAGCTTCGCCCAGTCCCTGGGTAACAAAGGACTCACCACCATCTCAGGATTGTCCATAGGCATTGACACCGCCGCGCACGAAGGAGCCCTGAACAGTCCTGCGAGCACCATTGCCGTGATTGCGACCGGTGCTGATATCGTCTATCCAGCCAGAAACCATGGCTTGGCACACAAAATCGCCGATGAAGGACTCATTGTGTCCGAGTTCCCGCTTGGTACGGGACCTGAACCCGCCAACTTCCTTAGGAGGAACCGTATCACCACAGGACTTTCAGATGGTGTCCTTGTCGTAGAAGCCACTTTGAAGTCCGGTACCATGGCCGCAGCAAGACTGGCTGGTGAACAGGGGCGTGATGTATTCGCCATCCCAGGTTCCATCCATTCCCCTTTATCCCGTGGCTGCCATGCACTGATTCGCCAAGGCGCAAAGTTGGTTGAAACGGAAGAAGACATCCTTTCCGAACTCAAACGGAAAATGCCCTCCTACAGCCATACCGCCTCTTGACGCCCCCTTGGTTGTCGCTACGTTTTTTTAGCCATCAAAACCGACAAAGTACCAAATTCAGGAATTATTAGTGGTTCCTTGCCCTGGTTGCTTGCAGAGCGAGCCTTTGAACCATTATCATTCTGCGCCGTACCAAGCAGTTTGGTGCTTTTTTTAATGACGCAAACGTACCCTTATGACAAAAACACTTATCATTGCCGAAAAACCTTCTGTAGCCAACGACATAGCAAAGAGCCTTGGCGGTTTCACCAAGCAGAAGGATTACTTTGAGTCAGATGATTATGTCCTGACATCAGCTGTCGGCCACCTTGTGGAAATCAAGGCACCTGATGAGTATGAAGTCAAACGGGGGAAATGGACATTCAACCACTTGCCCGTTATCCCGCCTAAATTTGCGCTCGAACCCATCGCCAAGACAGAACCACGCCTAAAACTGCTCGCAAAACTGATCCGCAGGAAAGACATCGGTACGTTGGTCAACGCCTGCGACGCCGGCCGCGAAGGGGAGCTGATTTTCCGGTTGATCACCGAATACACAAAGGCAAAACAACCCATCAAGCGACTTTGGTTGCAATCGATGACCCCTGCCGCAATCAGAGAAGGCTTTAAACACCTCCGAACTGATGAAGAAATGCAGTCCCTGGCAAAGGCAGCGCGCAGCCGCGCAGAAGCTGACTGGCTGGTTGGTATCAATGGCACACGCGCCATGACGGCCTTCAATTCCCAAAATGGAGGTTTCTTCCTGACAACGGTCGGCCGAGTCCAAACCCCAACTCTTTCCATTGTTGTCGAACGTGAAAAACAGATTAGGGACTTTGTACCTCGCGACTATTGGG
This sequence comes from Oxalobacter sp., assembly GCA_016291665.1. GTDB lineage: Bacteria > Pseudomonadota > Gammaproteobacteria > Burkholderiales > Burkholderiaceae_D > Oxalobacter. Next base: position 13,043 of record JAEEYE010000017.1, on the reverse strand, counting down.
AAATCCATGCGACTTTTGGCTGCTTGGCTGGTACCTATGAAGGTCGCTGGCTCGACCCTGCTTTCAAAAAAGATGCCTCTGCCCCTGAAAAGCGACCTGAGCGCATTTGGGATAAGACAAAAGCCGAAGCCATCGTCGCAACCTGCAAGAACCAGCCCGGCATTGTCACAGAAGAATCACGCCCAGCAACACAACTTTCCCCGGCTCTCTTTGACCTGACAAGCCTGCAACGCGAGGCCAATGCCCGTTTCGGCTTCTCAGCGAAAAGAACGCTGGACACCGCCCAGCGCCTATACGAACAGCACAAAGCATTGACCTACCCGAGGACAGACTCCCGGCATCTCCCTGAAGACTACCTGGACACCTGCCGAAAAACCATGCAAGCGCTCTGTAATGATGCCGCCTTCAAACCCTTTGCCGAACAAATCCTTGAGAGCCGCTGGGTCAAGCCAAACAAGCGCATCTTTGACAACAAAAAGATTTCTGACCACTTCGCCATCATCCCAACATTGCAACCGTTGAAAACACAGCGCGAAGACGACAAAAAACTCTATGACCTCGTTGTCAGACGATTCCTCGCCGTTTTCTTCCCAGCAGCCGAATTCGAAGTCACGACCCGCTTCACGGACGTGGCAGGCCACCGCTTCCGCAGCGACGGACGGGTCATGAAAAAACCAGGCTGGATGGCCATTTATGGGAAAGAAGCGCAGACATCCAACAACGCCAATGAACGTTCCCTGGTTCCCGTCAAGGACAAGGAAAACGTCTCAACAGAAAAAGTCTGGGCAGAAGGACTGGCAACAAAACCACCTGCTCGGTTCACTGAAGCAACCTTACTCTCTGCCATGGAAGGCGCCGGCAAGCTGGTCGATGACGAACTGCGTGAAGCCATGCAAGGCAAAGGCCTTGGCACCCCAGCAACGCGCGCCTCAATCATTGAAGGGCTCCTTAAAGAATACCTCACACGTGAAGGACGCGAACTGGTACCCACCCCAAAGGCATTCCAGCTAATGACGCTCTTAAACGGCTTGGGCATCCAGGAACTAACCAAGCCTGAGCTGACCGGCGAATGGGAATATCAGCTTTCTCAGATGGAAAAAGGGAAATTGAGCCGCGAAGACTTCATGCACCACATCGCCGACATGACGGAAGGTATTGTCGAACAGGCCAAAGGATATGATGGGGACACGGTTCCCGGCGACTATGCCGTCTTAAAAACCCCATGTCCACAATGCGGTGGTCAGATCCAAGAAAATTATCGGCGTTTCGCCTGCACGAAATGCAACTTCTCCATCACCAAGATGCCTGGCTCCCGCATGTTCTCCATCCCAGAAGTCGAAGAACTGCTTGAAAAACATGAGATTGGTCCGCTTCAAGGATTCCGCTCTAAAAACGGCTTTGCTTTTGCTGCCGTTCTCAAGCTTGAGAAAAACCCTGAAACGGGCGGATTACAGATGACCTTTGATTTCGGACAAAAGCAGGAAGACGAAGGTGAAGCCGCCAATCTTTCCGGCAAGACACCTATTGGCATCTGCCCGAAATGCAAGGCCAACGTCTATGACCTCGGCAACGCCTACGTCTGTGAACATAATGTCGGTCAAGAAAAATCCTGCTCTTTCCGTTCTGGGCGTCTCATCTTGCAACAGGAGATTGCTCCTGAACAGATGACCAAGCTACTCACAGAAGGCAAAACCGACTTACTGACCGGCTTCATCTCAAACAGGACGAACCGCCCTTTCAAGGCTTACCTGGAGCTTGGGAAAGACGGCAAGATTGGCTTCAAATTCGATGAGACTACCAAAGGTGCTGCAAAAAAAACGACTACCGCCGCAAAGGCAAGGAAACCACGAACGCCCCGTAAGACGTCATAAAGCCAAGCTTTACCCGCAGATCCTTCACCAAAGTCCCTGTCCTCTACACATCCCAAGGCAGGGACTTTGACTATAGGCCATGTCCCTTGCCTCTTCCTCAAAAAAAGAGCCTTCCTGCATAAAGGCAGACGCCTACCGCCAATGGAATCGAAAAGTTGTCATCGATGTGGATTCGATTCTCATAGGCTTCTGCAATGGCAGCCGCAACGATACCCACAAAACCCGAAACCAAAAATGCCATTGGCTGGGCACAGAAGAAGTAAAAAAAGCAGACAATCGCAAAACCTGCCATACAAAATGCGATGCTACCTTCCAAGCTTTTTGTTCCACGGTTAATCGGGTGGCGGCCATATCGGCGTCCAATGAGTGCTGCTACCGTGTCACCAATTAACATTACAGAAAAAGACGCCATAGCAATGACTGTTGGAAAAAGGACGACACACATCAAAGCCGCACCGATGAGGTAAGGCGCACCACTCAACCGGAATTCTGTCTGCTTTTCCCTCTCACGGAGCATTCGGTTAAAAAGGGCGCCATACGTCGCCGTAAACAGTTTCCAGCCTTTATGGTTACCGTATTCTGTAATGACACAGCCCACCAGCAAGACAGAAAAAAGCGCGATATTGACCAACCGCGGCAAGATTCCCATAGCAACAACCATCCACAGGGAACTCAAATGAATCCCCTTCCTTAAGACTTCTTGGATATAAGGAATCTGTTTACTCATGAACTGACTGTCGGTTTCCCGTCGACGGGTACCACCTCTTCTCCGGCAGCTTCGCCGTCTGCCATTTTCTTGTCAGAAGCATCATGAACTCCAGCCCATTCTAGAATTTTCTTTGTTGCTTCATCCAGTCCTATATGTTTAACAGATGAGAAAAGCTGGACTGTATATGGAAAAGGCTTTCCTTTTTCATCGACATAACTTTTGAAAACAGACTGCGTCAAGCGGAGGGCATTGGAGGCTTGACTACGGCTTAACTTATCAGCTTTGGTCAACAAGCAATGGATAGGCTTGCCTGTCGTAGCAAACCACTCCACAAGCTCAGTATCCAATTTCTGGAACGGATGGCGGGAATCCATCATCAGTACAACGCCTTTTAACTGCTTGCGCCCCATTAAGTAGTCACCAAGCAGTTTGTTCCAATGATCTTTTGACGCATGTGAAACCTGGGCATAGCCGTAACCAGGCAGATCCACCAGAAACATCTCTATCTTTGAGACATCTGTTGGATCTTTGCGATGCTGTGCGGGATGCGCACCGCCAATGGAAAAGAAATTTAAATGCTGGGTTCTGCCTGGTGTCTTGGAGGCATAAGCCAACCCCTTCTGGTTGCATAGGATATTGATGGCAGACGACTTACCGGCATTAGAACGCCCGACAAAAGCAATCTCAGGAACATTCAGTTTAGGAAGTTCACGCAAATGGTTGGCCGTTGTAAAGAATCGGGCTTGCCAAAGTTTAGACATAAGTTCTTAATCCGTATTTTCTACTCGAGAAACAGAAGCCCGTTCGTCATGCAACAATGGTTTCAAGTGCAATGAGATCATCAGACACTTCCCGACGACGGATTAAATAATCCTTATCCCCATCAACAAGCACTTCCGCCGCACGTCCACGGGTATTGTAGTTGGAAGCCATCGACATACCATAGGCGCCAGCACTCATGAATGCCAAATAATCCCCTTCAGCAATAGCCAACTCCCTGTCTCTTGCCAGCCAATCACCAGACTCACAGATAGGGCCTACAATCTCATAATTCCCAGCTGACACATGACGTATGATGACAGGCTTAACACCATGGTAGGCGTCATACAATGAAGGACGCATCAGATCATTCATCGCTGCATCGACGATAGCAAAATTTTTTCCAGAATTCGACTTGATATACTGCACTTGTCCTAAGAGAACCCCGGCATTACCCGAAATCGAGCGTCCCGGCTCAAACATCACGGTCACTTGACGATCAGGACAATAGACATCCTGCCAAGCTTTGACCTTTGTAAACACCCGTGAAATATAGTCTTGGATGGCAACCGGTTTTTCATCATCATAGGTAATGCCAATACCACCACCGATATCAATATGGTTAAGCTGGATACCTTTGCCTGACAGCTGATTGACAAGGTTAATGACCTTATCCAAAGCTTCAAGCAATGGTGCATCATCCAACAGCTGGGAACCAATATGGCAGTCGATACCAATAACCGCTATGTTCTCCAAGGACGTAGCCAAGCCATAAGCCGAAATAACTTCTTCAAATGGAATTCCAAATTTGTTCTTTTTCAGCCCCGTTGAGATATATGGATGCGTTTTGGCATCCACATTGGGATTGACCCTAAATGAGACCGGCGCTTTTTTACCCATCTCTCCAGCAATACGGTCAATCATCTTCAGTTCCGAGACGGACTCAACATTGAAACAGAGGATGCCATGTTGCAATGCCAATTTGATTTCACCCTGTGTTTTTCCGACGCCAGAATAAATGACCTTTTGGGAATTACCGCCTGCGGCAAGCACGCGCGAGAGTTCTCCTCCTGACACAATATCAAAGCCCGCTCCCTGCTTTGCCAAGACATTCAATATGGCAATATTGGAATTCGACTTGACGGAATAACAGACAAGGGAACGTAACTTTTCCGTTTCATACCGTGCAGCGGCTTCCATGTACTGCGCCAAATGATCCTTAAATGCTGCCTTGGAATAAACATACAATGGTGTCCCATATTGCTTGGCCAAAGCATCGAGCGCAACGCCCTCAGCCATCAGGACATTATCCTTATATGCAAAATAGCCTTCTGTCATCCTTTAAATCCCCATTTCTATTGCCATTTCCCTGCCTACATTATTTAGCCTTCTTATGCGGATGCCTTGTCGTACTCGGCAAAATACCCAATGGTTCTTCCTGATTCTGGGACTGCCCCTCCAAGACTTTTCCATCTGTTGCCGATTGCCCAGCTGTTTCACTTTCTTCAGGGAAAACAACTGGATTGACAGGTTTTGGTGCCGTATTCTTTGGCGGCAACATCAATGGCCCCTTTTGGCCGCAGGCAACCAGACCTACCACTATAGCAAGCAATAAGAGAACATTTCGTAACTGTTGAAAAAGATTCATCTTGGTTCCTTCGAATAGCCAACACGCCTACTCACTTGGCAACAAATTGAGGACTATAACACACATCAGAAACTGTCATACTCCGTTGGATGAACGGGATTGCTGACGCCAACATTGGTAACGATTTCTCCTGGTGGGAATTCACGGTAATAATAATCGTCATTGATAAAATCTAACCCTTCAGGCATCGGACGGCTTTCACTCGGCAGTCCCTGCAATGCTACACGCATGAAATCAATCCACACCGGAACAGCAAGTGACCCACCCGTTTCATGTCCCATATTCTTTGGCTGGTCAAATCCCAACCAGACAACTGCTACTAAATTCTGCTGGTAGCCAGCAAACCAGACATCATGGGAATCATTCGTCGTCCCCGTCTTACCAGCCAGGTCAGTCCGCGCCAAAGCCTTACCTGCTTTGGCTGCTGTCCCATGGAGAACCACACCCTTCATCATGCTGTCCATCACAAAGGCATTCCTTGCATCAATAGCACGATTGATTTCAAGACCAGGCTGTTCCGGGTTTGCGCGGGAAAGGACCTTACCCCTAAAATCGGTAATTGACGAAATCAAGTAAGGCTTAACCCTGAAACCGCCATTCGCAAAAATGGCATATGCAGAAGCCATCTGCAACGGCGTGACCGACGCCGCCCCAAGCGCCAATGACAAATCAGCTGGTACCTTGTCATAGTCAAAACCAAACTTGACCGCATGATCCTGCCCATACGTTGGACCAATATGGTTCAATATTTGAACAGAAATCATGTTCTTAGACTTCATCAACCCACGGCGCATGGTCATTGGTCCATCATAAACATTGTCATAATTTTTTGGATTCCATGTCTGTCCAGAACCCGCAGTAAATGCCATCGGTGCATCATTGATAATACTTGCTGGTGCAAAACCTTTCTCCAACGCAGCTGAATAGATAAATGGCTTGAAGGAAGAACCTGGCTGACGCCAAGCCTGTGTTGCATGATTAAACTGACGGTTGGCAAAATCAAAACCGCCAATCAATGCACGGATTGCACCATCTGCTGGATCCAAAGCAACAAGAGCCGCTTCAATTTGCGGCAATTGCGTAATCGCCCACTCGCCATTAATACCACCAATGCGGATAATTGACCCACGTTTAATCTGTTTTTCGCCGCCCTTACCTAAGCAGGAAGCAGCAAACTTCAGGCCTGCCCCCGTTACTGTCGCCACCTTTCCATCAGGCAGCATCACCTTAACCCGCGATGGCGATGCCTCAGTAACAACACCGCTGATGAGACCTTCACTCGCCGGATGCTTTTCAAGCGTTTCTTTAACCTGATCTGTCAGCACATTATCCCCAGACGGCAATGCAATATAGCCTTCAGGACCACGGTATCCATGACGACGGTCGTAATCAATGGCCCCCCTACGAACCGCTCGGTAAGCCGCTTCTTGTGCCTTTCCAGAGATAGTTGTATAAACATTCATACCACTGGTATAAGTTGCATCACCGTACTGCTGGAAAACCATCAACCTAACCATTTCGGCCACATAGCGTCCATGTACTTCTGGTTCTTCCTTGGCCATCTTGATATGGAGTTCTTCCTTGACCGCATTCTCGTATTCCTGCTGGGAAATATATCCTAATTGCTGCATACGAAGGAGGATATATTCCTGACGCTGCTTTGCTCGCGGGAAATTAGAAATCGGGTTGTTCGCCGATGGAGCCTTAGGCAGACCAGCTAACATAGCTGCTTCTGCTAAAGTAATCTCTTCAAGTTCCTTACCAAAGTAAGTCTGCGCAGCCATTGCAAAACCGAATGAGCGCTGTCCCAGATAAATCTGATTCATATAAAGCTCAAGAATTTTGTCCTTGCTAAGCGCTTTCTCAATCTTGAAAGCCAAGACAGCCTCATACATCTTGCGCTTTAACGTCTGCTCACTAGAAAGGAAAAAATTCTTGGCTACCTGCTGCGTAATCGTAGACGCTCCCTGTCGACTCCGCCCCAACACGTTGTTGATTGCAGCACGCAAAATACCGAGATAGTCGATACCACTATGCTGGTAAAACCGGTCATCCTCAATGGCCAAAACAGCCTTTTTCAAGCGTTGGGGGATTTTCTCAATAGGTACAAATTTCCTGCGCTCGTCCCCAAACTCACCAATCAAGACATTGTCAGACGTATAGACACGCAAAGGCATCTTAGGACGGTAGTCTGTCAAACGATCCATAGATGGCAGTTGCGGATAAATGATAGCAACTGTCAAACCAACCAGTAGGACGCCCAATAGGGCTCCGCCCACAAAGAGGGTCACCACCCAAAACCATAAACCGCGGCGCCTGCCACGTTCTTGTGACGGTTCCCCTTGTTGACCTTCCTCCCCTTCAGGAGGAACTGGATCCCTGTTTCGAGAAAACATCTTGCCAAACCTCAAAAAAAGATATCAGCATTATCCTTGAAACTCTCTCGCTTCGCACCGCCATCTCACATTTTTTTACGTTTTACACAGTTTTATTACGATTAGCCGTTTGGTTTCTCCCATTTGGAACTGCGCAATTCATGCTATAGTCAAAAAGATTAAGAAACATCCAATCTACGCTTATATGCAACCGAATATTTTTCTCGTTGGCCTGATGGGATCAGGCAAAACGACAGTTGGCCGTTTGCTTGCAAAAAGGCTGGGACTGAAATTCATTGATTCCGATCAGGAAATCGAAGCACGCACCGGCGCTACCATCTCTTGGATTTTTGAAATCGAAGGTGAAGACAGTTTCCGCCAAAGGGAAGTAGACACCATTAATGAACTCACTGCCCGAAAAGGGATCCTTCTAGCAACCGGTGGCGGTTCCGTCATCCGTCCCGAAAACCGAGAAGTCCTTAAAAAACGCGGCATCGTCATCTATTTGAGGGCAAGCGTCACAAACATTCTCAAAAGAACCCAGCACGACCGCAACCGCCCGCTGCTACAAACCGAAGACAGACGCGCAAAACTCGAAGCACTTGCTAAAGAGCGTGAACCACTCTACCAGGAAGTCGCCGATATCATTGTCGACACGGGCAGACCCAACGTCCACGCCATGGTGCAATCCATCGCCAACCAAATTAAAGGTTTTAAGAAAAAAAATTCGGCAAACCGGAAAAATGCCACTCAAGAAAAAAAGGCCAGGAACAACATGCAAGAACCCAAAAAACAGCATCTCAAGGTCGACTTGGGGGAACGTAGCTACCCCATTGAAATTGGAACCGGCCTTTTAAAAGATTCCCAACTGCTCGCCAAATCCATCAAAGGGAAACGCATCGCCATCATCACTAACGACGTCGTTGCTCCCCTATACCTAGAAAGGTTGACCGATTCCCTTAAAGCTTCAGGTAAAGAAGTCATTTCACTGGTTCTCCCTGATGGTGAAAAAGAGAAGAATTGGGAAAGCCTGATGAAAATATTCGACTTCCTGATGACAAACAAATGCGACAGGAAAACCACTTTGGCAGCTTTAGGGGGAGGAGTCATCGGAGACATCACGGGCTACGCAGCAGCAAGCTTCATGCGTGGCATTCCGTTTGTCCAGATTCCAACCACCCTTCTGTCAGAAGTGGATTCCTCCGTCGGTGGCAAAACAGGCATCAACCACCCCCTCGGTAAAAACATGATTGGCGCTTTTTACCAACCCGTTGCCGTGATTGCCGACACATCCACATTGAATTCCCTACCTGACACCGAACTTTCTGCTGGTATGGCAGAAGTCATCAAATACGGTTGTATTGTCGATACGGCATTCTTTGCCTGGCTTGAAAGGAACACAGAGAAACTGTTGGAACGTACACCTGATACCTTAGCTTACGCCATCAAACGTTCATGCGAAATCAAGGCAGATGTCGTCAGGCAGGACGAAAAGGAAAGTACGGGACTTAGAGCCATCTTAAACTTTGGTCATACATTTGCACACGCTATCGAAGCGGGTATGGGCTATGGTACTTGGCTCCATGGAGAAGCTGTCGGTTGTGGCATGGTTATGGCCGCCGACCTTTCCCGCCGGATGGGATGGCTCGATGACGAAACCGTAAACCGAATCCGTACACTCGTTAAAAAAGCGCGCTTGCCAATCAAAGCACCGAACATGCCACCTGAACGGTGGATTGACCTCATGAGGGTGGATAAGAAGAATGTTGGCGGTGAGATCCAGTTTGTCCTGCTAAAGAAACTGGGTAAAACAGCCATCACCAAGGTTCCTGAAAATCTCCTGCTTGAAACGATTGCTGCATTTAAGAGCAATTAAGGCTGAAAAGTTAAGGCAGTACCTGCTGGACAGAATCAACCACAACTTCAGCACTGCCTTTAGCCAACCGTACCATCATTGGCCTTTTAACAGGAATATCCGCTGGCGAACGGACAATTTGACCTCGCTCATTTTGCATGATGGCATAGCCACGGTCTAAGATACGTTGTGGATTTAAAAGTTCCAGCTGCGTGGACAGTACACGGATATGCTGGCGTTTGGAACCAAGGGAAGCACTGGCTACCATCCTCAGTTGCTCCCGTAAGCCACTTAGCTGATAGTTCAAAATACTAGAATCCGGTAGCTTAGCCCGCATCCTTGCCTCAAAGGTATTTAACTGCTGGCGCTCCTGATGGATATAGGCTTTAGGGCTAACCAGACGCCTTAATAGCATATCTGTATGTTGCGTGGATTGATTAATCCTGCGTTCCATCGTCCTTGCCATCCGCATTGCCAGGATTGACAATCCCTCCAGCCAATCATTCCGGCTTCTTGATACTAGTTCAGCAGCAGCCGTTGGCGTAGGCGCTCTAACATCAGCTACAAAATCTGCAATCGTGAAATCCGTCTCATGCCCAATACCAGAGATAACGGGAAGAGAACAAGCCGCAATTGCCCTTGCAACCGTTTCTTCATTGAAAGACCACAAATCTTCAATACTGCCTCCACCCCGGCAAACAAGCAGCGCATCACACTCTGCCCGCCCAGAAGCCAGCGCAATAGCCTCAGCGATTTTTTCATGAGCATCGGCACCCTGTACAAGGGTAGGATATAAGATGATACGCACATGAGGCGCCCGTCTGGCCAATGTCGTCAATACATCACGTAATGCAGCAGCTTGGGGACTAGTCACAATCCCAACTGTTTCTACAAACACCGGAATAGCCCGTTTACGGTCTGCACGAAATAGCCCTTCCGACTCTAATTTCGCCTTCAAACGCAGGAACGCTTCATACCGGTTCCCTGCCCCTGCATGTCGGATGGTATCAACATTGAGCTGGAGCTCTCCACGTGGCTGATACATCCCCAACGTTCCTCTGACCTCAATGTGATCCCCGTGTTTCGGTGTAAATGAGGCCAGTCGCGCTCGGCCGCGGAACATCACAACCCGGATCTGAGAGTCATCATCTTTCAGAGTAAAGTACCAATGTCCTGATGCCGCCCGTGTAAAGCCCGATACCTCCCCTGCAACCCAAAGCAAAGGGAACTCCTTATCCAACATCAGAGCCAATGCTTCATTTAATTCTGAAACGGTCAAGACTTCCCTATTGCCTGCGGCGGCAACAAGGTCAGGAAAAACCGGAGAAGTAGCAAAACTATCCACTATGGATGGAAGCAATAGGTTGGATTATTTTTTGACGGAGCCATACCACTGTGGGTAGAACTTCAAGACTGCAGGCCCCTTAGAATCCATACAATGACACAAATCTAAATTGAATGGTCGTTCATCTTCTTTCTGGAAGGCAGCCTTAATACGCGCATCTTCCTCACCAAAGACGAAAACCTGCATCGCAACCGATGGGATTGCTTCCGCAATCTCATTCATATGCGTACATCCGTCCATAGCCCCAAAACGCTCATGGATGCCATGGCGAAAATGATGCAGGATATTGAGCCCAACCAGTTTTGAATAACGGGAATGGATACGCTCACAAAACCCTTCAAATGGCACTTCATCAAAAGCAATATGCGAATCAATGACAGTTCCTTGCGGATTGACCGTCAAGCGCATCCACATATCATGAAGAGGTCTTTTGGCAGGGACAACAACTGATGCCAGCAATAACTCATGGGTCTTCACATCCGTAAAGCGGGCATCAATATCCCAGAAACCATCTTCCCGAAGGAAAAACTGCACTTTAATGGTTCGGGTATGCTTTAAAACCCTAGGTGTTGTGGCTAATGGCAGTGGCATAGTGTCATGTACTTGAAAATACGACTTCCCAGTAGCAAAAGCTACCGCCTCTTCAAGAATCTCTGCGCATTATACCAAAAACAGCGCCCTTGAACCGACATGGCAAATGTGGCATTTTTTGGTTTTTCTTGCCCAAAAGGCTTTCTTTTTTCTGAATACCTGTTAGCCTCGAGGATTTAGAGTTTTTATTTATGGAAGGATGCCCATGGACGACAAAAGAAAAGTAGGACAAGATAAAAAATCCTCCCCTGAAGAAGAAAAGAAAAAAGCGCTAGCAGCAGCGCTCGCCCAGATTGAAAAACAATTTGGCAAAGGCTCCATCATGCGAATGGCGCCAGGCGTCATTGCAGAAAAGGTTCCTGTCATCTCAACAGGTTCCTTGGGTTTAGACATTGCGCTTGGCATTGGCGGCCTACCTCGTGGTCGTATCATTGAAATCTATGGGCCTGAATCTTCCGGTAAAACCACGCTTACGTTGCAGGTCATTGCAGAAATGCAGAAAGCCGGTGGTACCTGCGCTTTCATTGACGCGGAACATGCATTGGATCTTACCTATGCCGGCAAACTCGGTGTCGTCGTTCAAGACCTCTGGATTTCGCAGCCTGACACGGGAGAACAGGCTCTGGAAATCACAGACTCCTTAGTCCGCTCTGGTGGGATTGACCTTGTTGTCATTGACTCCGTTGCCGCATTGACACCAAAAGCTGAAATTGAAGGTGAAATGGGCGACTCCCTGCCTGGTCTCCAAGCTCGCTTGATGTCGCAGGCACTCCGGAAACTGACTGGAACCATCAAGAAAACCAATACCACTGTCATCTTCATCAACCAAATCCGTATGAAGATTGGCAACTCTTACGGTTCTCCAGAAGTCACAACAGGGGGTAATGCGCTGAAGTTCTACTCTTCTGTCCGCTTGGATATCCGCCGTACAGGTTCCATTAAGCAGGCTGACACCGTCATCGGCAACGAAACGCGCGTCCGCGTCGTCAAAAACAAAATGGCACCTCCATTCAAGGAAGCCTGTTTCGATATCCTTTACGGCGAAGGCTCTTCGCGCGAAGGGGAAATCATCGACTTGGGCGTCGAAACCAAGGTGGTTGATAAAGCCGGCTCTTGGTACAGCTATAACGGCGACCGCCTCGGACAAGGTAAAGACAACGTCAGAACCTACCTCAAAGAAAACCCAGAACTTGCCTTGGAAATTGAAAACAAGATCCGTGCTGCCAAAGGTGTTTCTGAAGCACCAGCACCTGATTTTGAACTACAGGACTCTGAAGCTCCGCAAGAATAAGGAACTCTCCTTTTAAGGCACTTCTAGCAGGCAAACCATGAGGCAAAAACCAAGCCTGAAAGCCCGTGCTCTGCGTTTCCTTTCCAACAGGGAGCACAGTGCGCGGGAACTTGCCTCAAAACTGGAGCCTTATGCTGAAGACGGTGATGACATCGAAGCGCTGATTGAATGGCTTAAGGAATCAGGCTACCTGTCTGAAGAACGATTTGCCGAATCGTATGCCAGGCGCAGGGGAGCACGTTATGGTAGCCGCCAAGTTCTTCATGAACTACAGAACCACCGCCTGCCTGAATCGGTCATACTAGAGATTTCTGAAACATTAAAAGAAACGGAACTCCAACGCGCAGCTGCCGTTTGGGAGAAACGCTTCGGGAAATCCCCTGAAACTTTCCAAGAAAAAGCCAAACAAATTCGTTTTCTGCAACAAAGGGGCTTCCCTAGCGACGTCATCCGGAAAGTCATCAAAGGCGACTTCGATGAATTTGAGTTGTACTAGTTCAGATTTCATCTGACAGTTAGGACTTGCGATAAGTGGGTTTTTCCAGTTTGATAGAGGTGTGAATCTTTATCAATAAGGCGTAAGCCGGAAAGGAAAAACC
>JAEEYE010000043.1 GCA_016291665.1 Oxalobacter sp. | reverse complement strand
CACTTTTCTTGGCGTAACCGCAATAGACAGACTGCTTCGTATTCGCAACCTTGAGGCCAAACTGCAAAACAATCAGGTCATAGGGCCTAATCGCAGCAAACTGTGCCAATGTACTATCAGGCACTTTCGACAACGTCATCCCGCTGTTACCACGCATGGAGAAATTGTCGACCATAACCCCTTGGTGCGACTCAAGCCCAACACCAAAAAAGGTACCAGCACCGTCAGGTACTGATATGGATACTTTTTGCGCACGCCCATCAATCTGGACTTTCTGCACATCCTTGGAACCGCCAATTTCAACTGACTTTTCTTCCCCATCGCCGAGACGCACACTGACAACTGAACGGTTCGGAGCCCTAAAGTAGAGTTCTGTAACCTCCCAAGTATCCTGGTGCATCACTGGATTCGCGCCATTACCTTCATACGTTACCTGAGCTGCGCCACGTGGGACAAAATAACGCTCATTAATCCCCTGACGGCTTGCGTCAAAACCTGATTTATCTGTCACAGCTGAAGAAGCCCATCCTTTAGATGTAGCACGCACAGAAATACGGAAACCTGCTGTTGGTGAAGCAATGTCCACAAAACCAACGCCAGAACCGCCAAAACGCGTTTGAAGGAGTGCGCGCAAGTCCTGCGTGAGGATGTCACCTTCAATAAATGAATCCCCAAAATAGGCAACACGAACAGGGCGCCCCAATGTCTGCACCTTATCCAAAGCATCATAGAAATGCCCCATTCCCTGCCCGACATACACCGCCGGAAAAGACTTGTTCCATGCGTAGTCTTCAATAGGCATCAAACCGCCTTGGAGAGGTAAGTCGTAATTACGTAGCCCATCAGCAGTCACAGCAGGTATTGCGCTTTGTGCAACCTCTGGTTCCTGATCCTTTTCTGCATCTTGTTTAGGCCGCACATCTGCCAGCAAATCAACAGGCCTTGTCTTAAATCCCAAGATTTCCATTTCAGGTAAGAAGCTCAAGCCAAAGAGCATCGCAATGACGAGTACTGTCAGGACAAAAGCATAGACAATCCGGTTCTTCATCATGAGCCTCGCTAGAATTGGAAATAGATGAAAGGTTGGATGTCACTGCTTTTGACTTGGATAATCAGGAAAATAACTGCTGTCAAAAGCACCGCCTTTAAGATTAAAGGCAACTTGGTTACAGCCCGCTGGCAAAAAGCTGTCATTGAATCTGGCAGAAAATGCAGGATAAAACCGAAAACAATCAAGCACATGACTTCGGTATACCCATCCCAAATCTGCGGGAAAAGCTCAGGGTTGAATTCCAAGGCTATCTTTTCAATCATATGCCAGGAATTCTCAAATGACGTATTGCGGAAGAAAATCCAGCAAAAGACCACAAAATGGAACGTCAGCAGCCTTGCCAGGATTCCCATGAGACCTGTTGCACGCTTTGCGGGATCAATATGAAGAACCGACCTGAATGCCTTATGGACACCCAAAGCCAGCCCATGTAACGCACCCCAGACAATAAAGTTCCAACTTGCGCCATGCCAAAAACCTCCTAAAAGCATGGTCATAAACAGATTGAAGTAAGTCCTTAGCTTGCCATGACGGTTGCCACCCAATGAAATATAGAGGTGGTCACGCAACCAATGCGAGAGACTGATATGCCAGCGTCGCCAGAATTCCGTCACAGACGTACTCTTGTAAGGCGAATTGAAGTTATCAGGGAACTTAAAGCCGAGCAGAAGCGCAATGCCGATTGCCATATCGGAGTAACCTGAAAAATCGCAGTAGATCTGTAATGCATACCCATAAAGCCCCAAGAGGTTCTCAATCCCCGAATACAGGGTTGGGTTGTCAAAAATACGCTCGACAAAATTGACGCTGATGTAGTCACTGATTACTGCTTTTTTAAAAAGACCGGCAACAATCAAGAATACGCCGCGGCCAAACATTTCATCAGTAACGATCAAAGGCTTATGGATCTGAGGAACAAAGTCCCTCGCATCAACAATAGGCCCCGCCACCAACTGAGGAAAGAAACTCACGTAAAACGCATAATCTAAGGGATTATTCAACGCTTGTAATTGACCACGATAGATGCTCACGACATAGCTAATCGACTGGAATGTAAAAAAGCTGATCCCAACCGGAAGGAAAATATCCAAAGCCTCAAACCGACCTTCAGTGAACTGGCAATACATTTCATAAAAGAAATTGGTGTACTTGAAGTACCCCAGAAAGCCCAAGTTCACCA
>JAEEYE010000031.1 GCA_016291665.1 Oxalobacter sp. | reverse complement strand
TGGCACTCCTTCGTCTTGCGACGGATGGCCTTATAAATGGGACAGGTTATTGGGCCACGAAGGCAACATTGGACAGTGATTCTCCAACACCCGTTTGGTTTTATGGGCCTGCTAAGTTTGTAGGAACGCTGCTGACGGCGTTGTGTGGTCTTCCAGGAGGTTTGTTTGCACCAACTCTTGCGGTAGGTGGAGGCTTAGGTGATATGGTTTCCCATTTGTTGCCAGATATTGCTCCCCATCGCGCACTGATTATTTTGGTTATGGTAGGTTACCTTTCGGGGCTGACACAGTCCCCGCTGACGGCTTTTGTGATTTCCATGGAAATCACGGGAAGCTATGAGATGCTTTTCCCGATGATTGCAGTTTCATTGATTGCTAACTTCGTTTCAAAGGTGGTGTGCCCAGCATCCTTCTACCACAAGTTGGCCTTGCGCTTTGAGAAAAAGCCTGAGAAGGAAAATGAAGGTGGCTAGCTGGTTTGGTTGTTTTTTTTGCGGCATTGGCCGCAACGGCCGTAAAGAGCCAGATTATGGTCGACGAGTTCAAAGCCCATGCGGGTAGCGACTTCTTGTTGATGGCGTTCGATTTCGGGGTCATGGAATTCTTCTACGCGGCCACAACTGATGCAGACAATGTGGTCGTGGTGAGAGCCTTCATTGAGTTCGTAGACTGCTTTCCCTGTTTCAAAATAATTTCGTGATAATATGCCCGCTTGTTCAAACTGCGTAAGAACCCGATAGACGGTGGCAAGTCCGATATCTTGGTGTTCTGTGAGCAACAGACGGTAAACGTCTTCCGCGCTGAGGTGGCTTGAGGCGTTTTTCTGGAAAATATCAAGTATTTTCAGACGGGGAGCGGTTGCTTTGAGCCCGTTTGCTTTCAGTTCACTGGGATTGGCACTCATTATTTTGAAGGCCCTTTCTGTTTCAGAATTGGTTCTTTACTGTCATCTGCTTTATCATATATGTTTTGCGTAATCTGCTCAATAAATTGCTGTTGGGGTTCATTTTCGACATGAGTGAAAAACAAAATAGTCTGTGGCGTTATGTCCGGACGTCCTTGCTGTTGGCGCCTGTGCTTGCAGTCCTGTTTGGATGTGCGTCAAAGAATCCCTTGATTGATGAGGATACGCCAGTTGAAGACGATCAGGCGGTGATTGCGGCGATTGAAGCTGATGAACAGAAGTTACGTGAAGAACAGGCTTTAAAAGACCATCAGGAGAATGAGCGTGCGGTTGCAGAAGCTAGTCGGCGCGCAGAAGAAGCCTTGTTGTCTCAGCAAAGAAAACAGGAAGTATTGTCACAGGAAGAGCCCGCGCTTACGCAACCTTCTCAGGAAGTTCTTTCTCGGGATGCCGGACGCCAGGTTGTTCTCCCATCTGTAGCGGCAGTGCCAGAAAAAGGTCAGCAACAAAGCAAAGAAAGTGTTCTGCGCCATGAAGAACCGCAACGAATTGAAACCGAAATCCCCGAAGTCAAGGAAGTGAGTACAGTGGGGGCAGAAACTGTTGCGCAAGTCCAAGAAGAAAGGCGGCATCTGGAAATCGTTCCTGAATTCCATGCGCCAGAACGCCGTTCCATTACCTATACCCAGTACGGAAATACAGACCGTGGAGAAAAGGAAGAAGTTCTCTTAAATTCGCCGCCAAGGCCTGTCAAGAAGTGGATGATTTTCTTTACGCCTTACCGCGTGAATCTGCAGCAGGGTAACTTTATATCGGCAGAAATGTTAAATCGCCTGCAGCCTGGGATGACTAAGGAACAGGTGCGCTTTGCGTTGGGTACCCCTCTTCTGGCAGACATGTTCCATGCGAATCGTTGGGATTATCCATTCCGCTTGTTAAAGAAAAATGGTGCATTGACGACTTATCGTGTGGCAGTTTTCTTCAATCAGGATGGCGTGGTTGAAAGTGTCAAGCACGACAGCCTGCCCGATGAAATTGAATATTTAAACCAGATTACGGATGATGATGAGTCTAAGGATAAGCCGAAGAAAGAGGCTATTGCAACGACAGATCATCATATGACAGGTGATTTCCAGCCGGGACATTCTCCAACACCGCTTGAAGCAGGGGCTTCCGGAGAACCAACACCAGAAGAGCTTGAACGCCAATTGCCTGCTGTTGCACCAGTGAGGACAACAGGCGGTCAGCCAGATGTCCATAAGCCTGATTATGTGCCTGGGCGTGTTTCTAAGTCCGGTAAGCCTTCGCGTCCACTGCCGGGTGTGAAACCGGGCACAAAACAGACATGGTCGCCTAAGGATGTGTCTATTGCCGTCCCGGAAATCAAGGGGGAAGAAGGACCAGAACAGGTTGTCGACTATCAGAGTTTGCCGTCTTACCGTACCGGAACGACGTACAGTAGCGGCCAGACTGGCGCTCCTCGTCCAATCAGTGCGTTTAGGCCGTCGACGGTTCAGGCACCGATTGAAGGTGCTGTTTCTGAAGAGAAACGGTCAGAATGGATGGCAAACCGTGATGCTATGTTGCGGACGTTGCATGCTTATGACGAAATGGAAGCTGAAGAAAACAAGAACTTAACTTATGAAAGCATCAGGAAGTTTGAGTCTATCAGTATTCCAAGGCGGACTGACAAGATGGTTCCTGAATCACCGAACCTTAACCAGATTGGGAATATTCAGTAATGGATAATATGAAAATTGCTATTGCAGGTGCGAATGGCCGGATGGGGCATATGTTGGTTGAAGCCGTTTTGAATGCGGCGGATGCTACGCTTGTTGGTGCATTGGATATCCCGGGCTCACCAGCCTTAGGCCGCGATGCTGGGATGTTTTTGGGACAGCAGACAGGGGTTAATGTTGAAGCTGGTATGGATAAAGCGTTTGCGGATGCTGATTATGTTATTGATTTCACCCGCCCTGTAGGTACATTGGAGCATCTGCAGTGGTGTGTAGAGCACAAGGTGAAGATGGTCATCGGGACGACCGGTTTTGACGACGCAGGTAAGACGGCCATTACAGAGGCTGCTAAACAGATTCCGATTGTTTTTGCGCCAAACATGAGCGTGGGCGTTAATGTCACAATGAAGCTCCTTGCTGTTGCTGCGCCGCATTTTGCCCAGGGATACGATATTGAAATCATTGAAGCGCACCACCGTCACAAGATGGATGCCCCATCAGGGACAGCTCTTAGGATGGGTGAGGTGGTTGCTAATGCTATTGGACGTGACCTGAAGGAATGCGGTGTGTTTGCGCGTCAGGGGATTACCGGAGAACGAGATCCATCCACTATCGGGTTTTCTACCATCCGCGGTGGCGACATCGTGGGCGATCATACTGTTCTGTTTGCAGGAACAGGCGAGCGCATTGAGATTTCCCATAAATCGGCCAGCCGTGCATCTTATGCCCAAGGGAGTCTGATTGCCTGCCGCTTCCTGGCAGATAAAACAGCAGGTCTTTATGACATGCAGGATGTCTTGGGACTGAAGTAGAAAATAGGCTTGTCCATTCATGACAGGCGCATCATTATCCTGAAGGGACTCTGTGGGAGGCCAAGCGTTGTCCCCTTTTTTTAACCGATACAGTAATCATGCAAGATAGATACAATCACGCCGAAGTGGAACAGGCAGCCCAAGCTGAGTGGGAACAGGGAGAGGTTTATAAGGCAATCGAAAATGATCCCCGTTTCCCAAAGGGGAAATTCTACGCATGTTCCATGTTGCCTTATCCATCAGGCAGACTCCATATGGGGCATGTCCGCAACTATACAATCAACGATGTGCTTTACCGTTATATGCGGATGAATGGCTACAACGTCTTGATGCCAATGGGATGGGATGCCTTTGGGATGCCTGCGGAAAATGCGGCTATGGCGCACGGTATTCCGCCTGCAGAGTGGACGTACTCCAATATTGACCATATGAAGTCGCAGATGGCGTCTATGGGGCTTGCTATTGATTGGTCCCGCGAGATGGCAGCGTGCCGTCCCGAATATTACCGCTGGAACCAATGGATGTTTTTGAAGATGCTTGAAAAAGGCATCATCTACCAGAAGACGGGGACGGTGAACTGGGATCCTGTTGATCAGACGGTTTTGGCGAATGAGCAGGTTATTGATGGGCGTGGTTGGCGTTCGGGTGCTCTGATTGAAAAGCGCGAAATTCCAATGTATTACATCCGCATTACCCAGTATGCGGAAGAATTGCTGGATTTCATTACGAATAAGATGCCTGGGTGGCCTGAACGAGTCCGGACGATGCAGATTAACTGGATTGGGCGTTCAGAAGGTGTCCGTTTTGCATTTGAGCATGACATCAAAGACAGCCATGGGCAGTTGATTGGTGATGGCAAACTCTGGGTGTTCACAACCCGTGCGGATACCATTATGGGGGTTACGTTCTGTGCCGTTGCGCCTGAGCATGACTTGGCTCGTTTTGCAGCAGAAGGTCGTCCTGACTTGGCAGCGTTTATTGACGAATGCCGCCAAGGGAGTGTTATTGAAGCCGATATGGCGACAATGGAGAAAAAAGGCGTTCCCACGGGTCTTTATGTCACTCATCCATTGACTGGTGAGAAGGTTGAGGTCTGGATTGGTAACTATGTGTTGATGAGTTATGGCGATGGCGCTGTGATGGGTGTACCAGCGCACGATGAACGTGACTTTGCATTTGCTTTGCGCTTCGGTTTGCCAATCAAGCAGGTCATTGATGTCGAGGGCAAACCGTTCTCTGATAAAGAGTGGCAGGATTGGTATGCCGACAAGGATAAAGGCCGCTGTATTCATTCCGGTATCTTAGATGGCATGGGACATCAGGATGCGGTAGATGCAGTCGCTAAGGCACTCTCAGATAAGGGATTGGGTGAAAAACAGGTGACTTTCCGTCTGCGTGACTGGGGGATTTCCCGCCAGCGTTATTGGGGGACGCCAATCCCGATTATCCATTGCCCGGATTGTGGTGCAGTGCCCGTTCCTGAAAAGGACTTACCTGTCATATTGCCTGAAGACTGCATTCCTGATGGAACGGGCAATCCGCTGAATAAATCTGAAGGGTTCCTGAAAACGGTCTGCCCATGTTGCGGTAAGCCAGCTAAGCGTGAAACCGATACGATGGATACATTCGTGGATTCCTGTTGGTATTTCATGCGTTATTGTTCACCAGGGTCAGATAAGGCAATGGTCGATGAACGGGTTGGCTATTGGATGCCGATGGATCAGTATATTGGCGGTATTGAGCATGCAGTCATGCACTTGCTGTATGCCCGGTTCTGGACGAAAGTTATGCGTGACCTGGGTTTGGTCAATTTTGATGAACCGGTTAAAAACCTGTTGACCCAAGGCATGGTGCTGAATGAAACCTATTACCGCGAAGATGCGTCGGGAAAGAAGAGTTGGTATAACCCTGATGAAGTGGATTTGAGCCTTGATGAAAAGGGACGCCCAGTTTCGGCTTCTTTAAAGGCTGACGGCGCGCCTGTTACCATTGGTGGCATCGAAAAGATGTCGAAATCCAAGAACAACGGTGTTGATCCGCAGGCACAGATTAGCCAGTACGGTGCAGATACTGCCCGTCTGTTTACGATGTTTGCCGCACCTCCTGAACAGACATTGGAATGGTCAGGTTCTGGAGTGGAAGGGGCAAGCCGCTTCCTGCGTCGTGTTTGGGCATTTGCCTATCGTAATCAGGAAGCTGTGCTGAAGGCGCCACATGCTGTCCCAGATGGTTTGGGAGATGAGCTCAAAACCTTGCGTCGGGAAATCTACCAGGTTTTACAGCAGGCAAACCAAGATTATGCCCGCATGCAGTACAACACGGTCGTATCTGCAGGGATGAAGATGCTTAATACCTTAGAAGCTGCCAAATTGGATGGTTCTGACGCGTCCAATGCGGTACTTTGGGAAATGTTGTCTGTTTTCCTGAGAGTGCTTTATCCAGTGGTTCCCCATATCACGTATGTGCTGTGGAAAGAGCTGGGGTATGATACCGGCATTGGCAGCCTTTTGGATGCGCCTTGGCCGCAGGTGGATGTGAAGGCGTTGGAACAGAGTGAAGTGTCTTTGGTTGTTCAGGTCAACGGTAAGCTCCGTAGCAAAATCAGCGTTCCAAAGAATGCGGATAAGGCCTCTGTTGAAGCTGTAGCTCTGGCAGATGAGAAGGTGGCAAAATTTGTGACGGGAACGCCAAAGCGTGTCATTGTTGTGCCGAACAAACTTGTAAATATTGTGGTCTGACAGGAACTGCCATGGAAAGCATACGTAGTCCCTATTCCCGATTAGTTGCCCGATGGTTTGCTGTTATTGGGCTTGCTTTCATGCTGGTCGCTTGTGGCTTCCATTTGAGAGGGGACTTCCATTTTGCATTCAAGTCAATGTATGTGGAAACGCCAGGGGGATCCCAGATTCTTCGAATCATCAATCGTTTGAACCGTGGGATGAAGACAACCGAGATTGTTAATAATCCGAAAAATGCGGAAGTAATCCTGTCGATTTCTAATGAACGCAAAAAACAGAAGACGCTTTCCTATGACAACCATGGTGATGCGCGTGAATATGCGCTCTACTACCGCGTAACTTATTCATTACGTACAGTAAAAGGTCGTGAACTGGTTGCGCCGACGACTATTACGTTGCGCCGGACGATGACGTATGACGATTCGGAAGACTTGGCAAAAGAGCGTGAGAAGCAGATGCTGTATGAAGATATGCAGCAGGATATCGCCCAGCAGATTCTAAGGCGTTTGAGCCGAGTTACGATGGAAGGGTTGCCTGGGCAGTCGCAGGATATGCAGGCAGCTGAGAGCATCGATCAAAATGAAAATGACAATGCACAGATGCCAGGTGGTGCCTTCCAGATTGAGACGGATGGTCAATAAGGCTTGGGTCGATGACCATTAGCATATGCTGGTTAAGTATGAAGCCCTTGAGGCGCAGCTAAAAAAGGGGATATTACCCCTGTATGTGGTTTCCGGTGATGAATACTTATTGGTTCAGGAAGCCACTGATATGATCCGGGTTGCGGCTCGCAATCAAGGGGTAACCGAGCGCCAGGTTTTTACAGTCGATCGGTCCTTTAAGTGGGAAGACCTTAGGCTGGCGGACAACGCCATATCCCTTTTTGGTGACCGCAAGTTGATTGAGCTTAGGATGCCGACAGGCAAACCGGGGCGGGACGGATCCAAGGCGATTG
Organism: Oxalobacter sp.; assembly: GCA_016291665.1. Lineage (GTDB taxonomy): Bacteria > Pseudomonadota > Gammaproteobacteria > Burkholderiales > Burkholderiaceae_D > Oxalobacter. The sequence goes on along the minus strand of JAEEYE010000031.1, from coordinate 5,834 downwards.
TGCAGTATATATCCGACCTTTCTCCTGACAATGTTACATTGATTATCCTTCCGCAGTTGGATTGGACGACGCGTAAATCTGCTTGGGTGCAGGCTTTACAGAAGCAATCAGTCTTTGTTGAAGTCAACACGGTTGATGTTTCACAGTTGGGGGGGTGGATTGCTACACGGTTGCGTCGGCAGAATCAGCAGGTCGATCAGGCGTGTATCCGTTTCCTTGTCGGACGTGTTGAGGGTAATTTGTTGGCAGCTTGGCAGGAAATCCAGAAGCTGGCACTCTTATATCCAGAAGGGAAATTGACTGAGGAACAGGTGCGAAATGCTGTGCTTGATGTTTCCCGGTATGACGTTTTCAAGGTCAGGGAAGCCATGCTCAGCAAAGATACGGCTCGTTTTGTCCGTATGATGGATGGCTTGAAGGGCGAAGGAACACCGTTACCATTATTGCTTTGGGTATTTGTCGAAGAAATCAGGACGTTATTGAAATGCCGTGAAGCGTTGGATGCCGGTATGCGACCTGCAGATGTTGCACGTAACCAGCGTTTAAGGGGCGAACATGAACGTCTGGTGATGGAGGCATTGCGGCATTTGGATCGAAGGAAATTGGTCGAGGCTCTGCAGCAGGCATCAGATATTGACCGTTTGGTCAAAGGGCTTGACACGAAGCGGGGTACCAGTGACGCTTGGGATGCCTTGACCCGTCTGGGGCTTTCTTTTTCGGACAGTTGAGTTCGTCTTGCAAGAATATTTTGATAAGGCAGGAAAATTGTGGACATCAAGGATTACATGACCCGTATTGGGAAACAGGCCCGTGAAGCAGCCGCTGTTATGGCAAAGGCTGATACAGCGACAAAGAATCGTGCGCTGATTTATATTGCTGAGGCGATTCGTAGGGAAACATCAGCTTTGCGTGAAGCCAACCAAAAAGACTTGGCTTCGGCTCGAGAAAAGGGACTTGAATCTGCCTTGTTAGACCGGTTGACACTTTCGGACAAAGCGATTGAAACCATGGCGACTGGTTTGGAACAGATTGCTGCATTGGCAGATCCTATTGGCGCCATATCAGGTCTGAAGCTTCAGCCGTCAGGTATTCAGGTGGGACAGATGCGCGTGCCTTTGGGGGTTATCGGTATCATCTATGAAGCTAGGCCGAATGTAACTGTTGATGCAGCAGGCCTTTGCATCAAAAGTGGTAATGCAACGATTCTCAGGGGCGGTTCTGAAGCCATTATCTGCAACCGTGTTCTTGCTGGGCTTGTCAAAGAAGGTCTGCAACGGGCTGGTTTGCCTGAAAGTGCAGTCCAGGTTGTCGAGACAACAGACCGGGCAGCGGTTGGCGAACTTATCACGATGCCGGAATACGTCGATATTATCGTGCCACGGGGTGGAAAGGGGTTGATTGCCCGATTGATGCAGGAGTCCAAGATCCCGATGATCAAGCATTTGGATGGTATTTGCCATGTCTACATCGATGATGAAGCCGATCCAAAGAAGGCATTGGACATTTGTTTTAACGCAAAATGCCAGCGCTATGGGACATGCAATACGATGGAAACGCTGTTGGTTGCTGATGGTGTTGCGGATATCATCCTGCCGGAATTGGCAAAACTGTATGAAACGGAGAAAGTAGAACTGCGCTGTGATGAGCGCTCTTATACCATCCTTGATGGTTATCCCTACCGGGCAAAGGCGGTTGAAGAAGATTGGTCGACTGAATATCTTGCGCCCGTTTTAGCTGTTCGTGTCGTCAGTGATGTTGATGAAGCGATTACCCATATCAATACCTATTCGTCCAAACATACAGATTCTATTGTGACTGAAAACTACACCAAATCATTGCAGTTCCTGCGCGAGGTTGATTCCTCATCGGTGATGGTGAATGCATCCACGCGGTTTGCGGATGGATTTGAATACGGGCTAGGTGCGGAAATCGGTATTTCAAACGATAAATTACATGCAAGGGGACCAGTTGGTCTCGATGGTCTGACATCCTTAAAGTATGTGGTGTTAGGTCACGGAGAAGTCCGCAGGTAATAGCAGGAAGGAAAAATTTATGCCGGTAGCCCATTCTTATTTCTGTCCTTGTCCTAGGGGACTTGAAGGTGTTCTGTCGCAGGAGCTCAATGAAATTGCAGCCAAAAGTGCCACATTGAAAGTTCATCGATCCGTACCTGGCGGCGTGCATTGCTCGGGAAGCCTTGAGGATGGGTGGCTTTTGAACTTGCACAGCCGTATTGCATCTCGGATTCTTCTGCGTTTTGCACAGTCCAGTTACAAGGATGAAGAAGACATCTATAAGTTGGCGGTGAGACAGCCGTGGGAACAGTGGTTTGGGGTGGAAAACACCATTCGGATTGACATTGCCGCCATCAAGTCACCCTTAAAGAGTCTCAATTTCGCTACACTGCGCGTTAAAGACGGTATTGTTGACCGTTTCCGCAACCAGGTGCATGAACGTCCTTCGATTGACACCCGAACACCTGACATACGTGTTTCGGCTTTCTTGGATGCGCATAATGTTACCCTGTATCTAGATACATCTGGGGAGGCACTTTTTAAACGGGGATGGCGTACGGAAACTGGAGAAGCGCCTTTGCGTGAAAACCTGGCGGCAGGGTTGATCAGGATGACTGGCTGGAAGCCTGGTACACCGTTGTTTGATCCTATGTGCGGTTCAGGGACTATTTTGATTGAAGCCGCTCAAATGATGGCAGGCATCCCACCTGGTATCAACCGTCATTTTGCATTTGAGCGTATGCAGGGTTTTGACAAGGGATACTGGCAGTCAATGAAAGCGCAGGCTAAAAGAAATGCGATGGCATCACCGCCAATGCTCTTTGGTAGTGATATTTCGACGGCTATGCTGGCTAAGGCGCGGACTAATATTGCGAATGCAGGGGTTCCTTTTACTATCCCACTGCAACAGGTAGAGGCGCAGGAAATTAAGATGCCTGTGGATCGGCCTGGTATTATCCTGACGAATCCTCCCTATGGTGAACGCATTACGATCAGAGGTAACCGTAGCCTCGAAAAAGAAGATCGCGCGCCGTATTTTTACCAGCAGTTCAGTGCGATGCTCAAACAGCGTTTTGCGGGTTGGTCGGTCTACCTCTTTACGGCAGACCTGTCTGTGCCGAAGATGATGCGCCTAAAGGAATCAATGCGTATGCCTTTGTTCAATGGGGCGATTGAATGTCGGCTTTTCCGGTTTGATATGGTATTGGGATCAAACAGATCGAAAGCACCACGTGCTCCACGTGTTTTCAGACGAGAACCGTCGAAAGAAGGACAATAGTCAAATTCGAATTACTTATTACAAGAGGGGTAAACGGTGACTTTTACTGAAAAATTAGCTGCTGCTTGGCAGAAAAATAATTCGCTCCTGTGTGTTGGGCTTGATCCAGCCGTTGGCCGTTTCCCTGCACACCTGCAGGGAAAGCCCGATGCCATTTACACTTTCTGCAAAGGGATTGTCGATGCGACGGCCGATTTGGTTTGTTCATTCAAGCCTCAGATTGCTTATTTTGCAGCAGAAAAGGCAGAAGATCAGCTGGAGGCGATTTGTACCTACATCCGCGAGCAGTATCCAGATATTCCAATCATTTTGGATGCCAAAAGGGGAGATATCGGTGCGACGGCAAAACAGTACGCTCGTGAGGCCTTCGAACGTTTCAAAGCCGATGCTGTTACATTGAGCCCTTATATGGGATATGACTCTGTCGAACCCTATTTTGCGTATCCAGACCGCGGAACCATCTTGTTGGTTCGGACTTCTAATCCAGGGGGCTCGGATTTGCAGGCACTTCATGTTACGGTTGCCGGGAAAACAGTACCCCTGTACCAGCATGTTGCTCGGTTGGTGGCCGAGAAATGGAATGTACATGGCCAATGTGGCCTTGTGGTCGGTGCGACCTATCCAGCCGAAATTGCGGCTGTCCGTAGCATTGTTGGTGATATGCCATTGTTGGTGCCAGGTATCGGTGCCCAAGGCGGTGATATCAAGGCAACGGTTGAAAGCGGTAAGACTGCGTCTGGTTTGGGCATGATGATCAACTCTTCGCGCGCAATCCTTTATGCCGGTGAAAAGGAAGCAGAGCGTTATGCAGCGTTTTCCCGTGTAGCGGCTATCCAGACAAGGGATGCCATCAACCAGTATAGATAGAGGAAAGGCGACGCTGGATTATTGTAGTCAATCGTCGGTTATGGCGGAGTGACTTAAGGCGTTGGACAGCAACCGTGAGGTGATGTCCACAATGTGGATGACTTTCTGGTAAGCCATCCTGGTAGGGCCTATGACGCCCAGGGTGCCGACAAACTGGCCGTTGACTTGGTAAGGGGCGGTGACTACGCTAATATCTGGGTTTGGTACCAGCTTGGAGTCGCCGCCAATATAAATCTGGATACCGCTGGCACGGCTTGAAAAGTCGAGCAACTGCATCAGTTCGGTCTTTTGCTCAAACATCTTAAAAAGGCGGCGTAGCGAGCTGATGTCGTAGGTGAAGTCTTTCACTTCCAGTAAATTGTTTTCTCCCGCAATCACAACTTCGGCAGACTGGTCGGACAGGGTCTCATCGCCTGCATCAATGGCAGCTTTCATCAGCTTAGACAGGTCAGAATGGATTTCCTTGAGTTCGCCATGCAGTTTTTCCCTGATTTCGTTGAAGCTTAGGCTTGTGTAATGGGTGTTGATGTAATTTGCTGCTTCAGTAAGCTGGGATGCTGTGTAGTCGATATCTGTTAACAGCAAACGGTTTTGGACTTCGCCGTTCGGTGTGACGATGACCAGCAGGATGCGTTTTTCTGAAAGCCTTAAGAACTCAATCTGCGAAAAGGCTGATTCATGATGCGGTGCCATGACAATACCAGCAAACTGGGTGAGCGATGAAAGCATTTGGGCGGCATCTGTGATGGTTTTTTTAGGTTGTCCGATTTTTGGGGTCAACTTAAGGTCGCTTGCCAACTTTGGTTTGACGTTGGTTGGCGTTGTTGTTAGCAGGGTGTCTGCAAATATCCGGAATCCGCGTGGTGTTGGGATGCGGCCGGCTGATGTATGTGGGCTTGCAACAAACCCCATTTCCTCCAAATCTGCCATGATATTCCTGATGGTGGCAGGTGACAGGTCAAGGTTTGAGAGTTTTGAGAGCATCCGGGAACCTACTGGCTGACCTTCATCGATGTATCGTTCAATGAGGGTTTTCAAGAGAGCCTGCGCGCGGGGTTCAATTTTCATGGCAAGAGACTGGTAATGTTTTTGCATATTTTATCAGGAGCGAACCAGAAAGATTATTTGTCTTTAGGTGTTGGTCTGTTCGTGGATAGGGGGAGGCGTATGGGGCGATTTGTGGCGGATGTACTCATCAATACAATCATTTGGCAGATATCTTCTGGCGAAAGGTGTGAAAAGGGGAGTTTTTGGTGTAATCTGAAGCCATTGACGGATTTTCGGATTTGCCATGCCGACCACGAAAAAAATCTTTGCCCTTGTCGCCAGGGTTTATGCGCCTAACATTATTCAGTCCCTGGAAAAGGTCGCCAACTTCCTAAAAGATGCTGGGCATGAGGTTGTTTACGAAGCCCAGACAGGGGCGAATGTCCCCTTTCAGGAAGTCAAAACAATGAAGCTGGAGGAAATCGGGGCAAAAGCCGCTGCTGCAATTGTTTTGGGTGGTGATGGTACGATGCTTGGTATTGCAAGGCAGCTGGCGCCATATAGTGTCCCTTTGATTGGGATCAACCACGGCCATCTTGGATTTATCACAGATATTCCCTTAAACCGAATGTTGCTTGTGCTCGATAAGATGATTAAGGGACGGTATGAGTCTGAACAGCGTTTCC
>JAEEYE010000016.1 GCA_016291665.1 Oxalobacter sp. | reverse complement strand
ACGGGACTGAACTGAATTATGTCCGCGAAGGGTTGAACGAAGGTTTCAAGTTCCACAATCCGAATGTGACGGATACCTGTGGGTGTGGCAAGAGTTTCAAGGTTTAGGCCAAGCTTTTTATGCGCAATTTTTTTGAGTTTCTCAGCTTACCCACGCAGTTTGATGTGGATCCTGTTGCGCTGGATGACGCGTACCATACGTTGCAGCGTTTGGTGCACCCTGATCGTTTTGTATCGGCTACGGAAGCGCAAAAGCGTACAGCGGTACAGTATGCGTCTCTTGCTAATGATGCGTATCAGACACTGCGTAATCCCCTGAAGCGGGCAAAGCATCTTTGTGCTTTGCATGGGGTGCGAATGGACGCCAATGCCAAAATGGATCCTGAATTTTTGATGGAACAGATGGAGTGGCGGGAAAACCTGGCCTCGGCGAAGGAAACGGGTGACAAGAAAATTCTTGGGCAAATGGCGGAAGAGCAGGCTGTGCGGTATGCGAGGCAGCTGGCCGAGCTTAAGGTTTGCCTTGATGATGGACGTTTTGATGAAGCCGTCTCTGACATCAACAAACTGATGTTCCTTGAACGGATGGGGACAGAGGTCAAGCAGGCGTTGGAGGGTTTTCCTGCCTAATATGACGGTTCGCTGAATTTTTATGGCACTTCTTCAGATTTCAGAGCCGGGTATGTCACCGGCGCCGCATGATATCCGCCTGGCGGTGGGTATTGATTTAGGGACGACAAATTCATTGGTCGCTACAGTGCGCAATGGTGTGCCCGAGGTTTTGGTTGATGAAACAGGGCGTGCGTTGCTGCCTTCTGTTGTTCAGTATTCGTCTGACGGGCAGATTGTGGTTGGTACTGAGGCTAGGGCTTCTCAAGACAAAAATCCAGAAAATACCATTTCATCGGTCAAACGCATGATGGGACGTGGTTTGGCTGATTTACCTAATCGCGACAGTTTGCCTTACCACTTTGTTGATGCACCTGGCATGGTGCGCCTGGAAACGGCTGACGGTACCAAGAGTCCTGTTGAAGTCTCGGCAGATATCCTTTTAACGTTGCGCCAGCGTGCCGAAGCTGCGTTAGGTGGCGACTTGGCAGGAGCCGTCATTACGGTGCCGGCTTATTTTGATGATGCGCAGCGGCAGGCAACCAAGGATGCTGCAAAATTGGCTGGTATCCATGTGTTCCGGTTGCTCAATGAACCGACGGCAGCTGCTGTTGCCTATGGGCTTGATAATGCCTCAGAAGGCGTGTTTGCGGCGTATGACTTAGGTGGCGGTACATTCGATATTTCTATCCTGCGTTTAAACCGTGGCGTCTTTGAGGTATTGGCAACAGGTGGTGATTCCCATTTGGGGGGGGATGATTTTGACCATTGCATTTACCGTTGGATTTTAGAAGAAGCGCATTTGGAAGGCTTGTCTGCTGGTGACAGACGACTGTTAATGACGTTGTCACGCGAGGTGAAGGAGGCGCTCTCAGGTCAGTCGGAGGTGCCTGTCAATGCAGTCCTTTCGACCGGAAAGACGGTATCGCTTAATCTTTCGGCAAAAGCGTTTGAGACGATGACGATGCCTTTGGTTAATCGGACGATACAACTCGTTTCAGATGTTATCCGTGATGCGGGCTTGATGGTTAGTGATGTCGATGGTGTCATGCTGATTGGTGGCGCAACACGTATGCCACATGTTAGACGCCATGTTGCTGCCTTGTTCGGACGTGAGCCGCTGGCATCCATCGATCCCGATAAAGTGGTTGCTTTGGGGGCAGCTATGCAGGCAAATCTGCTCGCAGGTAACCGCGCTCCAGGTGACGATTGGTTGCTTTTGGATGTTATTCCGCTGTCATTGGGTGTGGAGACGATGGGCGGACTTGTCGAGAAAATCATTCCACGTAATTCCACAGTGCCTTGCGCTTATGCGCAGGACTTTACGACATTTAAGGATGGGCAGACCGCTATGGCCGTGCATGTACTCCAGGGTGAGCGTGAACGGGTATCGGACTGTCGTTCCTTGGGGCGTTTTGAACTTCGGGGTATTCCGCCGATGGCAGCTGGCACTGCTAGGATCCGTATTACGTACCAAGTGGATGCTGATGGACTGCTCTCAGTTTCTGCTAGGGAGCTGTCTTCAGGTGTTGAAGCGTCGATTACCGTGAAGCCGACATATGGACTCTCGGATGATGAAATCGTCCAGATGCTGATGGATTCCGGTAAGCACGTTAGGGAAGATATGGAAACTCGGGCGTTGCTGGAAGAAAGGGTTGAAGCTGAACGGACACTTCTAGCGACGCAGTCAGCATTGGATGCGGATGGTGATTTGCTTGATGCAGAAGAACGGCAACAGGTGGAATTGCTGATGGCAGATGTAAGTGCGGTGTTAGACAGTGATAAGATTGAGAAGATAAGGGCGGCTGTCAGTGCGCTGTCCAAAGGAACTGAGCATTTTGCGGCGCTTCGGATGGATCGGAGCATCAAGCAGGCGTTGTCAGGCCGGAATGTGAATGCCATGGAAGGTTTCCTGTGAAAGGTGGAGTATGCCTAAAGTAAAGGTGTTGCCGCATCAGGCATTGTGTCCTGCTGGTGCGGAGTTTGACGTAGACGAGGGACGGTTGCTGATTGAAGCATTGCTGGCCAACGGGATTGCCATTGAGCATGCTTGTGAAGGGTGCGGTGCCTGCAGTACCTGCCACACCATCATCAGGGAAGGTTTTGATTCTCTCTCTGACATGGAGGATCGTGAGGCCGATATGCTTGACCGCGCTTGGGGACTTGAACCTGAATCTCGTTTGAGTTGCCAGGCAAGGATTGGGGCGGAAGACATTGTTGTTGAAATTCCACGCTATACGCGCAATTTGGTCAGTGAACGAGGATAAAGGCGATGACGATGAAATGGACAGATGCGCAACGCATTGCTGAAGAATTGTATGACCGCTATCCTGACGTTGATCCGCTGAAGCTGCGGTTTACGGAACTGCATGATAAGGTCTGCAGTTTGGAAGGGTTTGATGATGACCCAGAGCGGTCGAATGAACGGATACTGGAAGCCATCCTGATGGCATGGTTGAAAGAGGTAGAATAGTCGAGAAAAGGGGTGATGGGACGAGTAACAGTCCCTTTTCTTTTATGTTGTACTATCCTATAATGGAAACAGGGTAAGTAAGGGAAGGCTTGCTGTATTGCCTTAAAATGCGTATTGCTGTTTATTGACAAGGAGCAGGGATGGTTGACCCTAAAAATATGACGGAAAGTGAACTGGTCAAAAAGTTACTGGATCTGTGCGGAGAGCGTGATGTATTGGCTGAAAAGCTGGCATTACTAAACCGTGAAGAGGAAGCTTTGCGCCGCGAATACAATGAAGACTGGAACATGTGGTATCACACGAAGGAAGGTTTGAAGCTTTTCCATAAGAAGTGGGATAAGGGTTCCCGTGGTTACCATGCGAAAGAAGGTGAGTTGCTAAAGCGCATCCGTGAGATGTCTAGTGCGGTTGCCAAGATTGATAAGTCGATGTGTACGGCAATCCGTGAGTACCGTAATGCCAAGTATCCAGCGATGGAAGTCGTTGAACCAGCCAAAGCAGTAGAAGACGTTTCAAAACCATCTGAGAAAGACGGCAAGGAATCCAAGAAGGATCAGAAAAAAGAAGGAAAAGAATCCAAGAAGGATCAGAAAAAATCTTAATTAGTGGATAGGGCGGCACCTAAATGGTTCGCCCTTAGCGCTTGTTCTGTTTCATGAGCTGGCTTTGTTCGCGTTGCCAGTCGCGTTTTTTCTCAGCGTCGCGTTTGTCGTATTGCTTTTTACCTTTGGCCAGGCCAATTTCACATTTGATTCGGCCTTTGGAAAAATGCAGGTTCAGTGGGACGAGTGTGTAACCGGCACGCTCAACCTTACCGATCAGTTTGCTGATTTCGCTGGCGTTTAACAGGAGTTTGCGGTCGCGTGTCGGATCGGGCTTGATATGGGTGGATGCTGCCGTCAAAGGGCTGATGTGGGCGCCGAAAAGGAAAATCTCACCGCTACGGACAATCACATAAGCTTCCTTGAGTTGGACGCGACCCGCACGGATGGATTTGACTTCCCATCCTTCGAGAACCATGCCTGCCTCAAAGCGCTCTTCAATGAAATAGTCATGGAACGCTTTTCTGTTGTCGGCAATTGTCATCTCTCTTTTCCCTTTTCCTGTATAAAATAATAATTTTAGCAGTCTTGCCGAGCCTTATGACGGTCGTCAATAAAACGCTTTATCTTAATTACAGTGCACAGCAGATGTATGCGCTGGTCGAGGACATTGAGTCTTATCCGCAGTTTTTGCCATGGTGTGATGGTGTTAGGGTACAACGTGAAGCGGACAACCAAACTGTCCTAGCCGAAATGCGGATGAATGTGATGGGCATCAGGCAGACCTTTACAACCCGCAACAAGAATACCCCTTATTCTTCCATCAAAATACAGCTGCAGCGAGGTCCGTTCCATGAGCTGGAAGGTGAGTGGGTGTTTACGCCAATAGACGGGGCGCATTGTAGTGTTGCGTTGTCCATGCGCTATGTTTTCTCAAATGGATTTTTAAGCCGGATGTTAAGCCCATTCTTTGATGCGATGACAATCGACCTAGTGGCGGCTTTCAAACGGCGGGCAAAGGAAGTTTATGGCTGATTCGATTCCAGTGGCGGCAGACATCCCTGTCCAGATATGCTATGCCTCGCCTAGTGAAAGTTGGGTGGTGGATTTGAAGGTGCCGTTGAAGACAACCGTTGCCCAAGCGTTTGAATTGGCGGGGCTTTCGGCACGTTTTAGCCAGGCGCTCTCCAATGGGGATGTTGGGGTTTACGGCAAGAAAGTACCCCTTGATACTGTGTTGAACTCTCACGATAGGATTGAGATTTACCGCCCACTTACTGATTTGCCCCAGAACATCCGGCGTCGGCGGGTGGAAGAAATCCGTGCACAAAAAGCGGAGCGCCGTTGATTTCCTGGCTTACCGTAAGCTTTGTTTCTGTGGCAGCTTTGCCACCGTGCCTTAAGGAGGTATGTCTTTAAAGTGGCCAGATTCTGACGGTTAAGTAGATAGTGGTGTAAAATTAGCATTTTATATAATCCTAGGGATTGTATGGTTTTGTAATTGAGCAGTGCCCGTTCAAAATATTGCTGGCATTCAATGCGTCCGCCCGCTACCCTGAGGCGGAAAGTGCGCTCACAATGGTGACCTATAGCCGCCGCACGTGAAGACTGCTGTTGCTGTTTTGAAAGCTGTTTGCTCTGACCCGTGCCACAAGTGCGAGAAATGGGGAATACCTGTCCTGATGGGCAGGAGTTTGTTTTCTGTTTCGCCAGGAAAGAGCATCCGATCAATTTCCAATGGACCTTGAAAGGAAAAAGTATGAGTTTAGAAATGACAGGTTCCGAGATTCTTGTCCGGTGCCTGGCTGAAGAAGGCGTCGAACACGTTTTTGGTTATCCTGGCGGTTCAGTCCTTTATATTTATGATGCTATCTACAAACAGGATAAGTTCAAACATATCCTTGTCCGTCACGAACAGGCTGCAGTCCACGCAGCGGATGCTTATGCAAGGAGTTCTGGCAAAGTTGGTGTTGCACTGGTGACATCAGGTCCTGGTGTGACAAATGCCATTACCGGCCTTGCAACTGCCTATTCTGATTCGGTACCGATTGTGCTGATCAGTGGTCAGGTACCTACTGCTGCCATCGGTTCTGATGCTTTCCAAGAATGCGATGCAGTCGGTATTTCCCGTCCTTGCGTTAAGCATAATTTCCTGGTGAAGGATGTAAAAGAATTAGCACTTACTATCAAAAAGGCTTTCTATATTGCATCAACCGGCCGTCCTGGCCCAGTTCTCATTGATATTCCTAAAGATGTCAGTATGTTGGCGTGTCCGTATTCCTATCCGAAGGAAATCGAGATGCGTTCTTACAGCCCAATCAATAAGGGACACACAGGTCAGATTCGTAAAGCAGTTCAGATGCTTCTGCAGGCAAAACGTCCGTTAGTTATTTGCGGTGGTGGTGTTACGCTGTCTGATTCTGCGCCTGAAATGAATGCGTTGGTTGACCGCTTGGGTCTTCCATGTGTGACCACGCTGCAGGGCTTGGGTGGCTACCGTTCTTCGAGTGACCGTTGGGTTGGTATGCCTGGCATGCACGGTTTGTATGAAGCAAACATGGCGATGCAGCACAGTGATGTTGTCCTGTCTGTGGGCGCTCGCTTTGATGACCGTGTTGTTGGCAATCCAGCGAATTTTGCAGACCCTAGCCGCAAGATCATCCACATTGATATTGATCCATCTTCCATTTCCAAGCGTGTGAAGGTTGATGTACCTATCGTTGGCAATGTGAAAGATGTGTTGCAGGAAATGTTGGCACAGCTGGATGCAATGCCTGCCAATGCGATTAACCCTGCCGGTCTTGATGATTGGTGGAAACGTATTAATGAATGGCGCAGCACCAAATGCTTGGCTTATGAGCAGGGCGATACGATTATCAAACCACAGTATGTTGTTGAAAAACTGTGGGAAGTGACTAAAGGTGACGCATTTATTGCTTCTGACGTTGGTCAGCATCAGATGTGGGCTGCACAGTACTATCCGTTTGACAAACCGCGTCGCTGGTTGAATTCAGGTGGCTTGGGTACCATGGGAGTTGGTTTGCCTTATGCGATGGGCATCCAGATGGCAAACCCTGATGCAACCGTTGCTTGTATTACAGGTGAGGGTTCCATTCAGATGAATATCCAGGAGTTGGCAACCTGCAAGCAGTATGGTCTGACACCCAAGATTATCCTCTTGAATAACGGCGTGTTGGGTATGGTTCGTCAGTGGCAGCGTTTGGATTACGAGTCCCGTTATTCTGAAACCTATGTGGCTTCCCTGCCTGACTTTACGAAGCTTGTTGAAGCATACGGTCATGTCGGTCTCAAGGTAGAGAAACCCTCCGAAGTGGAAGGCGCACTGAAAGAAGCCTTCTCGATGAAAGACAAACTGGTCTTTGTCAATGTTTTGGTTGATTCCACCGAAAACGTTTGGCCAATGGTCAAACCTGGTAAGGGACTGACGGAAATGCTGATGGGCTTGGAGGACAAATAAAATGCGTCACATAATTTCAGTTCTTTTAGAAAATGAAGCCGGGGCGCTTGCACGGGTTGTGGGTTTGTTTGCTGCGCGTGGCTACAACATTGAGACACTCAATGTCGCACCGACTGAAGACCCAACCTTGTCCCGTATGACCATTGTCACCATCGGTTCCGATGCTGTCATCGAGCAGATTACGAAGCACCTGAACCGCTTGATTGAGGTAGTCAAGGTTGTTGATCTGACGGACGGGTATTTCGTTGAGCGTGAAATGATGCTTATCAAGATCCGTGCGGTAGGTAAGGAACGCGAAGAAATCAAGCGTACATCGGATATTTTCCGTGGGCGCATCATTGACGTCAGTGACCGAGCTTACACGATTGAATTGACGGGTGATAAGGCCAAGCTGGATGCTTTCATTGAAGCCATCGATCGTTCCGCCATCTTGGAAACGGTTCGCACTGGTGGTTCTGGTATTGGACGCGGCGAACGCATCTTGAAGGTTTGATTTTAGGGAGCTGGGAGGCTTAGTCGGTTTCCCAGAATCCTATATTTTATTAGTTGGATTTTTTTGTTTAATTAGGATTCCATAGAATGAACGTTTATTACGATAAGGACTGTGATCTGTCTTTGATCAAGGGTAAGAAAGTTGCCATCATTGGTTATGGCTCTCAGGGGCATGCCCATGCTCTGAACCTGCATGACTCTGGCGTTGATGTTACGGTTGGTCTGCGCAAGAATGGCGCTTCCTGGAACAAGGCTGTTAATGCCGGTCTGAAGGTTGCAGAAGTCAAAGACGCTGCTGCTCAGGCTGATGTCATCATGATCCTGCTGCCAGATGAAAACATCCCTGCAGTTTACCGTGAAAGCATTGCTCCTGTTGCTAAACAGGGTGCAGTCATTGCCTTTGCCCATGGCTTCGGTATCCACTACGGCCAGGTTATCCCCCGTGATGACTTTGACGTCATTATGATTGCGCCTAAGGCTCCTGGTCATACGGTTCGTTCTACCTACACCCAGGGTGGTGGTGTTCCTCAGCTGATTGCGGTTTATCAGGACAAGTCCGGTAAGGCTCGTGATATTGCATTGTCTTATGCAATGGCAAATGGCGGTGGTCGCGCTGGCATCATTGAAACTACCTTCCGTGAAGAAACTGAAACCGACCTGTTCGGTGAACAGGCTGTTCTGTGCGGTGGTTGCGTTGAATTGATTAAAGCTGGTTTTGAGACCTTGGTTGAAGCAGGTTATGCACCAGAAATGGCATACTTCGAATGCTGCCACGAACTGAAACTGATTGTTGACCTGATTCAAGAAGGTGGCGTAGCGAACATGAACTATTCCATCTCCAACAACGCTGAATATGGTGAATATGTCTCTGGTCCTAAGGTTGTTACTGCCCAGAGCAAGGATGCAATGCGTGGTATCCTGAAAGACATCCAGTCTGGCGAATATGCTAAGAGCTTCCTTTTGGAAAACGCTGTTGGTGCGCCAACCCTGTTGTCCAAACGCCGTCTGTTGGCATCCCATCAGCTCGAAGAGGTGGGTGGTCGCCTGCGTGCTATGATGCCTTGGCTCGCTAAGAACAAACTGGTTGACCAGACCAAGAACTAATCCATTCTTAGGATGAAAGAAGAAAGGGCGTCTTCGGACGCCTTTTCTGTTAGCGGAGCCGATACCTAGTAGTGTTGTTAACGGCTACAATGAGAATCGGCTTTGGTATGAACCAAAGCAATCTGTCGGTAGAAATTCATGGCAAAGTCCCCTGAAGTAGCAAAAGACGCTGGAAAAGACTCTCCCCGCATTACCCCGGCCATGCAGCAGTACCTCAGTATCAAGGCGGAAAACCCTGGCATGCTGTTACTGTACCGCATGGGGGATTTCTATGAACTCTTTTATGATGATGCGGTCAAGGCATCGCGGATACTGGGCATTACGTTGACAAAACGGAGTAACAGTATTGCCCTGGCTGGTATCCCTTTCCATGCCTTAGACCAATACCTGCCAAAGTTGATTGCTGCAGGTGAGTCGGCGGCTATCTGTGAACAGATTGGTGATCCTGCTAAAAGCAAGGGGCCGGTAGAGCGTAAGGTTGTCAGAATTGTTACACCTGGGACGCTCACGGATTCTAATTTATTACCCGAAAAGGAAGATCGACCACTGGTTGCCGTGAATTTCAGGGCATCGCGGAGGCAGGTTACGTTGGGAATGGCCTGGCTTTCACTGTCGGGAGGGGTGTTAAGGCTTCAGGAAAGCTCTGCAACTCTGGAGCAGGTTTCAGGCCAGATTCAGCAGGCACTAGAGCGCACAGGCGGCGCAGAAATCCTTGTCCCAGAAACATTCGATATCTCATTACTTGGGACGTGGTCTGCTCGCGTAGTCCATTTGCCGGAATGGCATTTCGATGATAAAGCAGGTCATAAAGCACTGTTGGAACAGTTGCAGGTGATTACGCTCGATGGCTTTGGTGCGGGAAGCCATAGTGTATCGTTAGGTGCGGCTGGCGCACTTTTACACTATGCCCGAAAAACCCAGTCGCAGAACCTAAACCACGTCAGGACATTGTTGACGGAGTCGGAAGGTGACTTTATTGCGATGGATGCCATGACGCGTCGGAACCTTGAGTTGACCGAGTCTATGCGCTCAGACGGCGGCGCACACCAACAGGCACCGACACTTTTTTCTGAACTCGATCATTGTTGCACAGGTATGGGGGCGCGGTTACTCCGGTATTGGTTGCACCATCCGGAACGCTTGCAGGAGAAAGCCCGTCAGCGTCATCAGGCTGTTTCGGCACTTGTGGAGACGGGAACGGGTGATGCGGTACGTGATGTCCTCTCGGGTATTCCTGATATTGAACGAATTGTTTCGCGTATTGCGTTGTTGTCAGCAAGGCCGCGTGACTTAACGGCTTTACGGGCAGGCTTGGAGCTTTTGCCACAGTTGCAGGCGGCTTTGTCGCAATCCGTTTTGCAGCCAGGCTTACTTTCAGAGGTCAATGCACATCTGGTTGCACCTGAGCGGTGCTTGGAATTGTTGCGCCAGGCTATTATGGAAGAGCCTGCGTCCTTGATCCGTGAAGGTGGTGTGATTGCACCAGGATACAGTGCGGAACTCGATGAGCTGAGGATGTTGGCCGACAATGCAGGACAGTTCCTTGTTGACCTAGAAGTTCGGGAACGGGAACGTACGGGTATTGCAAACCTGCGTGTTGAATACAACCGTGTGCATGGGTTCTATATCGAAGTGACAAACGGTCAGGTCGACAAAGTGCCTGAAGATTATCGGCGCCGCCAGACGCTTAAGAATGTAGAACGCTTCATTACCCCAGAATTGAAAGCGTTTGAGGATAAGGTACTTTCCGCAAGAGAGCGTGCCTTATCATTGGAAAAGAGCCTTTATGAAGCTTTGTTACAAGAGCTCTGTACCTATATTACTGAACTTCAGGATGTGGCAAACCATGTTGCGGTTGTTGATGCCTTGGTTTCATTGGCAGAGCATGCCCGTATCCATGAATGGGTTGCGCCAGTGATGGTTGATGAGCCCATCATCCACATCCTCCAAGGGCGGCATGCTGTTATCGAACCCCGCATAGAACAGTTCATCGCAAATGACTGTGACTTATCAGGCGAACGCAAATTCCTGCTGATTACCGGTCCCAATATGGGGGGTAAGTCGACTTATATGCGCCAGACTGCATTGATTGTCCTCTTGGCGTATATCGGCAGTTTTGTGCCAGCACAAGAAGCCGTAATTGGCAAAGTAGACCGTATTTTTACGCGCATTGGTGCAGCAGACGACTTGGCCGGAGGGCGGTCGACTTTCATGGTTGAGATGACGGAGGCGGCTGCCATCCTAAATGGTGCGACAGAACAGTCACTGGTTTTGATGGACGAGATTGGCCGTGGAACGTCAACCTTTGATGGGTTGGCATTGGCTTGGGCAATTGCACAAAACCTGATTGAACATAACCAAAGTTATACGCTTTTTGCAACCCATTACTTTGAGTTGACACAGCTGGCAGAGCAGTATCCTTCAGCTGAAAACGTACACCTCTCGGCGGTTGAACATAAAGACCGCATTGTGTTCCTTCATGCTGTTGAGCCAGGTCCTGCATCAAGGAGTTATGGACTTCAGGTGGCAAAGCTCGCTGGCGTACCAGAACCGGTTATTCGGCTGGCAAGGAAACGTCTTTCTGAGTTGGAGGCACAGTTCTTACCTGCGGGAGGTGACCAGATGAGCCTGTTCCAGTTGGTTCCTGCCAATAATATTGAGGGGCAGATCACGATGCCGCAGGCAGATATTGAAACACCCGACTACAGTGGGTTGATTTCCACACTTGAAGCAATTGATCCTGATACCTTGACGCCGCGCGAAGCACTGGCGCAGTTGTATGCTTTAAAGGATCAATTGCCATGAATCTGCCTCCAATTGAGGAGGGTAATTATCGATGCGGGAAAACAGAAAGGGCAACCTAGGTTGCCCCTTGTTCGCAGTTGAACCTGCTACGGCCTATCAGGCAGCAGCTAGCGCCTGATCAAGGTCAGCCAGCAAATCGTCAATGTTCTCAATACCGATAGACAGGCGGATCATATCTTCGCTGACACCTGCTTTGGCCAGTTCTTCAGCACTAAGCTGACGGTGCGTGGTTGAAGCGGAATGGGTGATGAGCGAGCGTGTGTCGCCAATATTGACCAGGCGTGTAAACAGCTGGACAGCATCCAATACCTTTGCTCCAGCTTCACGTGGACCGACACCAGAAGATGGCTTAACACCGAAAGATAGGATGCTTGGTGCTTTGCCCTTCATGTATTTCTGGCAGAGTGCATGGTCACGGTGGCCTTCCAATGCGGCACAGTTGACCCAGGAGACCTTTGGATGGTTGCTGAGGAACTTGGCGATTGCCAGTGCATTTTCGGAAGCGCGGTCGGCACGCAAAGGTAAGGTTTCAATGCCCTGTAGGATTAGCCAGGAATTCATTGGGGATAAGGCACCACCGGTGTTACGTAGTGGTACGACGCGGGCACGGGCAATATATGCGCCTTCACCAAAGACATCGGTATAGACCACACCGTGGTAGGAGACGTCCGGTTCCTGCAGGCGGCGGAATTTCTTAGGATTGGATTTCCAGTCAAACTTGCCGCTGTCTACGATACAGCCCGCTAGGCTGTTGGCATGACCTGCCATCGATTTCGTCAGTGCATGGACAATGATGTCAGCGCCAAATTCGATTGGTCGGCAGTGGTATGGACTTGGAACTGTGTTGTCGACAATCAGTGGAATGTTATGGGCATGGGCGATTTTTGCCAGTTTTTCAATGTCTGTGATGTTGCCTAACGGGTTGCCGACAGATTCACAGAAGATGGCTTTTGTTTTGTCATCAATGCGTGCCGAGAAGTCATCGTCTTTCAATGGGTCAGCAAAACGGACTTCCAAACCGTATTGTGGGAATGTGTGTGCAAACAGGTTGTAGCTGCCACCATAGAGTGTGGAAGAAGCGATGATGTTGTCACCTGCTTCAGCAATCGTCATGATGGAGTACATCACCGCTGTCATGCCAGAGGAGACTGCCAGCGCGCCGACACCGCCTTCCAATGCGGCTACCCGTTTTTCCAGTACATCAGTAGTTGGGTTCATGATACGGGTATAGATATTGCCTGGGACTTTCAGGTCAAACAGGTCAGCACCGTGTTGTGCACTGTCAAATGCATAGGACACAGTCTGATAGATAGGAACAGTCACTGATTTGGTGACAGGATCTGGTGTGTAACCAGCATGGACAGCTAAGGTTTCAAATTTCATGATGATTTTCTCAGAAACGGATGGAAACAATCTGTCCATTATACTGCGGATTGTCCACAGTATTTCTGAGCAATTTTCCTTGACCTTGTTTTAGCGGATGAGGCGTTGTCCATTGGCATAGACGGTATAGTTCTCTCCACGGACAAAGCCCAAGAGCAGAAGTCCAGATTGTTCTGCCATACGGACGGCCAGGGCGGTTGGAGCAGAGACAGCTGCAAGGGTAGGAATGCCTGCGAGTACACACTTTTGCACCATTTCATAGCTTGCGCGGCTGGTAACAAGGGCTGTACCCGTAGAACAGTCAATCTGTTGTCGGTTTAATGAGCCGATGAGTTTGTCGAGTGCATTGTGCCTGCCGACATCTTCCCGGATAAGCATGACGGTACCATTTTCAGCAAGCCATGCTGCGGCATGGGTTGCCCCTGTCTGTTGTTTAAGAGACTGCATGGTTTCCATCTGGGCAAAACCAGCAAGGATTGATTGGATGGTGATAGATGGTGTGATAGGTAAATGTGGCAGAATCTTTACCGCTTGTGCTAGGGAGTCAGTACCGCAAAGTCCGCAACCAGTACGTCCTGTCAGGTTGCGGCGGCGTTCTTTTAAATGGATGAAACGCTCACTCGCAATTTCAATCTCAACGCGGATGCCATTGAAGGCTTCGATGATGTCGATACCGTAGATTTCCTTTGGCGTATCAATAATACCTTCGGTTATGGAAAAGCCAATCGCAAAGTCCTCCAAGTCTGCGGGTGTTGCGAGCATGACTGCATGGGAAATACCGTTATAAATCAGTGCTATGGGGACTTCTTCTGCAAGAAAGTCTGTCACTTCTTTTGGAATGCCCTGTTTTTGACGCAGGGCAGTCACAGCTGAGGTTGGTGGGTATTTTTCCATGGCACTTTTCTAGCGTAGGGCAAATTAAGGTATTGCAATGACGACTGCGGATTCATCGACTGTCGCATAGACTGTGTCACCGATATCAAAACGTTTGTCAGCAGGGGCGAATCCAACGAGTTGCAGACCGGGCTGTAGTTCCAAGGTAACTTCATCTCCACTGTTGCCGCGCGAAATGCGGGTTACCGTGCCCTGTAAGCGGTTTGCCAATGCGATGTTCTCTGCTGGGTCGATATCAGACACCTTGACCGCCATGGCTTTAAACATGGCAACGACAGCAAGCCCAGGTTCCAGTCCCAGCAGTTCGGCACTGGTGCGTGTAATGCGAGAAACAATACCAGGGACGTTATCGACGACAGCAAGGCATACACGGACAATCTGACCGTTCATTTTTAGACCGATGACATGGCAGGGAAGGTTGTTGCGCATGCTCGTTCGGATGCCAAGGACAGGAACTCGGTGTTGATTGTTGCTGGGCTGGTCAGTCTGGAAGCGTTTGAGGATTGCATTGCGGTTTTCTTGGAGAACATCAGCCATTTCCAGTAGCTGGCTGCCAGCCTCAGTGAGTTTGGCGCCGCCGCCACCAATCCCACCAACCGCTTTTTCAACCAGGGTGACACCTGTTAAGTTAGTCAATGTATCAATGGCCTGCCAGGCGGCTTTGTAGCTGAGGTTGGTTTCTCTGGCCGCTTGTGAAATTGAGCCTGTTTCGCCGATTTTTCGGAGGACTTCGATGCGTTTGTCTGACTGGGTATTGTTAAAGGCATTTGCCAATGAAACCTGATCGCCCATTTTTAGCCTCTTTTTGCAGAAACAACGTGTTTATTTTAAACGATTAACCTTTTGGCGAGATATGGTGCTACAATCGCTATTACTTTTATGAATAGCGAAAAAGGAATCACCATGTTGAAAACAGTTAAGTTATCCAAGCTCCTTATTGGTTTGGTTTTGGCAGGTGTTGCTTCTGTAGCATCTGCGGAAAATGTGAGTGTAGCCGTTGCTGCCAACTTTA
Organism: Oxalobacter sp.; assembly: GCA_016291665.1. Taxonomy (GTDB): domain Bacteria; phylum Pseudomonadota; class Gammaproteobacteria; order Burkholderiales; family Burkholderiaceae_D; genus Oxalobacter. The sequence goes on along the minus strand of JAEEYE010000016.1, from coordinate 33,490 downwards.
AGGAACCTTTGCAGGATATTTCTGCGAAGTTTCAGCGTGCAACCGGCCATACAGTTTCCATTTCAGCCGAATCTAGTGGCAAGATTGTCTCCCAGATTAAAAATGGGGCTTCTTATGATATCTTCCTGTCTGCCGACGAAACGAAGCCAATCAAGTTGGAGCAGGAGGGGGGTATTGTTCCTGGTTCCCGTTTTACTTATGCCATTGGTAAATTGGCGTTGTGGTCAGCGACCCCAGGCTATGTTGATAACAAGGGAAAGGTGTTGAAGACTGGTTCATACAACCATATTGCGATTGCTGATCCAAAGCTGGCGCCTTATGGACTGGCTGCAACACAGACCTTGCAGAAGATGGGGCTGACGGCAGCTGTTAATGACAAGCTTGTTGTGGGTAAGAATATCGGTACGACGTTCGGTTATATCCAGACGGGTAATGCAGAATTGGGTTTTGTAGCCCTGTCCCAGATTTACAAGGATGGCAGATTGACCCACGGTGGTTCCTACTGGCTGGTACCAAAGAACTACTACAAACCAATCCGACAGGATGCAGTATTGCTGCCTGGTGGTAAAGATAACCCGGCTGCTGTGGCTCTGATGAAGTACCTGAAGTCACCTGCTGCCCGTAAAGTGATGAAGAGTTACGGCTATTCCAACTAATTAAGACAGGGAAGAAGGGGTGATGGTTGGGGTTGACTGGTCAGCAGTCATACTGACACTTAAGTTGGCAACGATGACCACCTTGATTTTATTGGTGGTCTCTACGCCCCTTGCTTGGCATCTGGCGCATACGCGGGGTTGGTGGCGTGGGCCGATCAATGCAGTGGTTAACTTACCATTTGTTTTGCCACCGACTGTTTTGGGTTTTTATCTGTTAGTTTTGATGGGGCCGAAAGGCCTGGTTGGCAGTCTGTGTGATGCCATTGGCATTCCTCGGCTGCCATTTACCTTTTACGGATTGTTGGTTGCTTCTGTTATTTATTCCCTGCCTTTTGTCGTGCAACCTCTTCAGAATGCATTTGAGTCCATTGGCAAGGGGCCTATTGAAGCGGCAGCAACGTTGCGGGCCTCTCCTTGGGATACGTTTTTTTCTGTCATCGTACCGATGGCAAAATCCAGTTACATTACGGCAATCGTGATGGGCTTTGCCCATACTGTTGGTGAATTTGGTGTTGTTATGATGATTGGCGGTGATATTCCTGATGAGACTCGTGTGCTGTCCGTCACGATTTATGACCATGTCGAATCCCTTGAGTTTACGCAGGCACATTACCTGTCAGCAGGGTTGCTCGTATTTTCCTTTATCGTCTTGCTGTTGCTTTATCTATTTAATCCAAATAAGCGGCGCAAATGAATAGCTTGCAGTTTCGAGGAACAGTTACTTTCCCTGAATATCAGCTTACCTTTGACCTGATGTTACCAGGTGCTGGGGTGACGGCTTTTTTTGGGGAATCCGGTGTTGGTAAGTCAACATTGCTTAGAGCCATTGCTGGCTTGGAACGTCCTGCGGATGGGTTAATCCGTATAAACAATGAAGTCTGGCAGGATGATAGCAAGGGGCTGTTCTTGCCGACCTATCGGCGTCCATTGGGGTTTGTTTTCCAGGATACGCGGCTGTTTGAGCATTTGACTGTCACAGAAAACCTGGCGTTTGGCAAAAAGCGAATTAAGCAACAGGGGAACCGAATTTCACTGGATGGTGTGGTGGAACTGTTGGGTATAGGCCATCTTTTAGACCGGATGCCGGAGACGCTATCTGGTGGCGAACGTCAACGTGTCGCCATTGCCAGAGCATTGGCGACCGAGCCCGATATTCTCATGATGGACGAACCGCTGGCCGCTTTAGATCAAAAGCGCCGCCAGGAGATTCTACCTTACCTACATCGGTTGAATACTGGGCTTCAAATCCCAATCCTCTATGTTAGCCATTCCCTGGAAGAAGTGGCGTCATTGTCTGACCATCTTGTGTTGCTGGAGCGGGGGTATGTTGCTGCATCAGGAACGACCCCTGAAATGTTGACGCGACTTGACTTGCCTTTGGCGCATTACGATAGTGCGGCGGCATCTGTTGCTGGAAAAATTGTCGAAATTGATGCTGATTTCCAATTGTGTACGTTTCAGTTTGACGGCGGACAGATTTATTTGCCTGCTGGCAATTATCAGCTTGGGCAGTCATTGCGTTTGCGTGTCCAAGCCAGGGACGTGAGTCTTTCTATCGAGAAGCCTGGACAGACAAGCATATTAAATGTGATCGAGGCGGTCGTTGTGGCGATGTCGGATAGTGGTGACGGTCAGGTGATGGTGGAACTTGATGCAAAAGGAACACGTCTGTTGTCACGTATTACGCGCAAATCGGTATCGGTGCTTGGACTGGAACCGGGTAAAGCTGTTTTTGCTCAGGTTAAAGGAATTGCAGTTGTCGGATGAATTGATAAATCACTTATGACGGACTTGGTATTCTGGCAGCAGTAGTAGCAGGTCTGGGTTTGGTGTTGTTTGTGCACTCATGTCTCAGCAGGCAGGGAATGCTGGGTAACGAAATGAAATCAGTAACTGGAAAGGAGGGAGTATGGAAAAGCAGATTCCAAAGCATGATTTGTTGATTGATGGGAATTGGGTTCCTACGGAGCAAGGCGATTATTCAACCATCATCAATCCAGCGACAGAAGAGCCGATTGCCTATGTTGCAGCTGGTACGGAAAAGGATGTTGATGCAGCGACGAAGGCAGCAAAGGCAGCGCTTAAGACATGGAATGGCATTACGGCTGCTGAACGGGGGCGGATTCTCAATCGATTAGCCGACTTGATGGAAGCACATCAGGAAGAAATTATTCGGTTGGAAAGCTTAAATGGCGGGAAACCGGTCTCAGCAGTCAGGCGTCAAGATATGCCGGCAGCCATCGACACAATGCGTTACTACGCTGGCTGGACGGATAAGATTATGGGGCAGGTGATTCCTGCAAGGACTGATGCGTTGACTTACACTGTCCGGGAACCAGTTGGCGTTGTTGGCGCCATTGTGCCTTGGAATTTCCCTTTGATGATCGGCATTTGGAAAATAGCACCCGCATTGGCTTGCGGTTGTACTTTGGTGGTCAAACCTGCGGAAATCACGCCACTTTCCATTATCCGCATTGGAGAATTAGCCTTGGAAGCTGGTGTGCCGCCAGGAGTCCTGAATATTGTGACGGGTAAAGGGCGCATTGTAGGCGATGCGATGGTCGCCCATCCATTGATTGACAAGATTACCTTTACAGGATCGCCTGGGGTTGGTCGTGGCATTATGGAAGGAGCCGCATCGAACTTCAAGAAAATCACGTTGGAGCTTGGCGGCAAGTCTGCCAATATCATTTTCAATGATGCCGATCTGGAAAGTGCTGTTCGTGGGGCTGCATCAGGGATTTTCTTCAATGCAGGACAGGTCTGTTCAGCCGGATCCCGAATCCTTGCCCAGAGGTCTGTTTACTATGACGTGATTGACCGTCTGATTGAACGTGCCAAGAAAATCCGGATTGGCGATACAGCCTCGGAAGATACCATCATGGGACCTTTGGTTTCGCAACGACAGTTCGATGCAGTTATGGATTACATCGAGGTTGGTAAGCGCGAAGGTGCGGCACTTGCTTATGGTGGAGAACGTGTTGGTGATAAGGGGTTCTATATTCAGCCAACGCTTTTCACACAGGTTAAGAATGAGATGCGTATTTCCCAAGAAGAAATCTTTGGACCTGTTGCCTGTGTGATTCCGTTTGACACGGAAGAGGAAGCGGTTGCGATTGCAAACGGTACGGCTTTCAGCTTAGCGGCAGGTGTCTGGAGTCGTAACGGAACCCGGACAAACCGAGTTGCGCAGGCACTTAAAGCGGGGACGGTATGGGTCAATACCTACGGATATACCGATATCCGCTTGCCATGGGGCGGTACTGGCCAGTCAGGTTTTGGCAGGGAACATGGCGAGGCGGCAATCGAGAACTTTACTGAACCTAAGACTATCTGGGTCAATCTGCAGGAACGATAGGCGTTGCTTTTCTGCTTCTGGCAGGGATACCCTTCCCCCTGCTTAAAGATGTAGGATGAGGCGCTTGTTCAGTGGTTTACGATTGCATCCACGCATACAGGTCGTCGACCCAGTTGGTAGCCTTGAGTTTTGTGCTTCTTCGGATGGTTTCCGCTGTTATGTAGAGGGTTTCAAAGTCAATCTGAGGTGACTTCTTAAAGGCTAAGGCTACCATATTGCCGCCATCGACTTCCCGTAGCCAGACAACGGCATCGAAAACAGCCTGCATGTTGGCAATGGTATTGGCACGGTTAGACTGTTCACCAAATATGTTGATGGTTAGTATGCCGCTTGGTGTCATGGCGTCAGCACATTGCTGGAAGAATTCAACCGAATCAAAAACAGGCGCTTGGGCATCTTGGTCATAAAGGTCGACTTGAAGGATATCAATGTCAGGGCTGTTTTGTTTTGAAGCAATGAAGTCCAGTGCATCTGCCTGGATGACGGTCAAGCGCCCATCATCGGGCGGCAGATGGAAGGTTTTATGGCAGACCTGGATGACATTGGGATTGAGTTCGATAGCGGTGACACGGCTTTCTGGAAAATAGTAGTAACAGAATTTCGTCAAGGAAGCAGCGCCGAGCCCTAATTGCACAATATGGCAGGGATGTTGGTTGAACAGCATCCAGGCCATCATTTGCTGGACGTAGTCAAAAACAATTTCGTTGGGGTGCGCAAGCCGCATACCGCCTTGAATCCAGTCAGTACCAAGGTGAAGGTTAAGGACACCTTTAAATTCAGTCAGGGTGACCTTTGGGTAATTTTTATATTGCTTTAAGGTGAAAAGATCATCTAACGGATTCATTTGTTGCTATTCTTGGTTGTTTCTGGCAAGGCTAGTTTCGCTGCTGATAATTTACAGTTGCTCGTAAAGAGTCTGTCTTGCCCTGTTACTGGATCAATGAATGTCATCGAACGGGCAAGTAGTTGCAATGGATGGCGGTATTCTTTAGCCAGCATGTCTTCAGTGACGGATTCTGGCTGGTGTATGGGGTAAATACGGTCGTTCAGGATAGGAATCCCCAAGGCCATCATCTGCACTCGCAGTTGGTGCTTGCGTCCTGTAAAGGGTTCAAGCTGGTAAAGCGCATAGTTCTTGTTATGGTGCAGGATGCTGGCTAAGGTTTCTGCGTTGGGCTTGCCTTCACCAAAGGTCATCTGCATGAAGTTGTCTTCGCGCTGGAAGATGTAATGCTGCAGGAGTGGTGTTTCTTCGATGTCTTTGCGGTATGGGGCTACCGCCTCATAAGTCTTTGAAACTGAACGCGTTCGGAAAAGCCTTTGGTATGCGTTTCGTTCTTCAGGGTGTACTGAGAAAAGAACGAGTCCAGCGGTTTCGCGGTCGATACGGTGTACTGGGGATAGCGTGTCGATGCCGAGTTTGCGCCGAAGCCTAACCAGTAGCGTTTCCTGGATGTACCGGCCGGAGGGGATAACCGGTAAAAAATGCGGTTTATCGGCTACGACAATATGGTCATCTTGGTAGAGGACGGATTCTTCGAAAGGAATGTGCGGTTCGTTTTCCAAATACCGCCAATAGTAGAGTTTCAAACCGGCTTTGCAGCGGGTGTTGGGTGCAATGGGGTTGCCTTCGCCATCAAGCACCCAACCGTTTTTGATGCGTTCTTCCCATTGTTCTTTGGATAGTGCGGGAAGGCGTTCCGCTAGGAAGTGTAGGCAGGTCGCCCACTTATCCTGTGGGACAATGATCCTGCTGGGGCTGACTCCATTAAAGCAGGGGATTGTCTTGCTCATTTATTGAAGCCGCTGTCATGCTCGGGCTTGATGCCCATATGATGGAGCCAGTCGTACCTGCCTTCACAGAGCCATGTGTAGATATATTCGTTCATCTCCCCTTTAGTGACGGTATCTTCGCTGCCATCGTCAGTTGGAGCAAAGAAACGCTTGTCGTCTTTCAGGTTGATGATGGCCATCGTGTTTTTGACTTTATTTGCTTTGCAGTTTGCGGTGTAGCGGTAAAGGACGTCGGACGCCTCCTCCTGTTCTTCGTCGACAATCTTAATCCAGCCTTTGTGGTTCTCCAGGTCAAGGCTCTTGGCGTCGCCGTAAACTTTGACCTTGCCGTCAGCGGAGCCTGCCAGGTAAAACCAGGATTCAGCGCTGGCGGTCAGGGAAAAAAGGCAAAGAAGAAGGCTTAGGGCGAATTTTTTCATCTTGGCATTCCTTCATGAGTTTGGGGCAGCTTTGGGAGGAAATGGCTAAAAAAATACCACCGTTAAGGTGGCATTTGGAAATCAGTGGGGTGGAAGATGGGGCTCGAACCCACGACAACCGGAATCACAATCCGGGACTCTACCAACTGAGCTACTCCCACCACTGAATAAATCTTAGAACCTTGGATTATATAAATACTGTCTTAAAAAAGCAAGGGTTATTTCTGCAATAGCAGGTTAACTTCCTGGAGGTCATCCTCCACGAGAGTTCCCGCTGCGCGTTTGAGTCGGAGTCCATAGAGGATGGTTTCATTACGTGCCCTCGTTAAGTTCTTGCGGGTGTCATAGAGTTGCTGCTCAGCATTTAACACGTCGATGTTGATACGTACACCTACTTCGTAGCCAAGTTTGTTGGATTCGAGGGCTGTCAAGCTGGCGGTTTCGGCGGATTCCAGAGCACGGACCTGTGAAAGGCCGCTGCTGACGCTTAAGAAATACTGGCGTGCCTGCTGGGTAGCGCTACGTTTGGCAGCTTCTAGGTCGTTGCGTGATTTTTCTTCCAATGAAACAGACTCTTTGACTTTGCTGGAGGTTTCGAAACCGGAGAAGAGCGGGATATTCCATTGGATGCCAACCATCTTCGAACTGTTGAATGACTCAAGCCCACGTCTGCTATCCATTGTGTACTGGTCATGGTTTGTATGGTTGTACGATGCGACAAGATCTACCGTTGGAGCATGCCCTGCTTTGGCGATGGCTGTCTGGCGTTTTGCTATTTCATACGCAAGCTGTGATTCCACAACCCTATAATTGCTATTTCCTGCCATGTCGACCCAGTCTGTTATGATTGCCGGTTCTGGCATCTTGAGCAGAACATGTTCCCTGAGCGGATCTAGGATACCTGGCGGATGTCCGATAATTTCTTCAAGTGCAGTTTTGCGGACTTCGAGTTCGTTGACCGCTGCAATTTCATCAGCTTCAGCCAGGTTGTAGCGGGCAACAGCTTCATGCGTATCGGTGATGGTTGCGTTGCCGACTTCAAAATTGCGTCTCGCAAGTGCAAGTTGTTGGGAGACGGCTTCTTTTTGGATTTCAGAAAAAGCAAGGACTTCCTGTGCTGTAAGAACGGCGAAGTAAGCATCAGCGACGCGGATCATCAAGTCCTGCTTTGCCTCTGCAAACTGAGCGTCACCCAGTTCGGTTTCGAGTTTGCTGCGTTCCCAGTTCTGATAGGCGGCAATGTTAAAAAGTGGTTGCGTTAGGGTAATGCCGTATTGATTTTCTGAGTATTGCGTGTCGCCGGGATAGTTTCTTGCATAGCCACCATTGGCATTTATGTTGGGCAGTAACTTGGAAAGTCCTTGGGTTTTCTTTTCTTGAGCTGCTGCATTCGCAGCACGTGCACTGGCATATTGCGGATCGTTTGCCTGTGCCTCCATATATACATCCATAAGGTCTGTTGCAGAGACTGCTGTAGAAAGCAGGCAACCGACTAAGAGGGAGATGGCATTTTTGAGCCGCATAATTATTCCAATGAGGTTACCCATTCTGTAGGCAACTTATTATTTTAAAACGTAAATTTCTTTTCTCTGGGTTCAACAAGCGCCGTTACTTTGGTTTCAAAAAGCCGGTGGGTTTTGATGTTCCCGTTAGTATCTTTCATTACAAGTTCTGCAAAGTCCAACGATGGCAGAGACTTGAAATAAAACAGTTTGCCGCCATCAGCCAGCCTATCGAGAAATGTTACTGGTAGGGAAGATACAGAACCCGAAAAAGTAATGATATCGAATTTTTCGGTCGTTTGGTAAAGGTCGTATAAAAAGCCATCATAGCAGATGACTCGTGCGTTACGGATGTTTTCATGTTCAAGGCGCAGCATTGCGCTGTTGGCTTTTGAAGGGTCGATTTCTAAACTAGTGACGTAACGGGCGAGTTGTGCGGAGAGTGCTGCAGAAAAACCTGAGCCCGTACCAATTTCAAGCATGTTGTCATTTTTTGTTGGGTTGATTGCTTGGAGGATCCGAGCTTCAGTTAATGGCGAGAACATTTCCTGAGCGCCTTCCAAGGGGATGGGCATGTCCGCATAGGCGAAACGCTGGAAGCTTTGTGGTACGAAGGATTGTCGGTCAACTTGGTCAAAAGCTTCGAAAATGCTAGGCAGTGTAATGCCTCCTGCCCTCAGCTGGTTTTCTATCATGTTTTGGTAGGCATTAAGCATGTTTTTTCCACTGAATCCAACTGTCAGTATCCCGAGACAATCCGTGCACCCAGTGCCTTATAGATAGCGTTTTCTTCGTTAATAGCCCGGTACTTGGCTTCAAGTAATGTCATCAGTTCTTGGTTTTCAGAACATTTTGCTTGTAGCCAATCTTTGAGTTCGTAGGTGCCGACTTTGTAGCGGTGGTGGTTGTATTGGGTGATTTTGACGTCGTTCCTGTATTTCTTATGGTGGATGTCAAGTTGGGCGCGGATTTTCTGGTAAGTGTAATAGTGGGTGTCTACTTCATTCAATGCCGTGTTGATGGCAGATGTCAGCCCCAACTTTGCGCTTTCAAAGTCAGCTTCAGAGAGGCGGATGTTCCATCGCAGTTTGTTCCATTGCAAAAATGGCAGGTTCAGGTTGATGACGCCTCCCAGCATGGGGGCATTGAACATAGTCCTTGCCTTGCGTGAAGAGACACTTAAGGTACTACCGATCGTAATGCTAGGGTACAGTTCTGCTTTGGCAGATTCCCAATCTAAAAATGCCGATTGGACTCGGAATTCTGCAGCTTTGACATCTGGTCTTAGACCCAGTGCAGCAATAGGGACATTGAGGTCAACATCAGTTAGTGGCACATCCATGATGCTGTCTCTGACAATACCAAGTGGATCTTCTGGCCGGAGGTTTAACAGGTTCCTTAATGTCTCTTCAACCTGTTTGCGTTCTGATTCGAGGAGTTTCAGGTTGTTCTGGGAAGATAAGAGCGATTTGTCGGCATTTAGCGGTTCTGAGACATCTACGGTACCGACGTTGTGCTTATGATTGGAAATGGTTAAGAGCCTAGAGTAGAAGTCAATGTTCTGCCGGGTGATCTTGATTGCGTTATTCAGGTAAACAAGATGGAAATACGTGTCGACAACATTGTTGATCAGAGCTAGTTTTGACGCTTCTAGATCCAGTTGGGTTGCTTTGTATTCCCACTCTTGGGCTGAAGCTGCATCACGCAGTTTGCGCCACAGGTCGATTTCGTAACTGGCGCCTAGCTGCGCATTGTATGTGTGTGTGGTGATGCCTTCTTTCAGGTTCTTTTCTGCCCCAGCGCCTGCTGAACCATAAAAAGACGGAATCAGGTCTTCGCCCAGGAGGTTCGCATGATAGAGTGCCTTATTGACGTTGATGGCGCTTTTGCGAAGGTCGATATTATTCGCCAGGGCTGAATCAACAATGGAATTCAACTTTGGGTCGCCATAAATCTTCCACCACTCACGGTCAATTTGGTATTGCTCAGCAATTGCCTGCTGGGAAATCAGGCCGCTGTCTGGGATTTCAGCAGTTTTGGTGGCGCAACCAGCAAGAAGTGCGCACAGTAAGATTGCTGGGATTAAACGGTTCCGTTGCATTGCATCCACCCTTCAATAACTACTATTCATGTAATCCTTTGGATATCAGTCGCTGCTTAGGGCATCGACAGGGTTTAATTTTGCCGCATTCTTTGCTGGAATATAGCCGAAGATGACACCAATCAGTGTAGAACAGACCAGTGCCAGAACAACTGAGGCAGCAGAGTACGACATCGTGAAAGATCTTACAAACAGCTTAAACAGGACTCCGATGCCAAAAGCAAAGAAAATCCCTAGGAATCCGCCAATGATACAGATTAAGACAGCCTCAATTAAGAACTGTTGGAGGACGCTACTCCTTCTGGCGCCAACAGCCATGCGGATACCGATTTCACGAGTACGTTCCGTTACAGAAACAAGCATGATGTTCATAACACCAATGCCACCAACTACCAAGGAAATCAAGGCGATACAGGAAATCAAGAGACGCATGGTACCCGTTGTGCTTTCGACAGTCTGGCGGATGCTATCCGTGTTGATGGTGAAGAAGTCTTCTTTTCCGTGTTTTACTGTCAAAAAGCGGATGATGTTTTTCTCTGCAGCTGCCATGCTGACGTCGTCTACCACTTTGACGGTGATTGAGGAAATGTTCCGGTTTCCCGTGATACGGTTCATGACCGCTGTGTAAGGTGCCCACATCTGTAGTGTGTCTTGGGGGCCGAAGTTGGCATTCTGTTTTTCGGAAATGCCGATAATCCGCAAAGGTTGCTTGTTGAAGATGATGGTCTGCCCAATGATTTCTTGGTTTTGTTCATTGGCAAACAGTTTGGACTTGGTGTTCTGGTCAATGACAACGACAGCATTGCCTTTGATGATATCGTCTTTCGTGAGCAATCTGCCTGCTTCTGCGTTCAAGCCTTTGACGTCGAAGTACTGTTCACCGACACCTTGGAGCTGTCCTGTGACAGAGATGTTTTCGCGGGTAATGTTGCCTGATGCACTGACGGCAGGGGTAGAACTGGCTACGTAACTTTGCCTTGCCAGGAGATCGGAGTCGTGTACGGTTAATGTCTTATATTTGTTTGAGTGTCTATCCCCAAAGCCGTGCCCTGGCATGATGACAACAGTGTTCGTCCCCATCGCATTGATGTCAGATAGGATTTTTTCTTGAGATCCTTTACCGAGTGCAACGACAGAAACAACCGAAGCAATCCCAATGATGATGCCTAGCATTGTCAGCATCGAACGCATTTTGTGCGCCCGTATGGCTTGGATGGACATCTTAAATGCTTCAACAAACTGGTCTTTCAAGTAAGCAAATGTGCTTCTCAGATCTTTTTTCAGTTCATAGACTTTAGAACTGTTCTGGTTGGGTTTGAGGCGTTCATCGCCGATGATGCGACCATCCTTGATTTCAATGACTCGGTTTGCGGTAGCTGCGACTTTCGGGTCGTGGGTAACCAAAATGACGGTATGCCCCATTTCATTGAGTTTTTGCAGGATTTCAATGACGTTTTCCCCGCTTTTGGAGTCTAATGCGCCGGTTGGTTCGTCGGCTAAGATGATGTTGCCGCCATTCATCAAGGCCCTGGCAATGGAAACACGCTGCTGTTGCCCGCCTGAGAGTTCCGATGGTAGGTGGGTGGTTCGTTCACCCATATCGAGGTTTTCAAGCAGTTTTTTTGCTCGCGCTCTTCTGGCTTCCAATTTTTCTCCGGAATAGACGGCCGGCAATTCGACATTTTCTTGTGCAGATAAGGAAGTCAGCAGGTTGTAGCGCTGGAAGATGAACCCAATGTAGCGGCTACGCAAGGTTGCGAGGTCGTCTGCTGACATTCCTTCAATGTCTTCACCAGAAATCTTGTAGGCGCCAGATGTGGAGGTGTCTAAACATCCAATGATGTTCATTAAAGTGGATTTACCGGAACCTGATTGGCCGATGATGGCAACAAAGTCACCAGACTCGATATCAAGGTCGATGTCCTTTAAGACGTGAACCTTGCTGCCCCCGCTTCCGTAAATCTTGTTGATACCTCTGAGTTCGATGATGTTCATGGGCTACATCCTAAGTCCGCCACGCATACGCGGTGTCTTACCAATCTTTTCACCCTCATTAACTTCGGAGGAAATAACTTCTTCGCCTTCGGATAATCCTGAGACGACTTCTGTGTAGACGCCATCCGTAATGCCGATTTTGATTTCACGCTTCTCGACATTTTCCTTGTTTTTCAATACCCTGACATAGTGTTTACCACCACTGGAAGTGATAGCAATGCTTGGGATGATTAAGACATCCTGGGCATCGGCAACAAGGATTGTACATTGCGTCATCATGCCGATGCGCAGTTTACCTTCAGGATTGCTGACGAAGCTTTTGCCGTAATAATAGACAGCTGATGTGCTGGAGCCGCTGGAAGAACCAGAACTACTTTTGTCGTAGCTACCGTCACTTAATGTCGTCAAACCTGGATCAAGGGAGTCTAAGGTGGCATGGAAGACGGTATTGGGTTCAGATAGGATCGTATAATCAACAGGCATCCCTTGCTTAACCTTGGTAATGTCGCCTTCAGAAATCTGGATGTCGATTTCCATGTCGTTCAGGTTGGCAATCTTGATGATGGTAGGTGTTGTCTGGTTAGCGTTGACGGTCTGCCCTTCTTCAACTGGGACGGAGACTACAGTGCCATCTAATGGCGCACGGATCTTTGTGTAGCCCAAGTTCGTTTCATCAGTGTTGATGGTCAACTGCATCTGTTTGATCGATGAGGTGGTTTCATCGACATTGGCTTTTGCGGCTGCGTAGGCATCCTTTGCCCTATCCAAGCTGTCTTTTGACGTGGAATCGGTCTTGATTAATTTCAGTTCACGTTCATAGGCCCGTTTTGCCACTTCTAGGGCGGTTTTACGCGCAGTCAAAATGGATTTTAAGCTTTCAAGTCGTAGTTTGTCAGTGCGCAGGAGGTTTTCCTGTGTTGTCGAGTCAATTTCTGCAATCATCTGCCCTTGTTTGACTTCTTGACCTAAGACAACATGGAGTTTTTTGATTTGACCGCTAACCTGGGCGCCGACGGTAACAAGGTTCACTGCACTGATTTCGCCTGTTGCCTCGACGGCATGCCTAATGGAGCCAATGCGGGCTTTTTCTGTCATATAGTTTACGGAGGATTTCTTTTGGGTAATCCAGTATGCCAGGAGAATGATGATGAGCACTGCAACGACAGCAATGGGAATCCAAATCTTGGGGCGTTTCAAATTTTTGAGTTTGTCGAGCATGGTTGACCTGTGACCTTTTAAAGGGTTACACCTAGCAGTTTTTTTCCGAAGTCCTATGTTGCCAGGCACCTAAAAGAACGGTTGATCCTATCCTTCTATATTAAGGTATTGTTTTTCTGGGATAGTTTCAAGAAGGGAAACAGCTTGTTACATTTTAAGCTGAAAATATAGGAGCCGTGAGCTAAAAAGTACTGTTTCGGTTACTTTATTGTCCTTTTTTGCAATCCATTCTCCCTTATCTTGGGTAACGGGGGTATGATGTCGGATTTTCAGACGGATTCTCGATTTAGGGGCATTCATGGATTTTGTTTTGGCGGTAAAAGCCTTCATCATGGGTATTGTTGAAGGGTTGACGGAGTTTTTGCCGATTTCTTCGACAGGTCATCTTATTTTGGCGGGCAGTCTGTTGGATTTCACAGGTGAGAACGTCAAAGTCTTTTCCATCGCCATTCAAGCCGGGGCGATGCTCTCTGTTGTTTGGGTCTACCGTCAGAAAATCTTTGAAGTGCTCTTTGGCATGTTTACCAAGGAAAAAGAGCGGCGCTTTGCCATCAATGTCATTATTGCCTTTTTCCCAGCGGCTATTTTAGGGCTGCTCTTTGCCAAGAAAATCCAGGCGTTTCTCTTTTATCCAATACCGGTTGCTGCAGCCTTCATTATCGGTGGGCTGATTATTATTTTTGTGGAACGCAGAAATGAACGCAGGCCTGAAGCGTCGCGTATCCAGTCGGTCGACGATATGACGTTTATGGATGCCTTAAAGGTGGGCATTGCCCAAGCGTTCGCCTTGATTCCTGGAACCAGCCGTTCGGGGGCGACCATCATCGGGGGGATGCTTTTTGGCTTGTCCAGAAAGGTGGCTACTGAGTTTTCATTTTTCCTCGCCATGCCGACGCTTTTCGGTGCATCAGCTTATTCCATCTACAAAGAACGCGATCTGTTGATGGCTTCCGATATCCCGCTCTTTACGGTTGGTACGGTTTCATCCTTTATCTTTGCGTTCCTGTGTGTCCGTTGGTTGCTACGTTTTATTAGCTCGCACAACTTTATCCCTTTTGCATGGTATCGTATTGCATTCGGTATCTTTGTCTTAGTCAGTGCTCATTTCGGCTGGGTTGTTTGGGTAGAGTGATCCAGTTATCCACATGATAGTCATGTTGGATGCAGAGCCGGCGGTATTTCAAAATGTAAGTGCTCTTGCAAGGTAGATAGTACGTTCTGATAGACTTTGGACAGTAATGTTGCCTTGGGAGGACATTTCATGAGCTTACTTCAAAAGCTGCCTTTCCTGATGCTGACGGCTTTCTGTCCGTTGGTGGTGTCTGCATCAAACTATGAGTCCAGTGCTCTTGACCGTCAGGATCTGTCATTGACAGTCTATGAACAGGCACAGGCTTTGGTTCGTGATACACGGTCTGTAAAAACAGGGCAGGGGCGCTTTAGTCTGGTGGTGCAGGATGTGAGTGGACAGATTCAGCCAGAGACTTTGATGCTTGAATCCAATGGCCGCCTAAGGCTTTCCAGTGCAACTTTCAATACGGCGTTGCTGACTCCCATGACTCTGATGAAGGCCTACATCGGGAAGGACGTGACGCTGGTACATACCAACCCAGCGACTGGTCAGGAGACGATGAAACGGGCGAAACTCTTGTCCATGAATGGTGGGGGGGTTATCCAGGTTGATGGACATATCGAGACGGTGTCGGCTGACAGGCTTGTATTTGATAAGGTTCCTGAAGGCTTGTACCCGTCGCCTGTCCTGATGCTGGACTTGCAGGGTGGCTCAGGCAGTATGCAGAATGTGACATTCGACTATCTGACTGGTGGGTTGTCATGGCAGGCGGATTATACGGCCGTTGTCGACAGACATGATGACCGAATGTCGCTGGTTTCGTGGGCAGTGATTGGTAACAGCAGTGGCATTGATTACAGAAATGCAAAAGTTCAGTTGCTATCTGGGAAACAAGCACAGGCGGTTGCTTATCCCCGTTTTGGTGGCATGCTGATGGCGGCCAAGTCTATGGATGCTGGCGGTATGCGGGAGAATGATACTGCTTCTGAAGAAGCTTTTTCAGACTACCATCTTTATACGGTACCGACTCGGGTGGATGTCTTGGACAAGCAGACAAGCCGTCACCGCCTGCTTGAAGCTGACTCCATCAATGTGCTCAAGGAATATAGTTTCAATGGTAACCAATGGGCGTATGAGTCTCGCCAAGGACAGGCAGAGCCCGTCCATGCGCGGACATCAATCAGTTTTGACAATAGGAAAAGGGATGGTCTTGGCATACCTTTGCCTAGGGGAACAATCCGCTTTTATCAGGAAGATAAGTCGGGTAACCGTCAGCTTTTAGGACAAAGCGCTATCAACCATACACCGGTAGATGGCCATCTCCAGTTGAACTTGGGTGAGGTCTTTGATGTGACAATGATTCGGAAGCAGACTGATTACACCCAAAGGAGCGTTGTTAAGAAGGATGGGGAAAAGGCCTATCAGACGGAGAGTTCCTGGGAGATTGCCTTATCCAATGGCCAATCTAAAGCCATAACGGCAAAGGTTATTGAACCGCTACCGGAAAATGCCAAGGTCATCAGCGAGAACTATTCTCATAAGAAAGAAGACGCCTCAACTGCCGTCTGGCATGTTCTCGTACCAGCTAAAGGCAAAGCGGTACTGAAGTATAAGGTACGGGTGAATTAGGCAGTTTTCTTTAGCGCTGCTTCTATCAGCTGCAAGGTTGCCAAGGCGCCCATGGCGATGCCTACATCACGTCTTTTGTTGGGAACCTCTGGATAAGCCGGATTGATTCGGATGATGGGGCACCCGAACGATTCGCTGGTACGCCTGACTGCTGGGACGTGTATGCCTGCTCCCATTTCAATGACGGCAAGGTTCTTGACCTGGGACTGCCAGCGGTGCAGGCAGTCATACTGCAATTCCGTGCGGTCTGAAATCCATCCCCAGTCATTGAACATTAGGATGTTGGGTCTGGCAAGTCCCTTGCATTCGGGGCAAATGGGTAAAGGCGATATGAGCTGGCAGTTTGCTTCGTCCACATTGACTTTCAGGTTTTTGGCTTCCCAAATGTTGCGGGAACAGGGTGAGGTGCATTGCAAGTGATGGATGGATCCATGGCATTCCACAATGCGGTTGTCCGGATAGCCGGCCTTCTGAAATTGCCCGTCTACATTGCTCGTGTAGACAAAATAGCCGTACGGGCAGTTGGCAGCGAGCCGTTTTAGGATATGGAAACCTTCATGCGGGACAATGTCACGGTAGCTGTTCAAGCGGTGTCCATAGAAGCCCCAAGCTAGGCGAGGGTTGTCGGCAAAGGCGTCTGGGTTGGCGATTTCGACAAAGGATATCCGATGCTGTCCCAATTTGGGGTAGGCTTTCCAGAGCCCTTTATCACCGCGAAAGTCAGGTAATCCGGAGTCCACGCCCATGCCGGCGCCTGCTGCGATGAGTAGGCCGTCTGAGTGCCGAATGATGGCGGCAGCACGGTTGATTAAGCTGTCAATGTTTTCTGTGATGACTGTCATGTTTGTCCGTATGTCTAAAACCCGTGCCAAAGTACCGAGAAAACCCATCAGTGCCTGATCAGATAGTCGAATGCACTCAAAGATGCCTTAGCCCCATCCCCCATAGCGATGACAATCTGCTTGTACGGAGACGAGGACGCATCGCCTGCAGCAAAGACTCCTGGGATTGAGGTACAGTTGGATGCGTCGACCTCAATTTCTTGCTTGGCGTTGAGTTTGACGGGACTGTCTTTTAGCCAGCCTGTTGTCGGAACTTGGCCAATCTGGACGAAGATGCCGGAAAGCGTTAAGGTCTTTTGGGTATTGTCTATCTGATCCAAGTAGGTAAGCGCCGTGACCTTTTGCCCGTCGCCTACCACTTCAGCGGTTTTCGCTTTCTTAATCAGGGTTATGTTGGCAATGGACTGCATTTTTTCTTGCAATACGCTGTCAGCGGTCAGTTTGTCGCTCCTGATTAAGACGGTGACATGTTTGGCGATGCCGGAGAGGTCAATCGCAGCTTCAACTGCCGAATTACCGCCACCAATAACTGCCACATCTTTGCCTTTATAGAGTGGGCCGTCACAGTGTGGACAGAAAGCGACACCCTTCCCGATGTAGGTTTCTTCTCCTGGAATTCCCATTTTCCGCCAGGAAGCACCGGTTGCGAGGATGACGGTTTTGGATTTGACCGACGCACCGCATTCGAGTTGCACTTCGATAAGTTCACCTGGAATCAGTTTTGTTGCTCGCTGCGGCATCATGACATCGATGGCATGGCTCCTGATGTTTTCTTCATAAATGGCGGCAAGGTGTGTGCCCTCAATCTTTTTGATGGCGATGATGTTTTCAATATCTGTTGTGTTCAGAATCTGACCACCAAAGTTTTCAGTGACAAGCCCTGTCCGGATGCCTTTTCTTGCCGCGTAAATGGCAGCTGTTGCTGCTGCGGAACCACCGCCAATGACCAAGACATCAAAAGGAGCTTTGGCCGAGATTTTTTCTGCTTCGCGTTTGATACTACCGGTATCAATCTTACCTAGGATTTCCTTGACGTTCATGCGTCCTTGACCGAATTCCTTGTCGTTTAAATAAATGGAAGGCACAGCCATGATTTGGCGTTCTTTGACTTCGTCTTGGAAAAGGGCGCCGTCAATCATGGTACTGGAAATGTTAGGGTTCAGAACGGCCATTAAGTTGAGCGCTTGGACGACTTCAGGGCAGTTTTGGCATGATAGGGAAATGTAGGTCTCAAAATTAAAGCTACCCTCAACTTGCCGTATCTGTTCAATGACATCTGCTTCGACTTTCGGTGGATATCCGCCAGTTTGCAGGATAGCTAAGATCAGGGATGTGAATTCGTGACCCATTGGCAAGCCAGCAAATGTAATCTGGCAATTTCCTTCAGGGCGGTTTACGGTAAAAGAGGGGGTGCGGGCATTGGTGCCATTTTCAAGTAATGAGATTTTATCCGATAGATCAGCGATATCCTTCAGTAATGCCTGCATTTCCTGGGATTTTGCGCTGGTGTCAATGGAGGCTGTCAGAACAACAGGGTTGACCAGTTTTGTGAAATACGCACGGAGCTGTTCTTTGACTTTATTGTCCAGCATGGCTTTTCTCCTTCAGGAAAGCAGTTTTGAATAAATGTTTTGGTAGCCAGCATCGGCCGCAGGGGGAAAACCTGCGGCGTTGGCGAGTATAAGGATTAAATCTTACCGATAAGATCCAAAGATGGTGCCAATGTTTCTGCGCCTGGCTGCCAGGATGCAGGGCAGACTTCGCCATCGTGGGTTGCTACGTACTGCGCTGCCTGGATTTTACGGAGCAGTTCAGTTGCAGAACGCCCGATACCCAAGTCGTGGATTTCGCAGATTTTGATTTCGCCTTCAGGATTGATGACGAAGGTGCCACGCAGTGCTTGGCCAGCTTCCTCAATCATCACATCGAAATTGCGGGTAATGGTGCCCGTTGGGTCACCGACCATCGTGTACTGGATTTTCTTGATGGTGTCAGAAGCATCAGCCCATGCTTTATGGACAAAATGAGTATCTGTGGATACAGAGTAGATTTCAACGCCCAGTTTCTGGAATTCGGCATAGTTATCAGCTAAATCACCCAGTTCGGTTGGGCAGACAAAGGTAAAGTCAGCTGGATAGAAGAAGACAACAGACCATTTCCCTTTGAGATCAGCGTCAGTTACGGTAACGAATTCACCATTACGGTATGCGTCAGCTTTAAAAGGTTTGATGGTGGTATTGATGAGTGCCATATCGTTCTCCTCAGATGGGTCAGTTTTAAAGACCGTTTTTTCGGTCAAGGATTTTGCTGGAATAGGAACTGATTGTGTTCATAGTAAGCCAGATACCCTTATTAAAGCACAACTTCAGAAATGTTGCAGGACACGCATCGGTTTTGTAAGGCGAATTTAATGGGGAGATGGTTTGGAATGCAAAAAACCGCCATTAGAATGGCGGTTTTGAGATAAAAATAATAGAATAGGTTATACTTCTTCCAGTTTTTCTCGGAGCATTTCCAGTTCGTTAGTATGCTTCAGAGTCGGTTCTGGATAAGAAAGTTGCATATCTTTGAGGGTTCTCAGTATGGCATCTGAGACCAAGAGCCGGGCATTTTTCTTATCGTCAGCAGGGATGCAATACCAAGGGGCATCTGGTGTAGATGTATTTTGGATGGCTTTTTCGAACGCATTCATGTATTCATCCCAGTATTTACGTTCTTCAAAGTCACCCAAGCTCAGTTTCCAGTTCTTTTCTGGATTGTTGATGCGGTCAAGCAAACGGAGCCGCTGTTCTTCCTTGGAAATATAGAGGAAAAATTTGATAATACGGGTGCCATTTTGATGCAGGTGTTGCTCATAATCGCGAATGGCTTTATAACGGCTTTCCCAGAAACTGCGGCCAAATTTTGTATCAGGCAGGTTGGCAACGTCTAAGATTTCAGGGTGGACGCGTGCAACTAAGACATCTTCATAATAGGAACGGTTGAAAAGAACAATTTCGCCTTTTTTTGGTAAGCGCAGAGTTGAACGCCAGAGGAATTCGTGTGACAGTTCCAAGGCGGAAGGTTGTTTGAAGCTTTCAACACGGCACCCTTGTGGGTTTACACCGCTCATCACATGTTTGATTGTACCGTCTTTGCCGGCAGCATCCATTGCCTGGAGGATGACGAGCAAAGAGAATTTGCCTGAAGCATAAAGCTTGGCTTGTTCTTCGCTCATTGTGTTAAGGTTGCGCTTCAGTTTCGATTTATAACTGATGTTATTGGTATAGAAGAGGTCAGTCAGTGTCGAATAGTTTCTCAAACGGAATTTCTTTCCGTCGGTGACTTTGAATCTTAGAGAATCGATTGTCATGGGAACGTCCTTTTCGATATAGGATTATGCGGGGCATACCACTGTCTACTGAGTCCATTTTACCATCTAAAAAGGCGAGGGGTCCTCTCTTTTCCAAACTTATGCCTTCGAAGAATTCGATTTATGCAGGTGGTGTTGGTTGCGGGAGAATAGCTGTTATTTTTTGCTGTCTTTTCCATAGACAGGCGGCATGCCTTCAGGACGGGTTTTGAACCGTCTGTGTGTCCATAAGTATTCGGCAGGACGCTCAAGGATGCGCTGTTCAATGAATTCATTGATTCGTTTTGTATCAGCGTAAACGTCTTTTGTTGGGAAGTTTTCCAGAGGTGGATAGAATGTAACTTTCCACCCTTTGTAATCCGGCAGGAATGAACCAATGACTGGGATGACTTTTGCGCGCGTTGCAGCTGCAATGCGCGATGTTGCTACCAGTGTTGCGGCAGGTACGCCAAAGAAGGGGACGAATTCTGCATCTTTAATTCCAAAGTCCATGTCCGGCAGCATGAGGAATGGAAGTCCCTTATGTATGCCCCTGATGATGGGTTTGATACCTTGGCTACGGCTATAGATTTCAACACCTGGGTTAAAGCGTATGCGGCCTTTGTGGAGAACCTTGTCAAAGATTTTGTTTTTTTGTTCCGTATAAATGGAGCAGCAGGGGGCACCCATCGAGAAAATGGCGCCTGGCATTTCTAGGCAGACGAAATGAGGGCAGAGCAAAATGACTGGACCTGCGTTGGTTAGGTTGTAAGGGATTTCAGGTTCAACCTGGATTAACCGCTTGATACGGTCAACGGAAGACCACCAAAGGATGCCGCGCTCCAGGATGCTTCGTCCATAGCCTTGGAAATGCTCCAGTGCGATGCGTTCGCGTTCAGATTCAGGCATATCGGGAAAGCACAGGCGTAGGTTCGTTAGGGTAATACGGCGACGTCGTGCCCAGAAATGGTAGGCACAGGTACCGAGCAACTTGCCCATACGCCCCAGAATCGGTAATGGGAGCCAATGGATTGCCCATAGGATGAAAAGAAAAAAACGCATCGGAAAATCCTTGATAATGCGGGCATTATAGCAATGCGGAGCCTTAAAGTGTGAAGCTTTCGTCGTTATAGCGCTTCACAGGAGGCATTATCAGAGTACAATATCAAGTTCCGCTGAGTTAACGGGCAACTTGCGAAGCGGTCTATAAATTTCGCTAAAGCGTCGCGGCTCCTTTCATGGACGGGCTGCGACTGCAGTTTGTCTTACAGAAAAAGGAGCTTTTTAATGTTGAAAGATTATCTTTTTACTTCTGAATCTGTTTCTGAAGGCCATCCTGATAAGGTCGCTGATCAGATTTCAGATGCAGTTCTTGATGCAATCCTTGAGCAGGATCCTGCTGCACGTGTTGCTGCTGAAACCCTGTGTAATACCGGCCTAGTTGTCTTGGCTGGTGAAATCACAACATCTGCAAATGTCAATTATATCGATGTCGCACGTGAAACGATTAAGCGCATTGGCTATGACAACACCGAATATGGCATCGACTATAAGGGGTGTGCTGTTTTGGTTGCTTATGACCGTCAGTCCTTGGATATTGCCCAAGGTGTGAATGAAGGTTCAGGTCTTGATCTGGATCAGGGTGCAGGTGACCAAGGTTTGATGTTTGGTTATGCCTGTGATGAAGCCCCAGAATTTATGCCGGCAGCCATTTATTATGCGCATCGCCTGATGGAACGTCAGTCCCAGCTGCGAAAGGATGGCCGTCTGCCGTGGCTGCGTCCTGATGCTAAGTCCCAGGTGACGTTGCGCTATGTCGATGGTGTTCCAGTCAGTGTTGATACTGTCGTCCTGTCGACCCAACATGCGCCGGAAATCCCTTACAAGCAGATTCAAGAAGCTGTTATTGAGGAAATCATCAAGCCAGTTATTCCTGCAAATTTGATGAAGGAAGCGCCAAAGTATTTCATCAATCCAACAGGTAGCTTTGTCGTTGGCGGTCCTCAGGGTGATTGTGGCTTGACTGGCCGTAAGATTATCGTAGATACCTATGGTGGCGCATGTCCACATGGTGGTGGTGCTTTCTCTGGTAAGGATCCATCCAAGGTTGACCGTTCAGCTGCTTATGCTGCACGCTATGTAGCGAAGAATGTTGTTGCAGCTGGACTGGCTAAGAAATGCCAGATCCAGGTCAGCTATGCCATCGGTATTGCGCGTCCAATCAACATTACCGTAAATACCCAGGGTACGGGCGTCGTTTCTGACGAAAAGATTGCAGCGATTGTTGCTGATACCTTTGACCTGCGTCCAAAGGGTATTGTCCAGATGCTTGACCTTCTGAAACCACGTTACAGTAAGTCTGCTGCTTATGGCCACTTTGGTCGTGCAGAACCAGAATTCACTTGGGAAAGGACTGATAAAGTCGAAGCACTGAAAGCTGCTGCTGGACTGTAATCCTTCATGTATCCTGTCTGCCGCCGATTCTGGCGGCATTACTCGTCAAGCGTCGTTTTGATCAGCGCCAGGAGATCCCATGGATCCCTGGCGACGTAATCTGATGGCCAGTTTTCCGGATCAATACAGTATCCCCATTTAGCCGCAATGGCGGCCCCTGTGCCTGCAGCATGCCCGGCTTGCATATCGCGTAGGTCGTCCCCAACGTACCAACACTCTTGTGGATGGACGCCCAACCGTTTTGCGCCTTCCAGTAGTGGAGCAGGGTGAGGCTTTGAATAGGGAGTTGTGTCACCGGCAACAAGGCATCCGGCCTTATCAAGTCCAATTTGCGCGGTCAATGGCTTTGCCAGGTTTTCTACTTTGTTTGTGACAATTCCCCAACTGATTTGGTTTGTTTCAAGTAGTGCCAGTAAGTCACAAATACCATCAAAGAGCTGAGTTGCTGATGCCCCCTTAGCAATGCTTTCTCGGTAGTAATGCAGGAAGCGTTCCCTGAGGTAAGAGAAAAGCTCATGGTCTCGGGTGATATTCAAAGCTGCTTTAACAAGTCCGGGGGCACCTGCTGAAGCAAACGGACGTAGTGCTTCGTAGGGCAGTTTTTCTAGATTGAATTCAGTACGGACGTTATTGATGGCTTCGGTCAAATCAGGAGCTGAGTCTGCAAGCGTACCATCAAGGTCAAAAAGTATCGCTTTGGGTTTCTTGAAAGTCGTTAGTGTTGTCATTGCTGTCTTCTTAGTATTTTTGGCAGGCAAGCATGTAGTTGATGCTGGAATCTGTGGTCAGACTAAAGTGTTTGGCGCTTAGGTCGCATGTTACACCAGTGATTGCTTCAACAGAGAGCCCGTTTTTCCTTGCGAAGCGGCCCAGGTCTGATGGTGTAATGAATTTTCCAAAGTCATGTGTTCCAACAGGAAGCAGGCTCAAGAGGTATTCGGCGCCAATGATGGCATGGAACAGTGATTTAATATTTCGGTTGATGGTTGCGAAGAAGCAGTATCCGCCTGTCTTTAGTAATGTTGCGCAGGCTTTTACAGTGCATTCGGGGTTCGGGACATGCTCTAGGAGTTCCATGCATGTGATGGCATCATATTTGCTAGGCTGTTCTAGAGCCAGGTCTTCAGCTGAGATGAGGCGGTAGCCAATTTGAAGTTTCGAGATCCGGGCGTGCGCTTTGGCTGTATCGAGTGCATTTTCCGCGAGGTCGATGGCGGTGACTTCTGCGCCTGACTTGGCCAGTGCCTCGGAGAGGATGCCACCACCGCAGCCGATATCAAGAATCTTCTTGCCCTTAAGTGGAGTGATGCTTTCAATCCATGACAGGCGCAAAGGGTTCATGTCATGTAATGCCCTGAAGGAGCCGGTAGGGTTCCACCAGTCTGATGACATCAAATTGAACTTGGAGAGTTCGCTTGGATCTTGGTTCATACGGAGAGGGGCAAGTGTGAATAATAAAAAACCCCGCAAAGAGCGGGGTTTTTTGCAGACTGTCTACGGTAGAAATCAGTTCTGTGCTTCAGGTGCAGCTTACTGAGCAGGAGCAGCTTCCTGAGGTGGGTTTGCAGTAACGGTGATTTCAACACGACGGTTTTTAGCACGACCTTCGCGGGTAGAGTTGTCGGCGATTGGCTGCAGTTCACCCTTGCCTTCGGTAACGATCTTTTCACCGTCAACACCCTGGGAAACCAGGTAGGATTTAACAGCGTTTGCACGGCGTTCAGACAGTTTCTGGTTGTAAGCTACGGTACCAGTGGAGTCGGTGTGACCAACGCAGACAATAACTTCAACGTCCAGACCGGAGATGTCGGAAGCCAGCTTAGCCAGTTTTTCCTTACCTTCTTTCTTGACAATGGATTTGTCGTGATCGAAGAATGCATCAGCAGCGAATTCCAGTTTTTCTGCAACAGGAGCCTGGGTGCTTGGCTGTTCTTCCTGAGCATATGCAGGATCACATTCCCTGATTGCATCTGCAGGGGTCCAGTAACCGGTCCTCCAGCACAGGCCATAACCAGAACGTGCGATTACATCACGCTGATCCTGTACATATGCGCTGTAAGGTTTGTTAGCGATGATGTCGGTGACCTCTGCAGAGGCGGTAGCTGCACCAGCAACTGCGGTAGCAGCGATGAGTACTTTAAGCAATTTATTCATATTTATCCTCGTAGTTGACAATCCGCAGCAGGCTGCGCATGCAATTCCAACTTAAAACAACAATATTATTATAGCCCTAATTCTGGAGCCTTGGTTCCCATAATACGTTGCATCTATTCTGACACAATGAACGAGGTCAGATAAGACATCTCGCACAAAGATTCCCAAATTTCCCCTCCAAATGATTTTTTCAGACGGGAATGTCGCATTTTTGCAACCCGAAAGGGAAAGTCCCACACTTGGCACTTTTGGGATGATTCTATCGCGGAATTGCCCACCAGTTTCAAGTTGGTATCAGGATACAAAAACACTTGTAGAAATTCTAATGAAAATAAAGGCTTGAAGCAATTCCCTATTACCAAAAAACTTTGCCCGTGGCATGGTAAAATGGCGTTTTATTATTCTTTTCAATGGTTAGCTTAAGAACCCAACGTTGGTTCTCTGCCACAGTCATCTTATGGATCAATTCGCTAAAGAAACCATTTCCGTTTCGCTCGAAGAGGAAATGCGTAAAAGCTATCTTGATTACGCCATGAGCGTAATCATTGGCCGTGCGCTTCCTGATGTACGGGATGGTTTGAAACCGGTGCATCGCCGCGTCTTGTTTGGCATGCACGAAATGAACAATGTCTGGAACCGTTCTTATGTGAAATGTGCGCGTGTTGTTGGTGAGGTCATGGGTAAATATCATCCGCATGGCGACTCTTCTATTTACGACACGTTGGTTCGAATGGCGCAGGATTTCTCGCTCCGCTATACATTAGTGGACGGACAAGGGAATTTCGGTTCGGTTGATGGTGATAGTGCTGCGGCAATGCGCTACACAGAATGCCGCCTTGACCGTATTTCCGATGAAATGCTGGCGGATATTGAAAAGGAAACAGTTGATTTTGTCCCAAACTATGATGGTAAGGAAAAAGAACCATCTGTTTTACCGGCAAAAATTCCGAATCTTTTGGTGAACGGTTCTTCTGGGATTGCTGTTGGGATGGCTACGAACATCCCGCCACACAATTTAAAAGAAGTAATTGAAGGAGCGCGCCATCTGTTGGCGAATCCTGACTGTACTATTGATGAATTGATTGACTTCATCCCGGCTCCTGACTTTCCAACTGGTGGTCTGATTTATGGGATTGCAGGTGTCCGTGAAGGTTACCGTACAGGTAGGGGCAGGGTTGTTATTCGTGCCAAAACGCATTTTGAGGAATACGGTAGGGATGGCCGTCAGGCGATTATCATTGATGAGCTGCCATACCAAGTCAATAAAAAGACCCTGCTGGAACGTATTGCCGAAAATGTCCGTGAAAAGAAACTGGACGGGATTTCCGATATACGCGACGAGTCTGACAAGTCGGGTATGCGGGTTGTCATCGAGCTGAAGCGAAATGAAGTGCCTGAAGTTGTATTGAACAACCTGTTTAAACAGACACAGCTTCAAGATTCTTTCGGCATGAATATGGTGGCTTTGGTTGATGGGCAGCCTAAGCTTTTAAACCTCAAACAGATGCTGGAATGTTTCCTGGCGCATCGTCGGGAAGTTGTGACACGGCGTACCATCTATGAACTGCGGCGTGCTCGTGAAAGAGGGCATGTTCTCGAAGGTCTTGCTGTCGCATTGGCAAATATAGATGACTTTATTGCTATTATCCGTGCAGCGCCGACGCCACCGGTTGCAAGACAGGAATTGATGGCTCGTTCTTGGGATTCGTCCTTAGTTCGTACCATGTTGCAGCAAGCAAGTGCTGACCGCGAAAATGCAGCAGAGGATTTCCGTCCGGAAGGTTTGCCAAAAATGTATGGTGTTCAGCCGGATGGCTTGTATAAGCTGTCAGAAGAACAGGCTACGGAAATTCTTCAGATGCGCTTGCAGCGTTTGACAGGTCTTGAGCAGGAAAAAATCCTGGATGAATACCGCAAGGTCATTGCGCAGATTGCAGAATATTTAGATATCTTGGCTAAGCCCGCTAGGATTACCGCTATCATCGATACAGAATTAAGCGGTGTGGTAGCAGATCACGTTGAACGTTCAAAAGATGCACGTCTTTCCACCATTGAAGTGAATGCAACTGATTTGGCAACGGAAGACCTGATTACGCCTCAGGATATGGTCGTTACCTTATCCCATTCTGGTTATATCAAATCGCAGCCGCTGTCTGAATACCGTACACAACGGCGCGGTGGGCGCGGCAAGTCCGCGACGGCAACTAAGGATAACGATTGGGTCGATCAATTGTTTATTGCAAATACCCATGACTACATCCTCTGTTTCTCAGATAAGGGTAGGGTTTATTGGCTCAAGGTCTGGGAAGTACCGCAAGGTTCCCGTGGTTCCCGTGGACGGCCAATTATTAATATGTTCCCGCTTCAGGAGGATGAAAAGATTACGGTCATCCTCCCGTTGTCTGGTGAAAACCGGAATTTCCCTGAAGACCACTATGTGTTCATGGCAACCAGCATGGGGACTGTGAAGAAGACACCTTTGACCGATTTCAGTAACCCACGTAAGGCAGGTATCATCGCTGTTGCCTTGGATGAAGGCGATTACCTGATTGGTGCTGCGCTGACCGATGGAGAACATGATGTGATGTTGTTCTCTGATGCAGGCAAGGCAGTCCGTTTTGAAGAAAAAGAAGTCCGACCTATGGGGAGGGCAGCGCGAGGTGTTCGGGGTATGCAGCTTGAAGAAGACCAGCATGTCATTTCCCTTTTGGTTGCAGGCGATGAACAGCAGTCTGTGCTGACTGCAACTGAAAACGGCTTTGGAAAACGGACATCAATTTTGGAATATACACGCCATGGTCGTGGTACCAAAGGCATGATAGCCATTTCGACGAGCGAGCGAAATGGTAAAGTCGTTGCTGCGACCTTGGTCAATGCGTCGGACGAAATCATGTTGATTACGACAGGTGGTGTCCTTATCCGAACCCGTGTTTCTGAAATCCGTGAAATGGGCAGGACAGCACAAGGCGTGACCCTCATTTCTGTTGATGAAGGAACGAAGCTCAGTGGCTTGCAGCGGATTTTGGATGCGGATGTCGATAAAGACGATGCTTCTGGTACTGCTGAAGTTGCTGAATGATGCTGGCTAAGCGGGTCTTCAATTTTTCAGCAGGGCCTGCGGCCATACCGGAGCCGGTGCTTAAACAAGCTGCTGCTGAGATGCTTGATTGGCATGGTGAGCATTTGTCTGTCTGGGAAATGAGCCATCGTGGCAGTGCGTTTACATCCATCATTCGACAGGCTGAAGATGACTTAAGGGAGTTGCTTGAGGTTCCTTCAACGCATCGGATTCTTTTTATGCAGGGCGGTGCAACGGCGATGAATGCTGTTGTACCGATGAACCTGGTTAATCGTCCAGATTGTTGCCGAGTGATTGATTTTGTTCATACCGGCTTATGGTCTGGTAAAGCGCTTCTGGAGGCGCCAAAGTATGCTCAAGTGCATGTTGCAGCAACTTCCGAAGATACCCAGTTTACGTACTTGCCGCCGCAGGACAGCTGGCAGCTGACCGAACAAGCTGCTTATGTTCATGTGTGCCCGAATGAGACGGTTCATGGTGTCCAGTTCCATTTCCAGCCAGATACAGGAAACATTCCGCTTGTTGCGGATATGTCCTCTGAAATCCTGTCGCGCCCGGTTGATTTTTCTTGCTATGACGTGGTGTATGCCGGTGCCCAGAAGAACATGGGACCAGCGGGTCTTGTTGTTGTGATTGTTCGAGAAGACCTGATTGGACATGCTATGACGTGTTGCCCATCTGTTTTTGATTGGGCACATGTTGCTGAAGCAGGTTCAATGTTCAATACGCCGCCGACTGGTGCCATTTATCTTTGTGGGTTAATCCTTAAATGGCTGAAGCAGCGTGGTGGTGTTTCTCGGATGCAAAGGGAGAGCATCGAAAAATCACAGATGCTCTATGACTACATAGATAGTAGCAACCTTTATTACAATCCCGTTGAAAAGGTTTGTCGTTCACGGATGAATGTCCCTTTTTTCTTGCGTGACGCTTCATTGGAGGACGCTTTCTTGGCAGGGGCTAAGCAAAGGGGGCTTGTACAATTAAAGGGGCACAGGATAATGGGGGGGATGCGTGCTTCACTTTATAATGCGATGCCGATTGAAGGGGTTGACGCCTTGGTGCGGTTTATGAGCGACTTTGAAGGAAAACGGTTGTTTTGATGAGTCGGTGGCTAGCTTGTTATTTTTGGAAAGCAGGTAGGCTCCCTGCGTTAAAATAGAGCGGCTTTTTATTGGCAGGATCGGATAGAACATGGATGAATTATTAAAACCATTGCGCGACAAGATTGATGAAATAGATACGCAGATCCTTGATTTGTTGAGCCGTCGTGCAAAGGTTGCCCAAGAGGTTGGGCGGGTTAAAAAGCAGACCGATGCACCGATTTATCGTCCAGACCGTGAGCGGCAGGTGTTGCGCCGCATTGCAGACCGTAATCCTGGGCCGTTGCATAGTGGTGACCTGCAGAAGATTTACCGGGAAATCATGTCTGCCTGTAGGGCGTTGGAGCGCCGTAATGTTATTGCTTTTTTAGGGCCGGCGGGAACGTTTTCAGAGCAGGCGGTCTACGATTGTTTTGGTTCTGCAGTCGACACGTTGTCGTGCAGCACCATTGATGAAGTATTTACGTCGGTTGAAAATGGGGATGCTGAATTTGGCGTTGTGCCGATTGAGAACTCTACAGAAGGAGCCATCAACCGGACGTATGATTTGTTTGTCCGTTCCCCATTGACAATCAGCAGTGAAGTATCGATCCCTATCCGACATAACCTGATGACGGCATCGGGGACTATGCAGGGCATTACACAGATTTCTGCACATGCCCAGGCTCTGGCGCAGTGTCAAGGGTGGCTCAACGTCCATTTCCCAGATATTCCGAAACGGGCGGTATCTTCCAATGCTGAGGCAGCGCGCATAGCCAAGGATGATCCAACGATTGCAGCCATTGCAGGTGAAATAGCTTCAAAGTGCTATGACCTGAAGATTGTTAATGCGCAGATTCAGGATGAACCTCAAAACCGTACACGTTTTGCGGTCATTGGCAAGGTGGGGACGGAACCGACGGGTAAGGATCAGACGTCTCTTTTGGTTTCGGTCAAAAATGAGGCGGGTTCTGTTTACAAGATGCTGGAACCATTCAACCGCTACGGCGTTTCCATGACTCGTTTGGAATCACGTCCGATGAAGGATCGGGATTGGGAATATTACTTCTTTGTTGACCTAGTTGGTCATATCAAGGAGGAAAAGGTCGCTAGGGCCTTGGAAGAGTTAAAAGGCCGGGTTGCCTACTTCAAGGTACTTGGTTCGTATCCTGTTTAAGAAAATAGATTGGAATATCATGACTGTTCAGTTTGCACCAGACTACATCCATACCATTGCGCCTTACCAAGCGGGCAAGCCTATTTCAGAAGTTGCCCGTGAATTTGGCCTTGATCCAGCGAAAATCATCAAATTAGCATCCAATGAGAACCCGGCAGGTATGCCGGAGTCTGCACGGCAGGCTGCACAGGCTGCAATGATGGGTGACAATGGCCGTTATCCTGATGCCAATGGGTTTTCTTTGAAAAAGGCGATTTCAGAAAAATATGGCGTGCCGATGGATTGGATTACTCTTGGTAATGGCAGTAATGACATCATTGATATTGCCGGTAGGACTTTTGCGAAAAACGGTGATTCCATTGTCTATTCTGAGTATTCCTTCATCGTCTACATGCTGACGGCAAAAGCGGTTGGTGCTAAGGGCATTGAAGTGCCATCCAAAAACTATGGGCATGATTTGGATGCGATGTTAAAGGCCATCCGTCCAGATACCAAGATTGTATTCTTGGCCAATCCAAACAATCCCACGGGTACTTTCCTTCAGCCTAAGGAAATTGAATCTTTCCTGGACAAGGTGCCGTCTGATATTGTTGTCGTCATTGATGAAGCCTATAACGAATTCTTGGATGCTTCTATCCAGTACGATTCCACCGCGTGGGTCAAGAAGTATCCTAACTTGTTGGTTTCCAGGACTTTTTCTAAAGCGTACGGTCTGGCAGCGTTGCGTGTAGGCTTTGGGTTGGCACAGCCGCAGTTGACTGACTTATTAAACCGAGTCCGTCAGCCGTTCAATACCAATGTGGCTGCGCAAGCTGCAGCGATTGCAGCTTTGGGTGATGAGGCTTTCTTGAAGAAAAGTGCAGAAACCAATGCCCAGGGATATAAGGAACTGGTACAGGCATTTGAAGAGATGGGGCTTGAGTATGTCCCGTCATATGGCAACTTTGTCTTGGTCAAAGTCGGTGAAGATGATGATGCTGGTGCAAGGGTAAACCTTGAACTCCTGAAGCGGGGAATTATTGTTCGGCCAGTTAAGGGGTACAAGTTGCCGAAGTGGCTACGTATTTCCATTGGTTTGCCTGAAGAAAACCGAGCTTTCATTAAAGCGTTCAAAGAAATCCTGGGTAAAGTGTGATTGCATTCAAAAAAATCGTCATATGTGGCGTCGGCCTCATTGGTGGGTCGGTTGCGCTTGCCTTGCGTAAGGCGGGGTATTCGGGGCGGGTTGTTGGGTTGGAACGAAACTCGGATGTCCTTGTTCGAGCCCATAAGCTAGGTATCCTTGATGATGCCGGTTCTTCTTTGGGAGAAACCTTTAAGGATG
The DNA here is from genome assembly GCA_016291665.1 of Oxalobacter sp. Classification (GTDB taxonomy): domain Bacteria; phylum Pseudomonadota; class Gammaproteobacteria; order Burkholderiales; family Burkholderiaceae_D; genus Oxalobacter. The sequence goes on along the minus strand of JAEEYE010000016.1, from coordinate 2,306 downwards.
CTGATCTGTTGATGCTGGCGGTGCCGGTTGCACAGACAGCCAAGGTATTGGAAAGTTTTTTACCGTACCTGCCTGACAACATTGTCATTACCGATACGGGAAGTACTAAATCGGACGTTGTTGCGATGGCTCGCAATGTCCTTGGAGACCGTGTTGCACGTTTTGTGCCAGCACATCCCATTGCAGGAAGTGAATCCAATGGACCTGAGGCGGCTTTTGCGACCTTGTTTGAAGGCAAGAAAACGGTTATTGCCCAGTTGCCGGAAAACAGTGAGACGGATGTTGCCCAGGTTGCTGCTTTGTGGGAAACGTGTGGTGCGATAATCCACTACTTAACCCCAGCCGGTCACGACCGTGTTTTTGCAACAGTCAGTCATCTGCCGCATCTCTTGGCTTATGGTTTGGTGGATTATGTGGCCAATCATCCGCTTTCAGAGTTGTTTTTCCAGTATGCCGCAAGTGGTTTCAGGGATTTTACGCGTATCGCTGAATCGTCCCCTGAAATGTGGCGTGATATTTCCTTGGCAAACCGTACACATCTACTGGAAGGGTTGGATGCCTATATGGAAGAGCTGTTCCGTATGCGTGCTTTATTGGCAGATAGCAACGGTGCAGGACTCGACGCCATTTTTGCCAATGCTCGGCAAGCCCGGATGAACTGGCGCTGTGCCATTGAGTCTGTTGAAACAGGAAACAAGAATAAATGACGACCCCATACCCTGCTTATATCGACCTGAAACCTGTCAATCATGTTTCTGGAACGGTGGTTCTGCCCGGTTCCAAAAGTATCTCAAACCGTACCCTTCTTCTGTCTGCTTTGGCGCAGGGCAAAACCAAGATCTGTGATTTGCTTGCATCGGATGATACGTCTGTGATGCTGGACGGTTTAAGGAAACTGGGTATTGACTGGAAAGAGACAGGGATTCCCAACGAATACGAAGTGACAGGCGGTGCAGGGCAATTGCCAAACAGACAGGCTGATCTTTTCCTTGGCAATGCGGGAACGGCTGTGCGTCCCTTGACGGCTGCACTGGCTGCATTGGGTGGAGATTACCTGTTGCATGGCATTCCCCGTATGCATGAGCGCCCGATTGGCGACCTGGTTGATGCATTGAATGTAGCAGGAGCCAATATCGAATATGTCGAGAACAAAGGGTATCCGCCCATCCGGATTCGTACAGGGCACATTGACTCTAAGAATCTGAAAGTCAAGGGGAATGTGTCCAGCCAGTTCTTAACAGCCCTTTTGATGGCCTCTCCTTTGATGGCACGTGACGGCGATGTGACAATCCATGTGGTAGGCGAATTGATTTCCAAGCCATACATTGAGATTACGTTGAACCTGATGAAAGCATACGGTGTTGACGTTAAGCGACAAGGCTGGGAATCTTTCACAATCAGCAAAGGTCAGCGCTATACCAGTCCGGGTGTGGTTCATGTGGAAGGGGACGCTTCTTCTGCTTCGTATTTCTTGGCGGCCGGCGCTATTGCAGGCGGTCCGGTCAGGGTCATTGGGATAGGCAAAAACAGTATCCAAGGTGATGTGCGTTTCATCGATGTCCTTGAAAAAATGGGGGCAAATGTTACCTATGGGGAGAATTTCGTTGAAGTTACATCAGGCAGTCAGTTGAAAGCTGTTGATATGGACTTTAACTTGATTCCTGATGCGGCGATGACAGTTGCGATGCTTGCGGTTTATGCGGATAGCCCAAGTATCCTGCGTAACATCGGTAGCTGGCGTGTCAAGGAGACTGACCGCATTGATGCAATGGCAACAGAACTGAAAAAACTCGGTGTCGGCGTTGAGGTCGGGGAAGACTGGTTGAAAGTGATACCTGTTGCCGTTATGCGTGATGCGGTCATTGATACCTATAACGACCACCGTATGGCGATGTGTTTTTCTTTGGCAAGCCTCTCAAGTGCTGAAAAAGCTGGCGTAAATGTTCGTATTAATGATCCGCGGTGTGTTGCCAAGACATTCCCAGATTATTTCCAAGCTTTTTCTGTTATTACTAAGCCTTCGGCTTGAAAAGGCTATCTTTCGAGATTACTGCTAGCTTGCAGGCAGTGTCCTACCATTCTTCTTTTAATGCAGAGAGACTTAAATCTGTTGTTTTTTGGCACAAGTTGTATTTTTTGTTGTGGTTTCATAAAAACTGTTTGACACGGTAGAGATGGTAGGGGCATAATTCCAATTCTCCGCTCACGAGGCAGGCACAACGACCTGCGGAGGCGGACAGATCTTTAACAAACCAGTAGATGATAGGTGTGGGCGCCCGGCCTTTCCTGGAGCAGGAAAAAGAAGG
>JAEEYE010000015.1 GCA_016291665.1 Oxalobacter sp. | reverse complement strand
TAGGTTTGCCCCTTGGGTTGACGCCGTATCAGCATGGACGGTAATGGTCTTACCCTGCATACGAAACTCACCTTGGATATGATCTAAATCAGGCCACAACGGTCGTTTACCATCCAGGGAACGGCTAAATGGCGTGTAATTCATTGAAGCATCAACCAATTTGGCCCTAATATCAAATACCCCCTCACCATTAGGGTAGGGAATTTCGCCAATTTTTCCTTTAATACGCGCCGTTGCCTTGCTAACCTTCCCTGCTTTTAAAGCGGCTGCAAGCCATTCTGCCAACGCCTTAGGTGTCTGGATTGGGATGTAATGCTTCACATCGGCAACAGCCAGGTTCTCAACTTCAGCACTTAAGTCAAGGGAACCCGCCCCACCATTTCCTGCAGCAGCATTACGCGTATATTGTCCAGACACTTTGCCTGTCAGCCCCTTCTGTCGGAAATCCATACCCTGGATATCCAAGACAAGGCCTGTGTCATCAGACTGTTTCCAAAGAAGGTCGGCCTTGAGCTCGTCAAACACTAGAGCCCGTTCTGGAGGATAGGTCGGCAGTAGCACTTTGGCCTGTGTTGAATCCAGGGAGAATGTCCCACCATCTGGATTAGCCTCAACCTTACCCGTCAAACCTACAAAGCCCAAACCAGCAGGCAAAAGCCGCTGGGTCTCAGTCAGATCTGATTTTGCTTTCTCATGGAAAACCAAATTGGTGAATGTCCCTTTGACTGACCATGCCGCATCGCCTGACTGCTGCCAGTTGAAAGCAACATCTGACAGATTCCCGCCAAACACATAGCCATCCAGACGCCGATAAACGATCTCTTCCAGCGGCAGGAATGGCATGAGCATCCCCAAAGTCCCGACATCCAAGTTTTCTATGGCAACCGACAGGGAATCAAGTGCTTTTCCTGCTGAATCCAGGGTAAAGGCTCCCTTCAATGCGAGCGTCTGTACGCCTGGGAGGCTGGGCGTTGCCTGAAGGGCGAAGTCATGGCTTCCCCCACTGTTTTCCAACGTGCCTGAGATACCGGTAACCTCCAGCTGCGGTTTTTTCTTTAACTCATCACGCCAGTGGAGCGTACCATGGATCACTTTGATTTCCGGCTGCTTCATCAGCCATTGGCTAAACCCATTGTCCTTGTGGTCATCAGGATCAATCAAAATCCCTGCCACATGGAAACGGCCAGCACTATCACGGCTCGCATCAAGGTCAGGACGGTCTACCAGCAACCGGTTAAGCCGTACATCCATCGCCAAGAGCGATTTCCAGGACACCACTGCATCAATACTCTGCAAGTCCAGCTGTTTCTTACCCATCTGATCCGAAATAGTCAGGTGGCCTAACGAAACACTCGGGTTTATCCCTTGCCAATAAGTTTCAATCCGGTCAAAACGCACCTGTGCCTTGACAGCCTTGCTGGCTACTTTCTCAATGTCATGGTGATAACTCCCGATATTGGACATCAGGATATAGACAGTCACGAACAAACCCCAAAAGATCGCCAAGACCAAGCCAATAAACCCGCCCCCAAACCAGACAAGCTTGGGATACCTGCGATAAAAAGGCGCAAAACCCCACTCCAGGGACATCTTGGATGTTCCCGTATCAGGACGCTGCTCTTCTTGCTGCGGATTCTGCTGCATTACTAAATACCAGATGGGTTCACTCGATAAAATACCATAGTGGTAACGGATTTTTAAGTCTGAAAGAATAGCATCTGCTATGCTTGCAAAAAACAACCGTTACGATTCTTTACATCATGGATAGTCCTTCATTGATTCCAGCCGAAGAAGCATCCCGTTTTTACCGGAACTGGCTCAACGCTGACAGGAAAAAACGTCAACTTCAACTTGATTCTATCGTTCAGAATCCTTTGGTGGAAATTAACTTTGCTTCGTTACTCAAGCAAGAAACAGATGCGGGTTTCACCACCAAGCGCGCCATGCGCAGACTCCGGAACCTCTTGGTATGCGCCATCATCTACCGCGACCTCTCAGGCAAAGCAAACCTATCTGAAGTCGTCGAAACCATGACGCTTTTTGCTGAATTCACCGTACAGACACTGCTTAATGAACTATACCGCGAAATGATTGATGCACACGGTATGCCAATTGGCTCATCATCTGGAAAACGACAGGAACTCATTGTCCTAGGAATGGGCAAGCTGGGGGGACGTGAGCTAAATGTCTCGTCTGACATTGACCTCATTTTTGTTTATCCAGAAAATGGGGAGACGGTCTCGACCCGCGAGGGTCGGCAACGACTCCTGTCAAACCAGGAATTCTTCATCCGACTGGGTCGACGCCTTATCTCCGCAATTTCCGAAATTGAGGAGGACGGCTTTGTTTTCCGCGTCGATATGGCTCTCCGTCCAAATGGCAATTCCGGTCCTCTAGCCGTCAGCTTTGGCATGGTTGAACAATACTTCATCGTGCAGGGACGCGAATGGGAACGCTACGCATGGATCAAGGCAAGGGCCATTACCGGCAACCCAGAGGATATTGCAGCTCTAAACACCCTTGCATTTCCCTTTATCTACCGGAAATACCTAGACTTCAGTGTCATCGAATCCATCAGAAGCCTGCACCAGCAGATTCGAGCTGATGTCGCCAGACGTGAAAAACTCCACCCTGAACACAGCAATGACGTTAAACTCGGCCGTGGCGGCATCCGCGAAATTGAATTCTTAGCCCAAATGTTCCAGCTGATCCGGGGAGGACGGGAACCCGCCCTTCAGGACAAATCCACCCGTAAAATCCTGAACATCCTCGCTGAAAAACGGCTGATGGACATACCGACCGTCGACAGGTTGCTGAGTGCCTACACATTCCTCAGAAATATTGAACACCGCATCCAATACCTTGAAGACGCCCAGACCCATTCCCTTCCCTCCAGTGAGGAAGACCGCCAGATTATTGCAAAAGCAGCCGGATTTGCTTCCTTTACAGAGCTGATGGCTACCCTTAAGGAACACCGCGACTTCGTCTCTGAACATTTCAATGCTATCTTCGGTGAGAAACAAGAAGCAATGGATCCAGACGAAATGGTCATCCCACCATTGATTTCCAGCCAAAACGATGAAGACCAACTGAACGTCCTACGCACAAAACTGGAATCCATGGCCTTCCCCGAAGCCGATGCAGCTGCAAAACGCCTCCAGGCATTCTGGAAATCGCACCGTATACAGGCGCTCTCAGATGCCAACAGCGAGAAAATGACAGCATTAATCAATACGGTGCTCTCAGGTATCCTGGAATATGCCCACCGCCCACTGGTCACTTTGGGGCGACTGCTTGACTTCCTGGAAAGTATCTCAAGACGTACGTCTTACCTGTCCCTCCTGATGGAATACCCCGTTGCCACCTCGCGCCTAATGCATATGCTGGATACCAGCGACTGGGCAGCCCAATACCTGACCCGTCATCCAATCCTGCTTGACGAGCTACTAGACGCAAGAACACTGATGGAGCGCCCCGACTGGGAAGCCTTCAAGCTGGACCTGAATGCCCAGCTGCAACCGCACAGGGGCGACACGGAACAGCTGATGGACATCCTAAGGGAAGTCCATCACACCCAACTCTTCAGGCTCTTAGCCCAAGATCTTGGTGGTGAACTCACAGTTGAAGAACTGGCTGATGATCTGTCTCGGCTAGCAGATATCATGGCTGAAGCGACTCTACGCGAAGCCTGGCTCTCCATGCCTAAACGCCACCGTGAGGTCCCAAAATTTGCAATCATCGCCTACGGCAAACTTGGCGGCAAAGAACTAGGCTATGCATCAGACCTCGATATCATTTTCCTATACGACGATGATGCCCAAGAAGCACCGATGTTGTATGCGCGGCTTGCACAACGCTTTATCACATGGATGACAAGTCCGACGTCTGCGGGCACACTCTTTGACATTGACATTGCACTAAGACCAGATGGCGCCAGCGGCCTTCTTGTCTCGAGTTTTGATTCTTTTTCGCACTACCAAGAAAAATCTGCCTGGCCTTGGGAACACCAAGCTTTAACGCGCGCTCGTTTTTGTTGTGGTGATACTTCTATTGGTGATCGATTTGAAGCCTTACGGAACAAGATACTGCGCCAGGAACGTGATTCCGATACATTGAAAACAGAAATCATTAAAATGCGCAGGCGTATTTTTGATGCGCACCCGAACCATTCAAACCTCTTTGACATCAAGCATGATGCGGGCGGTATGATGGATATTGAATTCATCGTGCAATACTTAGTTCTTGAATACTCACTCAAATACCCTGAATTAACAGGAAACCTCGGCAATATTGCCTTATTGAAGATGTGCTCAAAACTGGGGCTTTTCAAACAGGTTTCTGGGGAGACAGCTGCGGGCATCTACCGCCATTTCAGGCGGCTACAACATGAAATCCGAATGCAAGGCGCCAGCGAAGCAAAAATCGCCTTAGGCTCTGTTGAGGGTGAAACCGAAGAAGTCAAAAAACTTTGGAAAGAGATTTTTGGAAAGGAATACACGGATTGAGATGGGAAACTAGGCAAACACCAGCCCAGTTTCCCCATGTAAACACTAACCTACCTGCCGATAGAGTACATCGTTCTCGTCACGGACATGACGCGACATCAGAAGTGCAATTGCTTCCTTGATAGAAACGTCATCAAAGAGCACACTGGCAACCGCATTCGTCAAAGGCATTTCAACCCCCATCTTGGAAGCCAGTTCGCGTACCGTATGAGCACAATTTACCCCTTCGGCTACATGCCCCAACTCTGCAACCACGTCTTTTAGTGTCTTCCCTTTAGCCAACCCAAGACCAACACGCCGGTTCCGAGAAAGATCTCCCGTACAGGTCAGAATCAAATCACCAACCCCTGTCAATCCCATGAAGGTTTCGAGTCGACCACCGAGCGCAATACCCATACGGGTTATCTCGGCCAATCCACGCGTCATCAAAGCTGCGCGGGCATTCAATCCCATTGACAGACCGTCTGCAATGCCTGTTGCAACTGCCAGGATATTCTTCAAGGCACCTCCGACCTCAACGCCAACGACATCGTCACTCGAGTAGATGCGCATCATCCCTGCGTTCATAGCACCAATAACAAGCCCCCTCAACACTTCAGACTTAGATGCTACCGTCAGTGCACAAGGTAACCCAGCCGCCACCTCTTGGGCAAACGAAGGGCCAGAAAGGACACCAAGATTAATATCCATATCTTGGATAACTTCACCTGCAACTTGGCTCGGTAAGAGTCCAGTATCACGCTCGAAACCCTTGCAAAGCCAGATGACATTTTTGACAGGATAGTCCTTTATTTGGGTCAACACCGGCCTGAGGCCAGCTACCGATGTTGCCACAATAACAAGTCCCGCAGCGCCAGCGCCATGATTGGCCGCCAAAGCAAAGTCACCAGTCAAGTGAAGGGAATCCGGCAACTTAACTCCAGGCAACCCCATATTGTTCACACGGGATTTTTCTGCCTCTACAATCTGCTCGGTCTCGCGTCCCCAAAGCAGTACGCGATGCCGATTCGCCAAGCTGACCGCCATGGCAGTTCCCCATGCTCCGGCTCCTAGAATTGCAATATTCATTTTTTATAGGAAAGCGCTTTTACTGTGCAACAGCAGGGGATTCTGCTTGAGCTGCCTGCTGTTGCATGCGTTCACGATAATGGGCTTCAAAATTGATTTCAGCCAAGTGGATTGGAGGGAAGCCGGCCTTGGTAATAGTGTCTGCAATGTTTGCACGCAAGTAAGGATAAATGATGGCTGGACAATTAATACCCAAAACAGAATCCATTGCTTCTTCTGGAATGCCTTGAATATTGAAGATGCCACACTGTTTTCCTTCTACAAGGTAAGCAACCTTTTCGCCAATCTTTGCCGTAACAGTCGCCGTAACAGCCGCTTCATGGAAGCCATTACCCAGTTCGTTATAACTGACATTGATGGCAACATCAAAAGCAGGTGCATCTTTTTCCAAGAAAATCTGTGGAGAATTAGGCTGTTCGAGGGAAAGATCTTTCAGATAAACACTCTGAATCTGAAAAATCGGCTGTTTAGTTTCTTCTGTCATGGTTACTCCAATCAATTCATAAATGACACATCCTGAAGTAGCGGTACCAGTTTACCCGCTCTATCCAATGCGGAAAGCCTGTCGAAACCACCGACATGCGTCCTGCCGATGAAAATTTGGGGTACCGTACGCAAGCCGGATTTCACTATCATTTCATCGCGCAAAGCATCATTGCCATCAATCAGGATTTTCTCGATGTCTTTAACGCCACGTACTGCAAGGAGTTTTTCAGCCAACGTACAGTACGGACACTTTGTTTTAGTATACATAACGACCTTTGGCATCACGATATTCTTAGGTCATCACTCACTTAGTAATCGGCAGGCCTTCCTTCGTCCATGAAGTCATACCGCCTTTAAGGATATTAATCTTGGTAAATCCATTTTCTTTTAGGATTTTAGCTGCTGCCGCTGAATCTTTACCCTCATGATCAATCACGAGAACCGGCTGTTTCTTAAAACTCTCTTCAAGTTGTCCAACTTGGTCTTTGAGGCTCATAAACGGCATAGAAACCGCATTCAACAGATGCCCAGACTGATATTCCTTTCTCGTACGGATATCCAGAATGGTCGTTTTCCCTTTATTAATGAGTGTCGTTGCTTCACTGTTGTTCACTTTTGCAGTTGTACGGATATAAGGCCAAAGCAAAGCACCAATGCAATAAGCAATGACACCGATAAGAAAAATGTTGTCTCTGATGAAATTCACTGAATTAACCTGCCTAAAGTCAAAGATAAAAAACGCTAGACATTATAAAATAGAAAAGCATCAAGCATTGGGGTAACTTCTCTTGTCTTCCGATTATGCACAAAATTGTCTTCATGCGTCATGGGCAGTCCACTTGGAACTTTGAAAACCGCTTCACGGGTTGGACTGATGTGGATTTGACGGAAAAAGGCCGCCAGGAAGCTGCGATGGCAGGCAGTATCCTACGTGAAGCGGGTTTTAAATTTGATATTGCCTATACTTCTGTACTAAAACGAGCCATCCGCACCCTGTGGATTGTCTTGGATGAAATGGATGCCATGTGGACGCCAACCGTCTGCGACTGGCGTCTGAATGAACGCCACTACGGTGCTTTGCAAGGTCTCAACAAGGCTGAAACCGCTAAAAAAATCGGTGAACACCAAGTTCATCTGTTGCGCAGAAGCTACGAAACAGCAGCTGACCCATTGCCCGAGGATGATGTCCGTACATCTTTTGCCAACCCAGCCTATGCCGGCTTATCAAAAGACCAAATCCCATTGACTGAAAGCCTCAAAGATACTGTTGCAAGGGTAAAGGACTTCTGGGACAGCGTCATTGTTCCTGAGTTGAAAAAAGACAAAACGATCCTCATTGCTGCTCATGGCAACAGCCTACGTGCCCTAATCAAGGAACTTGATGGCATCAGTGATAAGGATATTGCGCTCCTCAATATCCCAACAGGACAACCTTTGGTCTATGAACTGGATAACGACTTAAAACCTATCCGCCACTATTATCTGGGAGACCCTGAGAAGATTGCAGCAACTACCAAAGCAGTCATTCTGCAAGGTAGCTCTGGAAACTAACCTGGCTATATAGTTACTATCTAACAGACCTAGCGCTTCCTATGACAAGCGTTTTTTAGAAAAAGGCACCGTTGCTCCAGCGGTGCTTTCAAGATTTATACAGGTGTATCAGACATGGGAAATAAAATTCGGAATTTCCTGATTTTCGCTATAGGTATCATTGTTGGTGCCTTTGGCACTGCCATGGCTCAAAAGCAGCCATCAAACCTGCCCGTTGAAGAACTCCGTCAACTTTCAGACGTTTTCGGCATGATTAAATCAGATTATGTTGAACCGATTGATGACCGTAAACTCCTCAAGGAAGCCATTGCGGGCATGGTTTCTTCACTTGATCCTCATTCCTCTTATCTTGACAAACAAGAACTCAAAGAACTCAAGGAAGGAACTTCAGGCAAATTCGGCGGTCTTGGTATGGAAGTCGGCATGGAAGATGGTCTGGTCAAAGTCATCTCCCCCATTGAAGACACACCAGCTTACAAAGCAGGCATCCGTCCAGGCGATCTGATTACAAAACTGGACAGTGCTCCCGTAAAAGGCATGACACTTACCCAGGCCGTGAAGAAAATGCGCGGCGACCCAGGCACAAAAATCACTTTAACCATTTCCCGTAAAGGTGTCCTGCGTCCGATTGTCTTGACCCTTACCCGCGCAATGATCACTGTCAGAAGCGTTAAATCCAAGATGATTGAACCAGGATACATTTGGTTGCGTATTGTTCAGTTCCAAGATCCTACCGTTGAAGATCTGGCAAAACACATCAAGAAACACTATGACAAGAACCCTAATATCAAGGGCATTGTCCTTGACCTAAGAAATGATCCTGGCGGCGTATTACCAGGCGCAATCGGTGTTGCTGCAGCTTTCCTGCCTAAAGAGGCTCTCGTCGTCTCCACAAACGGACAACTTGCTGAATCTAAGGCAGAATTTTATGCACGCCCGGAATACTATTCCACGCATATCGGCCAAGATCCACTGCTAAAACTGCCTGCTGCTATCAAGAAAGTTCCAATGGTAGTCCTAATCAACGCTGGTTCAGCCTCCGCATCCGAAATTGTTGCTGGCGCCTTACAGGATCACAAACGGGCTACCATTATGGGATCCCAGTCGTTCGGCAAGGGGTCGGTTCAGACAGTCCGTCAGTTGACAGAAGAAACCGGGCTCAAACTAACGACTGCCCGCTACTACACGCCTAGCGGCAAGTCCATCCAGGCAAAGGGAATTGTCCCTGATCTGCTAGTAGATGAAACAGCAAAAGGCAACGGAATCAATGACCTACGCATCCGCGAAGCTGACCTAGACAAACACCTAAGTAATGATGGTGAAGTAAAGAGCAAGGACATGGATGCTGAGGATGAAAGCAAACTGCTGGAAACCATGAAGAATTACAAGCCAATTGAATATGGTACAGCTAAAGACTTCCAGCTCACACAGGCGTTAAACCACCTGAAAGGCAAGCCAGTCAGGCTTTCCAAAACCCAGAAAAAGAAAAAAGACGACGACAAGACTGAAGCTGGTGAAAACAAAAAATAATCCTGCCCAAAGGAATGTCCGATGAATGAAAGGCAGAAACTACGTTATTCGCGCCATATCCTTTTAAAGGATATTGGCGAAACCGGGCAAGAAAAGATTTCTCAATCTTGCGCACTGGTAATCGGTGCAGGCGGTTTAGGATCAGCTGCACTCATCTACTTGGCTTCTAGCGGTGTTGGTAAAATCACCATCGTCGACGACGACGCGGTAGAAATACACAACCTCCAACGTCAGGTAATCCATTCGACCGGCCGAATCGGCCTATCTAAAGCAGAATCAGCAAGACAGACCCTCTATGGTATTAACCCAACCATTGATGTCAAAGCGATCACTGAACGTATGACAGAAGACTCGCTGCCAGAACTCGTCAAAAATGCTGATGTCGTCCTCGATTGTACAGACAACTTTGCTATCCGAACCGCCATCAACCGTGTCTGCATGAAAGAAGGCATCCCTTTAGTCTCAGGAGCAGCAGTCGGTTTTGATGGTCAGGTTTCTGTTTATGACCCCCGAAAAGAAGATTGTCCATGCTATGCCTGCCTCTATCCAGAAGACATGGAATTCAAGGATATCAAAGCAGCGCAAATTGGTGTTTTTGCTCCTGCTGTTGGGCTTATCGGTGTGCTACAGGCAGCAGAAGCCCTAAAGATTCTTGCTGGTGTCGGACAAACTCTATCAGGATCCCTTCTTCTCTTAGATGCACTCGCAATGGAGTGGACAAAACTGAAGGTCGACCGCAACCCTGCCTGCCCTGTCTGCTCAAAACGCAATACGTCGAAAAAGCCAACTTAACATTAACTTTTAGCCAATACCTTCATTGCGGCAGCATCAGTACAAATCCCGGCAAACGCTCAATCTCCGCAATACCGGCTGCCATCACAAGCCCAAGTACGTGACCGCCCAATTTTCGTTCAGACGACAGGAAATGGAAATGCCATCCCGTTGGAGCAACAGGATGCATGAACGCTGGACCATAGATTGAAATCAGTGTTCCCTCAACATCATGCCATACGGTAACAACTTGGTCTTCTGCCATGATTCGATCCATCGATTTGAACGGCTTACGTTGGAAATGGACACTGCGACACCGTATCATAGGAAAGCGCCCCTCGATTTTCACAGCATAAAAAACATCCTTACCATGAGGCGCAATCAATTGATCCAATTGCGCTTCAAAATCCCCGATATCCAACGCAGGAGATAAATGGCAGGAAAATTCTGCACTGAAATGCACCAGTTGGGCAAAAGGAATGGTTTGATGAAGATTGGATACGATGATGGTACCATCATAGAGCGCCTGATAGACTTTGCCATCCAGCACATTCAACTCGCCCAAAAGATACGGCGCTCCGACTCCAAAATCGCCATATTCCATCAGATCAATGGCTTTAACCTGCCCTTCGTATTCTAACAGACGGGTCAATGCTTCTAACCTAGAAAGCTGGTACAAGGTCGCTTCAGCAGGCTTTTTCTGAACTTCAATAGGCTGGAAATCTAATGTTCCTGTTGCAGCGGCACCCGCCACGTCTAACCGATACAACTTGATCTCAGCCATATCATTGTGCGGGAAGGAAATCCCCGTTCACACCAAAACGGTAACTCATGCTATCAATTTTCCCGTCTTTATAAGTAAACCGGTAACGGTATATATTCGTACCCATGGTCACTTCACCGCTTGGTAACTGTGGTTTTTCAATCCCAAAGATGCCTAGTTTTTCAACACGGTCTCCAATATGGATGGGACCAAAACCAGCTTTAGCCCCTTTGCTCAGAGTGATACTATCAATCCATGCCAACTCTGCCTGACGGTAAGAATTCTGATATTCAATGACTGTCCCTTTCCACCAAAGCGTCTGGACAACAAGGTTTCCCAACCCTTTTTCAACCCTATATTGCTGATTCTTCGGTTTTCCAAGCACCTTGATGGTAGCTGCCGGATAATTACCGATATCAATTTGCATCCGCAGGCTCAGACGTTCAGGTTCAGGCAGTTTCTCTGGGTAATATCCTCCCAACTGAGGGGCAAACCAAGTATCGGAAGCACGTAGCCAACCTTTAAACGGCCAAGCAACCTCATACCATTCCTGCCCATATCCATCGGATTCCCTACCAGTAAGAATAACCACATATTTGTTGGCATAATGTTTGACAACCTTTGAACGGGTACTCTTCTGGCTGTAAATCGGTGCCTTATCTGCTGTCGCCCCTTTCTCCCCCTTCGTTCTTGCCCAGATAATGTCAAGGTTGTCTGGAGAATCCGCCTGAACGGTAAATGGCAATATCCAAGCTGATATCAATAATGTTGCCGCAAAACCTTTGCCAAGCATGCTTTTATCCATCCTCCCCCCTGTTCAATTAGAACGCTGATTATTGTGCACCGTATTTATCGCGATACGCCTTAACTGCTTCCTGATACTTGGACAGTTCACTTTCCTTGCCTGCATGGCTGAGAAACAACATCAGATCATTCAAGTTGGCAATCGATAGGACTGGCATCCCATGCTTTTGTTCAACTTCCTGAACAGCAGAATGCTCGGAAAGCGCACCATCCTTGCCCGCCCTTTCCATGCGGTCTAACGCAATCAGCACAATACTTGGCGTTGCCCCTGCAGCCGTGATGATTCCAACAGACTCATTGACAGAAGTGCCAGCCGTAATCACATCATCGATGATAACAATCTTACCTTTGAGTGGGGCTCCAACCATGATACCGCCTTCACCATGATCTTTCGCTTCCTTACGGTTATAGGCAAAAGGCACGTTTCGACCTTTTTTTGCAAGGGATACAGCAACCGACGCAGCCAATGGAATCCCCTTGTAAGCTGGTCCAAACAGCATATCAAACTCAAGGCCAGACTGTAGCAAGGTCTCAGCATAGTAATCGGCCAAAACCATCAACGAGTGACCATCGTTAAACAGCCCAGCATTGAAGAAGTAAGGTGACTTTCGCCCTGCCTTGGTAACAAACTCCCCAAAACGTAGCACACCACAATCAAGAGAAAACCGAATAAATTCTTCGCTCAAAGCACTCATGTTGACCTCAACTAGCCATAAAAAAATAGATGCCTTATTTTACCCTTCAGGGTTGCTCCTGTACTTTTTTCTCAGTCCAAGGAGCGATTTTAGGGAGAAGCATCATACCTGGTAACGCCAGTAAAAAACATAGGTTAAAAAACATAAACCAGCCTGTCACATCAATGATATAGCCTGCAGAAGCATTAATGAATGTTCGGGGTACAGCAGCCAAACTTGTGAAAAGCGCAAACTGCGTCGCCGTATAACGCGGGTCGGTCGTTTTAGCAATGTAAGCAACAAATGCAGCGGTTCCCAAACCCGTACCAAAAGCTTCGGCCCCAATAACAAAAGCAAGCAGTAAAGGATCTGCTGTACTCTGCGCAAGCCATGAAAACCCCAAAATCGCCACCGCCTGCAAAATACCAAAAATCCATAAACCACGGTTAATTCCAAGCCCTATAATCCAGACCCCACCCAACAACGCGCCAGCGATACTCGCCCAAAATCCAGTGGTCTTAGCAATCACACCAATCTGGGTCATGGTAAACCCCATATCTAGATAGAACTTGATGGATAGAGCGGTCGCTAAACTGTCTCCCAATTTATAGAGGAAAATAAACGACAAAATGAAAAGAGCTTTTTTCCAACCGTCCCGCTTGATGAATTCTGTAAAAGGCAAGACAACAGCATCACGGATTGTCCTTGGCGTCGCCCCTTGGACTTCTGGTTCCTTAACAATCAACGTACAGAGAAGGCCTGGAAGCATGAACGCGGCAGTTATCCAGAAAACCAGCTGCCAACTCATCATATCAGCAAGGATCAATGAGAGAGCCCCTGGCACCATCCCTGCAACACGGTATGCATTGACATGGATTGCACTCCCCAAGCCCTGTTCTTCATCGGGTAATGATTCGCGACGGTAAGCATCAATGACAATATCCTGGCTAGCAGATAAAAAGGCAATGACTGCTGCGGCTATGCCAATCAGAACCATCTGGTGCTTGGGATCCATCATCCCTAAAACCCCAACCGTCACGAAAAGCAGGAACTGTGTTACCGCCATCCAACCTCGGCGCCTGCCAAGGCGAGTGATGGAATAACGGTCCATCAGGGGTGCCCAGAGGAATTTCCATGTATAAGGGAACATGACCAATGCAAAGAGCCCTAAGGCTTTCACATTCAAACCTGAATCAGTCAACCATGCCTGAACCAGTGTCAGTAGGATAAAAAGCGGCAACCCAGAAGAAAACCCTAGGAAGACACACGCCAAAAGGCGAGGGTCAAGCAAAGCTTTCCATTTATCCGAGTTGAACATTATTTGTGCGGAACCGCCATTTTTTTCTGTAGCCTATATACGGCAAGGCTACCATTGCGGTAAGGATTATCAACAACCACCTCGCCTTCATGCAGGACAACACGATCAAGAATTTCGAAACCAACCCGATCAGCTAGTTCCTCAAAATCAAGCATCGTCGCAAACCGCAAGTTTGGTGAATCATACCATTCGAACGGCAACTCATCCGAAACCGGCATACGGCATTTCTTATTGAGCGTTTCAAGATTGCGCCAATAGGCAAAGTTCGGAAAACTGACGACAGCCTCCTTACCTACACGAGCAATTTCCTTCATCAAAGGCTCTACATTCTTTAACATCTGTAAAGCCAAAAGGCAAAAGACCGTATCAAACGAATCATTCTGAAAGTACGGTAATCCTTGCTCCAAATCATGCTGAATCACATTAACACCACGGCGAATGCAAGGCGGAATCTTTAGGTCGTCATTCTCGACTCCATAACCTGTACAACCCTTTGTAATCTGCAGGTATTCCATCCAAGTACCTGATCCACAACCCAAATCAAGTACATAAGCCTTATCTTTGACCCAGTCAGCGATGAATTCAAGGTCAGTTCGGAATTTTTTGAGAGACGGCGCATTCATGACTGTTCCTCCCCTCCATTTAACTCCTCCCAAATACGGTCGTAATAGGCACGAACTGTCTCGTGATACCGGGCATCATTCAAAAGAAAGGCATCATGTCCATGCGGCGCATCGATTTCCGCATAGGTAACCTGCCGGCCATTACGAATCAGCGCATCGACAATGATACGGCTACATTCAGGTGAAAATCGCCAGTCTGTCGTAAAGGAAATTAGCAGGTATTTTGCTATCGTATGCTCCAATGCCTTGCAAAGGTCACCACCATATTTTGCTGCTGGATCAAAATAATCCAATGCCCGCGTAATCAACAGATAAGTGTTGGCATCAAAAAAAGAAGAGAACTTTTCTCCCTGATAATGCAAATAAGACTCAATTTCGAACTCGACTCCGTAACCAAACTTGTATTCACCTGTACGCAAATCACGTCCGAACTTCTCGGACATATCATCATTAGAGAGATAGGTGATATGCCCGACCATACGAGCTACACGTAATCCGTTTTTTGGAACAACACCATAAGAATAGAAGTCACCACCATGGTAGTCTGGATCTGACAGGATTGCAGTCCTTGCAACTTCATTGAATGCAATATTCTGAGCAGACAAATGGGAAGTTGATGCAATGATGACCGCATTGGCAACACGATCCGGATAGCGCAATGTCCAAGTCATCGCCTGCATACCACCCAACGACCCCCCCATGACTGCCGCAAACCGCTCAATACCAAGGCTATCCGCCAACCGTGCTTGCGCATCAACCCAATCCTGTACGGTCATGACAGGAAAATCCGCTCCATAACACTTACCGGTTTCAGGATTGACGTGCATCGGCCCCGTCGATCCATAGCAGTGTCCGAGATTATTAACACCAATGACAAAGAACCGATTCGTATCAACGGATTTCCCTGGTCCCACCATATTGTCCCACCAGCCAACTTCGCCGGTATCTTCATAAACGCCTGACACATGATGGGAAGCATTCAATGCATGACAGACCAAAACCGCATTGGAACGATCAGCATTCAACGTACCATACGTCTCGTAAACCAGTGTATAACCAGCAATGCTTGCCCCACTTTCTAAGACAAGCGGATCACTGAAATACATAGATTTCGGTGAAACAAATCTTGATGATGACATGAAAAATGTCCCGATAGATTCCTTCTTGAGGAATCCCGTTCATAATAAAAAAGCCCGTGCCTCTTTCTGGCAAGGACTGTCTTTTAGCCGCTTAGCCGTATTTTCTTTTTCAGTGCCCGCAAGCAGTTCTACCAAATCGGCACTGCCTGACAAGCATAACGAAAACCCGCCAAGGCGTCAAACCACGACAATGCCACCAACTCAATCATACAAGGCATCAGATTGACATTTCCTCTTGATGCAAGTCGTGGACTGCAACCTCTATTTCTGAATCTTCAACCAAAGTCAGGATATGTGAAACCTTAGGTGCCAATACAGTTAAATCACTTAAGAGAACTTCTTGCTTGACCTTTAACAATTGGGCAGGATGCATGGAAAAATGCCTAACTCCTAACCCAAGTAGCAAGCGTGTCAGTTGGTGATCGCTCGCCATCTCTCCGCAAATTGAAACAGGCTTCCCAACTTTATTGGCATGCTCAACCGTCATCTTCAGCAGCATAAGAACGGCAGGATGCAAAGGATTGTAAAGATGAACGACTTCTGGATCGACACGATCTATCGCTAAAGCATACTGAATTAAATCATTCGTACCGATGGACAGAAAATCTAAACGCGAAGTGAAAAGAGACAACGATAAAACGGCTGCGGGTACTTCAATCATCGCACCAACTTGGATTGCTTCATCAAAGGCTATCCTTTGTGTACGTAATTGATCCTTGGCTTTATCAAGTAAGCCTAATGCCTGGTCAATCTCGGATCCATGTGAAATCATTGGCAACAACAACCTGACCGAACCAAAAGCTGATGCCCTGAGAATAGCCCTAAGCTGAACTAGGAAGATATCGGGTTCCGACAAGCTATATCGGATACCCCGCCTGCCTAAAGCTGGATTCAAGACTGACGACTTTTCGGTAGATCCTACAACCTTATCCGCACCAATATCCAATGTCCGGATGGTAACAGGTTTACCTTTCATCAAAGTCACAGCTTTCTTATAAGCCTCAAACTGCTCTTGCTCGTCAAGGAAACTGTCAACTCCACTCCCTTTTCCTAGAAAAAGGAATTCCGAACGAAAAAGCCCAACGCCATCTGCATTATTATCGACAACCGTATAGCAGTCTTCCGGGAACTCAATATTGGCCATCAATCCAATAGCGGTACCGTCCTTCGTTTGAGCCGGCATTTTCTTCAAGCGGCTTAGACGGCGTTTTGCTTTCTGTTGGGTAACTTGCTTTGCCCGGTATTGTTCCAAAACCAATGTCGAAGGATTGACAATAACCACCCCAGTATCAGCATCGACAACCAACCAATCATTCTGACGGATAAGAGGCAAAGAACCAGAGAGAGCAAATACCGCTGGCATATTCGTACCACGAGCTATGATTGCTGAATGAGAATTTTTTCCCCCAGTTCCAGAAACAAAGCCTTTGAAAAAACTTTCACGGAACTTCAGCATATCGGCAGGAGAAATATTGTATGCAACAACAATCAAATCAACTTGATCGCTCTCGCTTGCGACTATCGGCTTTTCCTCCTTGACACCCGCTAATGCCTTAATAACACGTTCGGCCACCTGCTCAAGATCCGCCTTACGTTCCCTCAGATATGGGTCGGAAATACTATCAAATTTTGCCGAAACCTCCTCAATGTGAGTCATTAATGCCCACTCGGCGTTGTAACGACGGGCACGGATAGTATTGAACGGTTCTTTTGAAAACATTTCATCGGCTAAAACCAGTGCATGTACATCGATTAATGCACCCAGTTCTGCCGGGGCATCTTCAGGCAAGTCTGAGCGAAGCGTAGTAAGTTCTTCCCTAACGGCCAATAATGCTGTCTCAAGACGCCTAACCTCCCCTTCAATTTCTTCCTCTGGCACCAGATAGTGCAACGTTTCCATTGCAGTATTGGTAATGACATGAGCACGGCCAATGGCAATCCCCTGAGAAACGGGAATACCAAACAGAGAGAACATCGCTTTCATACTGTTAAAACACCCCCCTATTCTGGCTCTCCGAAACGATCTTTAATCAAACCTTCAAGTGCCGCCAGACATTCATCCTCATCAACACCATCTGCTTCGATAAGGACAGTGGATCCTTTCCCAACAGCTAACATCATGACTCCCATAATAGACTTAGCATTCACGCGCTGATTGTTAAAACTCATCCAGACCTCGCTTTTAAATTTAGAAGCCGTTTGGGTCAATTTCGCAGAAGCTCGGGCATGAACCCCCAATTTGTTGACAATTTCAATTTCTATATTCTTCATATTTTCACTTGTCGGTTTTTTCGACCAATAGCCTAAGTTCAGCTTCAGTTCGCCTCAGTTGGGTCAATACGGATAGCTCCATTCTTGCCACCTTGTAATGCCTTCGCGATAACCTCTTCAAGACCTTCCTTCCTATAGGTCAACGCCCTCAACAGCATCGGCAAGCTGGTTCCAGCCAGCACTTGGACAATAGTTGATTCAACCTTCAAAAGACGACAACAGTTAGCAGGAGTTCCTCCCAACATATCTGTAAACACAAGTACGCCAGAACCACTATCCAAACGCTGGATTGCCTGCCGAGCAAGGCTGTCTACATCATCAACATTCTGGTCAATTTTCACATCAATAGCCTCAAAATTTTCCAAGCTATCCCCAAAAAGATGACCGACCGCCGTCTTGAATGCCCCAGCCAATGGCTCATGCATTAAAAGCAGTATCCCAACCATCATTTCAAACCATTCCTTACACCCAAACTCAACCAACCCGAGCTCTTCTGTGCCTTTGTTCCAATCATTGTCCAACAGGCTCAAGCACTTTCTCTAACTCATCGACAAGCATACCTGCAACATTAAATCCTGTCTGTTCCGTAATTTCGCGAAAACACGTTGGACTGGTCACATTGATTTCAGTCAACCAATCGCCAATGATATCAAGCCCAACCAAAAACAACCCCTTTGCATTAAGTTTCGGAGCAAGGGCTTCTGCAATTTCGCGGTCTCTTGGCATTAACGGCTGAGCCCGTCCTGTTCCTCCGACTGCCAAGTTCCCCCGCGTCTCCCCAAGTTTTGGAATCCTCGCCAGTGCAAAAGGAACGACCTTTCCATTAATCAACAAAACCCTTTTATCCCCATCAGAAATTTCAGGGATATACGCTTGCGCCATGATATGGCGCTGTCCGTTACCAGTCAGCATCTCGATAATAGCGCCCAGATTTAATCCGTCTTCGCGTACATGGAAAATCCCCATGCCCCCCATTCCTCCCAATGGCTTCAAGATGATGTCACGGTGTTCTGCATGGAATTGCCTTAGGCTTTGTTCATCAGCAGAAACAAGCGTTGGTTTTGTGAACTGGCTGAATTGAGCTATTGATAGTTTTTCACTATGGGTCAGGATTGCATCTGCATCATTGAAAATCTTCGCCCCTTGCTTTGCTGCAAGCGACAACATCCAGACAGAAGTCAGATAATTGACTTCAAACGGAGGATCCTTGCGGATAATGACGGCTTCAAATTCCGACAATGGCCTTAAAACTGTATCTACAGGACGGTACCAATCTGGGGAAAATCCCCCTGACAAGGCAAGCCGACAACATTGTGCGCATACCTGCCCATCCAAGAGAACAATGTCCTGATAGCAGAAACTATACACAGTATGTCCGCGAGAAGCGGCCTCAACCATCATAGCCATTGTTGAGTCCTTTTTAAGATTAAAGGACGGCAATGGATCCACAAAAAATGCCAATTCCATCGAGCTCTCCTTTATTACTGCATGTCTGGATCTGTTTTTTCAAGTTCTACCGCCGCAGCTAACAACGCAAGTCGCGCAATAACGCCATACATATAATAGCGGTTCGGCTCTGACTTCCCGGGTTCAGCCTTTACATCCGGCAACGTATGCTGTTGGGAAAATGGCAATGGGACAAACTGTGCACCTGGCGCATTCAGGTTCTCATTAATATCGCGGCTCGCATTGACTCGGTAAAATCCGCCAACAACATACCGATCAATCATGTAGACAACCGGTTCTGCAACTGCATCATTAACCCTTTCCAAAGAATGAACTCCTTCTTGGACAAGAACTTCCCTAACAACCTGTCCATCCTTGATGACGGACATCTTATTACGCTGTCTGCGGTTCAGGTTTAAAACTTCTTTAGCATCACTAACCGTCATAATCCCCATGCCATAGGTTCCTGCATCGGCCTTAATGATGACAAACGGTTTTTCCTTGATACCGTATTCTCGGTACTTGCGTCGGACTTTAGTCAACACCGCATTGACCTGTGCCGCAAGCGCTTCTCCTCCTTCCTTCTCTTCAAAATTGACATCTGTACAACGGGAAAAATAAGGATTCACAAGCCATGGATCAATCCCAAGCATCCGGGAGAACCGACGGACAACATCATCATAAGCGGCAAAATGATTGCTCTTACGCCGAACTGTCCAGCCTGCATGCAAAGGTGGCAGAAGACTCTGTTCGTAGACATTCTTCAAGACTTCAGGCGTGCCTGCACTTAAATCATTATTCAGCAAAATGGTACAAGGGTTGAAATCATCAAGACCAACCCGTCGCCCATTATTGATACGCTTTACAGGCTCCACCACAACCTTAGTACCATCTGAAAAAGTTACTGGGAGAGGATTAGCTACCTGTTCAGATAAAAATCCTAAACGAATGTCTAAACCCGTCTGGCGCAGGATTTCCATCAAACGTCTAATAGAATCCAAATAATATTGGTTGCGCGTATGATTTTCCGGAATCAGTAGCAGATTCTTCGCCTCAGGACAATATTTTTC
Source organism: Oxalobacter sp. (assembly GCA_016291665.1). Taxonomy (GTDB): domain Bacteria; phylum Pseudomonadota; class Gammaproteobacteria; order Burkholderiales; family Burkholderiaceae_D; genus Oxalobacter. Next base: position 30,502 of record JAEEYE010000015.1, on the reverse strand, counting down.
GATAGCAGACATAGCAGCCTGTACGGCGAGGGGGAGCATGTCAGCCGCCAGATTGTTGAATCCTCCAGGAAAGAGATTGGTATCTACTGGAGCTAACTTGAACCCTGCATTTCTCAGGTCGACTGAACAATAAAATGGCGGCGTGTAATCCTGCCACGCCATCCTAAACCACCGTTCAACCATTGACGTAGAATCAATCAGTGTCTTTTCAAGATCAAGAACCTGCCTATCCATGACCGTAACCAGATTCGGAATCATCGTCCCCCCTTATTCAGACATTCCTGAAACATCCCAGCAAGCGCTACTCATTTTACCAAAACCGGCAAAATCCTTCTTTCACCCCACACGCCGCCATTAGCTTAAAACTCTGTTTTCACGATAGAATCGGGGCTGAGCCTATCTTCACTGCAATATGTAAAGGATTCACAATGAATAAGACGCTCCTTGACAACCTTCAGGCCACTATCGGCCCCTTAATCGAGAATTCCCCTCTAAAAGATGTTGAGCAGAACATCCGCGCCATGTTGACACAAGCAGTCGCCAAACTGGACATTGTCACAACTGAGGACTTCGAAGTCCAGAAATTGGCTTTCACACAAATGCGTGATGCGCTCGCCGCCCTTGAAAAAAGGGTTGCCGCCCTTGAAACAAAAGCAAATGAGCAATCCGAATAAGAAACAAAATCCAACAAGGAACTTCCCCTATGGCTCTCGTTATCTTCAAATCGCGCGCTAATGCCGACATTATGATGATTGACAAACACGCCCAACCAATCATCGAGCTTTTAGGCAAAGACATCAAACAAGGCATCATTCCGCCAGAGGAAACGGCCTCTGCCATCGAAAAACTTGAAAAAGAAATAGAACGAATCAAGGAAGAGGAACGGATTAAGGCTGAAGAACAGAAAAAACTGGAAGAAGAAACAGCTGCAAAAGAAGCGGATGATGAAGAAACTGATGACGACAACGACAACGAAAAGAAAAAGCCCTTTGAACCACCAGTGCGTTTCGCGGCACGTTGCTACCCTTTTCTCCAAATGCTGAAGGCTGCCAACAAAGCAGAAGAAAGTGTCTTCTGGGGTGTATAACCCTACCCTAACACCTAAGGAAAACAAAAATCACAAATGCGGACTCCACCTTTTTTTTCAGTTAAAATGTTTCGTTTATTGAAACTGACGTAGCTATTTGCGTATTACCCATGAACTTCAAGAAATTCCGGACTGCCCTTCTGTGCCTGTGCTTAGCGCCTACAGCCCTGTCCTTGACAGGTTGTGCAAGACCCAATGACGAAGATATGACTGAAATGCTCACAAAAGCCTATCAGTGCAAATGGGTAAAAATAGACAACTACACCAAGACCGACTCGTTGCCTGGCATCTGGAACTATATCGGCGCTTATACTTTTGACATCCGATTCAAGGATGAACAAGCTGGCGCCCACCAGTTCTTCAAAGGCCTTTACAACACAGCACCAGGAGAACTGGATTGGCAAAAAGTCTTAGCCACACCCAAGGCACGAGACTATCTGCGTGACGGTTGTGCACCACCCGCACAACGCATCCTAGAACAGGTCGCTATCAAAGGCTACGAACAACTACAGAACAAGAATGCCCAGAAAATCCGCCTACCAATTGCGGTCAGTCTGAAAGGCTGGGCAGAAACGTCATCAGGCCGTGGTGGCTGGGAAATGGATATGCGGCGTGACAAATTTGACGATACACGAAATGACAAAGGTTTCATCTGGACTGAACCAATGTCTCGGGCTGCCATCACATCCAAGCTGAACAAATAACCTCAACCTATAACAGGCGTTTACGAAGTTATGAAACGCCTGTTATTAATTCGACATCTCCTCTTTTCCCAATTAAGCCACCAAGCTTAGGGTCTACCTGGAAATGAATCGACGTATTGGATTTTGATATCTGGGAAAGAATCAACAAACTGCACCTTAAAATCAGGAAATGAGTCCACAAACTGCCATTTCCCACAGCGGTCTGGGAAGCTCTTCACTTTCTGGACTTTAAGGTCTGGGAAAGACCTGACGACCTGGGCTTTGATATCTGGAAAAGAATTGACCACCTGCACTTTTCCATAAAGCCGCTTGCCTCTAAAACTACATGAGCTGTCGACATTTCCAGCAGAAGCTGTCGAAACCAAACCCAAAGCCAAGGTAAGAATAGCTACGAATGCAAACTTTTTTTTCATGGCCGAATCCCCCCCTCTTGTCATTATATGAATCAGTATAGCATGTCGCTTACAGTCACAGTCGTCCACTTCGATCCGACTGGAGCAGTTCCTGTGATGGTTCCACATCATGCCCTAAGATAATGACCTTGAAAAGTTCCCCCATCTCATGAGGCGAAAGAAGTTTCTCTGCCTCTCGAACGAGTGCAATGGAATCCCTACCCATCCCTCCAGATGAAGGTAACAATGACAAAATACCAGACGCCATGAGGAAACTCGCTTGACTTGCATAAAACAGGATATCCAAGCCTTGCTTCTCCGCTACTCGTGCCAAAGAAGTAAAGTTAACATGTGAAGTGATATCCTGAAAACCAAGTTTGAAAAAAGGATCATCATGCACCTGATGGCGATAATGGCACATCAGCGTCCCCTGTAAACGCTCAGGCAAATAGTATTCATACGCAGGAAATCCATAGTCCACAAAAATCGCTACGGTCTTTCCGCGTCGCATCATAGACGATAGGGTACGGATAAATCCCAACGCAAAGGGATGAATTTCCGTCACATAGCCTTCTGGTAACCCTGCATATGCCAAATCTTCTGGTACTGATTCCCTAACCTGATTTAAGAATTCCGCTGTAGCAGGAAAATCCCTGAATGCAAAATGACCGCCATCAGAAATGACACGGCGCTCATGCCATTTTCCGTCCTTTAAACACGCCAGCTTGACCGGCATCGCATCCAGTACCTCATTAGCAATGACAACTCCAGAGAAATTATCAGGTAAGACCTGCAACCATTGCACCCTAGCATCTTGATGTAGTATGGCCTTTTGACGTTCTTGTAAAGTCCCTGACGGTTCCAGAATACTGTAACTATTAAGTGGTACACCTAAAGCATCCAACTCTGACGTCAAGGACTTGGCTAGTCCCCCAGAGCCAGCTCCCAGCTCTATAATCCTAGCTTCCGTCTGCAAAAGCAATGGGGCAATACCGCGCGCGAGGGCTCTTGCAAACAAAGTACCTAATTCTGGTGCCGTCACAAAGTCGCCAGCTTCTCCAAACAAAGTATTCCCTCTGTCATAATATCCCAATAAAGGCTCATATAGTGCCCATTGCATATAATCTGAAAAAGACACATGTCCGCCTGCAGCCGTAATTCGGTCTGCAATCAGCTGGCGTAAAGAATCAAGATCTTGACTTGGAACCTTTTCTATCATCTTCTGGTATATAGACAGGTTACACTTCGAATTAGTCTTATAATACAGCATCCACTTTAACCTATTGGAACCATGAAACAAGCACCATTGAACTCCCTAAGGATTGATAAATGGCTATGGGCAGCCCGATTCTTTAAAACACGTTCCCTTGCGCAACACGCAGTGGAACTGGGACGCGTTCAACTTGACGGACAGAAAATCAAACCTGCTCGCGAGGTAAAACCAGGTGACAGGCTACTCATTGAACGCGGGGAGGAGCGTTTCGAAGTTGAAGTCAGTGGTATTTCCGGCGTTCGTGGTTCCGCCTCGGTTGCACAACAACTCTATGCCGAGACAGAAGAATCTAAAGAAAAACGAAAACAACTGGCAGAAAACCGGAAACTGGCCATTGACCCAGCAAGGTTCATTGAAAAAGGACGCCCAACAAAACGAGACGGACGTCGCATTCGGCAAACAAAATCAAGCTGGTAACAACAAAACCCCTCATTTTTACGGAAATTGCCCTCCGTCAAGACCTTATACTAAACTCAAGCTGGAAAAAGACTTACTATAAACCTGAATATAATTCCCGATGTACTCCCCCCTATTCAATCCAAAACTCAGAAACTGCCGTCGTTTTTTCCTCCGGAATTTCGAAGTCCCTATCAAGATTGGTGTTTATGACTTTGAAAAGGAAGGGGCGCAACGCGTGTTCATCAATGTTGACCTGTTCATCCCCCTTGCCAAATCAACACCTTCCAATGACCGTCTTGATGAGGTCATCGACTATTCATTCATCCGTGATACATTAGCCGCCCGTACTGCTGAAGGACACATCAACCTACAAGAGACCCTGATTGACGATGTCGCAAAACGGTTACTGGAACACCCTGATGTCATCGCGGTAAGGGTCTCTTCTGAAAAACCAGATGCCTATAAAGACTGCGACAGTGTTGGCGTCGAAATATTCAGGTTCAAAGACGAAGACTGAAACTTAAGCAAAGATAATGACAACTTACCGCAAATTCCATAAATCTACTTACGAGAACAATAAACTCTCGAAGCGACTGTTTAGCTTGGCGGGGAAAGCGGTAAAAGACTACAACATGATTGAAGACGGCGACCGCATCATGGTCTGTATGTCAGGCGGAAAAGACAGCTATGCACTCTTGGACATCCTGATGGTTCTACAGTCTCGCGCCCCAATCTATTTCGATCTGATTGCAGTCAACCTAGATATGAACCTACCTGGTTTTCCGAAAGCCTTGATGCCTGAATACTTGAAACAAAAAGGCGTTCCGTTCCACATCGAAACTCAGGATACCTACAGCATCATTGAAAGGCTCATCCCAACTGGCAAAGCCATCTGCTCACTCTGCTCACGCTTGCGCCGCGGCATCCTCTACAACTTAGCAGACAAATTGGGCGTCACTAAAATTGCACTAGGTCATCACCGAGACGATATCTTAGAAACATTTTTCTTAAACCTTTTTTTCAGCGCAAAAATCAAAGGTATGCCGCCAAAACTCAAGACCGATGACGGGCGACACATCGTCATCCGACCCATGGCCTATATTAAAGAATCTGACTTGGAACGCTTTTCCGAAATCCATCAATATCCGCTCATCCCAAAAGGGTTGTGTGGCGCCAAAGAAAACCCTCAACGGCGTCAGATTAAACAGATGGTCAAGGATTGGGAAAAACAATACAAAGGGCGCGTTGAAAATATCTTCTCTGCGTTGTCTACACTTGTCCCATCGCACCTGATGGATCGCACGATGTATGACTTTATCAATCTGCACCAAGACAAAAAATCACAGGAAGACAGGGAGGAAGTGGATGAGAAACCCTTTGCATTCACGCCTGCTGACGGACTTTCTTCAAAAGAGCAGTAGTTGAACGGTCATACTCAAATGCAATAGCCTTAACCTGGCCACCATAGGATAAAACAGCTTTCCCTTCAGGGATTGACTCCATAACATAATCGCCACCTTTAACATAGATATCAGGGCGGCATTCCTTTACGATGGCTTCTGCCGTATCCTCATCAAACGGCACAACAACACTCACTGATTCTAAGGCTGCTAAAACCGCCATCCTGTCCTCGCATGTATTGATGGGTCTGTCATCGCCTTTTCCCAAACGCCTTACCGAAGCATCCGTGTTTACGGCAACAATGAGGGATCTCCCTAAAGCACGCGCTCGTGCAAGGTAAGTCACATGTCCCCGGTGCAGAATATCAAATACCCCATTGGTTAACACAATCGGCCTAGGCAGGCTTTGGATCTTTTCCTTCACTGTCTGCCGATCACAAATTTTCGCATCAAATGAGACCATTTCTTTTCCTAACAGTACCAACCCGCATTACCCATAACAAAATGTCAAGAATATTGACATTGCCACTGCATCTGCATATTGTGACTTATATCTAGGTCTGTAGGAACTCTAAAAATGAAAACCATCAGGAATATCTGTGCAACCCTAACACTCGGTGCCATATTGGCTAGCACTTCCGTTGTAGCCGCCCCAATCTACAATACGGCCATTCCGCCTTCTGCAACACTGAAATACAAAGTCACCGCTTCATACCATGGCATGAGCCTGTCGGGTTCATCAGCGATGCAGTGGAAAACCAACCTGAAGACCTATTCTGTCCGTGACAGTACAACCGTCACCTTTTTCGGCAACGTCCTGAACTCGGCCAGTTCTGGCACAGTCAGCAAGATAGGACTCGAGCCTTCAAACTATGCCGAGACAAAACTGCACAAAAAATTCTCTGCATCCATTAACCAAGCTACCGGCTCTTTCAAGCCTTCCGACGGTGATGACAGGATCCCATTCTCAGGCCAAGTCCAAGATCACAGCAGCGTTGTCTGGCAACTTTCTGCCATTGCCAACGGCAACAGAGACAGCTTCGTTCCTGGCAGTAGCTACCACATTCAAGTCATTGGGCATCGGGGGGTCAGGAATTGGACTTTCCGCGTTGTCAGGAACGAAACCTTATCCACTCCTGCTGGAAAATTTAAAACAACTGTTGTCTCCGGCAACAACCAAAAAAACCAAACCATGACGCTCTGGCTTGCAAAGGACAACTACCATTATCCAATACAGCTTTACTTCAAGGATAACAACTTCGAAAGCAGACAGACCGTCAACAGCATCCGATAAACACTCTTAAACCACCGTAACCCAGTCATCTCGCTGGGTTGCAATTGGTGTCAATCAAACCGCCAATCGTAAAAAATGTCGAACGCTGTAATGGTTCCTGCTTGGCTAACAACTGACATCCGCCTAGATAACTGGTAACGCAGCTTAACCACACTAATTGCACCGGTTAACCCCTGTTCATAGGATAGGTACAGATTGGACGCAATACGACGGCTCAAAGCCAAGACCGTGTCATCGACCTGAGAAGACGAGGACACTCCAATGTCCATCCCGAGAGTCCCTGCCAATTTGCCGGGAAGCGTTCCCACCGGTGTTGACCCCAAAATAACGGCTGCAGCCGTTGCCATTGCCGATTTCTGCTGGGCAGACCCATTTTCTCCTCCACCGTAACCTAAGACCAACCAAGAAAGTTTTTCGGAATCTGGCACTTCAGGTCTAGAATAAAGCTTAATCTTAGGTATCTGTGCAGTTCCCCGAACTTGAACACCAACTTCGGAAACATCATCTGTTGAAGAAAACTCCTTGACTGCAAGGACGTCGATTGTCGGATTATCTGGTTTCCCATGGAACGAAGCATGACCTTTCCGGATAACCAGTTTCTGTCCATAAGCATTAAAGACCCCATCTACCGTATAGATACTGCCATTCAACTTCAATTGCTCGTCAGAATCAGCAGAAGCCGTCAGTTTTCCCGCTAGTCGCGTCTCAACACCCAGTCCCTGCAACATGAAATGATTTCCTAAGTCTGCCGTAATACTAAAGCGAAAAGGTGACTTGGATTCCTTTTTAGGCGGCCTTCCCAATACAACAATATCCTTACTCCTTGTAACAGACGAAACATCATCCAGCACGATTTTCGCCCGATCCACATGGAGGTTACCCGTCACATTCACCCCTTTATCGTCAAGCGTAAAAACACCATCACCAGAAAGGATGACTTTCCGGTCAACATTAGACAATGCCATCAAATGATCTGCGTGTAGTTTAAGCGCGCTGTTGAGCATGCCATTTTGCATGGATGCGCCGCCAGAAACCTGCAGAACACCTTCCTCACCGTGAATAACGCCCTTCGAAATAGTCAATCGATTGCCTTCTAAAACACCGATTAATTCCCCCTTATCTAGATGAACTCCGCTGCTTGGCCAATCGACACCAAGGTTGTGTGCAGAAACAGTTCCCGACAAGCGTGGTGTTCCCAATGTTCCAGCTCCACGAATATCTATAGACAGGGAGCCATTCAAATCGAGATCCGGCTCTCCTGTTAGAAAGCTGACCCACTGAATTGACGGCATTTCTGACTTCAACGCCAACTGTATCGGACTATCTTTGAAAATACCCCACGTCCCGTTACGGTAAGCAAGACGCGTCTTAAATACCGCATCAGCCTCACCCAAACGACTGCTGGAAGCCTTGAGGCGAAGGTCCATGTTATTGCTATCGAAAAGCGCCTTGATGTCCAACGCTGTTAGCCGGAGTCTCAAACGCTTTTCCCCACCAAGTAATGTAATATCTCCATCTTCCCGATAAATACGCGCTTCTCCGCCCAAGTTTGGATCAGCACGCAAAGACCAGTCCCCGCCAAAAGTGAGGGTACTGTTGACCTTATCATCGGTATTTTCCGTCCACGACAAAATCCACCCCAAAGGAACACCTCTTGCATTACCGGATGTTTCAAGCCGAGAATACTTCTTAATCAGCTTCTCAACATTGAGCCTTCCACCGCCAAGGTTAAGTGACAAGTCCTCAATGGAAAAGACATCGGAAGACGCAATACGCAATGCAGCTGAACCCGTAGTCGCAAAGGGCTTTTCACCTCGGTTCTCAAGATAATCCAAAGAACCTGCCCACTCGCCGCTAGACGTCAATCCGCCCGAAAGCTGTGCCCGCAAATCAAAACGGCTTCCCTTTGCCGAAGCCTGCAACGTATGCGACTGCCATGTTCCTTCAGAAAGCAAGTCAACCTGCGACCAATGTGTTCCAGCAACCGTAACGCCCGTTGCCGACAGCTGTGCATCAATCCTATCTGATAGTGTCGTTCCGAACTTGGCATTGAACTTAAGATTACTGGCTCCCACCAAGTCCGCCAACATAAAATCACGTCCTACCAGTCCCACACTGCCCTTCAATGCATCCAATGAACCAGATAGTGTCCCTTCTCCGGCCAGGGATCCACGAAATCCATGACCAATGACGCCAAGCATCGGCGCATTAAGCCGCCAACCCAACTGACCACCTGATTTGCCCAATTTGCCAGATGCTGTAAACGTATTCTGTCCCAAAGCTAGGTTCACAACGGCATCAGTAACTTCCTTCCCTCTCAATTTGACCTTACCATTACCTGATATCGGTTGATTAAACAGTGAACTCGGCCCAAATCCAAAGCTTAAATCAGCCTTCCAGTCAGGTTTGACTGCGCCCGATACATCAAAATCAACATTGAGATTGGATGAAGGCAGTTTTCCCAAAGCAGCAAAATTGAAACGACTGATACTCCCCTTCAATGCGAAGTCCCAATCCTCATAGAGGTTCAAATGTCCCTTCATGGCCATCATCCCCCCATAGGCTGAAAGCAAGCATTCTTTCAATTCAAGTAAGTCGCCTGTCTTCAGAACATCCGCTTTTAGCCTAATATGGCTTTCCGCCAGATCGACCGTCACTTCCTGTTTACCTTCTGCCCTGTGATAACCAAGGCTACCCGCCGCACGTGTTGGTCTTAGCATTTCTGTAATGCCATGCAGGTTAAACCCGCCTGTCTTCATACTAATTGTCGTTTCCGGCTCAGAGAAAGTTCCTTTTCCCGAAAAGACACCGCCACTTCCGAGGTCTATGACCAAAGATTGCAACTCAACAACATCAACTGTACCTCCTACGGTTGCACTGACCGTTTTAATCGGCAAGCGCTTCGCTTCAATAATGCCAGGCAATGCATTTTCAACTCGCAGGAATCCTTCTATTGAACGATCTGCCTTAGCAAGAATATGCGCCTTTGCACCAAACTGTGCAGTTGGCCAACTACTGTCAATCTTGGCGGGGTCAATACCAGACGCATCAAGTTCCAATGAATCTAAGAAAAACGGAGCAAATGGCGTCACCGCTGCCATCAGTTTCCCCTTTGCACCATAACCATCCAAGTTAGCTGAAAGAAGTATCTTATCCAGAGTCCCGCCAACCTCAACAGTCATATGTGCGTCAATGTCTGTATTATCAAAAGCTGCTTTGCCTGACAAAGCATAAGGTCGCTCCGTCCCAAGTGAAGCTTCCATAGCCACCTTGCCAAATGGACTGTCAAAACCGAAGTCTCTCACCTGCCAGCGCCCTTCTTCTGCTGATACCGCACAATGGACATTCGACAGGGTAACCCCCACACCCATTTTTTTCACAGCAAGCGAATCAATGGCGACACGTCTTACCTCCAAGGAAACCGGAGGGGCAAGCGATTCAGGCAGTTTCAGGGGTTCATCTGAAGAACGTTTTAAATCAACCTCAAGCGACGAAAAGGATAATTCATCAACATCTGCCTTTCCGTGTAAAAGATGTAAAGGGTTCCATCGGAAAACCAATCCCTTCACAGTGATATCGCGCTCACGTCCTTCATAGGTCACTTTCTCTGCCTTAAGTTCGTGGAACAAGGAACCGGATGTTTCTTCAAAAGTGATTTTTTCGCCTTTTGCTGCAACTACCGTCTCCACAACCCACTCTATGGCCCAACGCTGACTACACAAGGCAAGTAGGCAGAAAACAAACGTAATAGGCGCCAGGATGAAAAGCAACCTGCGCTTTGTCCAGAACTGTCGGAAACGAGCGAAGAATGCAGCCATCAGAAAGTCAGCCCAAATGAGAAATGTAGGTGGAAATTACCGGTTTTTTCACCATAGGCCAAATCCACCCCAACTGGCCCGGCTGGACTCCGCCAGCGGACACCCACACCGTAACCAACAGCATAGTCTATATCTGACCATTTGTCGGCAACATTACCTGCATCAACAAAGACAGCCAAACCCCAAGTGTCCCAGAAATAATGCTGATATTCTAAACTGCCAACGGCAAGGTACCGACCACCTACAACCGCATCTCCACGACGGATACCCAAACTGTCATACGAATACCCTCTGACGGACTGATCACCCCCTGCCCTGAACATCACCGTCGCCGGAACGCCTTTCTTATCATCCGCAAATACCGCACCCGCTTCACCACGAACAATGATATCGCCCCGTTGCCCGACTGGCAGGTAGAAACGTCCCTTCAGGTATCCCCGGACAAACGACTCATCCGTCACCATCCCTTCAACTGCTCCACCAACCTGCGCTTCAAATTGATACCCTTTTCTAGGCGCAATACGGTTGTCCAAATGGCGCTTGATAAAGCCATATGTAACAGGCAGTGCTTCAGGCCGCTCTCCATGGGCACCTTCAATACGATCATGCTCGTTCAGGTATTCCAGCATGACATACTGCTCAAAAGCAGGGCTCCCCCAAGCACGCCTCACATTCAGTCCAATAGTTCTAGTATCCAGCCCCCGGAAATCTGACCGGTCATAAGCAACACCAAAGCTGTCTCGGAATCCATCTTCATTTTCAGGCAAGAAAACATCCGCCTTGGCTGTCTGTTGCCTATCTTGGACTACGGCTGAGCTCTTCAAGTGCCAGTCCTGGCGGATGAAATTGAAATTCTCGTAAGACAAACTCAAACGTTCACGCGTGTCCGTACTGTAACCAATACCGACTGAAGCATGCTTTTGATAGTTTTCATGCACCTTAACAATGACAGGAATATCATCCCGCCCTGTCTCCAGGTCTGCTACAACATCTGCACCATTGAAATAACCGCTATCGAGCAACCGCGACTGGAATCGGTGTAAGACATCCTCATCATAAACACTTCCTTCTTTTGGCGGATGCAATCCTTGGACAACACGCTCACTATAGCGCCTCAGACCGATGATAATCGTCTCGCCAAACCGGACTTCTTTACCACTATCCATCTCGACTTCCAGCTGGGCAGAGTGATTCTCCGGATCTACAACTGCCTGGGTATGTTTGATAGATGCCCTCGGATAACGAACCTTTGAGAGTTCCTTAAACAACGAAAGTTTGGCTGTTTCCCAATCCTCCATTCGGAAAACGGTACCAACCGGCATTTTCCAGCCTTTTTTCAGACCTTCTTCACCTGCAAAACCTTTTTTTTTCTTGGTACCAACCACATCACCAGTAAAGGTAATCCGCACATCCGTCACTTTGACTGGTTTACCAGGATCAACCTTAATGACTACCGTCCGATCCCCTTCTTCGCCCAGTAATTCTGTTTTCACTTCAGGGGAATAATAGCCTTCCGTCTCCATCAATTCCCGGACTTCCGCAGGTGCTGCGCGATACATTCTTCGGAGCTGGCGATCATTCATTTCTGCATCATGCTGCCATTTGCACACCTTCAGGTTTTCTTGGAGCATTTGACTGATTTTAGGCGGAGCATCCACCTGAACTTTATAGGTAAACTTTTCAAGTTTTTTTTCAGGTTGTTCTTTCTCTGATTTATCTGGTACTTGGACAACCGACTCGGCATTTTCATTTTCTTGGGCAAAAGAGACAGACGCCATCCCCATCAATACACAAGCAACAAGCCCCGACAGGCAACGCCTGATAGCACCTGCCTTGGTCTGATACCGTAAGTCATTGGAAGACGCCATGGGTACCCCAAAATGATAATAAAACGCCAGAAATCTAAATTGACATTATCATCCAAAGTTGCCGAAAATATCCTATCCAAACGCAAAAAAGCGGAAAATTCCATCCCTAACCCTAACAGGACAACCATCTGGCCGACTCCTAAACTACCCAAAAAATATGACAGAATCAGCCATCCCAACGTCACAGAAAAAAGCCCTTGTTCTTTTTAGCGGTGGGCAAGACTCAACAACCTGCCTTGCGTGGGCACTCACTCACTATGAACTCGTAGAAACCATTGGATTTACTTATGGTCAACGCCACAGCGTTGAATTAAAGGCGAGACCTGCCATCATCCAAGAACTCCGGAAAATGAATATTGAATGGAGCAGGAAATTAGGAGAAGACCATCTCATAGATTTGTCCTTGCTCAGCAGTCTTTCAGAAACTGCCATGACCCAGGACATCGCAATCCAGATGATGGAAAATGGTCTGCCAAACACCTTTGTCCCAGGACGAAACCTCATGTTCTTCACAACCGCCGCCATTGTCGCCTACCGACGAGGACTCAATATCCTCGTCGGCGGAATGTGCGAAACGGACTTTTCGGGTTATCCCGACTGCCGCGATGACGCCATCAAGGCACTGCAAGTTGCATTGAACATCGGCATGGACACTCGGCTAAACCTCGTCACACCACTGATGTGGAAAAACAAAACCCAGACCTGGGCACTCGCAAAAAAGCTAGGCGGAGAAGCATTGGTCAACCTAATTGTTAGCCATACCCATACCTGTTATACCGGAGACCATACTCACATACACGATTGGGGCTACGGCTGTGGCGAATGTCCAGCCTGCCTATTGCGTAAACGCGGATTTGAAGCTTTCCAGAAGACAAAGGGGTAGAACATCCTACCCCCTGCCAACAACCTGCAAAATTTTATCAGGAACGGCCGTCCTTCCAGTTCCAGTTTCTGATTTCTGGCATATCCTCTCCATATTTGTGAACGTATTCCTTATGCTGAAGCAACCGCGTCCGTAACCACTGTTTTGTATAGGCAGCCTTTGATCCCAACTGCGGCAAATGGTCAATGACATCGCCCGCTAAATGATAGCGATCAATCTGGTTCAAAACAGCCATATCAAATGGTGTTGTTGTTGTCCCTTCTTCACGGTAGCCTCTAACATGGATATTCGCATGGTTGGTTCTGCGGTATGTCAACCGATGGATGAGCCATGGATAGCCATGGTATACAATGATGATGGGTTTATCCTTCGTGAACAGCACATCAAAATCATGATCAGACAATCCATTCGGGTGGTCACTCGGCTGCTGTAATGTCATCAGGTTGACGACATTGATTACCCTAACCTTGATATCGGGAATGTGCTCACGCAATATTTTCACTGCTGCCAGGGTTTCCAACGTCGGCACATCACCGATGCAACACATGACGACATCTGGCTCAGATCCCCTGTCATTACTTGCCCACTCCCAGATGCCAATTCCAGCCGTACAGTGATCAATCGCCTCTGCCATGGAAAGGTACTGTAATTCAGGTTGCTTACCTGCCACGATGACATTGATGCGGTGCCGGCTCCGCAAGCAATGGTCAGTCACTGACAACAAGCAGTTCGCGTCAGGCGGTAGATAAACTCGGGTAACATCCGCCTTCTTGTTCATGACCTGATCGATAAAACCAGGATTCTGGTGACTCAAGCCATTGTGATCCTGACGCCAGACATGGGATGTCAACAGGTAATTCAAAGAAGCAACAGGACGGCGCCACGGGATATGGCGGCAGACTTCCAACCATTTCGCATGCTGGTTAAACATGGAATCAATAACGTGGATAAATGCCTCATAGCAAGGAAAAAAACCATGTCTCCCTGTCAACAAATAACCTTCAAGCCACCCTTCGCACTGATGCTCAGAAAGCATCTCAATCACTCGCCCCTTGTTTGAAACTTTGTCATCCGTCGGTTTGACTTCATCCATCGACATCCGTTCGGTGACTTCAAAAACAGCATTCCAACGGTTGGAAGCCGTCTCATCAGGACAAAAGACACGAAAATTCTTGTTTTTGTCGTTCAGTGTAAAGACATCACGGATCATTCGTCCCTGCACGCGCGTTGCTTCTGCGATGACAACTCCGTGTTCTGGCACATCAACAGCATAGTCGCGGAAATCAGGAAGCCGCAAATCCCTGAGCAGTTCTCCTCCATTGGCATGGGGATTCGCTCCCATACGACGGTTTCCTTTAGGCGCCAATTCAGCCAGTTCTGGGATAAGCTTGCCACTGGCATCAAACAACTCTGACGGTTTGTAGCTTAACAACCAATCAGAAAGGATCTTTAGGTGCTCTGGATTGTTCCTCACGTCATTGACAGGAACCTGATGAGAACGGAAAGTCCCCTCTACCTGCACACCATCAACCATATGGGGTCCAGTCCAACCTTTAGGACTGCGCAGGATAATCATGGGCCATTTCGGCCTACTGAAAATACCACCTTCACGCGCATCACGTTGGATACCACGTATGTGGGCAACCACTTCATCCAAAACAGCAGCCATTTTCTGATGCATCTCCATCGGGTCATCACCTTCGACGTAATAGGGTTCATACCCGTACCCCCACATCAATGCATCAAGTTCTTCTGGTGGGACGCGCCCCAGAACCGTGGGCCCTGCAATTTTCCCATCATTTAAGTGCAAAATAGGCAATACCGTGCCGTCTCTGACTGGATTGATAAACTTGTTGGAATGCCAGCCCGTTGCAAGCGGCCCTGTCTCCGCTTCCCCATCCCCAACAACACAGGCCACAATCAAATCAGGATTGTCCATTACTGCACCATAAGCGTGCGACAGTGCATAGCCCAGTTCACCACCCTCATGGATGGAACCCGGTGTTTCCGCCGCGACATGGCTTGGTACACCACCAGGAAAAGAAAACTGTGTAAAGAGTTTCTTCAACCCTTCTTCATCTTCAGAAATGTTCGGATAACGTTCGCTATAAGTACCTTCAAGATATGTATTGGCGACAAGCGCTGGACCACCATGGCCAGGTCCTGTCATAAAAATCATATCCAAGTCATACTGCTTAATGATTCGGTTCAGATGGGCATAAATAAAGTTCAGCCCGGGTGTCGTCCCCCAGTGCCCCAGCAGACGCGGCTTGATATCCTCCGCTGCCAACGGCCGTTTCAAAAGAGGATTATTGAACAGGTATATCTGACCCACTGACAGGTAATTGGCTGCATTGAAATATGCATTAATCCGCCTTAGCATCTCAGGAGATAAAGGTTCAGTCGCCAAGTCTTTTTCATCGGCCATGCTGCACTCCTTTCTTTAGAAGGCATCCACCTACAAACCTTCCCACTGGCAGATACCACGTCATGGAAGAAACAGCACTGTCTTCCAGTGCCTATTGAGCCCACTATAACAGGATTCCACCACTTTTGGGATGTTCCTCACTCCTTTATCCCCAAAAGTGCCACTTGGGCCTGCCTACAACCACGACAGGCCACGTACTTCACACTCATGGCAAAACATTATTTCTTTTCTTTGGTTGGACGTTTCCAACCAGAAATAGCTGTCTGCTTCACACGGCTAACGACAAGTGCGCCTGCCGGTGCATCGCGGGTCAACGTGGTACCTGCACCGACTGTCGCCCCAGCACCAACCTTAACTGGCGCAACCAATTCGCAATTGGTACCGATAAAGACATCATCTTCAATCACAGTCCGATGCTTATTGGCACCATCATAGTTGCAGGTAATGGCACCAGCACCAATGTTGACCCTTTCCCCAACGGAGGAATCACCAACATAGGCAAGGTGGTTAGCTTTACTCTGTGATGCAATACGACTGTTTTTCACTTCGACGAAATTACCAATGTGAACTTCTTCACCCAAATCCGCACCAGGACGCAACCGCGCATAAGGACCGATAAGCGAACCGTTCCCTATCTGCGCTCCTTCCAGATGGCAGAACCCCCTGATCTCTGCACCAGCTCCAACTTTCGTATTACGGATAATGCAGTTTGGCGAAACAATCACACCATCCCCTAATTCAACATCCCCTTCGAAGACGCAATTCACATCAATGAAGACATCACGCCCACAGACAAGTTTCCCACGGACATCGATACGTGCTGGATCTGCCAATGTGACTCCAGATGCCAGCAGTTTATCCGCAATCTGCCTCTGATAAAGGCGTTCCAACTCTGCCAATTGCGGCTTGCTGTTAACACCCATTGCCTCCATGACGCTGTCAGGCTGTGCTGAGACAACTTCAACGCCATCAGCAAGAGCCTTATCTATAATTTCTGTCAGATAGTATTCGCCTTGGGCATTATTGTTGGTCAGGGTAGACAACCAACGCTTTAGCGGCGCCGTCGGTGCGCAAACTATACCGGTATTCACTTCCTTGATAGCCAATTCCGATGCATTGCCATCTTTCTGTTCCACAATCCGGACAATTTTGCCCGCTTCTCGGATGATGCGACCGTAGCCCGTCGGATTATTCAATTCAACCGTCAGAACCCCTAGCTTCTCGGTGCCGGCCGTCACAGCAAGCCGTTCAAGGGAACCCTTACCAATCAATGGACAATCCCCATAAAGCACCAATGTCGGCACAGTCTCATCAAGTTCTGGCACCGCTTGAAGCACTGCGTGCCCCGTACCCAGCTGCTTTTCCTGCTTAGCAAAAACAACATCAGAGGCAACCATCCTTTCCTTAACAAGTTCGCCGCCATGCCCATAAACAACAATGATTTTCTTTGGCTGTAATGCCCTCGCAGCATCCAAAACATGCGACAACATCGGTTTACCAGCCAATGGATGAAGCACCTTTGGCAAGGAGGAATACATCCGTTTGCCCATCCCTGCCGCAAGAATTACGATATTCATAAAAGGAATTCCCCTAAATTGCCATACTCCGCCGTCTGATTCGAATCAGACAGCCTCAAATTTTCCAGCCTGACGATTTTTCTTCACATGATTCCAAGCAAAAACCCGTCCATTCATCACGACATAAACACCTTTGGGCAACAGCTGCACAGCGCTTACTGCTGCGCCTAAATTGAAAAATGCATCAGATTCATCAAACTCATAAGGTACCATCGCACCTGTCAACACTACGGTTTTATCTATCCCAGCCTGCCCTAAAACCTCAGCAGTCTGCTGCATGGTATCGGTTCCATGAACAACGATAATATGCATCGCATCCGATGCCCGACACGCTTCCCGCACCATCACGCGGTGGCTGTCCTGCATTTCCAATGAATCAATCATACAAACCGTTTCGCAGGTATAAGGTACTGTCACCCTTGCCCTTTTCAACATAGCAGGCAAATGTGTCTGGACAAAGACCAGTTCCCCATCAAGCTCATTGTAATGCTTCTCAAATGTACCGCCGGTCGCAATAAAATGAATGGACGGAGAAGATGCAATCATGTCAAACCTCAAAAAATACTGAAATAATGTTGCGTAACGGGATCAGTGTAATACTTTTTGTTCCATCCTGGAGGACAAGGCAACGAAGGCCCATCATATTCGGGAACATTTACTTTGACAGGATAAACAGGCAGGATATCTGACTGGGATCCATCAGGATTCCTACGCTTTTCAAGGCTATACATATAGCCAGGCAACAAATGAGTACATATCCGCTGAAACCATGTCGTATGCTCCTCATCTTCACCATAAGCAGAAGCCAACCCCTCAGGATCAAACTTTGATAGAGCTTTAATCAGCGCATCTGTATCTGCTCCCGGTGCATCGCCCCATCCCATCACTGGATTAAAGATATATTCATACCCAGAGCCATACCATCCTTTACGCCATCCCCTTTGATGCCAGGTTCGGTTACGCGTAAACAAATGCCAATTCCAATGCATACCAGATTCCCTTGGCCAGGAATGAAGATAGAGCCTTTGATACCCAGCTTGATGAAGCTTTAGCATCATCGCCATCAACCGAGCGTGCGGCATCCTATCAGGTGCCTGTTTCCGGAAAAGGATAGGTTCCCCATCGGCATACTGTACCGCATCAGAGGAAAGGTTCAAGTCTATGCCCTGTTTCTCATCACCAAAACGCGCTGTCACCCATCCCGTCAACAGGTTGACAGATGTCAAGACACCATAACCGCGGTGGCGCTGAAAAACTACAGTACCAGGGGCTATCGTTTTCGATTGAAGCATTATAGAAGTGCTTCCCCTTTCTCCATCTTAGATACTTCTTGGGCAGCCTTCGCCTCCACTTCTGCCTTAGCCTCATCCAACATGGCCTGCCTAGTCTCAGGTGTTTCAAGGCTGATTCTCCCCAATGCGCCACTCCGATAATCCTGTATGAACGTATGCGCTCCTTTCTCAAAATCAGGATCACCACCCCGAACCTTAAACCCTCTGCGCTTTGCAATCGCTTCAATCAAAGCAATCCCATCCATCCCTTCAACAGAAATTCGGTAACGTTCTTCCAACTTTTGAGGATAACGCCTAATCAGCAAATCTCCCAAAAAGGTAGCCACTTCTTCCTCTATAATGGCATTAACTCCAATGGCATGACTGGCCGCCAGCATATATCCATCACTGTCATAAGCAATCTTGGGCCACATAAGGCCGGGCATGTCCGTTAAGACCATCGTCTTGTTCAAGTAAAGGCGTTGCTGTTGCTTGGTAACAGCTGGCTCATCACCAACCTTGGCAACCCTTTTTTTCATAAGACCATTCATCAAGGTCGATTTACCAACATTGGGAATTCCCATCAACAGCATCCGTACCGGCTTTCCTGGGCCAACACGATGAGGAACCTGTTCCCGACAGAGCGCAGGTAGACGCGCAACTTCGACTGGATTCTTGCACGATAGGGCAACAGCCTTCACACCCGGCTGGCTGTTGAAATAAGCGAGCCACTGCTGGGTAACATCAGGATCTGCCAAGTCGCTCTTATTCAGGATCTTGAGACAAGGACGTTGCCGGGCCAAACGAATTTCCTCGACCATCGGATTACTGCTGGCAGCAGGTAAGCGAGCATCCAAAACCTCAATGACCAGATCGGTAATCTCCATCGTCTCTGCCGCCTTCTTGCGAGCGGCATTCATATGCCCAGGGAACCACTGTACTGTCGCCATCGCCCTATCCTCATTTCATACCTGCAAGCACTTTAACGTGCGCAATCACACTACGGTAAAGTGCATCCAAGTTATACCCCCCCTCGGAAATACTGATGACACGTCCTTGACAATGCATATCGGCAAAATCCATCAGCTGACGCGTCATCCAAGCATAGTCTTCTTCCACAAGTCCCATGCCACCAATCGGATCATCTCGATGCGCATCAAATCCTGAAGAAATGTATAGCAATTCTGGTTTCTGTTCTTCAAGGAAAGGAAGCCACTTCTCTGTCACAATCTTGCGGATTGCGGTTCCATCAGTTCCTGCAGGAACCGGAATATTCAACATATGCTGGCGCGGAACCTCATTACCAATAAAAGGGTAAATGTATTCCTGATAATAACTGGCCATAGCAACACTAGGTTCATAAGCGCAAATGTCTTCCGTCCCATTGCCATGATGCACATCAAGGTCAACAATAGCGACTTTCTTAAGTCCGCGCACTTTGACTGCGTGCATTGCCGCTGCCGCAACACTGTTAAACACACAAAAGCCCATGGCCGTTCCCATCATCGAATGGTGTCCGATAGGGCGGTTCACACAGAACGCATTGTCCAATTCACCATCTAAAACCGCATCCGTTGCGGCCAGTGCGGCTCCAACAGTCCTTAAAGCGGCTTTCCAGCTGTAATGGTTTAAAGGCGTCTCATCAACATAATTGTAAAACCCAGGATCTGGCACATCTTTAACCACATTAATCATGTCTTGGATATGGACTCTGCGTATATCTTTCTCCATTGCCTCAGGAGAAATGCGGTACTGCAAGACATCATCCAACCCAGACTCCTTAAACGCCTTGAACATCGTCCGCATGCGCGCTGGACTTTCAGGGTGCCTGGCACCCATTTCATGTAACTCATTGTAAGGATGAAAATAAACAGCAGTGGTCATCTCGGATTTCCTACAATTGACGGGAGCGCCTCCGGCGCACAACTAACTTAAGAGTCAAGCGTACCATGTTTTGCTATGGCTGAGGCAGAAAGAAGCCCCGTAGTTTCCTGCGGGGCTCCTCTTCGTTCCTTCTACCGAAAATTACTTATTAAGCCAAACCTCAATGGATTGTCGGAGCAGTTTCTCACCCTCTTCAATATGCTGGTCTTCAATAACAAGCGCTGGAACATAGCGGATAACATCATAACCTGCCAACAGGATAAGCAACCCTTGGTTCTGGGCTTCAGCCGTAATTTCCGCAGCTCGGCCATGGTACTTATCTGACATCACAAGCCCTAACATCAGCCCCTTACCGCGGACTCCAGCAAATACGTCTGGGTAATCAGTAGCAACTCTTTCAAGACTAGCCCTTAACTTTTCACCTTTCTCAACGACATTAGCTAGGAACGCTGGCTGGCTTATGGTATCAAATACACAGTTGGCCACTGCTGCCCCCAATGGATTACCGCCATAGGTCGTCCCGTGCGTTCCTGGAGTAAAGGACTTCGCAATCTTATCAGTTGTCAACATCGCCGCAATTGGGAAACCATTGCCCAAAGCTTTTGCTGACGTCAGGATGTCTGGTTCTACGCCATATTCCATATAAGCAAACAACTTACCAATCCGCCCCAAACCACATTGCACCTCGTCAAACACCAATAGTGCATTGTGCTCATCACAAAGCTGCCGCAATGTTTTCAGGTATGCTGGATCTGCAGGCAAGATACCTCCTTCACCCTGTACCGGTTCAACAACTACTGCGCAGACATCATCACCGATAGCTGCTTTTGCTGCTTCGATATCATTGAATTCAATATGGTCAATCTTTGGCGGAAGCGGTTCAAACCCGTGCGTATATTTCTCCTGTCCACCAACAGAGACAGTAAACAGCGTCCTACCATGGAACGCATGGAAACAGGAAACAATACGGTTTTTGTTAGGACCATAATTGTCCTGAGCCCATTTACGAGCAAGCTTGAAAGCAGCTTCGTTAGCTTCCCCTCCTGAATTGCAGAAGAAAGCCTTATCAGCAAACGTCGCATTCACCAGTTTGCGAGCCAACTGAAGGACTGGTTCATTCGTAAAATAATTGCTGATATGCCAGAGCTTTTTAGCCTGTTCAGTCAAAGCATCAACCACAGCATCAGGTGTATGTCCCAATGCAAGTACAGCAATCCCGGCACTTAAATCCAGATAGCGTCGGCCATCTTGATCCCAAACCTCGAGCCCTTTTCCCCTTACAGGGATAAAAGATGCCGGCGCAAAAACCGGTACCATGACTTCATCAAATGTTTGACGGGTAACGCTATTTCCAACTGCTGTCATTTCAAACTCCAATCGATACGGGGTTTCCTGTTAAAACCAACAGAACTTTGGTGATATACGGCAACTTCTGCTTACAATAAGAGATGATTCTATACCGAAGATACTTTATGTTGAACAACCTCCTTCTAAAAAAGCATCTTTGCAATGTTGCAATCCGCCACTAAAAACCTGTTTTCGAAGAGTAGAAAAGGAAACTTTTTGCTTTTTTCCAAAGTGTATGGATAATGTGAGTGTTCGCTGTGTAAAAGCACCGGTAATCAGCCAAAAAAGGAAAGGGGTTATCATGAAACTGGACACCGCACCCATTGCTGCTATTGCAACTGCATCAGGACGGGGTGGCGTTGGTATAGTCCGCATCTCGGGCAAAAATCTCGATCCTTTCATTACCGATTTCTTCAAAGATTCTGGACTCTCATTGCCAATGCGACCTCGATTTGCCTATTACATCCCTTTCAAGGATGCCGAAGGCAATACGATTGATGAAGGTCTGGCTCTCTTTTTCAAGGGGCCACATTCCTATAGCGGTGAAGATACTTTGGAACTACAAGGACACGGCGGAACCATTGTGATGCAGATGCTCTTAAAACGTTGCCTTGAAGTCGGTTCTGCAATCGGTATGCGCCTTGCGGAGCCTGGCGAGTTCACACAAAGAGCCTTCTTGAACGGTCGCATTGACCTGACACAGGCTGAAGCCATTTCCGATTTAATTGATGCCACTACAGAAGAAGCCGTCCGTTCTGCAAATCGTTCGATGAGTGGTCAGTTTTCAACGCAAATCAAGACTGTTGCTTCTGATGTCACCAACCTGCGGATGCTTGTTGAAGCAACAATGGACTTCCCTGAAGAAGACATTGACTTCCTCGCTAAAGAAAAGCCTGTTGAACGTATTGAAAGCCTTTTAGATGCACTTGACCACATTCTAGGACAGGCAGCTCAAGGGGTTCTCCTGCGAGATGGGATTCATATCGTACTAGCAGGCCAGACCAATGTCGGTAAGTCTTCCCTTTTCAATAGCCTTACAGGCACAAATGCTGCCATCGTCACGCCTATCGCAGGAACGACACGCGACAAAATTACAGAATCCCTTCAGATCGAAGGGGTACCAATTACGCTGACAGACACTGCCGGCATCCGTGAAGAGTCAGAAGTGGATGAAGTTGAAAAAATTGGTATCGGCAGAACTTGGGATGAAATCGGCAAAGCAGATATGATTCTCCATCTCCTTGATGCCAGCATCGGACCTACCCGGGAAGACGAACAGACTTTCAATTCTTTCCCTGAAAACATTCCCGTCATCCAAGTCTGGAACAAGATTGACCTTTCTGGGCACAAACCCTCGCTCGACCACATCATGGGGACAACCCAGGTTTACCTCTCCACCATAACAGGAGAAGGACTTGACCTCTTAAAGGAAGCCGTTCTTGAAGCGGCCGGCTGGGTCAAGACCGGCGAATCAACATGCCTCGCACGAGAACGCCATCTGGTTGCCATTAAGGACGCAGGCAACCACTTGGCTATAGCTGTCGACCTCGCAAAAAATGGGGAAAACCTTGAGTTACTCGCAGAGGAGCTGCGCCTTGCACAGAACGCCTTGAACAGCATCACAGGTGAATTCACCTCTGATGATTTACTGGGCAAGATTTTCTCCCAGTTCTGCATTGGCAAATAAACCTAGGCACACAAACTAGACACACGCCGTACCTATGCAGAAAAGAATTACATGCCTTGTGTTCTTTCTGGCGCAATAAAGCCAAATAGACAACAAGAGATTTCCTATTTGTCCCTAATACTGCCTGTTCGCCCTGGCGGCAAATTTGGGACGGTTTCCTGACATCATTTAAAATAGAAGGTTCCGAAAGAAAGAAAATTATGCCGATAGCATCAACCCAAGAAATCATTGAAGAACTTCGTTCAGGTCGTATGGTCATCCTTGTTGATGATGAAGACCGCGAAAACGAAGGTGACATGATGATTGCAGCGGATTTCGTCACGCCCGAAGCCATTAACTTCATGGCAACGCACGCCCGCGGCCTTGTCTGCCTAACGCTCACAAAGGAGCACTGCAATCGCTTGGGACTTGTCCCTATGACAAAAGACAATACCAGCCAATTCAGCACGGCCTTTACCGTCTCCATTGAGGCTGCTGAAGGTGTAACAACAGGTATCTCGGCATATGACAGAGCCCACACAATCCGTGTTGCGGCCGCCCCTGATGCGACGCCAAAAGACATCGTTCAACCTGGGCATATTTTTCCTGTTGTAGCCAAGCCAGGCGGTGTCCTCCAACGCGCAGGCCACACGGAAGCTGGCTGCGATCTTGCTGCATTGGCAGGACTCACACCAGCAACGGCCATCTGCGAAATCATGAACGAAGATGGCACGATGGCCCGGCTACCACAACTGATTGAATTTGCAAAAAAACACAACCTGAAAATAGGCACCATTGCGGACTTGATCAGCTGGAGAAACCAGCACGAAAGCATCATCGAACGTATCGCAGAGAACGATATTACAACGGCAGCCAGCACTTTCCATGCTGTAGTTTACGCTGACCGCCCAAGCAGATCTCTTCATATGGCACTTGTAAAAGGTACCGTTTCTCCTGATGAAGAGACTTTAGTCAGGGTTCACCAGCCTGTCTCTCTCATCGACTTTTTCAGTACCGAACGAGGACACTCTTGGTCTTTGGCAAACGCCATGGAAGAAATAGCAAAGGCTAAACGTGGTATCCTGATATTATTGAACTGTAATGAAATCGCTTCTGATTTCTTAGACAGGTTCAAAGCATTAGGAACCAAACTTGAATCCCGCGCACCCGCCACTGCACAAACACTGCGTAATTATGGCATTGGTGCACAGATCCTACGTGATCTTGGCGCAGGAAAGCTCAGGCTTCTAGGAAATCCGAAAAAAATGCCATCAATGGCAGGCTTTGGATTGGATATCATCGGTTATCTAGAAAACCGCAACACTTGACCAATAAAAGGAGAAAGTTATGGGGATTGAAACAATTAAGATGGATCTCGATGGGACCGATCTCCGTATCGGGATTGTTCAGGCTCGCTACAATGAAAGCATATGCAACGGCTTGCGGAAAGCCTGCTTGGAACAACTTGAAAGGTTAGGCGTTGCTGAAGAAGATATCCTTGTCTGTACGGTACCTGGTGCGCTGGAAGTCCCGATTGCCTTGGCAAAACTTGCCGCTACCCAGCAGTTTGACGCATTGATTGCCGTTGGCGCCGTCATCAAGGGTGAAACTTATCATTTTGAACTTGTTTCCAACGAAGCCGCCGCTGGCGTCAACCGTGTCGCATTAGATTTTGGCATCCCTATTGCAAACGCCATCCTGACAACTTATACCGATGAGCAGGCTGAAGCGCGCATGGTTGAAAAAGGTAATGAAGCTGCCAGCGCGGCTGTTGAGATGGCAAACCTTGTCTTCTACAACATTGATGAAGTACTCGATTCCGAAGACACGGAACAGTTGCTTGAGGAAAACATCATTAAAAAAGAATAATGAAAACACAATCTGTCCACGCAAACCCTTCAAAAAATCGCTCTCCACGGCGCCGCTCTCGAGAGTTCGCCCTCCAAGGGCTTTATGAATGGCTTTTGAACAAAGATGAAGCTTCTGCTGTCATTGACCATATCAGGCAAGCGCATGGTTTTAACAAGGCAGACACAGAGCATTTTGTGAACCTGCTGTCAGGCACCATTGCCCAATATGAGTCACTGCGCGCAAAAATCATCCCGCACATTGACCGAAATCCAGACGAACTCTCCCCAATTGAATATGCCATTCTGTTATTGGGAACTTTTGAATTGGTCAACTGCCTTGAAATTCCTTACCGGGTAGTCATTAATGAAGCTGTTGAGCTTACCAAGTCCTTCGGCGGGATAGACGGTCACAAATTCGTCAATGGCGTCCTTGATAAGACAGCAGCCGACATCCGGAAAACAGAAGTCGACGCAGACCGCTCCTAAGTACCATACGAATACGGTACAGCTTCTAAGCTGTGCCGTTCCCTTTGCTATATATTTGCTCAGGTATTCTTCAATCCCAAGTCACGCCACAAGCGGGAGGTCGCTTCAGCACGATTCAGGCTATAGAAATGCAACCCATCCACGCCGCCTTCCAAAAGCTTACGGCAAAGATTCAACACGACATCATGCCCAAAAGCCCGTAAAGACTCGATATCACTACCAAACTCTTCCAAACGCCTTCTTATCCACAAAGGGATTTCAGCACCGCACATCGTGGAAAAACGTGCCAACTGTGTACAGTTTGTAATCGGCATAATACCGGCAATAACTGGGATATCTACGCCAGCATTCCTGATATCCGATACAAAACGAAAATAAGCATCCGGATTATAGAAGTACTGCGTAATGGCAACATCAGCCCCAGCTTTTACTTTGCGAACAAAATTGGAAATATCCTCAGACATAGAGGATGCCTGCGGATGCATCTCTGGGTAAGCGGCAACATCAATCCTAAACCAGTCGCCCGTTTCCTTGCGGATAAACTCAACCAGTTCATTGGCATAATGGAACTCACCAATTTCGCCATAGGAACTTGGCAGATCGCCGCGCAGAGCCACAATGTGATGGATTCCCATACGCTTGTACTGCGCAATCTGCTCACGAACCTTTTCATAGGTTGCCCCAATGCAGGTGATGTGAGGTGCAGGCTCAAACCCTTCATTCAAAATTTCTAAAGCAATATCGTACGTTCCTTGCTGGGTAGAACCACCAGCACCATAGGTAATCGAAAAATACTTAGGTGCCAGCAACTGTAACTGCGAACGAATTTTTCGTAACTCTGCAACTGCATCAGGTGCTTTAGGGGGAAACACCTCAATACTGTAACTTTTCTGTGATGACATTTATCTATTCTTGATCAGCAACGTGGAAAACGCCCATGTCAGGATACTGTAGAGCATGGCGCCGCCAATGGCGGCTCCAAAACCACTGACACTGAATCCAGGAACAAAACTTGCTGCAAGCCAGAACATTAGCCCATTCAATACCAACATAAAGATCCCCATTGAAAACACGGTCAAAGGCAGTGTCAGAATGGTGAAAACCGGCTTAATGAACGTATTGACAAAACCAACAGCCAAAGCCGCAAGTATAGCGGCCAAGAAATTCTCCACGGTAATCCATCCGGGAAGAAGCTGTGGCAACAACAGCATAGTTGCCGAATTGATGAACCAGACCAAAACAATACGCAACATTGCAAAGCTCCAGATTCAGTAGGCTAACCTT
This sequence comes from Oxalobacter sp., assembly GCA_016291665.1. Taxonomy (GTDB): domain Bacteria; phylum Pseudomonadota; class Gammaproteobacteria; order Burkholderiales; family Burkholderiaceae_D; genus Oxalobacter. The sequence goes on along the minus strand of JAEEYE010000015.1, from coordinate 3,591 downwards.
ATCAGGAAGGCTATCCAAAGACAGTCTCGCGGTGTGCGCCTATGACAAGCACACCGCGTCCTACCATTAATAGCGGTAATGGTCCGCTTTATAAGGTCCTTCAACCGTCACACCAATATACCTTGCCTGTTCTTCTGTTAGTACTGTCAACTCTGCATTGAGTTTAGACAGCTGCAGACGAGCAACTTTCTCGTCAAGAATTTTTGGTAGTGTATAAACGCCAACTGGATAGTCAGCAGTCTTCGTAAACAGCTCAATCTGAGCCATCGTCTGATTAGCAAAAGAAGAACTCATCACATAAGAAGGATGTCCCGTTGCACAACCCAAGTTAACCAAACGGCCTTCTGCCAGCAAAATGATACGGTTACCGCTTGGTAGAACAATATGGTCTACCTGCGGCTTGATGTTTTCCCACTGATATTTGTGCATCGAAGCAACATCGATTTCATTATCGAAGTGACCGATATTGCAGACGATAGCCTGATTCTTCATCTGAATCATGTGGTCATGTGTAATGACATGGTAATTGCCCGTGCAGGTAACAAAAATGTCACCATACTGCGCGGCATAATCCATTGTGACTACACGATAACCTTCCATAGCAGCCTGGAGTGCGCAGATCGGGTCAATTTCAGTAACCCAAACCTGTGCCGACAATGCACGCAGTGCCTGAGCGCAACCTTTACCAACATCACCATACCCACAGACAACAGCGACCTTACCTGCAATCATCACGTCTGTTGCACGTTTGATGCCATCAACAAGTGATTCACGGCAACCGTACAAGTTATCAAACTTAGATTTGGTAACAGAATCATTCACGTTAATAGCAGGAAATTTCAGGCGCCCTTCCTGATGCATCTGGTACAAGCGATGGACACCCGTGGTCGTTTCTTCTGTTACCCCCTTAATTTTGCTGATACGTGTTGAATACCAAGTAGGATCGGCCGCCAGATGGCGTTTGATAGCGGCAAAAAGAGCCGTTTCTTCTTCACTGCTTGGATTTGCGATTACACTTGGATCCTGTTCTGCCTGCGTCCCCAAGTGCAACAAGAGAGTCGCATCACCACCGTCATCTAAAATCATGTTGGAATAACCACCATCTGGCCATTCAAAGATGCGATGGGTATATTCCCAGTAATCGCTAAGAGATTCTCCCTTAATTGCAAAAACCGGAGTACCATTTGCAGCAATAGCTGCCGCAGCATGATCTTGCGTGGAGTAGATGTTGCAGGATGCCCAACGCACTTCGGCACCTAAGGCTTCCAAAGTCTGGATTAAAACAGCCGTCTGAATGGTCATGTGCAAGGAACCGCTGATACGGGCCCCTTTCAGTGGCTTACTGGCTGAAAACTCCTCACGAATTGCCATGAGGCCAGGCATTTCCGTTTCAGCAATACGGATTTCTTTGTTTCCCCAGTCTGCAAGGGAAATATCGGCAATTACACAATCTTTGTTAGAAACAGCGTTCATCACGCTCTCCTTTCCTGAATCAATGAGAAAAAAGTAACGTGAGCGCCGTTTATGCACACCGAGCCTGGCAAAAACCATGAAAAATGGGGAGTTCACTCCGTTTTTTGTTGCAACGCTCCTCGGATAGGCACGCATGATACGTCAATTACCCCGACCCGTAAAGGGTCGAGGCTTGTTAAAGCTCAATTCCCCATACGGCTCTAAAAGTTTGTAACTCACCCATCTGGTCCTAACGTCATATCTTTCGATATGCTCCCAGACTGTGCCTTAGCTGGCATCCCTGCGGTACAGCAGGACTGTGGCTACATCGCCGGGTCATTGACTGAGACCCGCTTTTTAATCCCAGCAGGATATACCCGCCGGGAACATGTCATCCCGTCTTCCTTTTCACAAAACGGGGCTTCCTCTTGCCAGACACGTACATCGTTCCCAGCTCGTGGATGTTCATTGCCCCAACACGGTCATCATTGGAGCAGTATCCGCATGAGTCACATATGTACTCATGTGTTTTCCTATGTCTGTTCTCTTTATGGATACGCCCACATTTCGGACACCGCTGTGATGTGTAGTCGGATGCAACCATGATGACGGCAGAACCAGAAGATTCCGCCTTATATTTCAGGAACTGCTCAAGCTGGTAAAACGCCCACGAACGGACTTCGTTACGCTGTCCCTTCGTCCTGGAAGACAGGTTCCCTTCATCAAAACTGACACCCGTCAGGTCTTCAAGCACAAAAAGCGTATTCGGCCCATATTTGTTGACGAGTGCCTTTGATAACCGATGGTTTACATCGGCCATCCAGCGGTTCTCTCGTCCTGAGATGGACTTCAGCTTACGCTTTGCAGACTTGGTGCCTTTTGACTGGAGTTCAGCCCTGACTTGAAGGAAAGTACTGCGCTTTTCAAGGATGTCCTTCCCTTTTGCGAAACAGCATTCCCCTGTTTTGTCATAGGTGGTGACGACAAACCGAAGCCCACGGTCTACGCCTACAACATGGGCAGGCCTGTTTTTATCAAAAGTAGTGGCTACGGTTTTCTTTGCGGATATGTGCAGATACCATATCCCCTTAAGCGATACGAGCTTTGCCGTTCCGAAAGACCAGCTTCCGTCAAAGAACTGCCTGTAATACTCCGGGATGCTGTAACGCAGCTTGACGCGTTTACCCAGGGTATTGATAGAAATCCGCTGCCCCTTCTCCACAAAACTGTAATCCCTGTTGCGGACAAGGTCGGTCTGCGGCCGCCTGAAAACAACCGGTTTATACAACCAATTCAGTGTCTTCTGTATGTACTGCCATTTGCCCTTTTCATCTTGGTATCTGTACGGATGCTGGCGGAGCTGTTCCCTGATGGTCTTGTAACGCGCCGTAACCGTCTTCAATGTTGACTGGGAAAGCTGCGCTTTCAGACCGAACCTTAGCCGGATCTCTTGATAGAGCCCTTTGTGTAAGGAATTCACACTGAAAGGGAAACCGTTACTGAAGACGAAGTCGGACACAAAATTACATGCTCGGGCATAACGTTCTGCCATGTCCTGGAACTGTAATTCTGTTTCGGGTTCCGTATACAAACGGAGCTTAATGGTCTTGACGACTTTCATCAGGTTTGGCTGCCTAAGGTTCTGTTCGTATTCGATAATAACATACATCATAAAACCGTCCCGTAAAGGGACGCGGTTTCCACCGAATTAATTATTATGAAAACATCAAGATTGTTAAATATGGAGCTCGCCAAAACGCAAGTTTTCTGTGCAAACAACACAATGTGCTTAACATTGCCATACGAGCCGAAAACAGGAGAATAAAAAGAAAACGGGCGACTGACCTCGAAAGGATAATCGCCCATTTGTTCATAATCCAGTTGCCTGGACTATTAAAAGCTCACAGCCTATGAATTATTTTTTCTTCTTAGGTGGAACTTCGAATGCACCGCCTGCCTTCAGAGCTGCGATACCAGCATCGTCGTAACCCAGAACTTCCTTCAGGATTTCGTTGGTGTGCTGACCCAGGGTTGGTGCTGGGGTGATCTTATCAACGTTACCCATGGAGAGTTTGATTGTCATACCGACGGTGTAGTAATCACCTTCTGGATGGCCTTCAACCTTGACGATCATGTTGC
>JAEEYE010000042.1 GCA_016291665.1 Oxalobacter sp. | reverse complement strand
TGGCGGAGTATCGAACGGTTCGTCTGGCTCTTCGCCTTGACGTTCCTGCCCGGCTTTTCCTTCGTCCCTTTGGCGGATTTCGTCAGCCCCTTGATGTTCAGGTCTTCAACAACAATCATTGCGTGGTTCTTGCTCAATGTCGTCGAAGTCTTGTGGTGGAAATCCTGCCGGATCAGGGCCAGCTTGCGGTGTTTCTTGGCAATCTTCTTTTTCAGTTTTTTCCAGTTTTTGCTGAATTTGGTTTTGTTCTTCAACTGCTTCTGGTAGACAGCAATCTGTTTCTCTATCTTGGCAATTTTGTCTTGGATTTCATCTGGAACAGGTATAGGTGTCCCATCGGACAGGTAGGCGAACACCTCAACCCCCATATCAATACCGACGTCAGAAGTCGATTCAGGGATAGGTTTTTCGATGTCCATTTCTGTCTGGATGGATACCGTCCAGTATTCACCATCCCTGCGGATCGTGATGTTCTTTGGCTTGCCCTCGATGTTGCGACTTTTACGGTAGTGAATCCAACCGACCTTCTCCAACTTGATTCTGCTATTGGCTTCATCAACCTCAAAGTGCTGCGGGAAGCGGATGCTGTCCTTGATACCTTTTTTGTGCTTTTTAAGCTCTTTGGCTTCGCCACTGTACTTGGCTTTGAATGCCCTACCTAAGTCTTTCAGTTTCTGCTGGAGTACCTGGGCATTACACTCTTTCAGCCAAGGGTGTTCCTGTTTCATACCTGGGAGTCGTTTCGTGGCCTGTTCATAGATGAAGTGATGGTCGGGATTCGCTTCATGTAGTTTCAGTTCCAAGGCAAGATTCTCGTTATAGACGAAACGGGCACAGCCACAATAGCGGTTCAGCAGGCGTTGCTGCTGGCCGTCAGGCAGGAGCTGGTATGTGAATCCGCGTTTGATTTCCATGGCTGTTTCAGGATGAATGCCTATTGCACCATTCTATTGCATTCTGCCTTGGTTGCAATGAAGGATACACTTTGTTACTGGCCTGGCCTGTCCCAAACCATAATTAGCCGTGATTTACGAACAATCATTTTATTAAAATGGTTCAGAGCAAATTATTTTCTTTGCAGGCATCGAACCCGCAAAGAAAATCGGGCTTATATCCCCATGGCTAAAGCCAGGGGCTTTACGCCCTAATTTGGTAAAATTTACCGCGGTAAAAAATGCATTTTTCGACAGGGAGAATCCCTCAGAATTGGACATTGTGGCATGAGGTGCTGATGGCAGGCAGATACTGGTTGGTCTGAGCGTACGCTCAGCGCAGCTGGGTGGTTGGCACAGAAAAGCGCAATGGTACGTGCGATGAATAAGGTTATTTCTTTAGGCGTGGTCCTGTTTATGGGAATTTCTATGGTTGCTTGCAAGGCAAAAGAGGCTTCAGCGTCCAATGGGGCTGCTGTCGGTCAGGAAAAAACGGTTCGTTCTACGGTTGTCATGAAAGATACGAAAATCCGGAAGATGGCGCTCGGTACTGCGGATCTGAACTTTACCTTTGACGCTGAAGACAATGAGACGGTCAGGGCTTTGGCAATGCGGTTTCCGTTAAAGCTCAGGATGTCTGACTTAAATGGCAACGAGAAATATGCCTATCTGTCCGAACCGTTGCCTGCCCAACCAGAAAGTGTCGGCCGGATAAGGGCAGGGGACGTCATGCTTTTCGGGGACAACTGCTTGGTGGTCTTCTATAAGGATTTTGAGACAACATACCGCTATACCCGTATCGGTCATATTGAGAACGGGGCTTTGCTTGTGGAAGCCTTGGGAACAGGTGATGTTGAGGTGACTCTCGGAAGGTAAGTGCAAACGGTTGGAGGTCAGCCTCCTAAATGGGAATCCTCTGCCTGTGTTGCTCCAGTTTGGCGCGGATTTTTATGTCGGGTGCGGTTGATCCTGTGTATGGCGTGTTGTCCAAGGTGCTTTTGCCAGGTTGTGTAGGCAATTCTGGGGGTAGGGATGATTTTCCCAGGCTATACCAACCATGCCACGTTTCCATCAGTTTTTATCGGAAAGCTGCTGTTCTGTCACGCTGTATTCGAATGCTTCATTGAAATTGTGGCAGGTGTCCATTTCAATCCTGACCGTTGGATCCTTTTCCCATTTCTGGCATTTCCATCCATTTACCTCAGGTCCTACTTCTGTGAAAGTACAATCCTTCCCAAAAGCATCCGTATAAGAGTTTCCCGTCAGCTGGATTTCTTCGATGGAATTGGCAATCCAGACTGCGGTCTTTAGCGCAGGGCCGGCCGTTTTTTCAGTCGAGCAGACAGCCGTCCTGAAATACTTCATTGCACCGGCTCCCTGATAGGTCCGTTGGATTCCTTGGCAGACCAAAGGTTTCCCGTTGACGGTCACTTTGGATGAATCTGAATATCCGTCTAGAGGACATTCAGCGTAGGCTGATGCGGATAGCAATCCCATCGCGTTGACATCCTCCTCATGCTTGAAAGCAGAGGATTCCTACTGGGCCGAGGTACGTATACCTCGGTTCCTTCGGCGGGTTCCTGTTGCTGGCGGCCTTACTGCACCGCTCACTTCACAGGCTAACCGGGCATGCCCTGCCCTTAAAATATTAACCGCCCCCACATGGTCTGCATGGGCACTGAAACCGCAATGCACACACTGGAAACGGCTCCGTGCCGGACGGTTTGCCTTGTCCACGTGACCACATTCAGGACACGTCCGGCTGGTGTATGCCGGATGGATTTCCAGATAGATACCGCCACGGGCTTCCGTCTTGTACTTCAGCATCGTCATGAAACGCCCCCAGCCCTGGCGGAGTATCGAACGGTTCGTCTGGCTCTTCGCCTTGACGTTCCTGCCCGGCTTTTCCTTCGTCCCTTTGGCGGATTTCGTCAGCCCCTTGATGTTCAGGTCTTCAACAACAATCATTGCGTGGT
>JAEEYE010000014.1 GCA_016291665.1 Oxalobacter sp. | reverse complement strand
ATCGTTGGTGACGGTGATATGGGTGATTTCACCGTCCTTGCCTGCCATGCCGATTGAACCGGGTTCACCGTCTGCGCCCTTGATGGTCAGGCCGTCCTTGCCGTCCTTGCCGTTGACAACGATGGTGTCGATGTCTTCGAGGTCACGGTCCATCTTGACAGTAATCGTGGTGTCACCATCTTCCTGGGAAACAAAGGTCTTCAGGTTCTTGCCGCTGTAGCTGCTTTCTTCCTTCTCACCTTCACCGACGATATTCACCGTGCTGTTCAGCTTGTTGGCGACCGGATTGTCCTGATAGCCTTCCGCCGCATCGTTCGCACCGAACTTCAGACCGTCATCCAGGGTCGCCACGATATGTGTGGTATTGTTGTGGTCAACGTATTCGATGCGGTCCATGCCGTCGGTGCCATCTGTGCCGTCTGTACCGTCAACACCGACCGGCCCCTGTACAACAGTGATATCCGCCGAAGCATCCTTGCCGTCTGCCCCGGCCGGCCCGGTCAGGCCGATATGACCGACGCCGTCCTTACCGTTGATGGCAACTGCCGGGGTGCCGTCCTTGCCATCCTTGCCATAGACAGTAATGCCGTCCTTGCCGTCGATGCCGACACCGGACTTGCCGTCAGCACCGTTGACGCCGATGGAACCGTTGACACCGTCTGCACCGTCCTTGCCAGGACCGCCCAGCTCAACATTGTCGCTGAGCTTCAGGTCATAGACTTCATGGCCATCTTCAGCCGTGCTGACGTTCAGGTCGAGGTTGCCGCCAGTGTTATAGTTGCCGTCTGTACCGGCTTTCACGCCACCACCGACGGTCACTTCGGTCTTCGCCCCTGAGGTATATTCCTTCAGCTGGCTGACATTGACGACATCGGTGTCTTCTACACCGGCTGCCACGTTGTGGATGATGTTGTCACCGAAGCTGATTTCATCGCCGTCATGGATATGGACATCACCCATCGTGATGCTGCCGCTTTCACCGGCTTCATTGACCAGGTTGAGGTCTTTGTTCAGCTTGATGGTCAGCTTCGCATCATCACCGTTCTGTTCAGCCACGACACCGATGTTGCCTTCGCTGAGCTGGTCAGGATCGGCGCCACCGACAATCTCGGTGGTGTGGTTGAGCTTGATGGCAGCATCGCCTTTGTCACCCTTGTATTTCACACCGTCATCCAGGGTGGCGACTTCATGGTCATTGCCTTCCGGATCCTTGTATTCAATACGGGTGATGCCGTCCTTGCCGTCAACGCCCGGCGTACCATCGTTGGTGACGGTGATATGGGTGATTTCACCGTCCTTGCCTGCCATGCCGATTGAACCGGGTTCACCGTCTGCGCCCTTGATGGTCAGGCCGTCCTTGCCGTCCTTGCCGTTGATGACGACGGTGTCGACATCCAGGTCACGGGCAAGCTGGACGTCATAGTTGTAGCTGCCGTCTTCATTTGTGGAACGTTCCAATTTCAGGTTGCCACCTTCAACAGGAACGCCATCTTCTTCTGCCGCCACACCGCCTACGCTGACGGTGGTCTGTTTGCCCTCAGCCTCAGAGATGGCTTTCGCCACTGCATAGAGCTGGGAACCGTTGATGGCATCGGTGGATGTTTCACTGATACGCCCTGCCGCGACATTGGTGATGGTGCGTTCGCTGCCTTCCGTACCGACACTGACGGTGCCGACCGGTTCTGTACCTGCAAAGTTATAGGTATTGCCAGCGATGGTGTAAGAGGCGGTGCCGACAGCTTCAGCGGTCTGTGCGCCGGAACCGATGGCGACCGAACCTTCATGGTTCGCCTGCGCACCGGTGCCGATGGCGATGGCATCTGCCTTGGTTGCCTGCGCATCATCACCCATGGCGATTGCACTGTCTGCGGAAGCGAGTGCCTTGTTGCCGATGGCGGTGGCATTGTCTTCCCGTGCGATTGCCATGTTGCCGACTGCGGTGGCGTTTTCTCCCATCGCAACGGCATTGACACCTGCCGCCAAGGCATTGTCACCGGTTGCGCCTTGGTTGTTATAGTTCAGGTCATGGGCTGGGTCGACGGAGTTGACGCTGTAGTCATGGATGGAGACCGAGTTCGCCACGCGCTTCAGCTGGGCGACGTTGACTGCATCGGTGTCTGCAGAACCAGCTGCAACACCGGTAATCTGGCGGGTGACCGGCGTTTCCGCATTCATGTCACCGACAGACACCGCACCTGCCGTGGATGCCCATGCCGCCGGGTTGTCGCTGTCCTTGAAGTCCCTTGCCCCGGTGATGACATCGAAACCGCCTGAGCTTGGACCAGTGGTTGATACAGAGGAAGAACCAAGGGCGACACCGCCATCGGTGGTTACCCTGGCGCCGTCACCGACTGCAACAGAGCTGTCCCCAACTGCCTTGGCATTGGTACCTGCCGCCAGCGCATTGACGCCGGTTGCGCCCTTGTTGTCCCAGTTGTCCTGGATGTTACCGTCGTCATTGACGCTGTAGTAATGTGTCTGGACCTGTGCCAGCTGGTCTTCGGTCGCAGCCCTGCCTTCAACGATATTCGTCGGATTCCAAGTGCGGTTATCGAGGTTGGTGATGTAGTTGCCGGTTTCTTCATCACCTTTTTGGTTGGTCACTGTCTGGTTGGCGATGGTGATTGGGTTGATGACATCACCTTCCTGGTTGACGGTGCCACCAACAACCAAGCTGCCGTCAGGTCCCAGGTTGATGTCTTTGTTCAGCTTGACGGTGAGTTTGGCATCTTCACCATTCTGTTCAGCGACAACCCCGATGTTGTTGTCGGTAAGTTTGTCTGCATCTGCAGCACCACCGACAATCTCAGTAGTCTTGTTCAGCTTGACAGCGGCATTACCAACGTCACCCTTGTATTTCAGACCATCATCCAGCGTAGCGACTTCATGGTCGTTGCCTTCTGGGTCCTTGTAGATGATACGCGTTTCGCCATCCTGACCATCCACGCCAGGAGTTCCATCCTGGGTGACGGAGATGGTGGTGATTTCACCCGGTGAACCGTCTTTGCCCGGTTCACCGCGGATACCGATGGTGCCAGCCGTACCCGGTTCACCATCTTTGCCATCCTTGCCGTTAACGACCAAGGTGTCGAAATTCGGATCCTTGTCCATCTTGACAGTGATGGTGGTGGTGCCGTCTTCCGCCTGTGCCACAGTGGTGGTCAGGTTTTCTGCACTGTATTCATGACCTTCTTGTGCGTCGACACCCTTGATATTGACGGTGCTGTTCAGCTTGTTGGCGACCGGGTTGGCACCCTGTTCTTCTTCCGGTGCATTGGCGCCGAACTTCAGGCCGTCATCCAAGGTAGCGACTTCATGCTCATCGACAATCAGGCGGGTGATGCCATCCTGTCCGTCAACACCAGGGGTGCCATCACTGGTGATGGTGACGGTCTTGATCTCACCGTCTTCACCTTTCATGCCGATGCTGCCCGGTGTGCCTGGCTGACCGTCTTCACCGTCCTTGCCGTTGACGACCAGGGTGTCGATGTCGAGGTCACGGTTGAGGGTCGCCTGGATGGACTTGATACCATTCTTGTCGGTGGCTATCGAGGTGACGATATTGCCATCCTTTGTTTTCTCGCCGTTTTCGTTATATTCAGCATCGCCGATAATGTTCAACTGCTGGTTATGGAGACGAGTGATATTGCTGTCCGGTGTCGTTATATTGCCGGTATCTGGATCTGTGACCGGGTTGGAAGAATCATCCGCACCGAAGTAATGTTTGCCGTCACCTACAGCCTGTCCGACGACCCGCTTCAGCTGGGCGACGTTGACCACATCGGTGTCCAATGTACCAGCAGCTACGTTGTTGATCTGACGGGTGATCTGCGTAGCGGTGACATTGCCGTTTTCATCCTTTGCTTCTGCACGACCAAAGGAAACCGCATTGTTCGTAGCCACCCAAGTTGGACCAGTCAGTTCACCATCCCCTGCAGCACCCAACGGATCATAACCGGTAATGCCGGCTTCTACCCCAGACACTGAGTCCTTGCCAAGGACAATGGAATCTTCTCGCCATGCATTGGCGTTCTGCCCCAGCGATACAGCACTTGCGCCAGCGCCGGAACCGGTACCCATGGCTATACCATTTGATCCATAAGCATTGGCACCAGTACCCATGGCCACAGCTTGGTACCCAGCGCCCGCACTGGAACCTGCTGCAACACCATTCTCACCATAAGCTACAGCACTAGTCCCCATGGCCACCGCGCTTTTTCCGGCATTGGCACCATTGCCTACTGCAACAGCACTTTCACCCCAGGCGTTTGCTGTATTGGAACCCTGATCTTTACCGCCAATGGCAACAGCATAGTTCCCAGAAGCATTAGCATACGAACCTACTGCAACAGAATACTGATTTACCGCACTGGCATAATTACCTACCGTAGTAGTCCCAGTACCACTTGCATTTGCATTGTAACCAACACCAGTAGCATTATTGCCATTACCTTTTGCTGCATAACCTACCGCTGTTGAATTACCATACGTTGCATTCGCATAGGTGCCTACTGCCGTAGAGTCTTGACCACCGGCATTAGATGCATTACCAACAGATGTTGAGTCCTGCGCCTGCGCCTGAGCACGGAGACCTACTGCAGTAGAATTCTGACTTTTAGCATCCGCATTGTAACCAACTGCAGTTGACCATTGTTCTTGCGCCTGAGCTCCAGAACCGACTGCTGTCGAATAATTCTTATGACCGTCTGCTGACCTGCCAATTGCCGTCGCATAATCGCCATATGCAACAGCTCCACCAACTGCTGTAGCATATTCGGAACCAGAACTTACAGTAGAATTAGTACCAATAGCTGTACTGTAATCGCCGCCATATTCAACAACGGCAGAACCTACAGTCGTAGAATAGCTTGCTTTTGCTGTAGAGCCATCGCCTACGGCTGTTGCACGCTCGTTTCCTGTAGTCGCTGAATGACCAACCGTCGTTGTATAATTACCATTTGCGGTTGCCCCATGACCGACAGCCGTTGTACTCGTATTATTACCACTGGAACCATAGCCAACCGCAGTACTGTTGGTGCCGACACCGTTAGCGCCTTTACCTACACCTGTCGAATTTTCCGATCTGGCACTGGAGCCTGAACCGACAGCAGTACCATAATTGCCATTGACCTGGCCACCACCGACGGCCGCCCCATACTGCCCTGAATGAACCGTTGAGCCCATACCAACGGACGTGCCATACTGCGTACCGCTTTTTACAACACCGTTGACTGCGGTGGACTGGGATCCTTCAGCATCGGCATATTTACCAACTGCCGTACTTTCGTAACCGCTGGCGATACCAGAAACAGCTGTAGCATAGGTATTTTTTGCATTGGCATGATAGCCAACCGCTGTACCGTACTGCGCATTTGAATCTACCACTGCACCTTCACCGACAGCTGTTTGATCAGCTCCGTTAGTGGTTGCATACATACCTACAGAAGTACTGTTGGTCCCCTGGCTTGTCGCATGGGAGCCTACTGCTGTGGAATCTTTACCGCTGACATAAGTGGTATTACCGATTGCCGTACTGTTTTCGCCGTGGGCTTTTGCCTGATAACCATAAGCGGATGCATTGGTGCTTGCCTGGGTTTCTGTACCAACGGCGGTACCGTTATCACCCCAGACCATCGCATCTGTACCCATAGCCGTTGCATTTTCATTCCAAGCTTTGGTGTTTGTACCAACAGCTATTGCGTTCTTCCCTGTTGCAACAGTATTGTCGGCAATAGGATTTCCATCAGCATCCTTTTTAATGACACGAGCCGCCTCTTCTTCGGTTTCTACAACATTTCCATCTGCATTTATATATTTACCTTCTTCGTTTTTTGCTGCTTCGGTCTGATAGGCAACCGTCCCATCTTCTCCAAGCTTGGCGTTACCGATTGCAACTGCGCCATCGCCTGTTGCATTGGCAAAATAGCCCATCGCGGTGGACGCATCGCCAGAGGCCTGCGTATGGACACCTGCTGCCAGCGCATTGTTACCGGTCGCACCATCATTGTCGTAGTTGTTATTACCTTCCTCATCGGTTTCTTTGGTGGTGTTGACGCTGTAGTAATGCGTCATGGCCGCTTTCAACTGGGCGACGTTGGCGGCATCCCAGTCATTCGTACCCGCAGCGACACCGGTAATCTGGCGGGTCATTGTCGGGTTGCCATTTTCATCTGTCGCACCTATAGATACCGCCGCTTCAGTCGATTTCCAGGTCGGCGTTGTTGTGTCGGAAACCCTTTGGGGATTGGGGACATAGCCTTCGATTTCTTTATCTGTACTTGCTACAGAACCTGCCCCCAAGGCAACGCCGTTTTCAACGGTCACCGAAGAACCGGTACCGATGGCGACACCATTGGCTGCCGCTTCAGCGGAAGAGGCCTGGTTGCCAAGGACGATGGAAGCCGCACCGGCAGCAGTCGCCCCTTTGTTCTCATCACCACCACCGATGGCAACGCTGTTATCCCCCGTAGCATGTGTTCCAGTACCGACTGCCACAGCGCCAGCACCGCTGGCATTGGCCCCCTGGTCTTCACCGCCACCACCAAGGGCAACAGCGGAATCCCCGCTTGAACGGGAACCGGAACCGATGGCGACCGCATCTTCAGCTGTCGCCTGTGCGGAATTGCCTGAAGGCTCCCCAGTTGTCGGATCGGTCAGGCCGCCACCACCCAAGGCAACAGCCCGTTTTTCTGTTGCTGTTGCGCCGGAACCCAATGCGGTGGAATCCTCACCGCTTGCCTTTGCACTGGTACCGTTCGCTGTGGCGTTGACTTCTGTTGCAGAAGCATCTGCACCGGTTGCAGTGGCATTCGTGGCAGTTGCTTCGGCACCAGCACCCAAGGCGGTACCCTCTTGCCCAGAAGCTACCGTACCGGAACCGACTGCAGTACTTGACCCAGCAGTTGCCTCAGACTGTTCACCGACCGCGACACTGGAACCGCCTGATGCTGTCGCGTCATAACCTGCCGCAAATGAATCGGCGCCAGATGCCGTTGCGGCATTACCGATTGCTGCAGCACTGGTGCCTGATGCATCAGAGTCATGGCCTATTGCTGTGCTTTCTGTCCCACTCGCTTCTGCGCCACTACCAAAAGCCGAGCTGTCCCGTTCAGTTGCAACAGCACTGTCACCAATTGCAGTGCCACGAGCCACACCTTCTTCAACCTTCGCCCTGCTGCCAATAGCCACACTACCCCTACCTCCAGCAGTAGTCTGGGAGGTACCAATTGCGATGCTGTCGTCTCCTGAAGCTGAAATCGTGTTGTCACCGATTTCAATCGAATTTTTACTGTTCTGGAAAACGGCTGTCGCAGAACCATCGTTATTGGAACTGATATCCACCTCAGCGGCACCAGCCACTCCCGGCAAACCCATAAAAACAGACAAGGCAGCAGCCGCTACCACGGCTACTGCCTTGTTTTTCCCATGCTGGATACTGCTCGCCAGCTCGCTGACCACCACATGCCTGCCCAAGACATGATTGAAAACAACCTTGAATATCCGATTCATACTTTCTCCCTGATTTATTTTTTGAAAAAGAGAACTGTTACTGCGTCAGCTTCGGTATCTGACTGACATCCAATTTTTCCGCAGAAGACTCAGGTCGTATTCCGCCTGGCGCTGCATCCAAAACAGGGCGCTACCACCCACTGCCGATGACAGCCGGATTGCCATTTCCGGAGATATGCCGCTTTGTCTGGAGACGATGCGGTAAACGGAGACAGGAGAAATCTTCAGCGTCCGTGCAAATGCATTGATGCCGGACCTCAGGCCATCCATGATGGATTCAACCAAGATGCCCGGATATTGCAGACAAGAAACATGACTGCCACTGATGCCAGTCATACCGGCAGCCAGACTTTTCCCTGACAGTGATTCCGTAACCATTCCCTGAAAAATTTCCTGATACTGCTATTGATATTTGGATATACTCCCTTATGTGCATTAGTACGCATTAACGCACATAAAAATATCCTGTTATCAGAATAAATCCTTTAGATGAGTATAGCTTGTTTCCTGTATGAATTCAATTTTTTTAAAAATGTAGACGGTGGAGAACATGTCCGTGGCATAGGTTGAGCATTAAAAGTTTGTCAATAAAAACAACTAGTTGCAAGGATTGTATGTCCTTTTTTGCGTATTAATGCGTATAGGAAGGAGTTGTTTTATTTGTTGGCGATGTTGTATTGATGCCAAGCCCCTTGACAGAGAGCTACGGGTAAATTGTTTTTCCGCTTCCCTGACCAACCCAGATACTCTGTTGAGGTTCTTATGAATTTCTCATGTGTGGATGAACGTGACTTGATGTTTTCACGTTTCCTGAGTGAATCAGATTTCAGTCCCCGTACCCGTTTGACGTTCCTTGCCTCACTTAAGGCATTCACTGCTTGGTGCCTTGACCATGATGTGGCCATTCCAGATGCCGTAGCCTTGAACCGATGGAAGTCTTATCTGCTTGGCCATCATCAGACCAGTACCGCACGGACTTACCTGTCGGCGGTGAAAGTGTTTTTCAAGTGGCTGTCCCGCCAGGGGCTGGAGAAAGATATTGGGGCCTCCGTGAAAAACATCCGGATGGAAAATTCTTTCCGGCGGGACTGTCTGTGTGAAAACAGTCTGAGGCAGTTGCTGGCACTGCTTGAATACAGGATGAATGCCCATTCCCGGAAAACCGGTTGTGCTGCCATGAAAGCGCAACGGGATTATGTGATGGTGTTGCTGATGGTTTCCTGTGTGCTGCGGGTTTCAGAGGTCTCCCGGCTGGATGCTGAAGACTTGGACAGGCTTGCTGGGAAGCCTGTCATTTGGGTGCATGGGAAAGGACGGGATGGCAAGGTGGATTATATTTCGGTCACACCGAAGCTGGAGAAACTGCTTCACCGGTATCTGGAAAGCAGGCAACCGCTTCCCCCGAACAGTCCGATGTTTGTCTCGTATGGATGGCGCAGCTTAGGGAAACGGCTGTCATCGAAGAGTATCAGCCGGATTGTGAAGGGGGCGATGTTGGCGGCAGGCCTGGATTCCCCAAGGCTAACGGCTCATTCGCTTCGGCATACAGCGGTAACGCTGGCGTTGAAGCATGGCGCGACATTGCAGCAGGTGCAGCAGTTTGCAAGGCACCGCTTGATGGAGACGACGCTGCGTTATGCCCATAACCTG
Organism: Oxalobacter sp.; assembly: GCA_016291665.1. GTDB lineage: Bacteria > Pseudomonadota > Gammaproteobacteria > Burkholderiales > Burkholderiaceae_D > Oxalobacter. Next base: position 47,021 of record JAEEYE010000014.1, on the reverse strand, counting down.
GAACTTGTCAGCAATCCGTGCTCACAGCTGGTGATGAAGTCGATTGGACGGATAGATGGTTCGCGGATTCCTCGTTTTAAGTAACGCCCAGCATCATCTCTAGCTTGCCTTGTCTGGCCCTGCGCTTCCTTTGGGAAGGAATAATCTAAGCAGCAGTTGATCAGGGCAGATTGCGTACTTTTTTTCTGTACTGTGATTGACACGGGTCAATCCTGGGAGGTCTGCTTATTTTGCTGCAAGGCAGGTGGTTTTCTTTTTCTGATGAAGGTGCTGCAATGGCTGAAGCGATGCCTGCCCTTATTCCTGTTACGATTATCATCGGCTTCCTGGACGCTGGAAAAACCACCCTGCTGAACCGTATCCTGAAGGACAACAACCACAAGCAGAAGATTGCGGTGATTGAGAATGAGTTCGGTGAGGAGAACATCGACAGTAATATTCTGGTGCAGGACGATGCTGAAGAGATTGTCCAGATGAGCAACGGCTGTGTCTGCTGTACGGTGCGTGGCGATTTGGTCTCTGCCCTGAACAATCTGGTTGAAAAAAGACAAAGGGGAACTGGATTTTGACCGGGGGATTATCGAAACTACCTGATTGGCGAATACCAGTCTTGTGGCGCCACTTTCTTTCTGGAAGATTCGGTGCCTGACTGTTTATGATTGACGCCATCATCTCGCTGATGGCCGGGGTCTTTGGATGCACTGGCTGGATAAGTATGAGGAGGCCCGCCAGCAGGTCTGCTTTTCGGACAAGGTGCTGATTTCGAAGGTGGATGTCACCGATCCTGTCTTGATGGATGAACTGTGCCCCACCGTGTCCGTGGCATGAATTCCCATGCGGCGATCCATAAGGTGGATTTTAGCAAGGTGGATATCAAAGAGGTAACATGACCACGGATGCTACTGCGGGCATCATCACCATGACCATGACGGGGAATGCTCCTGTGGTTGTGGGCACCATCATTATCACCTTCACTGCCATCATCTGGATGATATCGTGTCGTTTGTGTTCCGCAGTTTCCGTGTGTTCGATTCCGAGAAGCTCAATCTGTTCTTCGATGAGATAATCGGCCAGTTCGGTACGGATATGCTGCGTTACAAGAGAGTCATGAATGTGAAGGGAACGGACAACAAGGTGGTTTTCCAGGGGGCTGCAGTTGATGGGGACAGACTTGGTCGAGAAATAGGAAGATGATCCCCAGGAAAGCAAGCTGGTTTTCATAACGGTTGCTGTGTATACATGGCTCCTAAAGCTTGTTAATATGCACGGAGTTTACCTGGCTTGTTTCGGTGTCCGGGTGTGGAGGCCACCAACGGGTGGCTATTATTTTATCTGGGCATTGATATTGGCTGTTTCAAGCACTATCTAAATAATATGAATCCCCATCTGAAGCCATCACAAAATCGGTGGAAATTCATGGGTCTTGGGACAGTTGCCGAAGGATTTTTTTTTAAATGATATTAGCCTGCATTGCCGTCATCGCAGGGTTGGCCCTCTTGGTCTGGAGTGCTGACCGTTTTGTCGAAGGGTCTGCCGCAACTGCGCGGTACTTCGGTATGCCCCCACTGTTGATTGGCATGGTAATCATTGGTTTTGGCACATCCGCCCCTGAAATGGTGGTCTCGATGCTGGCTGCCTGCCAAGGCAATCCTGGTATCGCCTTGGGCAACGCTTATGGTTCCAACATTACCAATATTGCGCTGATCCTGGGTGTGACGGCCATCATCAACCCCATTGGCGTCAATTCCGATATCCTGCGTAAACAGCTGCCGATCTTGATGGTGGTTACCCTGCTGACTGTTGGATTGCTCTGGGATCATGAGATTACACGGTTCGAAGCCGTTATCCTTTTGGTTGTCTTCACTGGTTTGATGGCCTGGACCATTGGTGAGGGGCTCCACAAGAAAAAAGACTCCTTTAAAAGTGAGATGGAGCTGGAAGTTAGCATGCACGGGATGCCGATCCGTAAAGCCGTCTTTTGGCTTTTTGCGGGGATGGGGCTTCTGATTGTCAGCTCACGTATCTTAGTCTGGGGTGCGGTTGAGATTGCCCAGCATTTTGGTGTGAGTGATTTAATTATAGGCCTGACAATTGTCGCAATCGGGACGTCGCTCCCGGAACTCGCCTCTTCCATCCTGGCAGCGCGAAAAGGTGAACATGACCTGGCGCTCGGCAACATCATTGGTTCGAACCTCCTAAATACCTTAACCGTCGTCGGCATTGCAGGTGTCATCCATCCGATGGCAGTTGAACCCGAAGTCTTGAACCGTGATGTGCTGTGTATGGCAGGTTTGACGGCCATCCTGTTTGTCTTTGGTTTCCGCTTCGGAGGTCAAGGGCGCATCAACCGGTTCGAAGGCGCCGCTTTGCTTGCTTGTTACATTGCCTATTCCGTTTACCTGGCGCATACAGTTTTAGGCTTTTAAAGGGATTTCCCGACGAGACAGGCTACATCCCAATACTAGGCAGAAAGCCCTTTTTTTTGCGATAATTCAATATTTAAACACTCTTCACATACATGTATGGAATGGGTATTTGTACCTGAAGCATGGGCGTCCCTTGTCGCCTTGACCGTCATTGAGGTCATTCTGGCTATTGACAACTTGGTTTTCATCGCCATCTTGGCCAACCGATTGCCTGCCCATCAACAGAACAAGGCCCGCATTACAGGGCTGGTGGCGGCCATGCTGATCATGCTCGCCATGCTCTGTGTTCTCTCCTATCTGCGGTCGTTGACAGAGCCCCTATTCTATGTGTTCTCGCACGGTTTCTCCTGTAAAGACCTGTTGCTTTGTTTCGGTGGTATTTTCTTGCTGTATAAGACCACAACAGAGCTGCATGACCGTTTGGAAGGCACGAGTCAAAAAGAATCGCAGCAGAAGAAAACGACAGCTGGTTTTGGCATTGTTGTCACGCAGATTGTTGTCTTGGATGTCGTCTTTTCCTTAGATGCGGTCGTGACAGCTGTCGGGTTTGCCGACTACTTGGCCGTGATGCTCTTGTCCGTCATCTTCTCGGCTATGCTGATGATTTCCATGCAGAAGCCCATTACCAATTTTGTCAATGGCCACAAGAGTGTTGTCATCCTGTGCCTGGCCTTCTTGTTGATGATCGGGCTATCTTTGGTTGCCGAAAGTTTCGGGTTCGAAATTCCGGATGGCTATATCTATGCGGCTATCGCGTTCTCGGCTTTGACGGAAGGATTCAACCAGTTAGGATTGTACAAGGCTAAGAAAAATATAGCGAAGGCGCCGATACGGGAAAGGACGGCCAATCTTGTCCTCACCCTTTTGGGCGGCAGGAATAAAGTGCCAGAATTGCCTCCAGAAGCCGACTCTGCCATCGCTGATGCAAGAAGAATGTTCGGCGAAAAAGAACGTGAGATGGTCTCAGGTGTCTTGACGTTGGGCGAGCGTAATATCCGCTCAATTATGACGCCGAGGAATGATATCGCCTGGATCGATATGACAAATGACGCTAAAACCATCCAAGATGCCATCAGCAATGTGCCACATAGTTTTTATCCTGTCTGCGAAGGTAAGCTAGACGGCCTCCGTGGTATTGCACGTGCACAGGATCTTCTCCGTGACCTGCATGATTACGGGAAAATCCAGCAATCGACATTGCATGATGCCATTGTGGTGCCAGAGTCTGTTGGAGTCTTGCGGGTTATGGATATGTTCAAGACAGAGCGTGGCCAGGTTGGCTTTGTCGTGGATGAGTATGGGTCTGTTGAAGGTTTGGTTACCCCGATTGACATTCTTGAAGCCATTGCAGGTGAATTCCCGGATGAAGACGAAGCCCTGGATGTCAAAGAAATTGAGGAAGGCGTCTGGGAAATCGATGGCGCAACTGACCTCTACAGAGTGGAACACACGCTTCAGGCTGATGACCTGGTTGATGACGACCAGGAATACTCGACCCTAAACGGCCTGATTATGGAACATCTGGGTACTGTGCCGGAAGTTGGCCAGACGCTTGAACTTCGTGGTTTTAGGTTTGAAGTTGTTGCGATGGATGGACAGCGTATTGTGACGGTCAGAATTACGCGGATTAAAGAAGACGAATAAATCATAAGCCTCTTTGCGCTGTTATCATATCTGCTATCATCATAAGGGCGTACTTTTATGTGCGCCCTTTTCCCTTGATACACATTTATGGAATGGCTATTTGACCCTACTGCGTGGATTTCGCTGGTTACCCTGACTATTCTGGAAATCGTTTTGGGTATCGACAATCTGGTGTTCATTGCGATCCTTGCGGACAAACTCCCTAAAGAGCAGCAAAACAAGGCTCGTATGACGGGGCTTGGTATGGCTATGTTTGTCCGTCTTGCCATGCTCTGCCTCCTGTCTTGGCTGGTCACCCTTACACAACCGCTGTTTTACATCAGTGAGCATCCTTTTTCTGGCCGGGACATCATCCTCTTCATTGGCGGGGGCTTCCTGCTCTTTAAGGCGACATCCGAACTACACGAACGGCTTGAAGGTGATACGCATCATGGTGGTGGTGCAAAACGGGTGACACCAGGGTTCTGGGTTGTTGTCGCCCAGATTATCGTGCTGGATATCGTGTTCTCTTTGGATTCCGTTGTTACGGCAGTCGGTATCGCTTCCCATCTACCGGTCATGATGGCTGCTATTGTCGTTGCTGTGCTGATTATGCTGTGGTTGCAGAAAGCCATTACGGATTTTATCAGCCAACATCAGACACTGATCATCCTGTGCCTGGCCTTCCTGTTGATGATCGGGCTGTCCCTGATTGCGGAAAGCTTTGGCTTTGAGATTCCAAAAGGCTATCTCTATGCAGCCATCGGCTTCTCGGTCATGATTGAAGGCTACAACCAGATCGGCCAATACCTGACGAAAAAACGGATGGCAAAAATCCCACTCAGGGTTCGGACTGCCAATGCCGTCCTCTACCTGCTGGGTGCCCGTTCAGAAACATCTGATAAGACGCCTGAAACCCAATCTTCTAGTGGAGATACACAGCCTTTTGGCGAAAAAGAACGGGATATGGTATCCGGTGTCTTAACGTTGGGGGAGCGTAATATCCGGTCTATCATGACGCCAAGAAATGACATTGCTTGGGTTGATATGACGGACAGTTCCCAAACCATCCAAGAGCAGCTCCGTAATATTCTCCACAGCCATTTCCCCATCTGTGAAGGAAAGCTGGACAATGTCAAGGGTGTCGCCCGGATCCGGGATATTATTGATGACCTTCATCTCCATGGCAAAATCCAACCTGAAAGCATCACCAATGCCGTAGTGATTCCTGATTCAGTCGGAGTCCTGCAGGCGATTGACCTCTTCAAATCTGAACGGGGTCAGATCGGCTTGGTCGTCGATGAGTACGGTTCTATTGAAGGGTTGGTTACCAAGATTGATATTTTGGAAGCCATTGCCGGCGAATTCCCTGATGAAGATGAGACCCCTGAAGTCAAGGAAATCAGCGATGGCGTCTGGGAAATGGATGGCTCAGCGGATCTTTACAGTGTTGAACATACCCTGAAAATCGATGGACTGGTTGGTAACAACCCCGACTATTCCACGTTAAATGGTCTTATTATGAAGCATCTGGGGTCTGTCCCTGTTGTTGGACAGGCTCTTGAATACAGCGGATTCCGTTTTGAGGTCATTCAGGTGGATAAACGCCGCATCAGGACAGTTAAGGTGACACGGATTGATACCAACACTTGACCCTGTTTAATTTATTCTGATACAGATTATTTCCTTTCCTTTTAAAGGAATTTTCGGTATATTTAAAGTTTTGCCTTAAACCCATCAATAACTGTCAGAAGGAAGTGTTCCTTTTTGGAGCAACCGTAGATTCAGACAATGGAATTTTTCCAAGCCATCATCAATGATATCAATGCCTTGGTCAGTGGCCCGGTTTTGCTGCCGCTTTTGGCAGGGACTGGGCTTTTCCTATCGGTTGGCTATAAGTTCATCCTCCAGCGTAACATTTTCCATGCCTTTAGGATGCTTTTGAAGGGGCGTAAAAACAGTAACAAGGCGGGCGACCTTTCCCCTTTCAACGCGTTGATGACGTCGATGTCCGCAGCAGTCGGTACCGGTAATATCGCTGGTGTTGCAACGGCAATCTATTTGGGTGGCCCGGGTGCCCTTTTCTGGATGTGGGTTGTTGCGTTTTTAGGGATGGCAACCAGCTATTCTGAAGCGACCTTGTCGGTGCTTTTTAGGGAAAAAGACGCCAATGGCAACTATATTGGTGGGCCGATGTTCTACATCCGGAAAGGCTTGGGGGATAAATGGAAATGGCTGGCTTTCCTTTTTGCCCTTTTTGGGATGTTGGCAGGGGCCGGGATCGGCAATACCGTGCAGTCCAATTCAATTGGACAGGCTCTGGAACATACATTTAATATCAATCCGACAATTTCCGGATTTGTGGTAATGGCCATCGTCGGCCTCGTCTTGATCGGTGGAATCAAGCGTATCGGTGAATTTGCTGGCCGTCTCGTGCCCTTCATGGCAATTACCTATTTCCTGACTGGTGTCCTGATTTTAGCCCTCAATATTACAGAAGTACCAGCAGCCATCTGTCTGATTGTGAAATGTGCGTTTACCTCGCACGCCGCAACTGGCGGCTTTTTAGGAGCTACTGTCTGGGGGGCGATCCGCTATGGGATTGCGCGTGGGATTTTTTCGAACGAAGCCGGGATGGGCAGTTCCCCGATTGCACACGCCACTGCCCAGACTGACAGTCCACAACAGCAAGGGGTAATCGCGATGTTGGGCGTTTTCTTGGATACCATCGTCATCTGTTCGATTACCGGTTTGTCGATTGTGATTACCGGTGCCTGGAAAACAGGCCACAATGGTGCCGCCATGTCGGTGACGGCTTTTGAAAGTGCGCTTCCGGGTTTTGGGCAATATATTGTCAGTGTCGGACTTGTGCTTTTTGCCCTGACGACAATCATTGGCTGGAGCCTATACAGTGAGAAATGTACCCAATACCTTTTTGGTGTCCAATCCATCAAATGGTTCCGCATCGTTTGGGTCTTGCTTGTGCCATTCGGGACGTTCCCATTCGTCAACCTGGAAGCCTTATGGTCGTTGGCTGACCTCTTAAATGCGTTGATGGCAATCCCCAACCTGATTGCCCTGCTGCTCCTTTCTCCAACCCTCTTTCGGATTACAAAGGAATATTGGGCAAAAAAGCCGGAAACAAAGGACTAGCACCAGACGAATAACCCCATCTTTGTAAAGCAAAGATGGGGCTTATTGATCTGGTCTGCTGGCAGTCAGAGGACCTGCTCCAGATGCGGGTCATTCTGCATCATATAGTTCCTGACATAGTCGGCAATGCCTTCTTCCAGCGTATGGAATTTGACGTCGCATCCGACTTTTTCTTTCCAATCCATCACAGCTTCCGTGAAATACTGGTATTTGCCCCGTAAGCTTTCTGGCATATCGAAGTATTCGATGTTGACCGGCAGTTCCATTGCAGCATAAACCGCCTTGGCCAGGTCATTCCAGGAACGGGCTTTACCCGAGCCGATATTGATGATGCCGTTGACATCGGGATGCTCCATCAGCCACCACATGACATTGACACAGTCTTTGACATAGACAAAGTCACGCAACGATTCCCCATCGCCATAGTCAGGATGGTCGGATTTGAAGAGGCGGATCGGTAAGCCTTTTTGGATATCGGCAAAGACCTTGCAGATGACACTTCGCATATCACCCTTATGGTATTCATTGGGGCCATAGACGTTGAAGAATTTGACGCTCGCAATGGAGCCAATCCTTTTTTCACGGATGGCCCATAAGTCAAAGAGTTGCTTGGACCAGCCATAGGCATTTAAAGGTTTGAGTTTTAAGGCAGTCTCGATGGTATCAGCAAACCCGCATTCGCCCGAGCCATAAGTCGCTGCACTGCTGGCGTTGATCAGGCGGATGCCCTTTTCCATCGCAAAACGGCAGACCATCTTGCTGTAATTGACGTTGTTGCGCATCAGGAAGTCAACGTCACGTTCAGTTGTCGAGGAACACGCCCCCATATGGATGATGCCGTCGATTTTCTGGTCGATTTTGCCTTCTTCAACCATCTTTTGGAACACGTCACGGTGCAGGTATTCAGTAAAACGCCGGTTGACGAGGTTCTTCCATTTTTCACTGGATGCCAGATTGTCGACAATCAAGATGTCGTCAATCCCCATTTGGTTTAATTTCCAGACCATTGCACTGCCGATGAAACCAGCGCCACCCGTCACGATATACATAGCCATTACCTCCAAATGATTGCCTTTAGGCACATTTTCCCATTTTAACCTTTTTCAGATCGTACGACCCAATTTCGTACCTCAGAAAATACCAGGCCATGGGAGATGGGGAAATCCTTGTTCCCCATCATTGCAGTTATTCGGATTTTGCTATATTCTCAGAAGAAGTGGCAATGCTTTGCTTTTGTTTCGACGCAGGAGGCTCTATTGAAACCAACCCTATTCTATGATGCTGAACTGCGGTCAGTTTCCATCACAGAAAACGGCGCACAATTGACGGTTGCCTACCTTGGGCGTGATACCACCCTTCCTGCCGATCCAAGTAATGCAGCTTACTGCAGGCGGCTTTTGGAAGCCCAGGATGACGGTAAGGTCATCATTGGTTTGGCCCGCCTGTTTCAACGTAAACAGCCAGGAGCTCCCCGCAGTAAGGCACTTTACCGGTTTGACCCTTATGTTGATCAGACATTAAGGCGTGCTTTCGACCTTGATGCGTTTGAATTTTCCCGTGAAACACACAATGCTAACTGTGTGGGATGGCGAAATGCCAAATATCCTGATGGCTTCTTAGCACCTAAGGGACTGATCCCCGGCCAGCAGGGGCGTTTTGTTTCCTCTTCGACCCAAGATGTGCCGGTTGCCGTCCCGTTGGAGTTTTTTGAACTCTGTGCGCGGATGAAAAGCGACCCAGAAACCGTCTTGAAGTCGTTTATCGCAGATATCTGTAGCCTACACAGTACGCCTGAGCTGCCCCGAGCAGATGGCAGTATCCATAATGGCGTGGAAGCCAGGCGTAAGGCCCGGGAATACTTGCGGCAGGCATGGCGCTTGAAAAAGGATTTCTTTAACTGAAGGACGTAGACCGTTGTTCACTATTTGCAGGAAGCATAATAGAATACTGCCATAGAGTACCTATGTTCCGAGCAACATTTTAAAGAGAGGTATTTCACTGATGGATTGGCATTACATTCAACCGGTAGATATCCATTTCGGCAACGGTATGTTGTCTTGCTTGAGTGAACAGATTGCTAAGCTCGGCGGCAAACGTGGGATTTTGGTTACTTCCTCTTCTTTCATCGAAAACGGTCTCGTCAAACGGCTCACGGAAGAAAACCCCACGACGATTGCAACCGTCTACAGTGGGGTCTCTCCTAACACTGACATCAAAGAGTGTGATGAATGCTCTGCCTTGATCCGCAAAGACAAGAATGATTTTGTTATCGCCTTGGGCGGTGGTAGTGTCATCGACTGTGCGAAAGCCTCTGCCGCTTTCTGTTTGGACAATATCCCGACCAGTGTTTATTTTGAAGGCAAGGCACAGCTACCTGTCAGGAAACTGCCTTTGATAGCGATTCCAACGACAGCCGGCACAGGCAGTGAAGTCACCCGTGTTACTGTTTTGACTGACCATGCACATGGCGTCAAGACACCGCTTAAGGCGCCGGTTTTTTATCCGACCATTGCGATTGTCGATCCAGAATTGACCTATACCCTGCCCAAGTACATCACTGCCTGTACTGGGATGGATGCCCTGTGCCACGCGATTGAAGCGTACTGGAATACGAGCCATCACCCGATATCGGATGCTTTTGCCTTCCATGCAGCGAACCTGGCTGTCCGTTATTTAGAGCAGGCGTGTTTTGAACCCAAGTCAGCCATTGCCCGTGAAAAGATGGCGGAAGCTTCCCTAACTGCTGGGATGGCCTTCACATTGACAGGGACAACATCGGTGCATGCCTGTTCTTATCCGTTAGGTGCGATGCTCGATATGCCTCATGGAGAAGCGTGTGGGTTGACTATTGATCGCTTCTTGCGGATCAATGCACAATCCGACAAGGATGGACGCTTAAAGCGTTTGGCCCGTGCGATGGGCTACAGTGATGTGGAAGCCGTGGCCGATGCCATTACCGAGCTGAAATTCAGGATTGGCTTAAAGAATGATTTGACCCATCTGAACTTGACAGACGGTCAAATCGAACAGCTCGTAAAAAATACCCAGCACCCAAGCATGAAGAACAACCCAGTTCCGATTACTGAAGATATCTTGAGAAATGTCTACCGTAGTATGGTCCTTTGATGTGTTAAAAGGCCCGAATAGAAATCATATGTGTTGTTAATGACTAGGAGATTGTGATGAAGAAACTGATATTAGCGTTATCTGCCCTCGCGATAGTGTCATCCTCAGTTGCATATGCCGATGATTGTGACGATATTCAGTCAATGGAAATCAAAAAGGACTGTAAGATTTTCGGTAAGGCAAAAGCCATCGAAATTGACCAGTGCCGCGACGAAGGCAGTGTGGCTGCTTGGTCATACGATTACAAGACGACAGAAAACTACAGCCCACAGGACTCCTACAAGACAGTCCAGACCCTGGGTGTGAAGTTGCCTGATGCAAGGATCAAGGCCTTGATCAATGAAGTCTATTTTGGGAAGTACAACCACACTTATCCTAAGCCTGGGCGTTTGTTCTATATCGTCCAAGATGCATGCTTGAGTTCTATTGGGCTTAAGAATATCCAGAACTATGAAAGCATCGTGAAGAAATACGAAGAGAAAAAAGCGGCTGATGTGGCGGCCGATGAAGCCAAGGCAGCTGAAACGCAGGCGGCAAAGCAGAAATGGGAACCGCTGAAATAATGTATTAAAATGAGTCCGAGGGGACTGTGTTATGGAAATTGCTTTTTAGTCCCCTCTTGACCTAAACCTTACATTTAAAGTTGCTGTAACTAAACCCTATTCCTAGAAAGGAGCAGCCATGAAAGAATATAAACCGTCAAGCATCTACGTCATTCCAGGAAAGGATGGTAGTACATCTATTGAAATCTTAGCTCGCGGAGAAGTCTTGCATGTGACATTGACACGTGAGCAGGTGGCTGACTTAAACGGCAAACTCGAAAAGATGTTGCAAAGACCAGCAGAATCCAAGTTTGTCTGTTACGGTTAAAAAATCCTAGTGATGTCTTTACCAAGGAGACGTCACTGGGTTTCACAATATATCCATTAGCGATTATCTTCCGCTGTATCCCAGAGGCCGTCACTCAGGGAGAAACGGAAAAGAAGCAATTGCCATGGCATAAGATGTTTTGCCCGATTCGATTGCCTGGTTGTTGAACAGAAAAGGCCGTTCCCAAGCGGATAGGTCTAGCAGAGTATCCTCCTATGTCTCCCAAGTCAGTTACAGTAGGAAACTGGAAATGAGAAAATCCATAGACGAGTGCTGACTCGATAATTTAAAGGGATTATTTCAGATAAGATGGAAATACTTTGGAAGGAAATTTGGCTCCCCGACCTGGGCTCGAACCAGGGACCTGCGGATTAACAGTCCGTCGCTCTACCGACTGAGCTATCGGGGAATTGTCTTTTGAAGATAACAACTTATCTCCAACCGATTTTTTAATTATATATCTAATTATCTGATTAGTGCAAGGCTCAAATTAATTTTTTCGTGACCTATCGGATTTTTCTGTTCTCTCTGTTGTTTTTTCCACGGTTTCAGAATTCTCAGGCGTCCGGGAATCTAAAAGCTGCACAAAAATCTCATTACGCTTGACCATTGCCAGTTCACTGCGGGCGCGGTCTTCAATGGCTTCATCACCTTCCTGGAGGCTCTTGATATCGGATGCCAGCCGTGCATTGCGCGCCTTGAGTTCCTCATTTTTTTGGACGGTCGCTGAAAGCTGGTTGTTTAACTCTATGACGCGCAACCATCCCCCCTTCCCAAGCCATAACGGGTATTGGATTGCCAAAACGAGCAGGAGTAGGATGATGGTTACAGAGCGTCTTGTCGTAAACATAACAGCTTCAATAATACGTCGGTTAGCGGCCTACATCTGTCCTTTTGATGCTGTAAAAGGCATCAATGCCAGGATAGCGTGCGACTTCTCCCAGGTCTTCTTCAATGCGCAGCAACTGGTTGTATTTTGCCATGCGGTCAGAACGGGAAAGCGATCCGGTCTTGATCTGCAGGGCATTGGTACCTACAGCCAGATCAGCAATTGTTGAATCTTCCGTTTCGCCTGAGCGGTGGGAGACGATTGTCGTGTACCCTGCCCGCTTAGCGGTTTCAATCGCGTCAAACGTTTCAGTCAGCGTACCGATCTGGTTGATCTTGATTAAGATGGCATTAGCCACACCACGTTTGATCCCTTCTTTGAGGATCTTCGTGTTGGTGACAAAGAGGTCATCGCCGACGAGCTGGACACGGTCGCCCAGTTTTTCGGTGAGATAAGCCCAGCCGTCCCAATCGTTTTCCGCCATGCCATCTTCAATCGAAATAATCGGATAGCGGTCACACCAGCTCTCAAGCAGGCCAGTGAATTCTTCACTGGTCAAAACCAGCCCTTCACCGGTCAGGTGGTAACGGCCATCTTTGTAAAACTCGCTGGCAGCACAATCCAGTCCGATGCAGACATCTTTGCCTGGCGTATACCCTGCTTTGGTAATGGCATCTAAAATCAGCTGGATGGCTTCATCATGATGGGCAATGGATGGGGCAAAACCACCTTCGTCGCCTACAGAAGTCGGCAATCCTTTGGCCTGTAAAGTTTTTTTCAAGGCTTGGAAGACTTCTGCACCACAACGCAGTGCAGCGGAGAAAGAGTCCATTCCAACCGGGATGATCATGAATTCCTGGATGTTCAGGTTGTTGTCTGCGTGTGCCCCGCCGTTGATCACGTTCATCATAGGCACAGGCAGCTGCATACCCCCGGAACCGCCAAAGTAACGGTACAGTGGCAAACCAGCTTCTTCGGCAGCCGCTTTGGCAACAGCCATTGAGACAGCCAGCATCGCATTGGCACCCAAACGGCTCTTGTTTTCGGTACCGTCCAAGTCAATCAAAATCTGGTCTAAGAAAGCCTGTTCACAGGCGTCCAAACCAATGATGGCCTCAGCAATTTCTGTGTTGATGTGCTCAATTGCATTTAAGACACCTTTGCCGTTAAAACGGGAGGCATCGCCGTCACGCAGTTCAATGGCTTCGCGGGAGCCTGTAGAAGCCCCAGATGGGACAGATGCCCTGCCCAATACACCGGACTCTAAGAGCACATCACATTCAACGGTTGGATTGCCACGAGAATCTAAAATCTCGCGGCCGACAATATCAACAATTGCACTCATAAATCTTTATATATCAATATGTTATTCGTTTTTTCTTAATAATAGCTTTAGAAGGAAAACTCGGCCATGCCACTTTTCTTGACGACGGTATCGAGTTCAACCATCTGTGCCAACAAGTCTTTCATGCGGCCTAACGGTACTGCATTGGGACCATCAGACAACGCTTTTTCAGGTTCTGGATGCGTTTCCATGAAAACGCCAGCGACACCGACAGCCAATGCTGCCCTAGCCAGTACGGGTACAAATTCACGTTGGCCGCCGGAAGCATTACCCAAGCCGCCTGGCAGCTGGACAGAATGTGTTGCATCAAAGACAACCGGGCAACCGGTCTGACGCATGATGGCCAACGAACGCATATCAGAGACCAGGTTGTTGTAACCAAACGATGCACCGCGTTCACAGACGGTAAAGTTGTCAACAGGTACCCCTGCTTCAGTTGCAGCTTCACGTGCCTTTGTGATGACATTCATCATGTCCGTTGGTGCCATGAACTGGCCTTTCTTGATGTTCACGGGTTTGCCGCAACGTGCACAAGCCTGGATGAAGTCAGTCTGACGGCACAGGAATGCAGGCGTCTGGAGCATATCCACGACACTGGCGACTTGTGGGACATCCTTTTCCGTGTGGACGTCGGTCAACACAGGCACATTGAACTGCTTTTTGACATCCGCCAGGATTTCCAAACCTTTGTCAATGCCCAATCCCCTGAAGGATGCAGAGGAAGAGCGGTTTGCCTTGTCATAAGAAGACTTGTAGATAAAAGGAATGCCCAGTTCCGTGGTCATTTCTTTTAAGGCACCGGCCGTATCAATTGCCAACTGGTGCGACTCAATGACGCAAGGACCGGCAATCAAGAAAAATGGTTTGTCGAGGCCGATTTCGAAGCCACACAGTTTCATGCTTTCCCCTTTTTCTGACGGTAAGCCAAAGCGGCTTCCACAAATGCCTTAAAGAGTGGGTGCCCATCCCTTGGCGTTGATTTGAATTCTGGGTGGAACTGAACACCGACAAACCAAGGGTGTGCCTGTTTGCCTTCGCGTGGCATTTCCATGATTTCACAGAGCTTTTCGGTTGGCGTTAAGGCAGAGACGACCATGCCTGCAGCTTTCAACTGGTCAAGGTACAGGTTGTTCGCTTCATAGCGGTGGCGGTGACGTTCGGTCACGACATTGCCATAGACTTCGGCGGCAATCGTGCCTGGTTCAACTGCACACGTCTGGGCACCCAAGCGCATCGTGCCACCCAAGTCGGAGTTTTCGTTTCGCTGGACAATCTTGCCGGCACGGTCAGCCCATTCGGTAATCAAGGCAACAACTGGGTTTTCTGTATCTGGATCGAATTCGGTGGAGTTCGCATTCTTAAGGCCAGCGACGTGGCGGGCAAACTCAATCAAGGCAACCTGCATCCCCAGGCAGATACCCAGGTAAGGTACCTTGTTTTCACGGGCATACTGTGCTGCAGCAATCTTTCCTTCGACCCCACGTTTACCAAAGCCACCTGGCACCAAGACGGCATCGTAGCGGGTCATATCTGGCAACCCTGCTGTTTCAATTTCTTCCGAGTCAATGTAGTCGATGTTGACCTTGCAGTTTGTATGGATACCGGCATGGCGCATCGCTTCAATCAGGGACTTGTACGATTCGGTTAAGTCAACATATTTGCCGACCATGCAGATTGAAACTTCTTTTTCTGGGTGTTCAAGTGCATAGACGAGTTTGGACCAGACCGAGAGGTCTGCTTCTGGTGGGTTTAAGTTCAGTTTCTTGCAGACGATGTCATCCAACCCCTGGTCATGCAGCATCTGTGGGATCTTGTAGATCGTATCAGCATCCCAAACGGAAATGACCGCATTTTCTGGGACGTTGGAAAAGAGTGAAATCTTTGCGCGTTCGTCGTCTGGGATTGGACGGTCAGCGCGGCAAAGCAGCGCATCAGGATAGACACCGATTTCACGCAGTTTCTGGACACTGTGCTGTGTTGGTTTTGTCTTCAGTTCACCCGCAGAGGCGATGTAAGGCACCAGTGTCAAATGGATGAAACATGTTTCGTCTTTGCCAGCCCGTAAGCTTAACTGGCGGACAGCTTCCAAAAATGGCAGCGATTCAATGTCGCCGACGGTCCCACCGATTTCAACGAGTGCGACTTCATACCCTTTCGCACCACGGTGGATGAAGTTCTGGATTTCGTTGGTAATATGCGGGATGACTTGGACGGTCTTACCCAGGTATTCGCCACGGCGTTCTTTCCGGATGACAGATTCGTAAATCTGCCCAGTCGTAAAGTTGTTGACCTTGTGCATACGGGTCGAAATGAACCGTTCATAGTGCCCCAAGTCCAGGTCGGTTTCCGCACCATCATCGGTCACAAATACTTCACCATGCTGGAATGGGCTCATCGTACCCGGATCCACATTGATGTATGGATCGAGTTTGATCATGGTGACTTTCAGCCCGCGGGATTCAAGGATGGCGGCTAAGGAGGCGGCGGCAATGCCCTTACCCAAGGAAGAGACAACCCCACCAGTGACGAATACATATTTAGTCATTTTTTATCGACGCACAAGCACAATTTTGGAAAATTAAATTATACCTGAAATGACTGGCCTAAAGTTTATTGCCGTGTAGGGGAAACGGGGCAAATTCCCCTATTTTTGGCAAGAGAAGCTGTGCCTTGATGCCGGTCAGATGAGTGGTTTTAACCTGGGGATAGCCGAGATGGCGTTTTGCGTGGTTGCCTTGGCCAGTTCTTCAGGGGTAATGTCCCGCAATTGTGCGACCATCTCCGCAATCTGAGGCAGTTCCGTGGGGCTGTTCTCCCCTTTGGCTTTCCAGTATGGCGGCAGATCCGGTGAATCGGTTTCAACGACAATTGCCTCAATGGGAAGTTCGGTTGCGAGTTTGCGCCGTTGCTGTGCCCTGTCGTATGTGAGGGTTCCGCAGAAACTGATCTTAAGTCCTTGGTTGATGTAGCCTAAAGCCTGTTGGATGCTGCCATTGAAGGCGTGGGCAATCCCGCGTTTTATCCCATAGCGCTTTAAGAAACTTAACACG
This sequence comes from Oxalobacter sp., assembly GCA_016291665.1. Classification (GTDB taxonomy): domain Bacteria; phylum Pseudomonadota; class Gammaproteobacteria; order Burkholderiales; family Burkholderiaceae_D; genus Oxalobacter. The sequence goes on along the minus strand of JAEEYE010000014.1, from coordinate 30,599 downwards.
GTGTCGACCGAGCGCAACGTATGCAGAAGTACCGGCAGGTCATAGCGCTTGGCGATTTTGAGCTGCATGGCAAAAAAATATTCCTGTTTGCTTTTGGCATCCGGGGTTTTGCGCTCCGGCAGGTAAAAATCCAACCCGATTTCGCCAATGGCCACAAAACGGGGATCGGCCATTGCGGCCTGGACTGCGTTTTCTAAGGCAGCCAGGTCGGATTCCGACGCATCAGGGACATAGATTGGATGGATGCCTAAGGCGTAGGAGCAGTTTGGATACTGATGGGCAATGCGGCTGACATCCGCAAAAGAAGCCTTATCAATGGCTGGGATGACAATGTGTGAGACGCCCCGCTTTTGTGCCTGATCCATGACTGAATCGAGCTGCCCCGACAGAAACGGGGCATTCAAATGGCAGTGCGTATCAATCCACACGTTATTGCCCTTTTTGCGTAATTTCGGTGAGGATCTTGTCTGACATCCGGTAGATCCTGTCGCACCGTGCGGCCAATTCCGGGTCGTGCGTGACAATCACAAAAGCAGTGCCCATCGTTTCAGAAAGCTCAAGCATCAGATCAAAAACCTGTTTGGCCGTTGACCTGTCCAGGTTCCCGGTGGGTTCGTCTGCCAACACGCAGGCCGGGCTCGCAACCAATGCCCTGGCCAATGCGACACGTTGCCTTTCACCACCCGAGAGTTCTCCGGGCAGGTGCGTTGCCCTGTCCCCCAATCCGACACGTACGAGCATGTCCATTGCGGCTTTTTCGGCTTTTTCCCGTGGTTCACGGCGGATCAGGAACGGCATCGCGACATTGTCCAATGCGGAAAACTCCGGCAGCAGATGGTGGAATTGGTAAACAAAACCCAACGTCTTGTTACGCAATGCATCGCGTTCGGTACCGCCCAAGGTTGCCAGGTCCTGCCCTGCCATTGAGACTGTGCCAGCTGTCGGATCGTCCAAACCACCCAACAGGTGCAGGAAGGTGGATTTACCGGAGCCCGATGCCCCGACGACTGCGACACGTTCCCCTTTGGCAACGCTAAAGTGGATGTCTTTTAGGATTTCAACTGAATATTTTCCCTGGCGGTATGTCTTGCTTAACCCGGTGCAGGAAAGGACGGTATCATTCATAACGCAATGCCTCCGCAGGGTTGACTTTTGCAGCACTCCAGCTTGGGTACAGTGTCGCCAAGAAGGAAAGGATAATGGATGAGCCGCCAATCCTAAGGACATCCATCCATTGCAGATCAGACGGGAGTGAACTGATCAGGTAAATGTTTTTCGGCAGGAACTGGAAGCCAAAGAGCCGTTCGATAAAGGGCACGATCACATCAATATTAAGCGAGACCAATACACCAAAGCCTACGCCAATTAATGTGCCTAAAATCCCTGCCAAAGCTCCTTGGATCATAAAGATTTTCATAATCGAACGGGGTGTGGCACCCAGTGTCCTTAAAATCGCAATGTCAGCCTGTTTTTCGGTGACGGTCATCACGAGGGTCGAGACCAGGTTGAAGGCGGCAACGGCGATGATCAGCATCAAGATGATGAACATCATTTTCTTTTCGGTCTGCACTGCCGCAAACCAGTTCTTGTTCTGCTTGGACCAATCCCTGACAACGACTTCGTCCTTTGTCAGCATGGCGGCCAGTTCCACGGACATGGAAGGCGCATCCTGCATGTCTTTGAGTTTTACGCGTAGGCCTGTTGGCGCTTCAGCCTGGAAGATTTTCATCGCGTCGCCAATGCTTATAAAGGCCAGTGTCGAATCGAACTCAAAATGCCCTGCTTCAAAAATCCCCGCGACAGTAAACTGTTTTAGGCGTGGGATCATGCCGGCTGGGGTTACCTGTCCCTGTGGGATCACGACTGTCACTTTGTCACCGACATTGGCGCGCAACATCCGGGCGAGTTCTTTACCAATCGCGATGTTGAATGAGTCCGGTTCCAGGCTCGTAAATGTGCCGCGTTTGAACTGCCTGCTCACTTCAGACACATTGCCTTCCAAAGCGGGATCGACACCGCGTACTACCACACCGCGCATGAAGTCACCGCGGACCAACATGGCTTGTCCGACGACATATGGGGCGGTACCGACGACATCGGGGTGTTTGTTGACCACTTCTGCGGTTGCCTGCCAGTTTGGCAGTGCACCATAGGCATCCTGTATCTCAACATGGGGCAGGACCGAGAGCATCCTGTCTCGGACTTCCTTCTGGAACCCGTTCATTACCGACATCACAATGATCAAAGCGGCAACGCCCAGGGCAATGCCTGCCATCGAAATCATCGAGATAAAGGAAATAAACCGGTTGCGGCCGCTGCGTTTACCCGAGCGCAGGTAACGTAAGCCGACATACCATTCAAACGGTAACTTTGAAAACATACCTAAGCAATCACTCCTGATTGAATTCCAACCGGAAGCAAGACATAATCCAAAAAAAGTAATTGTACCCTTTCAGGCCGTGCCTTTAGTGGTCTTGTCTGAAAATAACAGAACCAGCAACACTTATGTCCCGTATTGAAGAGCGCGCCATCCCTGATGCAGCCTGCAAAGCGCTGATACTCGAAGGTGTCCACCCTGTCCTTGCAAAAATCCTCTCGGCGCGTGGCATCGTCTCCAAAGAAGAACTTGCCAACACCTTCAGCCACCTGATTCCGCCTAACCAGATGTTAAACCTCGATAAGGCGGCAACGCTTTTGGCAGATACCATTGATGCCGGTCAGAAAATGACGGTCGTCGCGGATTATGACTGTGATGGGGCTACGGCCTGTGCGGTGGCTGTCTTAGGCATCAGGATGTTGGGGGGCAAGATTGACTTTGTCGTGCCCAGCCGCTTTGACAATGGCTATGGGTTGACACCTGCCATCTCAGAAATGGTCAAATACCGTCATGGGGCTGACCTCTTGATTACGGTGGACAATGGGATTTCCAGTGTCGAAGGCGTTGCCAAGGCCGTTGAACTGGGTATGAAAGTGCTGGTCACTGACCACCATCTGCCGGGTGAACATATCCCACAAAACTGTGTGATTGTGAACCCGAACCAGAAAGGATGCCCTTTCCCCAGCAAAAACTTAGCCGGTGTAGGGGTGATTTTTTATGTCTTGCTGGGATTGCGGGCCGAATTGCGCAAACGCGGACGGTTTGCTATCGCCAACCAACCGAAGCTGGACAACCTCTTGGATCTCGTCGCTTTGGGTACTGTCGCCGATATCGTCCCGTTGGATCACAACAACCGTATCCTGGTTTCCCAAGGGTTGTTAAGGATTAAACGTGGTATGACACGTCCCGGTGTGCGCGCCCTTTTCCGCGTTTCATCGAGAAGCACGATGAATGCGTCTGTCTCTGACTTGGGGTTTGTGGTGGGACCCAGACTCAATGCGGCTGGACGCCTGGCCGATATGGCAATGGGGGTAAACTGCCTGTTGACCAACGACAACCAAAAGGCATTTACCTTTGCCAATGAGCTTGACCGCATCAACCGAGAACGCCAGCAGCTTGAAGAGTCGATGAGACAGGATGTCCAGGCAATGACAGGCGGGATCAATGCCAGAGATGTCTATACGATCTGTATGGCGTCGAGCAATTGGCACCAGGGAGTGGTCGGCCTTTTGGCGACCCGCATCAGGGAAACCCATTACAGGCCAACCATCATCTTTACTGAAGACAATAAAGGCAACCTGCAAGGATCCGGCCGCTCGATTCCGCACCTGCATATTAGGGATGCAATTGCCCAGATTGCAGAAAACCATCCGGGGGTTGTCCTCAAGTTCGGGGGGCACGCGATGGCAGCGGGTCTGACGGTTGCCAAAGATGCCCTGGAAGTCTTCAAAGATGCGTTTGAACAGGTTGCGCGGGAACACCTGACGCCTGAACAGCTCGTGCCCGTGATTGATACGGACGGATCACTCGATATGCAATACTTGAATGAAGGGTTTGTTGAACTCTTGGAGGGCCAGACATGGGGGCAAGGCTTCCCGCCCCCGCTTTTTTATGATGAGTTCACCGTCAAGACCCAGCGGATACTCAAAAATGCCCACTTGAAGCTTCAGTTGGCGAAAGACGGCAAGGTCTATGAGGCCATCCAGTTCAGGAATAATGTGATGCTGCCTGAAAAGGTCAGGCTCGTTTACCGCCCGGCCATCAATGAATTCAACAACAACCGGTCAATCCAATTGAATATCCAGGCGGTGGCAGACTGATCCCTACTTCTGGAAAGCTGCGCTGACGGCGTCCATTACAGCTGCCCTGAAGCCACTGGCTTCCAATGCCTGGACGCCGCGGATCGTAATGCCCCCTGGCGAGCAGACATCGTCTTTCAGTTTACCAGGATGCTGACCGGTGTCGCGGACCATCTTGCCGGAACCCAAAACCGTCTGGCTGGCCAGTTTGTAGGCTGTCGCGCGCGGCATCCCATGGAGCACTGCCCCATCGGCCAAGGCTTCAATCATCATATAGACCCAAGCTGGTGCACAGCCGGATAGTGCCGCACCCGTTGCCATCAAATGGCTTGGCAGTTCTTCCACTTCACCCAATGCGCTGAAAAGTCCTTTTGTGAAAGCGAGCTCATCCGCCGTCAGATTGTTGCCCATATCAATTAAGGCCATGCCTTCACCGACCATTGCTGGGGTGTTTGGCATGATGGCACAGACGCGGGTTGAAGCATCCAAGAGTTCCCGATAACGCGCAATCGACCAACCTGCTGCAATCGAGAGTAACGGTTTGTTCTTCAAGACGTCCTTGTTTGGAACGACGACACCTTCGACGTGGATGGGTTTTACCGCAATCAAGACAATGTCACTTTGCTTGATGACGTCTTCTGCCGATGCACCAACGGTCATGCTGCACTTGGCATTCATGTCCGCCATCTTGGTGGCATCCAAGTCAAAAGCGATGGTTTCTTCACCCTTTAAAAAGCCGGCGTTCACTGCGCCCAATAGGATGGCAGACGCCATATTGCCCATGCCGATAAAACCCAATTTCTTCATGTTGTTAATCCTTAGCGGTTATTTTTACTAATGTAAACTATTAGATAAAAATCAATTAATTATGATGATAAATTAATGTTAATTGAAAATATAAATAATGTGTCTTTGCTATTACCACGTCATTGCTGAAGCCACAAAATCCGGATCCTGCGATGAGCCGATCAGTGGTGTTTCCTTATCCAATGCTTTAAGTTCCATCATCTCATCTTGGGCCAGCTTAAACGAGAAGATGTCCAGGTTCTCACGCATCCGACGGGGATCGACACTGCGCGGAATCACACTGATGCCGGACTGGATCAGGTAACGCAATGCAACCTGCCTTGCGGTGATGCGGTATTTGTCAGCGATTGCCAGGACAAGCGGATCACCAAACATCGCATTCAACCGCCCTTGCCCTAAAGGCGAATAGGCCTGGTGCGCGACTTTGTATTGCGCCATGACTTTCTGCAGTGGCAGCTGCTGGCAGACGAGGTTGGTCTCGACCTGGTTGACGGCTGGCACAATGTCGTTGAATTCAATCAGGTCAATCAATTGGCTGGCCATATAGTTGGAGACACCGATGGCCCGTACCTTCTTTTCTGCGTAGAGTTTTTCCAGATCACGCCAAGCCGCATAGGTATTGCCAAACGGCCAGTGGATCATAACGAGGTCGATGTAATCCATGCCCAAATGTTTCATCGACTGTAGGATGCTATCCCGGCACTGCCCACTTTCATGTGAGCGGAACCAGACCTTTGTGATGACAAAAATTTCTTCCCTTGCGACACCGCATTCCTTAATGCCACGTCCCACATCGAGTTCATTGCCATAAGCCTGTGCCGTGTCAATCATCCGGTAACCCGCTGAAATGGCTTCCTTGACGCAGTCAACGCATTGCTGTCCCACCACCTTGTATGTGCCATAACCGATGATGGGCATTTGTATGCCATTGTTCAATGTAACCATTTCCATCTTGATTGCCCTCCTTAAACGGATTAGCCGGTTTGTAACTGCTAAAGTACAATGATAACAGTCGTTGTTTTGTTTTGGGTTTCTTTATTTAGTATGTCTCTTGATGACTAATATGCCATGAAAAAGCCGGTTCCCTTTTTACGTAAGACTTTGTTGTCCCTTTTCGTCGGTTCACTTTGCGCTTCCCCTGCCCTTGCCTTCAATCCAGACGAATACAAAACCAGTACACAAACGATTTCGGTTGATGGCAAAGAGATGGTTAAGTTACGCATCTACGCTCCTGTTCAAACGGTTGAGTTTAAACAAGAAGACATGGGGCCAGATGAAGATGACCTTACATACGAAAACACACGTTCATTTAATGAGAATGACCGGGCAAATGTGCAAGGTGCGATGCGGTATGTGAAGGCAGTATTCGGTGTGCCAAAGCAAGCCCCAACGGTGGAGACGTTCACCAATGATGAAGACCAGGCATCCTTTAGCTCGCCGATGAGCAGCCAGACCCCAGGGATTTACGGTACCCGTTTGAGTACATGGTATACGGATGAGAAAAAGGCCACTGATTTGCCCGTTGCGGTGCTTGAAATCGGTGCTATGGGCGACAAAGATGGAGACAGCCTGCGCCAAGTTACGGTTAAGGGTGAAGGCGCATCAATGACATCCGTCATTGTGCATGAAATGATGCATGGGATGGGGATTGCCACCAATGTAGAAAAAAAGAAGGAAGGTGAAAATACTACCTACCTTCTGCCTCAGGCAACCTCGCTGTTTAGTAATCATCTCTACGATATCTACGGCAATCAACTGAAGCCGGGTATGGTATTTAAGCGCGTGCCGTTGGGTAAAAAAGGAGAGGCCAAAACGGATGCTTTTTATCAGTATGAGAATAAGGAGGAGGAATCTTTTGCCGGTGCCTATTTTTCGGGAGATAACGTCAAACAGGTTTTGACTGTCGATGGCAAGCAGGCGGCTATTGCTTGGCCTGATGACAACTCGGATGTCGAGCCTGTGGCGGGCATTCCAATCAATGGTTATGAGATGGGCTATGACGCTGATAAAAAACGGGTCACTATGCCTGAACTCTCCCACCTTGAACTGCAAAACAGCATGATGAGTCACCAGAATTACCGCAACTGGGGCACCTTTATGGAAGCGGAATTGGCGGTTTTGCAGGATATTGGGTTCACGGGCATTGACCGTCGGAAATTCTTTGGTTTTTCCATTTATAACAACGATTTAACCTACGAAAACAATAATGGTTTTGACAGCCAACAGGACTGGGGCGTAGGGCTTCATATCTATGGGAGTTCCAACACCATCACCCAAAAAGCCGATCTCAAAACAACAGGTGAAGATGCTTATGGCATCCGTATTGATGGTATCAAGAACAAATTGACCGTCTTAAAAGATACCCAGGTATCGGCCAATGGTAAGGATGGTGTAGGTATTGCCGTCTCTTACGGCCGTAGCCATGAACTGAACATCCAAGGGAATGTGGAAGCGACGGGTTCAGGCGGCAACGCATTACGCTTTGACTTTGGCGGTAACCTTTTAGGTGATAATAATGAATACCGCGGCTCATACTTCCAAGTAAATCAAGATGAAGATACGGAGAAATGGGAAAACGTCGATTCCAGCGTGATAGATGCGCTTAGGGGACCTTTGGCTAACAGTGTTGATATCAGCGGTAGCCTGAATGGCCGTAATGCCGCCATTTATATTTCTGACAATGCGTTCGTTAAAGAAATCAATGTCTTAAATGGCGCAACCATTACGGGCGACATTGTTTCTGAATGGTCTCCTTCGGAAAACCGCTATGGTGAGTACGGTGATGGGATGACTTTGTTCAAGCCAGCCAGTGAATCTGGCAGAACCTTACTGTCCTTCGGCTATCAAGCAGATGAAGACGGAAAAGCGACTGAGTATGCAGATGAGAACTTTGAAATGACCTATTCAGGGGACATTTCAGGTGCCGATGGGATCAACCTCCAGTTGGCTGGTGGTCAATTGACCTATGGTGGTGATGCGGTAGTCAATGCGTTCCAGGCAGAAGAAGACACCGTGTTTACGCTCTCCAACGGGACGGTCACGACAGAAACGTTCTCCAGTGAAGGTACGGTTGAGATGGCAGGTACCAGTGGCATTGCCATTGTGGGGGAAGAACCCCAGGCGCAGTTGGATAAAGTCACTGTCGCAGAAAATGCCGATGCCACAATCAATGGTGGTGAAGGTGAAGTACAAATCAATGTCCTGAAGAACCAAGGCAATACCCTCTTTCAGGCCGATACGGTTAAAGAAGAACAGATTACTATCAATACTTACGAAGGCGAAGATGGCTCGACCCTGTCCTTGGATTTAAGCAGCAAGGCGGCAGACCAAATATCAGGCAGTTCAACGGAAGCGGCAATTGATCAAGGCGCGCAGGTCTTGGCTGTTGAAAACAATACCAATAATTCTGATCTGTATCTGCACATTGCCGAAGGGGAAATCAACGGTGAAATCAATGCGGTGATTGATGGCGACGGCAACCTCTTGTCAGCCAGTGAAAAGAAAAACGCGAGTGCTGCTGTCTTAAACCAGATTGCTGCCAATAACTTCCAGGTCTTCCGTGCCCAGATGAACGATCTCGACAAACGTATGGGGGATCTGCGTAATATGCCTGGCGAAAGTGGTGCATGGGCAAAAGTCATTGCAGGCCAGAGCCAGTATAAAAGTATGCACAATGACTATAAGACGTTGCAATTGGGTGTTGACCACCGCTTCGGCAATTTCTTTGGCGGTGTGACCGCTGCTTATACGGATGGTGATGGGTCATTAAAGCACGGTTCCACCGATGACAAGAACTACACGTTTGGCCTTTATGGTGGCTGGCTTGCAGAAGATGGCCAATTCGTCGATGTCACGTTGAAACACCACCATCTGGAGACCGACTATGACTTTAAAGCCAACAGCAAACGTTCCAAAGGCTCTTACGATACGTCGGGTACCTCTTTCTCTATCGAATATGGCTGGCGCTTAGGATTGGGCGATGCTGGGTACTATATCGAACCTCAGGCTGAATTCATGTATGGGCACTTGAACAGCACAGGCTTTACCACGAGCCGTGGCGTAAAGGTTGACCAATCGAGCATCAAGTCCAAAATCGGCCGCCTGGGTGTGGCTGCTGGTTGGGTTTCCCCTGACAAGAAAGGTAGTGTCTACGTCAAAGCTTCCGTCTTGAATGACTGGGACGCTGACTCGGTGATCCATACGAGCAAGAACGGGGCAAAACGCCGCTATCATGAAGACATGGGCGGTACCTGGGGGGAATTCGCTGTTGGTGGTACTTGGCACATCAACAAGAACCTCTCAGCTTACGGAGAAATGGAAACAACAGCCGGTAGCCCGGTCAGGACGACCTACCAGTTCAACGCAGGCTTAAGGCTCAATTTCTAAGGTTGGTAACAGATGTCTGACGCATTTTCTACATCCATGAAGCCGCAGGTTGAGGCATTGGCCGAGGGGCTTAAGAACAACATGCACCTCGGCATGCAGCTTTCTGCGATGAAAGACGGTTACGCTGAAATCACCCTCCCCTTAAAACCTGAACATGTAAACGAAGAACGGGTGATGGATACCGGTGTGATGATGATTGTGCTGGACTCTTGCATGGGCTTGGCTGCACGTTCGCTGGTTGATGCCGTCACATCCGGCGCTACCGTTGAGATGAAAACCAGCTTCTACCAGCCTATCTGCCAGGCAGGCCAAAGTGTGAAGGCCAAAGCAAAGGTCGTCTTCAAGGACGAGATGCTCTACCATTGCGAGGCTGACCTCTGGCTGGGTACAGAGATCATTGCCAAAGCAGTTGGCACATTCAAGGTCTTTTTGCGGGAAGAATTAATCAACCGCTTGAAGGCCAAGGAGTTTGCCTATCTGAAGCCAAAGTCTTAATCGCGCTGACGTGTCATAATATACATTCTGTGGTCAATTACTGAAATCCCAGCATGAACCTCTTCGATATCATAGGTCCTGTGATGATTGGACCGTCAAGTTCCCACACAGCAGGTGCTGTCCGTATTGGGCTTGTTGCCAGGAAACTCTTATGCGAACGGCCGGTCAAAGCAGAAATCGGTCTGCATGGCTCTTTTGCGATGACGGGCGCTGGCCACGGTACCGACCGTGCGATTGTGGCGGGACTCTTGGGGATCCAGCAGGATGATGCCCGTATTCCGCAGAGCCTGGAGTTGGCAAAGAAAGCCGGTCTTGAGATTGAGATCCATGCAGTCCATATCCCGAATGCCCATCCAAACTCAACCCGCCTGAAGTTGACGGGCGAGCATGGCCGCAAGCTGGAGATGACCGCATCTTCTTTAGGTGGCGGCAGGATTTTGGTCTCATCGATTGATGGGATTACAGCCAATTTCTCCGGCAATGAAAACACCTTGATTGTCCATGCCAACCATGACCGCCCAGGGTGTGTGGCGATGGTCACGTCGCTACTCGGCCAGCACGACATCAATATTGCCAACATGCAGCTTTACCGCCATTCCAAAGGCGGCAATGCGGTGATGATCTTAGAGTGTGACAATAAAATCCCGCAGGACTTGATTGACCAGCTCTCGAAGATTGAGCGGTTCCCTAAGGTGACGTATTTGAATAAAGAATAACTTCTTGTTCTGGAAATTGGATGTCATACTATTGAGCTTGAATCCTTTAAGCCCTCCCTGCTTTGCTCGGTGCTTGTTTTTATAGTCCACTTTATTGCACACATCAGTTTTGCCATCCCTTCATGCAAATGAAGGCTTCTGTGTTAAGGTGTCACAGAACATCGAAACAAAGCAAAGACCCTCCCATGCAACCACAAGACATTATCACGCACTTTGGTATGCAGCCGCATCCCGAGGGCGGCTACTACATTGAAACCTACCGCAGCGCTGGCACCATCCCTGCCAATGCCCTGCCCGATGGTTGGGGCGAACACAACTGGTCAACCGGTATCCTCTACCTTTTGAAGGCAGGCGACTATTCACACTTCCACCGCATCCGCCAGGATGAAATGTGGCACTTCTATCTGGGCGATCCGATGCGCCTTGCGATGCTTTACCCAGATGGACGTTATGAGGAAATCATCTTGGGCAAAGACATCTTGGCAGGCCAAAAGGTGCAGTTCACTGTCCCAGCAGGCGTCTGGTTTGGCGCAACGCCCTGCAAAGGTTCCGAATACGCATTTGTCGGCTGCACCGTTGCGCCAGGTTTTGCTTTTGCTGATTTTGAAATCGCTAAGAGAAGCGACCTGCTTGCCGCATACCCAGATCAGGCAGCAGCTATTGATGAATTCGGTCAGGGATAGCCGCCTGCAGATTCGCTTAAAGTGCCAACAGGCGTTTCCTTAAACTTGCCTTGGTTTGGAGATAGCTTTCAGCAATCGCCCGCGGAGTTTTAGCGGAGAGCAGCTCGAATGGTTTGCGTTCCAGCCATGCGGCAATACGTTCGTTGTTGCCTGGCGCAGGATGGATTAAGCCTGAAAAGACCGATTTCGAATCCACCGCACCTTGTGAGATTAAATACTCGAAGGCAGATGTGACCACAGGTCCCAGCGCAATGTAAATGATGCCCTTTGGGAACTGTGCTGTTTGCTTACCAAAGCGCTCTACACGGTTCCTTAAGAAGTCATTTTTGATAATGTCGGGGGTGCCGTTATAGTTTTCCCAAGCGCCCTTTCGCTTGTTGAATTTGAAAACCCCGTTCTTAAGTATCGAACAGCTCTGGATTAAGTCGTTGCGGTTTCCGAAAAGTTCTGCGCAGTCGGCAATGCCAAGGTATTGGTCAAGACCAATGGAGTTCAGCAGGTCGATCAGGTTCTTCCGCAGGCTTCCCGAAAAAGCGCCAGTCTGTTTGGCCACCTGAAGCGCCTTCTCGTCTGCCATCCCTGTTTTCAATGCATCTGAGAGGGACAGGATAGCATTCTGCACCTGTGTAAAGCCCGGTGTGATACCGACAATTGCCACGCGGGCCGCTTTGTTCACAAACTCAAAGGGAGTGTAGACCTCCATCAAGTCCGCTGTCTTGGCCATGCAGAACGTCTCTTGGATGGTTGCTTTGGATGGGTTGGATGGCAAGGTCAGCGCCGCATCCTTAAATTGCGCCAGTTCTGGATATTGCATGAAGACTCCTTGGATTCCAATCAACTCAAATGCCTTGCAGGCTACCAGCCGCCAACACCCCCGCCACCGGAGCCACCCCCGGACGACCCGCCTGACGAGCCCGAGCTGCCACCGCTGGAACTCCAACCACCTGATGAGCCCCCGCCGGACGAGCGTGAGCGGGTCTCCTGGCTCTTGGCAATCGCCATGTCGATCGCATCGTTGACCGAAACCGGTACGTTGTTGATGGCATCCGTCATCAATGCACGCATCTGGCGGGCATAAAGCAGGCGCTGCTGGGCATCCCATGCGTCGCTCGCTATCCCGCCGGCAAAGCCTGCTGGCCGTTCAATCCAGTTTGGCATATAGTTGAGTCGGTCTAAAAGTTCCCCATAGCGGTTGTTCCAAGCCTCTGCACACCCCAATGCAATGGCGTATGGCAGGATTTCCTCATACTTGCTGACACTGTCTTCCGGTGCATTGATCATGGCCAGACGGTGTTTTTCTGCCGTGTTGATATACATCTTAAGCCCTTCGGTAACCGCTTTATCTTTAAGTCCTTCTTCGTTCAGTACGCTGTTCCACTGGAAGGCAAAAAGTACCGGCAACGTCCACATCAAGGCATAGAAAATCGTGAAAACCAGGTCTTCGTCAAAGATGTAATAAAGGATTAAGAACGTAAAGGCGGCAGACGCTGCCCGGTATGACAACACCCAAAGGCGCTTCAAAAGCTTATGGCGGTTCTCTCCCCATGCCAGGCAGGTCCAGTAGACAAGCAACGCGAAAAGCCCGCTGATAATGCCTGGCATCCAAATCATATCCCATTTCGTCAGGTTTGATGTGAGCCCCGGATGCCAGATGTTGTCCAAGATGGCATAGAGTGCCAGGTAGCCTGCTGCCAATGCGACCACTGGGGTTCCCAGCCGCCAGGACGTATTGTCTTTAATCCGCCGCTTGTAATACTGGTACAGGTGTTTCCAAGCTTGGGTAAGCGATGGATGCGGTGTGTTGGGCTTTTTGCTGTTGTATCCCAGGATCAATGTTTTTGCACCACGGAACAGTGCTAATGCAATCGCACCGGCCATGCTCTTGGAGTTGGCACCTTCCTTTTCCGTCCACTTGAATGTCGGCTGGTCTGTCTTGTTGCCATCCATCTTGCAGTAACCCTTGACCGCTGACCAGATGAGGTCTGACTGCAGCATCACCGGCGTATATTTACCTTGGTCGATGTATGCAGCTTTGCCGGGTGAGAGATCGTTTGGTGGCGTAAAGAGCGGATGGACGATTTCCGGCCGGTTGCGCCTGAACCGTAGGAAGTACCCTCCTGCTAAGATGGCGATGACAAGTCCCAGGATCATCAGGAGTGCTTCGTTACGGTGGGAATTGAGCCATGGCCGCTCAGGAATGCTTACGACACCTTTTGGCCAGCCGACAACCACGGTAAACGCTTCCTTGGGCAGGAGCGTGCGGGTTGTGGCAAAGGACATCTCGCCTGTCATCTTGTAATCTTCCCCCTTCTCACCGGCGTGGCCGGTAAAGGCTTTTGTAAGGATCGGTTTGGTGCCATCAGGTAGTGTCAGGCTGAATGTCGCCTTGTCTACGGGGAATGAAACGTCTAGGCCAACGGCGTTGTAGTAGATTTCGTCATGTTCATCCAAGGAACGGACATGGCCGGTTGTCTTGTAGGTGATTTCATAGGTATGCACACCTTTGGGTACCCGCTTGTTTGGGTCACCAATGGCCATCCCTACCATCATGCCTTTGGTACTGTATTTGTTGGGGACATCTTCTCCGTCGAGTTTGGTTGAGAGCAGCTCAAAGCCGAAGTTGTAGAGGCCGTCCTCGTCGTCGCGCATCTTGATGGGATACGTCCTTGTAATCCCCCGGCGGATTTTGACGTGGTTGACCAGGACAGTCAGCCGCTCGGTTACCGTCATCGAGGCGTCCTTGTCAATGACCGCAGCGATGTCGTAGTTTAAGATCCGTTCTTTTTTGGCGGCGTTTAACCTGCGCTCTATCATAGCCGATGGCGCATTTTTACCGGCAGGCTTGGCTTGTTTTGGGGGTGTTTCGGCTGGTGTCGTGGGATCTTCGGTAAAACCACTGTCGCCGTTGGGATCCCAGTCTGATTTTTTGGTGACAACCGATTTTGCCCCATCGGTCACGCTTTTGATGGTACCCGTGACGTCGTTTGATTGGTCATCGGCATGTACTGGACCAAGTACGGTGAAGGCAAAAAGGCTCCAGATCAGCCAGAAGAGTGTGAACCAGGTTTTACGCGTTGCTTTCATATGCACAAGTCCTACCAAGCCCAAGAACATCTTATTATCACACGAAGGCCTGTTTTATTGCGGTCATTTTGGTACAGCAACTGTTGGTACACCTGTTGTACCAAAACATATTGTTATCCTATAAGCGTTTTCTTTGAAAACCTAATACAGTTTTAAGGATTTTTGGTACAACAGGTATCCACAACTTAGTTAATCCACTGGGTGTTTAAAATCCTATTCGTATACTGATAAGGACTATCTATACTTTAGTGTTATTTTAAATTCGGATTTTATAGGATTTTATTCAACATAAAGATTCATTAATAACAATGAAATATATATGATAGTTAATGTATATCATTCATTTTATATCATCAGGTAAAGACTGTGGGATCTTAGCGTTGTCATTAACATCTAATGGCTCTGTATATCCTGAATTCTAAATAATGGATAGTTCCTGTCATTGTGCTGCTTTCTCTACAATCAGAAGCAGGATTAAGCTTAACTCACGCGCATAAAGTTGCATTTGGTACAAAGAGTGTTGGTACAATGGCTGTACCAAACTGGAGGTCATATACCATTCTACTCACGGGAAGCAGAACGCAATACCATCGCGCAATTTACCGATAGGATTCGGATTTCCTTATTGGCTCTGCTATCCCATTTTGCAATCCATACAAGATGTCGGGAGGGTTCATCATGAAACGCTGGTTACTTGGATGCATCGCAGGCATCGCCGCATTGGGCATCGTCCATGCCGATGACCTTGGCCCTGCAACCGGTTATGCGCCCTTCCAATCGGCTATGGTCACCTACAAAAACGGTGTTACCAAGACCTTGAGGTGCAATACCATAGGCGTGCACTTTAGCCATTTCACCCTACACGAGGACGAAAACGTCATGATCTGCGGTGAGATGAAAGGAATCCCCCACCTGCTCTTTACCAAAGCCGCCTGGCTTGTCGTGGACTCGTTATATGCGAAGCGTGACGGCTCGCTGGTGACCCAGAAATACTTCGGCCGTGACTGCGCTGTTTTTGACACCGGCAACAATACCAGCGCCTGGCGGTGCCGTAGATGGCAGAAGCTCAAGAACGTCAGTCGAGTCATCATCTCCGGTAAAAGGTTGCCCTTTCCAGACAATGATAGGATTACCTATTACAAAGTCAAACTTCCAAAAAGGTAACGCCCTTACTGCGTCTCTTCCTTCTCAAGGATTTCTAGGTTGCGCTTAGCCTCTTGGCTGCCGAACTTGGCTGCCATCTGCCACCAGCGTTTGGCTTCCTTGAGGTCACGGTCAACACCCCTACCGTGGTAATACATCACCCCGAGGTTGTTCATTGCCATAGGCTCAAGTTGGCTGATACCCTTTTGGTACCACGTGATGGCTTCAGCATAGTCCTGCTTTAAACCGCCCTTGCCTGTCTCGTAGTAATAACCCAGGTAGACCGCAGCACGGCTGTCATCGGCTTCAGCCGCTTGTTTGAACCAGCCAAGAGCCTGATGTTCGTCCTGCGTCACAAGCCCAGCCAGTCCCATGTCATAGAGCCTGCCCAATTCACGCATTGAGACTGGATGCTTTTGCTTGGTATTTTCCTGGAGCATGGCGAGCCCCTTGGCTTTGTCTTGGGGATAGCCGCCTGTGCCATTTAAATAATGCACGGCAACCTCACAGCGGGCGTCCAGGTTCCCAGCGTCTGCTGCCTGCTTCAGCCAATAGGCTGCCTTGGTACTGTCCTGGGTCACTTCACCGGCACCGATCTCATAGAGCTTGGATAAGAAAAACTGCGACTCTGCATCGCCCGACTTGGCGGCATTGATGATTAAGTCAACCGAGTCGCCTGCACTGGCAGCACCTGAAAAAGCCAGCGACAAGGCCAAGCACCCAGCAACCAAGCATTTCGTCATTGAACGCATCTGATATCCCCTTTTATACATCTAGGCTGTTCTCGTTTAACAAGAAATCATAGATGCCCATTGTTGTAAACCCGTTTTCATCCCTTTGCACATTCATGACATCTTTGACGATGATTAGTTTCTTGAATGAGTCTTTGACACCCAACAAGGAAGCCTTTTCCTGTTGACGTTTGATTTCGTCTGGCATACTGAAGGCAGATTGCACGTAATAGCGTTTGTTCCCGAAGTTGGCGACAAAATCAATCTCAAGTTGCTGTCTGGCTGTTTTTCCATCTGGGGTCTTCTTTCTCGACTCGACAATCCCAACATCCACCGCATAGCCCCGTAGACGCAATTCATTGTAGATGATGTTTTCCATAATATGGTTTTCTTCATCTTGACGGAAACCCAAACGAGCATTCCTTAGTCCGATATCCTCAAAATAGTATTTGAGAGTAGCTCCGATGTATTTGCGTCCTTTGACATCATAACGGTGTGCAGGGCAGATTAAAAAAGCATCTTCTAAATAGTTGATATATTGAAGAATACTGCTACGACTAAGGGATGATTTCAAAACGCTCTTGAATGTTGCTTCAATCTTGGAAGGATTAGTCAATGAGCCAACTGCTGATGCTAAGACATCAATTAAATCTTCGAGTTCCTGGGTTTTAGTGATTTTGTTACGTTCAATGATATCTTTCAGATAGACCTCAGAAAACAGATTAGTAAGATATGTAATCTTTTGTTTTGCTGTCCGCATGGTAGCAACTCGAGGCAGTCCACCATATGTCGTATAGTCAGTCCAGCCATGATAGACATCACCTGGATAAACCTGCATAAACTCCTGAAAAGACAATGGATAAACATGAATCTCATCGCCCCTTCCTCGGAACTCCGTAATAACGTCTTTGGAAAGGAACTTAGAATTGCTGCCTGTTACATAGATATCAACATTATCGATAGGTAATAGCGAGTTGAGGACTTCAGCAAAATTTCCAAGCATCTGAACTTCATCAAGCAGGACATAGTATTGCCCATTGTCGGTAATGCAGGACTCGATATAGTCCAAGATAATATCAGGATCTCTGTATTTCCGGTTTTGTCGGCGGTCAAGGGCCATTTCAATAATATGGTCATCCTTAACACCCATTTTTTTCAGATAGTTCTTGAATAGACGAAAAATGAGGTATGACTTTCCACTTCTTCTAAGTCCTGTTACAACCTTAACCATACCGTTGTGCATTCGGATTTTTAGTTCTTCAAGGTATCTGTTTCTTGTTATTTCCATCCTTGCACCTTTGTCATTTATCGGTAGAAATACCACTTTTTGATAGTGACATCATAGTAAGGCATCTAAAACAAGTCAACGTCGCTAATGAAAGTTCTCGTCATATTGTGTGTGATTAGCACTATGATGCTCAAAAAAATGACAGCATAAATATTCTGTTTAAGATTCATTAATATTTTTTCAAACTGAGGTCAGGTAGACTGATATTGCAAAGGTGTTTGATTTACCAGCAACTGAAGTTTCTGCAGATTGCATGTTACGGAGGCAAGACCAAGGTTGATAGTATGGTTGCAGCCATCTTTTGCACAGACACAGAACCGTTTTGGGGGGCAGATTGTCATGCATTTGGTTTTTAATAGCTTTTAAAGCCATTGTTTCTAGTTATACTACTATGTGAACATTATTAAATTCTGGTAATAATGCCATTTTCTGGTAATGATCTCTAAGAGCGACAAACATCAAATCAATGCCGATACAGCAGGAAGCTGTAATGCCGCTATGACAACTTCTGGCTTGCGCAGGATGACGTGAGATAGGCACGAACCATACGGTTCGGTATTTCACTGGCCTCCTACTTCCTGAGTTTGTCTATATCGAAACCAAAGGTCGCTGAAAATCCCACCAGGGACATGTTGAGTTGCTCTCGAAAGCGTTGATATCCATGCTCTTAGGGATGTTCGTTGGCGTGAAAAGTCAGTACATCAATGGATTGGCTTTGTCAGACACATAGTCTACGACTTCACCGAACCTGCCGCAGAAAACTCAGTTTGTCATATCAACTTCGTCATCAATGTTAATGTGCCCTACACCGACAACCAGTGCTGGCCAACGGCACCGCCCCATTCTGGTTATAATGGCACAGGGAGTTAAACGCTAAAGAAGAGGATGGACAATAGGCCTGAAAACACCAACGATGTAGGCTGCTTGATTGGTGGGATCTCCCTGCTACGGGAAAAACAAGGGCGCCGGCATTGATCTCAATTATGAATTGATGACGCTTTGATCAGACCGTTCAGGCTTGTGGCAGATAATGATGCTGTAGCACTCATCATCCCCTCTGAAGGCATGGAAATTGTCATCAAGGGTGCGATTGTCTCAAGTTTCAGGAATTATTTTGGTTAAAACATGGCTAAGCAGTGTGACATCGCCTTGGTGGACTGTGACAACTTCTTTGTCTCGTGCGAACGGGTTTTCCGGCCGGACTTGGAAGGCAAGCCAGTTGTTGTCCTCTCCAGCAACGATGGCTGTGTCATCTCGCGCAGCAAAGAAGTCAAAGCGATGGGTATCAAGATGGGAGTACCCTGGTTCCAGGTCAAGAACCAGTTCCCGGACATCATCCCCTTTTCCAGCAATTTCCCGCTGTATGCCGACATCAGTTCGCGCGTCAAATGCCTCTTAGCCGAGTTCTGTCCTATCCAGGAAGTGTACAGTATCGATGAGTCTTTCCTTGATCTCACCGGTTTCAGCGACGTGTGGAATCGGGCGTTTGCCATCCGCGAGGCCTGCCGACGTCAGCTGGGTATCCCGGTGTGTGTCGGCATCGCTCCCACGAAGACCCTCGCCAAACTCGCCAACCATATCGCCAAGAAGCATCCCCGCTCAAGGGGCGTTTTTTCCTGGAACCGCTTAACCGATGAACAGAAAGACCGCATCATGGCATCGTTGCCTGTCGACGAAGTCTGGGGCGTTGGCAGAAGGCTCAATGAATCCTTAAACCGCCAAGGCATCAGGACTGTCCTTGACCTCGTCAAAGCCGACCGCGCCGTCATGCGCAGACGCTATGGCGTTGTGTTGGACCGTATCATCACCGAACTCAAAGGGGAACCCTGCCTTGATATCGTTGAAGTTCACCCACCGCGCCAGCAGATTTTGTCGAGCCGCTCGTTTGGCAAACCGGTCAGTGACTTTGAGGCCTTGGCCAATGCCGTTGCCTACCATGCTACCCATGTCGCTGAGTCGCTCCGTAAAGAAAGGACGCTCGCCAACTTGATCCAAGTCTTTATCGAGACTGACCGCTTTAAGACGGACAGGCCTATCCATTGCCCGCAGATCTGCCTGGCATTTGAATCACCGACGGACAACACGTCGACACTGGTGCGTAAAGCCGTCCAAGGCTTGGAAAAAATTGTCATGGAGAAGGTGTCTTACAAGAAGGCAGGCGTCTGTGTTAGTGAATTGGAACCCAAAGACCAGGTCAACCAGGATTTCTTTACCGAAGTCGACTCACCCGTGATCTGCCGCGTCATGGATGACATCAACAGGCGTTTTGGGTCGGGGACACTCAGGGTCTGCCGCAATGACCTGAAAAACCGCGACTGGAGACCCAAGACAGACAACATCTCCCCTGCTTATACGACGGATTTTTCACAGGTTCCGGAATGCAAGTGACCTGGGACAAAAGGTACCCATCCGATTGGGCTACAATACCCGTTCAAACAGACGTCTGATTACCCCACACGATGACGACAAAGACAAGAGAAAAAGCCCAGATCTCGCCCTTATTGGCATTGGTGCCACTCTGGCTCTTCTGGGGGTTCAATTTTGTCGTCATGAAAAAAGCAAACGACTTTTTCGCGCCCTCTTTTTTTGCCGCGATGCGCTTCAGCTTGGGCGCCCTGATCCTCCTGGCGGTTGCCTTTATCCGTAAAAGTCCGCTGCCGCCTAAACACCTCTGGCCGTGGATCATCCTTACCGGCGTCATGCAGATTGCCTTTTGCAATGTCGCAATCCATATATGCTTGAAGCAACTTGGCTCTGGCCTGGTGGCCGTTTTGACCTATACGTTACCGATTTGGGTCGCCATCCTCGCAAAGTGCTTCCTGAACGAGTCCTTAACCCTCCAGAAGATTGCAGGCATAGTAATCAGTATCACGGGAATCGGGATCCTGATGAACGTCGAACTCTCCAGCAACATCTGGGCAATCCTCTTGGGCGTTTCGGTTGCCGTCATCTGGGCGGTCTCAAGCATCATCATGAAAGCCAAGCTCATGGTCTGTGACATGATGGCTTTGACCGCCTGGCAGATGACAGCTGCTGCGGTGTCTTTGATCGGTTATACGCTAGTCACCGGCTCGTTTGACGCCGAGTGGTCGGCGCTTTCAATCGGGTGTATTGCCTATAACGGGGTTCTGGCATCTGCCGTAGCGTTTTTGCTGTGGTGTTATGTGTTGACCCATATGGAAGCCGGCAAAGCGGCAGTATCGGTCTTGGCAGTCCCCGCTGTTGGGGTGTTGTCAGGCTGCCTTTGCTATGGTGAACCATTGAGCCTGCCGATGGGGCTTGGCATGGTCTTGATTATCGGTGGGATTGTCTTGGTGCAACGCGCGAAAGCCCCCCAATGAAGAAGGGCTAAAGCACGGTTATGTGGGGAGTGTCCCCCGGTAGGTTATTTGTCCAGGAGTTCAGCCTGGCGTTCTTCGACCATGGCTTTGAGTTTAGGCCCTGGATGGAAAGTGACCACACGCCTTGCTGAAATGATTTTGTCTTCGCCGGTGCGTGGGTTGCGGCCTGGACGGGCGACTTTGTCGCGTAGCTGGAAGTTGCCAAAACCAGAGATTTTCACATCGTTGCCACCTTCCAGTTCAGAAGCAATGATCTCAAAGAACGCATCGACCAGTTCACTGGCTTCGCGTTTGTTCCCCGTCACATCGTCAATCACCCGGTCAATGAGTTCTGCTTTGGTGAGGGTCTTGTAGTCTTTGTTTCTGTAGTACATGGTAAAAATATGTCTCTGGCAGCGAAAGGTTGGTATTTTAAACGAAATCAAAGGTTTGTGGAAGACTTAAGAACGTGCCGTTATTCTGATGCCAATTAGCAGGCAAAATGCCTATTAAATTCCCTAATGGCCTACCGTCCAATCAGTTGAAAGGCACTTTACCAATCGCGGATGCCCTGTTGGTTTATTACAAAACACGCATCAAACCCTTCATCGGCTGTGGGTACGACAAAGCCTGCCTTGAATGCCAATACCCTTTCCCAAGAAAGCCCCTGCTCTGCCCGTAGGGCCATCCGGCGCTTGAGTTCGGCGTCAGGTGGTGGTTCAAAATAAAGGCAGACCACTTTGAAACCATGCTTTTTTGCTTTCTTAAGGAAACGTTTGCGCACCCCGGGTGTGCCGCTTGTGCGGTCGATGACAAAAGAAGTCCCTTCCTTAAAGTGGGCATTGACCTCTTCCCTGAAGGTTTTGTCCGCTTCCCGGAAGGCATCCTGGAAAATCTGCGCATAGGTCGTTCCCATACGCTTGGCCTTGTCCAGGATCAGCCGGTCGGTGGAGAGTTTGGGCAAAGGGGCTAAGACAGGATCCGTATCAGCAAACGTTGACTTGCCAGCATAAGGGATCCCGCAAAGCAGGTAGAGGGTGGGTTCAGTATCATGCATAAAATCCATGTTACCTTACCTTCCAGGCCAGTTCAAAATCCTGCAGATGAACCTCGGTTTCTTAAACACCTGTTCCGCCTAAATTTTGACAATATTGTGAATTTCTGGAATTTCAGGACCTGTGTGCTATGCTATTTTTCGAAGTTAGACGAAAGGCCACAAACGCCAGCTGGAAATAGGAATCGTATCCTGCAGCTGGCTTTGTTGTATGTACGCCTGCCGTCTGGCTTTTTGAACCGAAAACCAAGACGAGACGCCAATATGCTGAAAACTTACAGGAAACTGATTGCCGAATCCAAGCGCACAAAAGCCCTTGCAGCCGGTTGTGGCGTCAAGCAGGACTGGTTTACCCGGTTTTGTTTTTGGGTCGATCCTTTGATGATTACCCTTTTCCTGCCGCTGATTTGGCTGGTTGAAAAGGCAGGACCCATGGTACCACCGCCCAAGCGTTACGCCGTCATAGATGATGACGACGATGATCCGGGCACAACCGCTTGGTATACCGACTGAACACCAGGCTCGCCTGCCGACTGACATTTCCCATTAGCCCTTTATTTGCTCCCCGAAAACGGAGGAGAGAGTCCTTTTCATGCCTAATGACCGACGGCTTGGAAATGCACCGGCTTTTGCGCCCTGGTTTTATTGATGGCATCCCTTCACAGGGGGCCGTTTTCCATTTTGTCCAGACATTGGACGAAGACTTTTTTAAGGAGACCGTTGTGACTGAAGCAGATAAAGCAGAATTAAAGAGGATGTTCAAGGAACTTGCCGAAGAAACCGGCATGACAGTGCCTGATACCATGATCGAAGATTCTGTAAGGCTTGAACAGGAAGCGCGTTATTTTGTCGATTACCTGGATGCACGCTTTGGCGCACTGAAGATGGCAGAAGTCTACCGGATGCCGCTCCAGATGCTGATTGCCCAGACCCTGTTGGGGCAGATTTTTGCCCATCTGGAGCCGGACCTTTTCGATGAGATGGTCAAGGACTTGGTTGAAGGCGCGAAGTTTGAACGTGAGGCCCTTTTACAGCAGCAAAAAGGCCATCATCCAGACTGTCCCTGCTACCACCAAGGGGCATAAAGGCGGACGTATCTTTTAAATAGCGCCCATGAAGGGGCAATGGGTCAATCGACCTGTTGCCCCGTTTTCTTATTACCAGCCTGGCCTGAAACTCTTGGCCATGACGGAGCAGACCGGGTTCATTACCGAAGCACGGGATGCTGGATACTTGAATACCCAACTGTTGGTTGCACGTGGGGAGATAAAGTGTTTTTCATAGACGATGTATCCCCCTTCGTGGTACGAGATTACATACCAGCCCTTGCCATAGGTACTGTAGGCGGCGTCTGGATGCCGGCGCAGTGCTTCCCGGTACTCGCCCATTACCGTCTTGTCCAGGACGTTGTTCGATCCCCAGACCATGAACTCTGCCCCATACGCATCATGGAAAGACCGGCCATCATGGTTGGCGGGGGGTGGGTTTGCGACAAAGCCGTTGGGTACCAGGATAGAAAACCCAAAGCGCTGGTTGGCATATTTATGATAGCCTGCGCGCTGTGAGGCATAAGGGCCTGCTACGGCAGGCGCTGTGGCAACCCCTGTTACACCCACTGCCAGCATGGCGGCAATCAGGAACTTTTTCATTTTCTGCTCCCAAAAATAAAAAAGGACTGCCTTGGCAACCCAAGACAGTCCCCTATGCATTTCGGTTTGTTAGATGGTTACCGACGTCGTAATCAAGACATCACAATCGGCTTCGTTAATCGCATAGTGGATCGTGCTGCCGATTAAGTAGTCTTCCAGACGCAGGCGGTGGTGTTTGCCCAAGACCAGCAGGTCATAGTTGTTGACCTTCGCATAACTCAAGATTGCCTTGTGTGGGACACCGATTTCGAGGTGCGTCTTGAACTGGCGAGCAGAACCGAGTTTCTGTACGAGCTGATCCATTTTTTCCTGACCCTTGGTCTTGACCGAATTACGGTAAGCTTCAAGGACCGCTGGGTCGACGCTCGAATAGAAATTGAGGTCTGAGCTTGGGGATTCACAGATGCTCATCAAGGTGATTTCTGCATCATCTGGGATGAACTGCAGGGTTTCCTTGACCTGGTTGACGGAGACTTCAGAGAAGTCGACTGGTACCAGGACTTTCTTGTAAGGTTTCTTTTCGATACTGCGGATGATCAAGGCTGGACATTCACTGCCCTGGATCAGTTTGGCAGGGATATTACCAATGATCGGCAGGAAATGGTAACCCTGGCCATGGGCACCGATGACCAAGAGCGACGCTTTCTTTTCTTTGACGAGTGCTTTGATTTCTTCGGTCACATCGCCGGCACGGACGACTGGCGTGACATTGATACCTTCCTGTTCAGAGAGCTTTGCTGCCGTATCTTCCAAGGCTTTATGGGCTTCACTCTGAACCAGTTCCTTGTTGAGGATGGTGTTTGACGAATCCATGCCAAATGCACTACCCCTCTGTTCTAGAACGTGGACAAGAAGCATTTCGGCATCGCCTAAGCTTTTTGTCAGTGCAGCACCTTTTGCTTCAGCAATTTTTGCCCAGTCAGACAAATCGGTTGCGGTAAGAATAACTTTAGACATGGTATCCTCCTTTGTCGGTTTGGTAGATGTATGCGCGACACAATGTGTACTGCATTTAGTCCATTATAATCGCTTTATTCCATTTTTGGGTTACTTTCAGAGAGATTGGTGTACGCAATCCAGAACGTCCCTGCCTGATGGCTTAATCAGCAAGTCCCACACACACAAAATTCGTCTTGGCGTTCAGGGGCCAAGCCCCGGCGATTGTGCAGTTGTTTCGTGTTAATACGTCGCTATGCGCATTGTGGACGACCTCTCTTCTGCCTGTCTATACAGGCGGAAAACTTTCCGTTTCGTCTGCGGTTGCCCTTAGTGGATAATATTCAAAGGGTATTCTATGAATATTCTCTGATTGAGACTGCCGAGAGGCATTCCCAGCGAATATCAGTCTCTTTCCCGCAAAGCGCTTCCTTCTGCTAGCATTTGAACATAGTAGGAATATGGGGGAAACGATGAACGACACGATTGCAGACAGGATTAAAGGCTGCCTTTTCGGGCAGGCCATTGGCGATGCCTTGGGCCTTGGTACAGAATTCATGAGCCAAAAAGACATCCAAAACTATTATCCCAATGGCTTTACCGATTACCGCCAGATGATTGATGACCACCACCGTAACAAGTGGGTGCCCGGAGAATGGACAGATGACACCGATATGATGCTCTGTATTACCGATGCGATGATTGAAGACAAAGGGATCAATCCGATGACGGTCGCGGGGAATTTCCACCGTTGGTATGAAGGCACCCCTCTTGGCATTGGGCGCAATACCCGAAATGTCTTAAGGCAGCATGATTACTTGGCCAATCCTTTCAATGCATCGATGCGTGTCTGGGAAGCCACCGGTAAGGCCAATGCCGCCAATGGTGGCTTGATGCGTACTGCCCCGGTTGGCCTTTTGAATGAAAATGTCCCCCAAAACGCCGAAGCAATCTGTAAGCTGACACATGCAGACCCACGATGCATTGGCTCCTGTGTCATCCAATCGGTCATCATCAACCGCTTGGTCTGGGCAGGTGTTGCGCCCTCCTTTGAGGAAATCAAGGCCTTGGGCAGACAGTATGATGAGCGTATTGACGCCTACCTGGAATTGGCCAAGGGCGATCTTGCCGGACTTAAGCTCGACGACAGCCAGGCGATGGGCTACACGTTGAAGACATTGGGGGCGTCGCTCTGGGCACTCTTCCATGCCAAGGATTTTGCATCCGGCTTACTTGCCATTGTGAATGCTGGGGGGGATGCCGATACCAATGGTGCCGTAGCGGCCAGCCTTTTAGGTGCCAAGTTCGGTTTCAAGGCCATACCGGCCAAGTATGTTGATGGCTTGGTCCGTAAAGACAGGATGGCTGACGTGGCCGAAAAAATGATCCGCCTGCTGGCTTAACGTGTGGTGTCTGCTTCAACATTGAGAGCTGCGTAATGGTTACGCATGCGCTCTTTGAAAATTTTCAGGCTGGATACCGCCAGTTCTTCCCCGCCGATGTGATGGGAATATTTCACTGCATCCAGTAGGATTATCTCCGCGAAATTCCAGAAGGCGTCGAGCCGCATTTTGTCATCGTCTCCTGCAAAGTCATAGATGCGGTCGATGGTATCGCTGGCAAGGTTGTTGCAGAAGTCGTCAAAGTTTTTTTGTGGGGTCTTGGCCATGATGTTGCCCAAAAAATTTGAGGATACATGAGCCAATGGGAAATGCCTAGACCTTACAGTGATGGCGTTGTTAAAACCGTCGAGCAATTCTGCAAACTGGTGTATCCTTGCTCTCAGCTTAAGGGGCATCCTGTTGTCGATAGCACGATGTACCCTGAAGCCTTCTGTGGATAGACTGGACTTGGAGAGAGTGATGAAAAAACTGTTTTCAATCATTGCAGCAGTGATTCTGGCATTTGGGCTGGCGCTGCCGTCCCATGCTGGTGATTTTTCTAAAGCCCAGATGAAGAAAATGAGCACTTTCCTCTCGAACTTCACTGAGGTCGGGCTGAACGACTTCACAGCAAAGGAAGTGTTGGATCCCAGCAAACCGCTTGATATGATCCATTTCGCTATCAGGCATCAATGGCTGAACAATTTCCACAAAAACATCAAGCCAGACCATACCCCTTATGGTGATGTATCGATTGATGTGAAGTACGTCAGGGAAAGCCTGAAACGCTATTTTGACTATGACCTTCAGGGCACGCCAAATGTCCGCAATCCATACTACGAGCCAGACTGCACGAATTGCAAGCCATTCCTATACTATTCCGATGGTGCCCGTTATTATTTCGTCGCTGCAGATGGCGAACAGGCCTACTTTGCGCGGGTCACCCAGGCTAAGCGGCTGCCTGATGGCAATATCCAGATGAAAGGGGTTGTATACAACGCTGAAGACCCTTCTGAAGTCATGGGACCATTTACTGCGATTGCCAAGCCGCATACCTGGAATGGCAAAGCGACTTGGGCAATCATCAGCCTTAAGACGCAGTACAAATAGGCCATTTCATACGCAAGGAGTTATACCGCTTCTGAATGGCTCCGCATGGCGGCTGGTTTTGCCTGGTTGCCAGAAGCGGTATATGGCGGTTTCAGTCAACAGGCTGAAGCCCTCCCCATCTTCTCAAGTGTTGCCTTCGCTTCGGGATACCCTTGCGCTACTGCCTTCTCAAGCCACAGCATGGCCTTTTTATTGTCCTGCATAAAGCCGCCGTCATGGGTATATCTCTGGCTCAGCTTATATTGCGATTTGGCATCGCCTTTTAGTGCCTGCAAGAAAAGCTTCGCCAAATCGTCCCCATTTCCTGCCGCTCTCTGGCAACAGGAAATGGCTTTCTTGTCATCCTGTGGGACACCCACCCCGTAAGCACACGTATTGCCTAAATGGTATAGGGCATCTGTATATCCTGCTCGGCAGCCAAACGGGGCATTTTGACTAATCATTTCGAAATCAGGATGATCTAGTAAAATTGTCATATCTTGACAATTTTCAATAAAAAAACTTGTCATATTTTGACAAGACGAGCGGCGCAGGCTCGTGACTTCCCCTCCCCCTTCTTTCCCGTCATAAAACAGTAATATGGTGTATCCTAGCCCACGAGTTCTTAGGAAAAAGCATTCTGCTTCAAACGGTATCTTTTTCTAGGAAAGCCTTTTGCAAATCTACTGGTATAAGGAGTGGTGTTATGAAAAAGCTGTTCTCATTTATTGCAACGGCGTTTTTGGCATTGTGTATGGCACTATCCGCCAATGCCGGGGATTTTTCTGCTGACCAGTTGAAGAAAATGAGTACTTTCCTGTCGAATTTCACAGAAGTGAGGATGAACAATTTCACGGCAAAAGAAATACTGGATCCAAATCACCCTTATGAAATGATCCGTTTTGCCATCTGGCACCATAATGTGAACAATTCCGAGCGGACCATCAAGCCGCTCAATAGCCCGTATGGCGATGCAACGATTGATGGAAAGTATGTCAGGGAAAGCTTAAAACGCTATTTTGATTATGACCTAAAGAGCCTGCCGAGTGTCCGCGAACCCGAAGGCCAGTCGGGGTGTCAAGAGTGTAGGCCTGTCGAATATCATTCTGATGGTGTCCGTTATTATTTCCATAGGGCTGATGCGATGTCTGGTGGCGATCCCGTCTACTATACGAAGGTTACACTGGCTGAGAAGTTGCCAGATGGAAATGTCCAGATGAAGGGGCTTTTGTATAACGCAGAAGATCCTTCAGATGATGTCATGGTGCCGTTCGTAGCGCTTGCAAAGCCACATACCTGGAAAGGAAAACCGACCTAGGCAATCATCAGTATCATGATGGAATTGCGGTAATGCACCGATAGGGATACTTGTTCCCGGATTTCCACCTTTTTTCCCCTGTCGGGTTGCCGTCAACAGGAACAAGCATCTCCATTTAACAGTTAAAAATCACAATCAAAACATTACAAATAACATGATAAACAGAGGATAATTCTTTGATATAGAATAATAAATTATAAATATATTACAAGACAGATTATAACCATAGAATTGGTATAGCAACCATGAAGAATAAGTGCATCATTACCCTGCTAATGCTTGGGATTGGTCTGTGCTCAAGCCATGCGTTAGCCTCTGATGAAGGCTTGGGCGGTCTCTTTGAGACAAGCAGACACAATATCCGGATTACCTGCCCCAGCGAAGAAAACTGCCTCTATCAGGCATGGAACAAACCCAAGAAGATTGGCCAGGGAAAACCGGATATGGAAATTGCAAACGGGTCGGTCGAGCCTGGTGCTTATGCGTCAAGAATGTCGTTGACCTGTGAGGAATACAATTACGGATTTACGAAGGGTGACACCTATATCCGCGTCAGGACGGGACTCAACCGCAATGAGCGCTACTGTTTCCTGGAACGGCCGCCTAAGAACGCGGGTGACCTGACGGTCTATATCGATGCGGATAAAAGGAAAGGCCACTACAACTACAAGAAGAAAGCCCACTACTGGCTGTTCAAGAAATAAGGTTGTCTTGGCCTGAACGTATTGCGAACCTAAGTGTCCTCTATACGCGTACTCAAGGACCAGACGGAATCCGTCACGGCGCCCCATTTCGTCATTCTGTATATGTAGGCGGAGACAGAATCGCTCACCAAGTATAGCGATATTTTTCTGGCTTCCTCAAGAACCTACCGGATGCGTTTTAACGTATAGGTGTGCTTTGGTTTACCATGCCTGACGATATCCAGGGTAATCTTATCTACGATGTCCTCAGCCCCATACGCTTCGAAAGGCTTGGCATCTTCAGGCACAGTGAGGATGTATTCTGTTTGCCCTTTCCTGAAGTGGACGTCATGGTAATTGCCCGATGTGCTTTTCAGCCTGATGAGCGGCCTGCCCTTATGCGGGCGTTGAGTTGGGGCCCATTCCTGATAGACGAAATGAAAGGAACAGCGCGGTTTTTCTGTGATGGTAACGGTTTTCCCATTCAGGGCAAACGTGCCATCAAAAGCATTCGGACCACAGGCAAACGCTGTCGCTGAACAGGCGGCAACCACAAGGGTAGCAAAAGGTTTGAACAGGGCTCGCATAGTGGGACTCCGACAGAAAAACTGACCGCTGACAAGCTTATCACGGATAGGCATGCGCCTAATACCGCCCCGCATTCATTGGACAGCGTTTCGGTATCGAATACTTCAACGTCTTGGGATTGGCGGGGACAATGACCTCTTGAGGAGGGCGCTTTTTACCGCCTGTTGCCTCACACCCAATACAAGACTGCGTGCCACCTAAAATGGCTCGGTAAGTTATCTTCAGTGGATAGACTTCTGCGTCAGGCCGGCTGGCATCTAGTTCACTCCTGCCGAGATAGTCATTGACCTTCGTATAGGTCTGTGGCCCTTCATTGCGGGTACTTAAGACCTCAGTGTTACGGGTAAACACCTTCCCCATTTCAATGATCTGGCTACTGAAAATGTTATGCCGGTGCATCTTGGGGAACACGTAATAAGTATCAAAACCCGGCTCGTTCACCTCCTGTGGCTCTTCATGGATTTTCCAGCCATAGAGGTCTTTGCCAACCCGGATGAACGCACTTTTCCCAAAACCATCTTCCTGGTCGGTAATAAAACCGCCATGTCCCTTAACGGTTTTCATCCCGTGGAAATAGATGCTGCCACTTGTCATTTGCTCAACGGCATACATCTTTGCAGACTTGCCCTCTTCCATCTCCAAGGCCAACAGGTAATAAAATGTTGTCCGTTTGGGCGGATTCGAAATCGGTGCATGGAGTGAAACCGGTCGCCAGCACGCTTTGTTGCTGCCCGATACCGTCCAACAGTCGCCTTTTGCATTGTATTCGCTATGCGCCTGCCGCATGATGGATGATGCCAGGGCTTTGTATTTGGCTGACGCTACACCTGTCAGGAGGTTTGGAGGGACAGGGACTTCTCCGGCATGGACATTTAACAGACAGGCAATGCCACATGCTGCCAATAAAGCTTTGGGTACGGGATGCTTCACTTTATTCTCCTTTGAGCAACCGGCGTGAATTACCCACGCATGAATGCGCGGGCTTCGCAGGGCCGTAGCCCTGCTTCTAATGGGAACCATGATCCCTTATGGTAATCACGGAATACCATGGGCGTATCCACGACACCCCCA
>JAEEYE010000013.1 GCA_016291665.1 Oxalobacter sp. | reverse complement strand
TTTGACGGCGTCATTGAAATAACGGTTCTGCTTGCCGTAGACAATATATCCGA
Organism: Oxalobacter sp.; assembly: GCA_016291665.1. Classification (GTDB taxonomy): domain Bacteria; phylum Pseudomonadota; class Gammaproteobacteria; order Burkholderiales; family Burkholderiaceae_D; genus Oxalobacter. The sequence goes on along the minus strand of JAEEYE010000013.1, from coordinate 56,882 downwards.
TAAAGAAAAACGCCAGCGTGCAGAACTCAATATGAAACTCTCCGGTAAAACCCTGCATGCTGAAAGTACAGGTCAGGATATCTACGCAGCCATCGACACATTAATGGACAAAGTCGACCGTCAGCTGGTTAAGGCTAAAGAAAAAACTCGAAGCCATACCCGTGATTCCATCAAGGGTGCGACACTTTAAGAAGTGACTTTGACAAGCAGAAAGCGTGGCTTTTGTCACGCTTTCCGTTTTTAAAACACCAACACCCGACAACGAAAGGGCTTTTATTTTGTCAAACACGGTAGATATCAAAAAAATGTTCGACAGAGTCCTAGCAGATCTTGCGAAAAAAAGCGCTGAGGATATCCAGGCAGTTGTCATCTATTCTTCCTCCGAAAACTTAATCAGTATCGCCCATACAGAAGACGAATCACGCTGCAGGAACCTGCTTGACTTAGCAGCCAAAGCTTTAGCGCAAAGCGACAAGCGCCCACCTGACGTACCCCTGCAATAACGGACACACCCCTCCCCCAGAAAACGCCATGCTAAAAAAACCTTTGCTCGTTTTACTCGCTACACTTGCCTTCACCGCAACACCTATACTAGCGACCCCCCCCGAAAAAGCTCCAGCAATTGAACAAGCCCAAAACCTGGATACCCTCCAAGCGCGTGTTGCCAAAGGAGATAAGGACGCGGCTTACCAACTGGGCAACGCCTACTGGCAGGGAAAAGGCGTACCACAGGATATGACAAAAGCAACGGAAAACTGGCAGATTTCCGCAAAAAAAGGACACCCCATCGCCCAGTTCTTATTAGGCTCGGCTTATCATGATGGCAATGGTGTTGGCAAAGACCTGAAGCTTTCGCTTCACTGGTATGAAAAATCAGCCAGGCAGTCCTACCCGCCTGCCCAATATTACTTAGGTCAGTCGCTCTTTTATGGCGAAGGAACAAAAGCCAATCCATCACAAGCCCTGCAATGGTGGCAAAAGTCTGCCACAGCAGGTTACGCCCCTGCACAATACCGGCTGGGTAACGCACTCTTTTTTGGGGAAGGCATCAAACGTAACCCGAAAAAAGGACTTTCCTGGTGGGAAAAGGCTGCTGAACAGGGCAATGATAAAGCGCAACACCATTTAGGCGCCGCCTACTACTATGGTGAAACCGTACCTGTGGACAACACCAAGGCTCTTTCCTGGTTTGGTAAAGCCGCCGCCAAAGGCAATATCGATGCCGGATACCATATTGGCTTAGCGTATATGGCAGGACGCGGCATTCCCCAAAACAAAACCAAAGGGATTGATTGGCTCACATGGGCAGCCCAGCAAAACCATGCTGGGGCTCAAAACGCTTTAGGGGATGCTTATCACGACGGGCAAGGCGTTGAAAAAGATGCCCCCAAAGCTTTAACCTGGTGGACAAGCGCAGCTGAAAACGGCAACCGCGAAGCCCAACGGAAACTGGGCAACGCCTACTTTTTTGGGGAAGGGGTTGAAAAAGATGAAGGCAAAGCTGGCTTTTGGTATGCCGAAGCAGCGAGGCAGTCAGATGCTACCGCCCAATTCAACCTCGCTTTCCTCTATGGACAGGAAAACACCAATGCCAATGCCGTTGACACTGAAGTCAAACTCTACCGACAAGCTGCCATCCAAGGGAACGCCCAGGCTCAGTTCAACTTAGGCCTTGCTTACTATAATGGCAAAGGCATCGCCAAAGACCGCAAAAAAGCGGTCGGCTGGTGGCACACAGCCGCACAACAGGGGCATGCCAAAGCACAGTTTTTCTTAGGCCTTGCCTTAATGGGCGGTGAAGGCACTGAAAAGAACCCGGAACTGGGCGCAATTTGGTTTGCCAAGTCAGCAGAACAAGGCAATGTCTTAGCCATGCTCTCGTTAGCGAATGCCTTCACTGAAGGTAATGGCGTTAAGGTCAGTACGGTAAATGCTTATGTCTTAACCCGAGAAGCTGCCAAAATAGACCCTGATGCCAAGGAACTCTTAAAAGGCTTCGAAGAAATGACGGAAAAGCAACTGGGACGTGCTAAAGGCATGAACCTGGCCGACGTGCTCAACCAAGTACTCAAACCATCTTAATCCGCTGTGCCTAGCGCCTTAGCCAGCCGCCGATACCAGCGCTTAGCCAGATCAAGTTCCGTCAACGCAAAAGGAATGGCAACGACAGAACTGTCAGCCGCTTGGACGGTAAGATGAATGTTTCGGACGGCTTCCTCATCGCCAACGGGCGCAATGTTGCCACTGGCAGCCCCCTTCGTCACGCGGCCAATGGCCTCACCATCCACGACCAACGCGACCTGCACCAGACTGTCGAGTACCCACACCGTCCGCCTGATACCCGACGCCTCAGATGTAACCCATGCGACGAGATGGTTGTCGGCATCAAACGCAACCATGTCCTGATTGATGCCTGTTTTGACTTTCTGTGACCAATTGGGTTTGATGGCTTGCCCCGCTACCTTAACAGGTTCGTTAAGGACTTTTTCGACCTGCGCCCTGCGGTTATTGAAAAGTCCCGTCTTATGCACCACCCAAATGGCGCCTGCCAACAAGATGGCAATGAGGATAGCGGTCTTTAGCGTTGACGACATCGGTCATTCCCCGGGACAGTAGGACAGTCGTATCAGGCTTTTTTCAGCTTGCGGGCCATCGGAACCGGGCTTTCACCTCTGGCCTTCATGGCTTCCAATAACAGGATATGGTATTTCTCAGCCAAATTCACACCATACTTACCCGCCGAACAAGGTACGGTCTGCCCACCCGAGACTGAGCGTACACGCAACTCAATCGATTTGATTTTCTGGCTATTAGCACGGAATGCATCCAAGGCATTTTCTGGGTGTCTACCAGTAATCTTGCCTGCCCTTGCTTCCAAAACCGTCCTGCCATCAATAACGACCTCACAGCGCGTCATTGTATCCACAGGGATAGCACGGATATCCACCTTGTCGCCTTTTTTGCGCCCTGCGGTAATGCCTAAGAAAATGCCATGCTCTTTGTCGAAAGCAAGCAGGTTGTTGTCCACATCCGTCCAGTCCTGTTCATACCATTCAGGTACAACATCCTGCCCGTCAATGGGTAAGGGATCTTTTAAGTGCTTTTCAATCCCCTTCTTAACAGCGGATTCTGAGAACTTGATATAAACCATGGCAATCAAGACAATTGCCGCTAACGAACCGAAAATGATGCAGGTAATCATAGTGGATGGGTTGAACGAACCCTATAAAAGACATCAGTACTATCAAAAAAGGAAGCTCCAAAGCTTCCCTCCAAAATGTTGGTCGGGGCGAGAAGATTCGAACTTCCGACCCCTTGCACCCCATGCAAGTGCGCTACCAGGCTGCGCTACGCCCCGAACGGAGCGTATTATAGCATCATTGATGCGCACCGTAGACGCACAGAAATCCGCTACAATAGCTTGTAGTTTTTCCATGCAACCGACTGCTCACTCGTGGCAGTCCCTAACATAAAGGAGTCAAAATGAAACGCTGGATTGCTATCCTTTTTGCCGCCATGATGACGGTTCCTGCTTGGGCATCCCCACCACAGGATGCAACCATTGAAAAACTGTTGGAACTGACCCAAGCCCAGAAATCAGCTGACAGCGCAGTTGCCGATGCGGATGCGTTCCTCAAATCGACCGTCATCCCAATGACGGAACGTGAAGGTGTTCCTGCGGAAAAGCGGGAAGCCGCTAAAAAGTGCCTTGAAGATTACCGGAAAATGATCCATGACACCCTCGGCTGGGAATCCCTGAAGCCAGAGTACGTCCGTATCTACCGTGAATCCTTCACCGAAGAAGAATTGAAAGACCTGACGGCCTTCTATCAAACGCCGACTGGCCGTATGCTCATTGAAAAAACGCCTGTACTTGAAAGCAAATTAGGTGCAGCGTTGGATCAGCGTATGAAATCCATGATGGAGCGTATGCATCCAACCTGCGTGGGCGCCATGCAATAATCATTAAGCCGATTGCCGTTGAAAAAGCCCACAGGGAAGGATTACCTGTGGGCCAGAGAAAGTGTGGTTTTTTAAATAAGCCTATTCGTCGTCTGTCCGGATAATGAGCTTGATCGGACGCATCGACTTATGTTCACAGAAAAGCTTCCAGTCAGACGCTTTCGTACTGGGTTCACCCCCATCGTAGACAACGCCCTTGCTAGCGCGCTGCTTGCCGGATGCATCAATTTCGGTAAACTCAAAGCACAGGTTCGTACCATCTTCATTTGACAGTGCCTTGGTAATTTTCATGGATTCTGGATGTGCCAAGCGCGAGCGCAACATCAATGACGCAGCTACGCCACGTTGGGAACGCTTGTCTTCCAAGTGTTCACGTTCCACCTGTTCGACCGGTTTGACGACTTCCTGTGACTTGTAGTACCAACCATAGCCAAAGAGAACGACAATCGCACCAAGCGCGATGAACATGTTCCGTCGGATCCGTTTACCCCGGTTGGGACCCAGCGAATCACAGCCCGGACACTTCATGACATCTTCGTCAATTTCCTGTCCGCAGACCTTGCACTTTACTAACGCCATAAAAATCAGACCTTCTGATTAATCTCTAAAACATGCGAGTATACCTGCAAATGCACGCATCGTAACGTCTTAACCTTATTTCTTACGCGAAACCAAACCAACAAACGCTGATTTCCCTCTGTGACGTCCTGCAGACACTTCCATGTCAAAACTTTCCAGTTCCAAAATAACCATCCCCTGGACAAGGTCTCTTAACATGGCCTCAGTATAGAGTTGCGCTGCATTAGACGGGCCTCCTGTACCATACTCGAGCTGCTTTACCGTATAGCCCAGCACAAAGAAAAGCCCACCTGTTTTGAGCGTCTTGATACAGTCCGCAAAAAGTTTTTTGCGCATCGATGGAGTGGCAAACTGACAAAGGATTAATGTCACCGCATCATAGGCATTCGGTTCCCAATCCCAGTCATCAACGCCCGCAGCCGTGAAATTGACCGTCACGCCACTTTCAACGGCAAAGCGCCTGGCTTTCTCAATCCCTTTGGCCGATAAATCAAACGCATCGACTACCAGCCCCTTCTGTGCACACCAGATGCTGTTCCTACCTTCCCCATCAGCTACCATCAGGATGCGCTGCCCCTTTTTGAGGTAAGAGGCTTTGCTAGCAAACCAGGCATTGGGTTCGCGCCCAAAAGCAAAATCATTGCCTTCATAGACTTTGTCCCAAAATCCAGCTGCAGCTTGTTTCGGGATTAAGGTCATCGTCTCTTCTCCTATGTCACCACTGTCGGTTCTGTCATGCCCGTAAACTCAGGGAGTCTCGCAACTTCCGTTGCAATGGCAATCAAATCCGCCAAGGCGGCCTGAGGAGCAAGATCCAACTTTTTGGCATCATAGTGGTCAAAATAAACCCGCAATGTTGCCCCAACCGTACCGGTTCCTGATAAGCGGAAGATAATACGTGAGCCATCCGTAAAGAAAATCCGGATTCCCTGATGTTCAGAGACCGAACCGTCAACTGGGTCGTGATAGGTGAACTCGTCCGCTTTTTCAACAATAAATGCACCGAAAGACCTGCCAGCCAAGCTATCCAATTGGCTCCGTAAATGATCCATCAAAGCATTGGCACGTGCACTGTCGACGCTTTCATAATCATGCCGTGAATAGTAATTCCGTCCAAACCGCTGCCAATGTTTTTCAACAAGGCCACCCACCGAATCTCCCGTTTTAGCCAACAGATTCAGCCAAAAAAGGATTGCCCAGATACCATCTTTTTCACGGATATGCAGTGAACTCGTCCCATAACTTTCTTCACCGCAGAAGGTAATGCGACCATCGTCCAATAGGTTCCCAAAGAACTTCCAACCCGTCGGCGTTTCATAATGCGGAATACCTAAGATATCTGCCACGCGGTCAACCGCAGCAGAAGTTGGCATCGAACGGGCAACCCCCTTAACACCGCCAGCATAACCCGGTACCAAGAAAGCATTCGCCGTTAAGATGGCCAAGCTGTCAGAAGGCGATACCGCAAAGCCCTTACCAACAATCATGTTGCGGTCACCATCTCCATCGGTAGCGGCCGCCATATCAGTGGCATCAGGACTTGCCATAAAATCCAGCAGATCCTTCGCGTTCACTGGATTGGGATCAGGATGGTGACCACCAAAGTCCGGCAACGGTTCCGCATGGATGACCGTCCCTTCAGGGGCACCCAACATACCTTCAATGATGCGCTTGGCATAAGGACCACATACCGCATGCATCGCATCAAACCGCAGCGTAAACCCCTTGGCAAAAAGAGCCCTGATGGCATCAAAATCAAAGATGGATGCCATCTGGTCGGCATAATCGGCCACAGGATCAAAAACTTCAACGACCATATCGCCTATCTTTGTCGTCCCCAAAGCAGACAAATCGACATCTGCTGCATCGATGATCCGATAGGACTTCAACGCCTGGCTTTTCGCATAGATGGCATCGGTTACTTTTTCTGGGGCTGGCCCCCCGTTAGCGATATTGAATTTAATGCCGAAGTCACCTTGAGGGCCACCGGGATTATGACTTGCGGACAAGACAATCCCGCCAAAGGTCTTGTGCTTGCGAATGACACAGCTGCAAGCTGGGGTAGACAGGATACCGTTGTACCCAACCATCACTTTACCGACACCATTGGCAGCAGCCATCTTTAAGATAGTCTGGATAGCCACATCATTATGAAACCGGCCATCGCCACCTAAGACCAGTGTCTTACCGGTAAAACCCTCGACCGTATCAAAAACAGATTGGACAAAGTTTTCAAGATAGTTGGGTTGCTGAAAAACAGAAACGCGCTTCCTCAAACCAGAGGTCCCCGGTTTTTGCCCTTCGTAGGGAGCCGTTTCAACGAGTTTGAGCGACATAGATTCTCCTAAACAGATGACCTTGGCATGTTAGCAAAAACAGACCTACCGTTCCAGAACCGGTATCGGTAATCACATATCGGGGTAATTGGGACCATCCCCCCCTTGTGGGGCTGTCCAAATGATGTTCTGCCCAGGATCCTTGATATCGCATGTCTTGCAATGTAGACAATTCGCCGCATTGATCTGAAACTTCATACCGCCCTTGCCATCGGGTACATAAGAAAAAACACCTGCCGGACAGTAACGTACTTCAGGCCCAGCAAACTTGGGAAGGTTGAACGACAGCGGCTTGTCCGCATCCTTTAAAACAAGATGTACCGGCTGGTCCTCTTCATGGTTCGTGCCAGAAAGATAGACAGAAGAAGGCACATCAAACGTGAGTTTGCCGTCTGGTTTTGGGTAAGACTTTTCCTTGGACTGGTTGGCTGGTTGCAAATAGATGTAGTCCGGCACATGGCGGTGCAGTGTCCAAGGTGCTTTCCCACGGAATAAGACCTGATCCATCCCAAACATCAAGGTCGCCCATTTGAGCTTTTTCTCCATCCAGGGTTTGAAGTTTCGTACCGCATGCAATTCGCGGTAGAGCCACGATTTCTGGAATACCTTTGGGTAGTCGCGTAAAACATCATGGCGTCTGCCTGAGAGGACTGCCGGAGCAATGGCTGCAGCTGCCAACATCCCTGACTTAATCGCAGAATGAATCCCCTTAATACGACCTCCATTTAAGAAGCCGGCCTCACACCCGACCAGCACGCCACCTGGGAAAACCAGCTCAGGCAAAGCCTGCAAGCCACCACCTGTCATCGCACGCGCCCCGTACGCCAGGCGCTCACCGCCTTCCAAGAATGAGCGGATGGCCGGATGGGTTTTATAACGCTGGAACTCTTGGAAAGGGGAAAGCCAAGGATTGCTGTAATTTAAGCCCACCGTAAAGCCAACAGCCACCTTGCCATCTGCCATATGGTATATAAAGGAGCCGCCATACGTATGACGATCTAAAGGCCAGCCAGCCGTATGCATCACCAACCCAGGACGATGGACTTCAGGACGAACTTTCCAGATTTCCTTCAGGCCAATGGAGTATGCCTGCGGATCACGGCCTGCATCCAAGTTAAAGCGTGCAATGACTTCTTTCCCCAACTGACCACGCGTTCCTTCAGCAAAGACGGTATAGCGCGCTAAAAGCGCCATCCCCCGCTGGTAAGCATCCGTAGGTTTGCCATCCTTACCAATACCCATATCACCAGTTGCCACACCGATAACGGCGCCCTGATTGTTATAAAGGACTTCGGTTGCCGAAAAACCAGGGAAGATTTCAATACCCAGTTCTTCAGCTTGCGCCGCCAGCCAGCGTACGAGCTGCGCCAGTGAAATGACGTAACAGCCATCGTTTTGCAAGGCTTTAGGCATCATCCATTCAGGCGTCTTGGAAACCTTGTCTTTACTTAAGAAGAGGAAGCGCTCTTCAGAAACTGCCGTCTTAACAGGCGCCCCCATTGCCTGCCAGTCCGGGAAAAGCTCCGTCAAGGCAACAGGATCCATGATGGCACCAGAGAGAATATGGGAACCAACTTCAGCCCCCTTTTCCAGCACACAGACAGCAATGTCCGCCCCCTTTGCCAAAGCCAACTGCTTGATGCGGATAGCCGTTGCAAGGCCTGCAGGTCCTGCTCCAACAACAACCACATCGTATGCCATAGACTCGCGGTCGCCTGAGCTGTCCAATTCCTGTTGATCCATCTTGAATATCGTCAAGCAAAAAGCCTGATGTGGGTTGATTTTCCCACAACAGGCACTATTTTAATAATGTTAGAAATCTAAAAGCATGAAGGAGCATATCACATGGAAGACAATCCATTAATAGATATGAAACAGGTATTTGTTTCACGGTTCCCTATCCGTTGGGGAGACATGGATGCCATGGGTCACGTCAACAACACGGCTTTCTTCCGTTACCTGGAACAAGCACGTATCGAATGGTATGGCAACTTAGGCCGTAGCGGCAAGGCGGGCGTTGAAACCGCCGTTGTCCACTGCTGGTGCACCTACCACAGGCCGCTTACCTATCCTGGCGACTTGGAAGTGACAACCTACGCTGGACACCCTGGCAAATCAAGCTTTCGGATCGTACAGGAAATCCGGCGTGCAGACGACCCTGATACAGTCTATGCAACCGGGGGATCCACGGTTGTTTGGATGGACGCGTTAACTGGCAAATCTGTGCCACTACCCAACAAAATGCTGGAGTTAATGGCACCAGAAAAAAAGTAACTTATTAACCGAAACGCTGTACGGCCTAGCGCCGTACAGCACAGAGATTTCTTAGACACACCGTTTTTCTGCCAGTTCGATTCCAAGGTCTGAATCATGCCTGACGCCAAAACTGACACACCCAAACCTGCTGTTTTCCCTTTCGGTAGGAAAGCGCTGATTGTCTATCTCGCTTTTTTAAGCGCCTTTGTCCCTTTGACCACCGATTTATATCTACCGGCACTGCCATCGATGGTTGAAGTCTTTAACACGACACCGCAGATTGCCAACTTTACGCTCTCCTTTTTCATGCTCTTTTTTGCGGTTTCGATGCTCTTATGGGGACCTTTTACCGACCGCTATGGCAGAAAACCTATCCTCTATACAGGACTAGCCATATACATCATCGGGAGCTTCATCTGCATTTTCGCCTTCAGCATCTGGGTACTCATTTTCGGACGCATCCTACAAGCGATTGGCAGTGGCGCCATCCAATCCGTTTCCATGGCGATTGTCAAAGACTGCTTTGAAGGTGAACAGATGGAACGTGTCTTGGTCTGGATACAGACGCTCGTCATCGTCGCACCGATGTTGGCGCCCATCATTGGCGCACAACTCTTATACTTCACCGCCTGGCAGGGACTTTTTGTTTTCTTGTGCGGCTGCGCGGTTATCGCTACGCTCGCCGCCCTCATGCTTAAAGAAACACTGACAAACCCAACGGAGGGTTCTGCCTTTAAGTCATTAGGGCGCGTGGGCTACGTCTTAAGCCATAAAGGCTACCGGACACTACTTTTGATTTTCTCCATGATGTGTATGCCGGTGATGTCTTTCTTATCGACATCGTCCTTCGTCTACATCAACCTCTTTGGCCTGACAGAACAGCAGTATAGTTACTTCTTCGCATTTAACGGGTGTTTTGCGATGCTGGCTCCGATTGCCTATATGCACATTTTAAGGAAGTTGCCGAGACAACTTTTTATTACCACATGCTTTATCTCAGTCGCTGTTGCAGGCGTGGCGGTGCTTTTCTTTGGCAGCACCAGCCCGTTTGCCTTTGCCCTGCTCTATGTACCAGTGACATTTTTTGGCAGTGCCGTACGGCCTGCTGGCACCATGCTCGTCATGACACAGCTCGATACCGACAACGGGACAGTCGGTTCACTCTTTGGCTGCATAGCCCTCCTCTTTGGCAGCATCTCGATGTTGCTTTGCTCGCTAGACTGGCCGGTCTTAACTTGGGCTGTTGGGGTAATTAGCCTCTTTACAGGACTTGCGTGCCTGATTCTCTGGACGATTGCCAGCCGATTGAAAGTCTTTAGGATGTGACGGGAATTGGCGCAGGGCAACTTGCCTGCGATAAAAAGAAACGGGAGCTACAAACTGCAACTCCCGATTCTGTTGACTTCTCACCAAAGACCGGAGTCCTTGGAATACCACACATCAGATGACGGTGATATTGGAAGCCTGTTTGCCTTTCGGTCCCGTGGTGATATCGAAGGAAACACGCTGGTTTTCCTTCAGGGACTTAAAGCCTTCCGCTTTGATGGCGGAGAAATGCGCGAACACATCGCCTTCGCCCTCGTCAGGGGTGATGAAACCAAAACCTTTGGAATCGTTGAACCATTTAACAGTACCAGTTGCCATTGCTTAATCCTATTTCAGTTGTTAGAGGCGAATGCCCACGCCAATCGTTTGAAGCAGAAAAAGAAATGACAGTCTGACACCGCTCACCACCTAGCCGGCCCCAAAAACGATTTTCAGAATAATAAATCAAAATTCAACGGATTACATCATTTTTTAGGCCATTTTTTCGACATTCCATTGACCTGTGATAATTTTTTCCAACCAAAAAATGCCGACTATCGTCTTCACATCCGTAATCTGCCCGTCCCTGATCATATTGACCAGTTTTTGGATAGGCATTTTCACCACTTCAATAAACTCTTCCGAGTCTAAATGGGCACGGCCTTTCTTCAGATTTTTCGCCAAATACAGGTCAATATGTTCATCCGAATAGCCAATGGCGTTATGGATTGTCGTCACAAAATACCATTCATCCGCTTCATAGCCGGTCTCTTCAGCAAGTTCACGTTTGGCCGTTTCAAAAGACGACTCACCGGCATCAATCTTACCTGCTGGCAACTCCCAAAATACCTTGTTTACGGGATATCGGAACTGGCGTTCCAAAAGCACCGTACCATCTTCAAACAACGGAATCATCGCAGCAGCTCCTGGATGGCGCATGAATTCCCGGAACGCAGTCGACCCATCCGGCAAACGCACCGTATCCTTTTCGATGCTGAAGAAACTCCCCGGATAGACAGTCTTGCCTTCCAACTTGGTCTCAACTAACCCCTCATCTGAAAACGCCTGCCCATTGACATCCTGCAATTGATCCTTTTCCACAACGTTCCCTTCCATACAGCTACTACCAAACATCATTCCCTATGATGCACACATCAACTCAGTCAGGATGCCACCATCGACATTAAAAATCCAGCACCACCCTATGAATTCAGCCCATCATCAGCTAGACTTCGTAAAACAACATCCAAGGCTTACGCTATGTTACAGGCTCCTTTAGCAGAACGCTTGCGCCCAAAATCCCTCGATGACGTCATCGGCCAGGAACACCTTTTAGGCGAAGGAAAACCCTTACGCCTAGCTTTTGAATCGGGGATTCCCCATTCAATGATTCTCTGGGGACCTCCCGGTGTGGGTAAAACAACCATCGCAAACTTGATGGCAGGAGCCTTTGATGCAGAATTCATCGCCTTGTCAGCGGTTCTCTCTGGTGTCAAAGATATCCGTGAGGCAGTCACTCGCGCCAGGCTTATCTGGACAAACTACCAACGTCGAACGATTGTTTTTATTGATGAAGTCCACCGCTTCAACAAATCGCAACAGGATGCATTCTTGCCCCATGTTGAGAGTGGGCTCTTTACCTTCATCGGCGCCACAACGGAAAACCCATCCTTTGAAGTCAACAGCGCCCTCTTATCTCGTGCAGCAGTCTATGTCTTAAAACCGTTAAGCAAAGCCCACCTTGAAAAGGTTATCGACAAAGCTTTAGAGCATGAATTAACCGATGTCACCCTGACCACCGACGGTAGGGAAATGTTGATCAACAGCGCTGATGGCGACGCAAGACGAGTTCTCAACCTCTTAGACATTGCCGCTCAGGCTGCACAAAACAAAGGCGCGCCCATTTCTGCAGAATTGTTAAAAGAAACACTGGGTGAGACCTTCAGGCGGTTCGACAAGAAGGGCGAAAACTTTTATGACCAAATTTCAGCACTACATAAGTCGGTCAGAGGCTCCCACCCCAATGCGGCACTTTACTGGTTTGCCAGGATGCTTGATGGCGGCGTTGATCCCCGCTATATCGCCAGACGTGTCATCCGAATGGCATGGGAAGATATTGGACTGGCAGACCCAAGAGCCGCACAAATTGCGAACGAAGCCGCGCATACCTATGAACGTTTAGGCAGTCCTGAAGGGGAACTCGCTATTGCCCAAGCTATCATCTATCTATCTATTGCTGCAAAAAGCAATGCTGGCGAAGTTGCCTACAACACCGTCAGGGCATTCGTCAAAGAAAACGGCTCTCAGGAAGTACCCATCCACCTGCGCAATGCCCCGACCAAGTTGATGAAAGACTTGGGATATGGCAGGGAATATCGCTATGCACATAATGAACCCAATGCCTATGCCGCAGGTGAGACCTATTTCCCGGACGGGATGGAAGAAGTGGCTTTCTATCGGCCAACGCCGTATGGGCTTGAGAAGAAAATCAAGGAGAAAATGGACTGGCTAGCCGAACTTGACAGGCAAGCCGGTCAAAAGCGCAAGTAAGCACTTAACCCCCGCCACTACCACATAGACGATGCTTTGAAACGTAGGTATGCCATTGCAAGCATTAGTATCCAGCCAATCTGAAGTGTTTTCTGTAATGCGCATACTCTTATCGTGATTAACTATCGGAACACTGCCTTTTAAGAATGCATTTTCATGCAAAAACTCAAACACAATGCTATATCCCTCCCACGATAGCCATCACAAGAACATACTCCGATGACAAGAAAGTTCAACTTACAGACTTCACGAGAAACACGACGTCAAAATCTGCTTATCATCGTTCTTAGGATAGTAACATCAGTTATAGCACGTGTTGGAATAACGGATGAAATATATTGAAAATCTATAGTTCTATACTATCTATCAAAAATTATAAAAGGCTCTCCGAAGAGAGCCTTTTTTACTCATCATGAGACTTCTGAAGAAGTATCTCAGAGCATCGTTCTAATCAGATTAGAACTTGTGGGTGATACCCAGCTGAACAGCAGTGGTGGAATCTTGAGAGATGCCGTCGAAAATTTCGCCGACTTCTTTGCTACCCCAATCGGTGTAAGCAACGATACCATACAAGCTGGTACGCTTAGACAGGTTATAGGTATAACCGACAGCTGCTTTCCAGACGTCTTCATCCAAATCTTTGGCCAAGCCCTTGCCTTCAACACCCATCCACTGGACAGAAGCATTCAAACGGCCAGGACCCAGTTTCCATTCAAGACCCAACAAAGCCTGGTCAAGAGAGAAGCTGGTGTAATCCATGTATTCCATTTCATATTCATGACCATTCTTCGTCCAAGAAACAGGAGAATCTAAGCCTTCATAAACAAGACCCATCTTATCATTGGTCTTCTGATACAGAGCTTCCAACTTGATGGTATCCCAAGAATAGCTCAAGCCTGCATTCCACAGATGAGAACGATTGGAATCAGCTAACATCTGATAGTTAGCGGTAGCAGCCCAGCCGCCATTCTTATAATTCAGACCGATCTGATAACCATCGTTATCAAAGCCATTGGAATGACCACCGCGAACTGGATCACCGTCTTTCAGCTTTTCAGAAACATATGGTTCTGTTTCAGCACGGCTCTTGTCGTTCATGTTGCGACCAAGTTCATAAGCTGCCTGGAAGGAGAACCCAGCCCAATCTGGGGAGTCATAACGCAGCATACGGTCACGACGGACACCACGCTGGGTGGAATCAATCATACCACCGACACCATACTGATAGAATGGATCAAATTTACGGATATTTTCGGTTGCGATACCGTTCATACGACCCAAACGTACCCAACCCCAGTCATCACCTTTCAGACCGACGTTAGCACCACCATCCCATTCGTGGTCTTTGCCATCGATTGTCTTACCAGAGGATTTGTTGCGACCATCAGCCAAGTCAAAACGGCGTTCCAACTGGAAGGTTGCTTTCAGGCCATCGCCCAGATCTTCAACACCCTTGAAACCGATACGGTTGTTGATGTTTTCACCCATATCAAGGTCTGCACCGGTCTTCTTGATGTAGCCGGTATCAACGACACCGTAGATGGTGACGTTGGACTGTGCATAAGCGGTGCCAGCAGCAGCGCCCAGAACAGCTAATGCGATTAAAGTTTTTTTCATTTTATATCCCTTTTTAAGAAGGTACATCTACATGTAGATAAATCTTTTTAATTACCAAAAAAGATGTCTTGCGCGCATCCTTAGATGAGACATCCTTAGAGGATAGGTTCATTCTATCTTTCTCCATCTCTGACTGTCACGCATTTTTCGCTTTTTTGTTGTACATTACGCACACTTTTCTCAAATTCCATCCAAAATGGATCTGTTTTTGTCACGACAAACAAAGTTTCTTTGAACTCAGTTATTTTTTATCCCGAATCAACCGTTTTACAACAAACTGCATTTTTTTATTGCCTTTTCTTTGAAACTGTGTTTATAACCTTCTTCTGTAAGAAAAGGAACTAACATTATGATTTATAAGTAATACTTCCACTTTTTACACCTATTTTCACTATAAATACAGCCAACAAAAGCGCTTCTTACCCCCTTCTTCGGCATCGATTTTCATCAGAGAGATCTGCTACTCCCACCACATTCTTGACATTTTTTAGTCCCACAACAGCCAATATGCTCCCACCGACCAAAATTTCTTACAAAGCTCCAACTACAAAAGGACATCACTGTGTCAAAGAGCCTCTATTTGCCTAACCGCAATGAACCATCACTGCAGAAAAACCACCACTCCGATATCCAGCTACCCCCTCAACAGCATCCATCTCCCTAGATGCCCCCGCTTACACCTTTACGTAGTTTTAGCTCTTAGATAAGACACAAACGCCCTCCACAAATCCTCTGACTTCAACTCCATCGAGGGTACAGTCCTCAGCGAAGTCAACACCTTCAGACTATTCGAGAAGCAAATGCCATACCCAATTTCACAGTCCCCACCATAATAAACACGACGGAATCTGACCGGTCATGCAGAACGGACTGAGGCCAATTCCACAATGACCGCAAAATCCCATTGTCCTGAGCCGCTCCCCTGCCTATATATAATTATTAGGCAATCCGGTAAAAACACGTTTCTTCAGACGCCTACTGACATACTTCAGTTTCGCCAGTTCTGTTTGCTATCATGGACGCAGATAGAACCTCATCAAACACCTTCCAAAGCCATGAAACCTTATTTCTACCAGATAGAAGAAGCCGCTACACTTTCCCAATACAGCTTAGATGTCCTATTCAGCCTTGCCTACGAAGGCAAGATTGCCATATGCATACGCTGTTCTGAGCATTTTTCATCTTCTATCACGCCTAGCTGCTTAGCCCTTTTCGAGAAAAAAGACCGTCTTATCCCCCCAAAACAGTTAACCAACGCTGCGTATGTCAAGTTCCTGATGGATGCACATTACACCTTCAAACATGGCAATCGATTTGGCGCAATCCAACGTAAAACAAGTTACCAACCTTTATCGTACTTTCATACCGACGACACTGAACAAAACCAGCGACTTCAGGCTTGGTTTGAAAAGGAACGAACTGAAGAAATTGCATGGCAAAAGAAATTGGCGCAAAACGCCCCCTCTTTTCCGCCAGGCAAGGAAATCATGATCAGCGACTTGCTACTCAGGTGCAAACCTGTCTCTGAGGATTCCAGCTTCAAATCCCGACTTGCCATGCTCATGAACAACGAAATCGAAGCACAAGAATACATTTCGAGACTGAATGGCTACTGGCGAATTGACAGAAGGTATCTCTTTGACATTCAAAGTGCCATCAAAAAACAGCAGAAAACCCATCTCAGGCTGTATCTTTATGGCGAAGCATTCCCATACATTGCTGAGTGCGAAGCTGTCGTGCCCATGGACAGGCTCTATATCCCGACAACAGACTTGGATAGACTGATGGAACCAAAACCAGATCCAGCGCCTACCACTGCACCAACAACTGATGAGAAAGAGGATCAGCAAAAAACCCCTGAGTCCCCTAAAGAAGTACCCAGTCCTCAAAAAACGTCAACAGCTACACCATGGAAAGACAGGAAATCCATGGAAGGGATCATCTATGACTGGTGTAGCGACCTTAACCTAGACCCCAACCCCTACCTCAAAAAGACCCGAGCCGAATGCCTGCAATCCATCCAGGAACTGGCCATTAAGGAAGGATGCGAGTGCATCAACGGCAGAATGCAATATAACAGCGCATTAAACGCCATCAACAGCCTCATGCCCACTAAAACCCGTGAATTAATCCGTGAAGCCTTCGGTCTAGAGAATCCGAAATAGCCTGAAAGTTCCAATGGGTTTCCAATGGAATTCCATTGGAAATCTGATGGAACTCAAAGCTCACCATATGTCTTCCAATGATGGAAACCCCTCCTGCTTCAGGAGGCTGATCATTTTCCATCATGAGGCAAGACATGCTAATCAAACCATTCCCTTTCACGGTCAAACGTACACCGCGCAAACCCATCGAACGCTTCCGCAACAAAAAGCGCCCACTCTGGGTTAAACCAGAAAGCCATCCGCTTTGCCGCTCTTGGGTGATTTGGATGACAAGACGCAACCGACCATTGCCCCCCTCCTTCACCCTGCAATTCGGCAAAAAAAGCCCGTCAAAAAGGAGCTGCCTGGCCACCTGCGGCATCAAGCATCCTCCCATCAAAGTCTGGATGCTGCTTCTGACAAAATGCATTGGCTCCAACTGCAGGTCTTTCTGCGCGCTCACACTCAACACATCAGCCAAACACCGTACCACCATCTGAGAGGAGATGTACCATGAATGATCCACGCGAAGAATTCCGCCAGGAGATGCTCGACAAGTTCGGTTTTGCACCAGAGTCCGTTGAACCCACAAGAACCAGTCAGGGGCATCGCTTTTCCACCGCCGCCAATAAGCGCGGCGATTTGGCTGGCAAATACATCTATCATGAGGACGGCAACCATGGCTATGGTTGGGCAATTGACTACCGCTCGGGCCTTGTCGTCAAGTTCCACAGCAGTTCATACCAAAAACTCTCGTCTGTAGAGCGCGAAAAACATGAAGAAGCGCTCAAAGTCCGCATTGCTGAAGCGGAAAAAGCAGATGAAGAAGCCAAGGTAAAGGCTGTTTCATTGGCCAACGAACGCTGGGAACGCGCCACCAACTTCCAAGCCGTTGAAGACCATCCCTATCTTGCAGCCAAAAGCGTCAAAGCGTTTGGTCTTCGGGCTGACAGCCGGGGAACCCTACTGATTCCCATCCGCAACAGCAACGGTGATCTCGTCTCGCTCCAAATGATCTTTGAACGCAATGGCGAGTTTTTCAAACGCTTCATCTCGGGCAGTTCCATCGTCGGCAACACATTTACCATTGGCCCATTGCGCGATGGTGACGACATCGTCCTGGCAGAAGGTTATGCCACCGCCGCATCCATCTTTCGAGCTACCGGCAAACCGGTTGTCGTCTGCTTTGACTGCTACAAGTTACTGGCTGCCGCCAAGAACATCCGACAGAAGTATCCAAAAAGCCGCATCATCCTAGCTGCAGACGACGACCGCACCCGCAAAGGTGGCAACATCGGTGTCATCAAGGCTCATGAAGCCGCCAAAGCAGTTGACGGATATGCGGTGCGCCCCTTTTGGCCCGACCTGAAAAAAGCCAATGAAAACAGTGCCAGTGACTTCAACGACATGGCAAACCTTTTTGGGGACGAGGCCGTCAAACGCAATTTCGAGAAGCGCTGCCGCCCAGTCAACCGATGGTTCCCTTATGGAACCAAACGCGCCTTTGAAAGCCACCCCCAAAAGGGGCTTTACCTCATTGAAATCGCCGAAACCCTGAACACCAACGACAAGCGTACCTGGTTATGCAGTCCCTTAACCGTGGATGCACGCGTGGTCGACGCCACCACCAAAGACTGGTTCCACCTCTTGGCATTCAAAGACCATAACCAGGAAATCCGGGAAGAAATCATCCCAGACAGACTACTCTGCCGGAACGGTACAGAACTTCTGGAAACCCTGGCGGACAAGGGGCTCAGCGTGACCACATCAGTCGAAAAGTCACTGATCAAAGACTACATCAGCCTGATCAGGCCAGAAAAAACCATCATCCAAGTCAGGCGTACCGGCTGGTTCGACAAGAACTTCGTTCTACCCAACATCACGGTTTACCACGAGCCCGACCCCAAGCGTGAAATCCGCTATGCCTTGAAAAACACACTGTACGCAACATCGGGAACACTCCAAGACTGGCAGGAAAACGTCGCAAAACCCGCCAGCGGCAACACACGATTGATCTTTGCCATCTGTGTGGCATTGGCCGGTCCCTTACTGGACATCCTCCATGCCGAATCTGGCGGGTTCAGCTATACCTCACGCTCATCCATTGGGAAATCATCCGCTTTTGACCTAGCTGCAAGCGTCTGGGGACCGCCTGAGAAAGGTGTCCAATCCTGGAACGCGACAGCCAATGCGATTGAAGCCATGCTTTTGATGCACAACGACATGGTCCTCATCATGGATGAGATCTCAAGCGTCGACGCCAAGGACGGTTCACAGGTCACCTACATGTTTGCCAATCGAAAAGGAAAAGCCCGGATGAATGCCGACACCTCACTGCGCGATGTGGCTTCCTGGAATGCATTGATGCTCTCCAATGGGGAAAAATCAATGAAGGCCCATGCAGCAGAATCAGGTATCTCTCTGAATGCAGGACAAGAGCTACGGCTTGCGAACATTGATGCCGATGCCGGCAAAGGCATGGGTATTTTGGATGACGCACACGGCCAAAAACCCGAAGAATTCCTATCTGCATTACGTGCGGCTGCCAGACGTTTTCATGGCACAGCTGGCCAAGAATGGCTCAAATACATCGTTGCCCACCGCGAGTGGCTCGAAGAAAACCTAAGTAGCTACATCGAGCAGACGGCCCAGCACTTAACAGAAGACATAGCGGACGTCTCAAACCAGGTCAGGCGAAAGGCCAAACAGTTCGCCTTGGTCGGCATGGCCGGTTACCTAGCCACAGAAGCCGGGATCACCAGTTGGGACAAAGGGGAAGCTGCAGCCGCAATCGGGACATGTTTTCAGAGCTGGCTAGATGACTTTGGCACCGCTGACAAAGAGCGCGAAATCATCATCGCCCAGATCCGAAAATTCCTTGAGGAAAACAAGGACGGGCGTTTCAGCCCATTGAAGGAAACTACCACGCTGCACCAAAAACGTGCGGGCTACACCCATGCGACAACCGATGGCACCGAATACCTGTGCTATACCACCACATTCGATACGGAAGCCTGCAAAGGGCTGGACGCGAGGATTGTCCGACAGCTGCTCGCTAAAGAGGGCTTGTTGCGCACACGAACATCCACCAACCGACAAACAGGCATGCCCCGAGTGCATTACGAAGTCCTTGCCTCCCCGCAAGGCGAAGGCCAACAGGCTTTTTACGCCATCAAGGACAACATCTTCACCGCAACCTGCACCCCAAACACCGAAACACTGCACTGACGCACTTTTTGTCCTTTTTGCACCTTCTGCCTGAATCCATCAGTGCAGTCAGTGCAAAAAGTGCATCAGTGCATACATTGTGAGGAAAACCAACATGTTGAACGATTTCTCAACAGACTTCTTAGGGCAACTCAACCCCAAGCCCAAACCCGTCCCAAGCGAACGTGAATCCTTTTTTCGTCAGGAGATCCGGGCAAACTGGCACAATTGGCTCAGGCAGCTCACCGATTGGCTTAAGCTTGAAGAAGAAGACCTAGAAATACCGCATGAAAAAGCGGCATACGAACTGCTGGAATACTACTGCCGTGATGCCCTAAATAAAGCATTAAAAGATGAACAGGCCAAATCCATCGTTCCCTTGGTTACCATCCGAATTCTTTTAACCGTAGATGATGCTTTCATCAAGGCGTGCGATGAAGCGACCAGGGACAAGGCCAAACGCGAAGCAACCGTGAAAGAGGCTTGAAAATCAAAGGCGACCACGCTATAATGCCCTTCAATCAGACGCGGGGTGGAGCAGTCTGGCAGCTCGTCGGGCTCATAACCCGAAGGTCGTAGGTTCAAATCCTGCCCCCGCAACCAGAGGATTTTTAGTGGCCGTCAAGCGACGGCTTTTTTGTTATCATAGCCGCCAATCCCCCTTCTTTTTGGCGAAGAATGGTTTAACTATGGCGATGCGTTTTTGCACCAATTGCGGTCAACCTCTCACACAAGAAATCCCCCCTCTGGACAACCGTGTACGCGACGTATGCCATGCCTGTGGCACCATCCATTACGAAAACCCAAAAATCGTCGTCTGCTCTATCCCTTATATAAAAACAGCACGCGGCATCGAAGTACTTTTGTGCTTACGGGCTATTGAACCCAGGGACAACTATTGGACGTTACCCGGCGGCTTCATGGAAACAAAAGAAACCACTGAAGAAGCCGCTGTCCGTGAAACTTTGGAAGAAGCAGGCTGTGCTGTCACCACAGGGGCGCTTTTTGCCTTGATGAACCTGGCTGTCTATGAGCAGGTCCATCTCTTTTATCTGGCTGAAATGAAAGAGGCCCGCTTTGCAGCAGGCGAAGAAAGCAGGGACGTAAAGCTTTTTACTGAAGCAGAGATTCCCTGGGACAGGCTGGCGTTTTCGACCATCTCCCATGCGTTGCGTTACTTTTTCGACGACTTAAAACAAGGTATCCTTGAAAACGGTCGTTTTAGCGTGCATACCATCGATTTATCCCGTTAAGGAGTTTTCTTTATGGCAACTTACCCGATTTTCCTGTGCCATGTCTGGTCTGTTGAAGACGGCATGGAGCGCATCAACAGTCTGATGGCTGACTATGCCCGCAAAAAAGAAGGCGGCGACTTTAATTATGAATTCCGTAGCGTCTCCAAAGATGACCCCGTGCAATTCCACCGCTCAAACAAAGCCTTGACAGAAGCCATTGAAGAACAGATGGCACAATGCTGTTGCGTTGTCTTATTGGCTGGCGTCTATGAAGAATACAAACGCTGGACCAACATTGAATTTGATATCGCCCGCAAGCTCAAGGTGCCATTGATCCTGATCCAGGCAGCCCACCCGAAATTCACCTCATTCAAAGAAAAACGCGCCGCTGTTGAAATTGTCGGCTGGAGTGAGCAGGAGTTAGGGCAGGCCATCGAACGCCATGCCAAGAAAAACAAGATCATCAAGGATTGATTGCTGGCATTAGTGCCTGGTGCTTACGCTAGAATAAAAAATTAGAGGGTATCGTCACCCAGACGATACAATCTATTTGCAACTGCCCAGGTTTTGTCACTGGAAACCCAAGGAACGTCCTATGATCCCTGATTTCGCCTACCCCATCATCCGGCCATTCCTCTTTGCAATGGATCCGGAAAACGCGCACCTCTTTACCCTCTCCTCGATGCGCACGGCTGCCAAGCTGGGATTGACTGCCTTGGCACCTTCCATCACGCCTTTACCAAGGAAAGTGATGGGGCTCGACTTTCCCAACCCAGTGGGTTTAGCCGCGGGATTGGATAAGAATGGCTCTTGCATTGATGGGTTGGCATCCTTAGGTTTTGGTTTCTTAGAGTTGGGAACCGTCACACCCCGTCCACAACCAGGTAATCCCAAGCCCAGGATGTTCCGCCTGCCGGATGCCAAAGGCTTAATCAACCGCATGGGCTTTAATAATGACGGGGTTGACGTCTTGGTGGAAAATGTGAAGGCTTCACGCTTCTACCAGAAAAAACGCGGCATTTTGGGACTGAACATCGGCAAGAACGCTGTCACCCCAATTGAAAAAGCCGTTGACGACTACTTAATCTGTTTAGAAAAGGTCTACCCGGTTGCCGACTATATTGCCATCAACATTTCTTCACCCAACACAAAAAACCTACGCCAGTTACAGGGCGAGTCTGAACTTGACAATCTGCTCGGACAACTGACACAGGCACGGGAAACCCTTGCACAGAAACACGCGCGTTATGTGCCGTTAGCATTAAAGATTGCACCTGATATTGACGACGAACAGACCGTCCATATTGCTGACGCGTTGCTCCGTCACAAAATTGATGGGGTCATTGCGACAAACACCACGATTTCGCGTGATGCCGTCAAACATTTAAAACACGGGCTTGAAACAGGAGGTCTTTCAGGCGCACCTGTTAAAGACGCATCCACACACGTCATCCGTGCACTCAAAAAAGTCTTGGGCGACGCCATTCCCATCATCGGAGTTGGCGGTATTTTGTCGGGCGAAGATGCCCAAGAAAAAATCGATGCAGGTGCATCCTTAGTCCAGGTTCTGACCGGGATGATTTATTCGGGTCCAGGGCTTGTCCGAAACTGCATCCAGACGCTACGCCGCAACGCCCAATAACCCAAGCCATTTGGCAGAAGCACATCACTCCTGCCTTTGGCTGTTTATATTGTCCTATTGTAGCCCTTCGTCTGCCAACGCTTTTTGGACCATCGGTCTTGCGGCAACCCGTTTTTGCCACTGGGACAACAGCTTCCACTGGCTGATATCAATCTCCGCAAAGGAGAGCCACAGCGTAATGACATAGAGATAAATGTCGGCAATGGTAAAGGTCTCACCAATCAACCAATCTTTACCCACGAGTTGCCGGTCAATATAGTCGCACTGGCGCTCCAAGAGTTTCACTGCGGCTGCACGGCATGCCGCAAAATCAGGCCTGAAAACAGGCAGAAAGTTTTTCTGAAAATCCATCGCGGTGAAATTCAG
This sequence comes from Oxalobacter sp., assembly GCA_016291665.1. Lineage (GTDB taxonomy): Bacteria > Pseudomonadota > Gammaproteobacteria > Burkholderiales > Burkholderiaceae_D > Oxalobacter. Next base: position 33,682 of record JAEEYE010000013.1, on the reverse strand, counting down.
CCATTCCAACACGCGATAGCGCGCCATCGACCCTACCGCAGGAATGAGCCCCTTTTCTGGTACTTGGTCGGCCAGGTATTGGATGATAACAGCGCCTTCTGTTAAGACCTGGCCATCATCGAGTTGCAAGGCTGGTACAGCCCCCTTGGTATTAATAAGATAGTAATCCTCCCCTTTCTCTGTCTCTTTTGTTGCAAGGTCTACTGCTTCCAATTCAAAAGGCAGACCGGCTTCCAAAAGCACAATGTGTGGCGAAAGCGAACAAGCTCCAGGGGTGTAATACAGTTTCATGGCATCCTCCATAGAAAAATCCATTTCCATCATTATGCCATCAGGCAACGCTTTCGCCCTTTCCAGAAAACGCGTCCTGCCACAATCGATTCTGCTACAATGGCCTCAGTCCGATGCCTTTTCCAGGAGTTCCTCAATGAAAAGAATGCTTGTGGCTGTTTTTACCGCCCTCATGCTGTTGATTACAGGCTGCCAAAGCTCCACCGAACAGGGTGCCACAAAAACCACCCGAAAACAGCTACTCTTAGTCCCCGCTGATGCCATCAACCAGCAGTCCGCCCAAGCGTATCGCCAGACCTTGGTCAAAGCAAATCGCATGCACCGCTTGGACACGACAAGCCCTGACGCCCAACGGGTCTTGACCATTGCCCAACGCTTAGCCAACCAAGTGAGCGTTTTCAGGCCGGATGCCACACAATGGAAATGGGAAGTCAACACCATCAAGAGTGATGAAGTCAACGCTTTCTGTATGCCAGGCGGCAAGATTGCCGTCTTCACAGGTATCATCAGAAAACTCAACTTAACCGACGATGAATTAGCTGCTGTCATTGGCCATGAAATCTCACACGCATTGCGTGAACACTCCCGCGAAAAAGTCTCACAGCAACTCTTGCAACAAGGTGCGATTACAATCGTTGGTGTTGCCACCGGCAGCCAAATCCATCAGGGCATGGCCGCTTTAATCAGCCAATACCTCTTTGCACTACCCTACTCACGGACGATGGAAACCGAATCCGATATCATGGGACTGGAACTGATGGCCCGAGCCGGCTTCAATCCAGAAGCAGCGCCCAATGTCTGGCGTAAGATGGCCAAACTCCAACAGGGACGCACCCCGCCACAGTTCTTATCGACCCATCCGTCTGACCAAACCCGTATCGCCAACCTAGAAAAGGCCTTACCGACTGTCAAACCACTTTATGAAGCCGCCATTAAAAACGCTGGCTGAAGTTAATAGGAGGACAAGAAGATGAAGAAATGGTTTACCCGAACAGCACTGGCTGCTGCATGCCTTGCCGCACTTTGCGGCTGCCAGACCACGACCAGTGGCGGCGCCACTGGCTCTGACCGTAGCCAAATGATGCTCATTTCCTCCGAGGAAATGAACAAGCAGTCAACCCAAGCTTACAATTCTCTCTTAGCAAAAGCACGCAACGCCCACGCATTAAACACGAACCGTGCCTACACCCAGCGTGTCGTCAATATCTCGAGACGTCTGATCAACCAAGTCGGGGTTTTCCGCAAAGATGCGTTACATTGGAAATGGGAAGTTAATGTCTTGTCCTCTAAAACGGTCAATGCCTTCTGTATGCCAGGCGGCAAGATTGCCGTCTATACGGGGTTAATTGACTCGCTCAACCTGACCGATGGAGAACTCGCCGCTGTGATCGGACACGAAATCTGCCACGCTTTGCGTGAACATTCCCGCGAACAAGCTTCCCAACAGGCTGCAAGTAGCATCCCAACCGCTTTGGTTGGCGCTTTCATCGGGTCGTCGGAACTCGCCAGCGGTATGAACAAGGTCTTCTTCTCACTGCCATTCTCACGTACGATGGAAACGGAAGCCGATACGATGGGCATGGAATTGATGGCTCGGGCTGGTTACGACCCTCATGAAGCCGTCAACGTCTGGCGCAAGATGGAGAAATTAAAAGGCGGCAGTTCGTCCGACATCTTGTCAACACATCCGTCTGACGCAAAACGCATCGAAAACCTGGAATCCCACCTGCCTGAAGTCATGCCGCTTTATGAAGCGGCTCTGTCGAAAGGCACAAAGACACGCACCCGTTATCGCCGCCGCTAAGACAGCCTTTCGTAAAAATGCCAGGCTTAAGCCTGGCATTTTCGATTGTGTATCTCTTACGATTTCTTTTTGTCTTTCGCCCAAGAATCGCGCAACGTCACCGCACGGTTAAAGACGGGCTTCCCGGGTTGGGAATCCACCAAATCAGCGACAAAATAACCTTGGCGTTCAAACTGGAAGATATCCCCTGGCTTAGCATTCGCCAAGCCGGGCTCCAGATAGGCATTGACGACTTCCAAGGATTCCGGGTTTAACGCTTCCAAGAAATCTTTGCCGCCGGAATCAGGCATCGCTTCAGCAAAAAGCCGATCATAAAGGCGCACTTCAGCAGGTACCGCATCGGTTGCACTGACCCAATGGATTGTCCCACGAACCTTATAGTTCTGGCTGGTTTCCGTCCCGCTCCTGCTGTCTGGCAAATAATTCGCATGCACAGCCGTTACATTACCGTTAGCATCCGTATCATAGCCCGTACATTCGACAATGTATGCGCAGCGCAAACGAACCCGATTTCCTGGGTAGAGGCGTCGGTAACCCTTGACCGGTTCAGCCATAAAGTCATCCTGTTCAATCCAGACTTCTCGTGAGAACGCAAACTGGCGCTCACCGCGTTCTGGATAATGCGGATGCACTGGTGCCGAACACCTCTCCGTTTGGCCTTCTGGGTAATTGTCAATGATGAGCTTTAATGGCCGCAAAACCGCTGCAGCACGCGGCGCTTTCGGATCCAAATCGTCCCTAAGGCTGCCTTCCAAGGTACTGATATCAATCCAGCCGTCGGCTTTAGCAACGCCAATGCGTTCACAGAAAAGCTTGATTGATTCTGGCGTATAACCACGGCGCCTGATACCCACGATTGTTGGCATACGAGGATCATCCCAACCTGAAACACGCTTTTCTTCAACAAGCTGCAAAAGCTTACGTTTACTGGTAATCGTATACGTCAGGTTCAAGCGAGCAAACTCATACTGGTGTGGCAATGGCTTTTCAAGGAAAGGGCCCACGACACGGCCATCTGATAGTTCAGTCTTTTCTGTTAACCGCTCCAAAATCCAATCGTAAAATGGCCGGTGATCCTGGAACTCCAACGTACAGATGGAATGGGTAATCTTTTCCAATGCGTCTGAAATCGGGTGGGTATAGTCATACATCGGATAGATGTTCCACTTGTCACCTGTCCTATGGTGCGATGCATGGCGGATACGATAAATAACCGGATCTCGCATATTCATGTTGGGAGACGCCATATCAATCTTGGCACGCAATACATGCGCCCCGTCAGGAAATTCCCCAGCACGCATCCGTTTGAAAAGATCCAATGATTCTGCTACTGGCCTGTTACGGTAAGGGGACTCCACTCCTGGCTTATTAAAGGAACCCCTATTGGCTGCCATTTCTTCCGGACTCTGGCTGTCGACATAGGCATGCCCTGCTTCAATCAAACCACACGCCATCTCATAGAGGGTATCAAAATAGTCACTTGCAAAATGCAGGTAAGGAACACCGTCCTGTTCCCATGAAAAGCCTAACCACTGCACACTGTCTTTAATCGTATCAACGAATTCCTGGTCTTCTTTGGTAGGATTCGTATCATCAAAACGCAAATGACAACGCCCCGAGTAATCCTGTGCAAGGCCAAAATTCAGGCAGATTGACTTCGCATGCCCGATATGGAGATAGCCATTGGGTTCTGGCGGGAAACGTGTGATGACTTGCGGCAGACCTGGACGCTGGTAAGTCCCCTTTTCCAAGTCAGATTCAATAATGGTCCGTAAAAAATTCGATGGCGGTGTTACCGCAGTATTGTTTTTATTGTCAGCGCTCATAACTTCTAATGAAATTCAAATTTCGGCTCTTTTTAAAAAAGCCAAGCAGGAAAAGGTCTGGGACGAAGACTTTGCCTTAGACTGCTTTTTTCTTGCTGCCAATCTTGCTTTCCGTCCCAGCAAGCAAGTTGGCGATGTTTTGTCGATGACGGTAGATCAATAGCGCACTGATTACACAGATGGCATAGAAAAACGCATCCACCCGGAACATCAATCCGTAATAAACAGGAGCTAATGCAGCAGAAACCAAGGCTGAAAGGGATGAATACCGAGTCAGGAAGGCGACAACCAACCAAGTCAATAAGACAAAAAAACCAAGCAACGGATTGATGCCCAACAAGACACCCAAGCCTGTCGCCACCCCTTTGCCCCCCTTAAAGCCTGCGAAAACCGGGAACAGGTGGCCGATAAAGACGACAACTGCAACCGCTGCAACACCATAGATATTCAGAAGCCCCCGGTCTGATAAAAGAGAGGCAGCAAAAACCGCTACCCATCCCTTGGCAGCATCCCCCAACAAGGTCAACAATGCGGCAAGTTTGTTGCCGGTCCGTAAAACATTCGTTGCCCCTGGATTGCCAGAGCCATACGTCCTCGGATCATCGAGGCCAAAGAGTTTGCTTGTCACCAACGCAAAAGAAACGGAACCTAAAAGGTAAGCAATGGCAATAGCTAGTGCGGTATACATGGTCTTTCTTCAGGGTTGCCGGGCAACACATCAAAACTCGGGGTTTCCTGCGCCCAGCCATAAGTTGGATATTATGCACTATCCTGCTTAATTTCTGCCATTTTTTACGGAAAACTGTTGATTTTCCGGCAACATTGTCCGTTTCGTGCCGTTACCCATCCTTTTGAACATGCGCACCCAACGTGCCACGGGGATGGTGCTGCGCATGGAGTTCCTTTAACCGGTGTTGCGCAATATGCGTGTATATCTGCGTTGTCGTAATATCGGCATGACCTAAGAGTAGTTGCACGACACGCAAGTCTGCCCCATGGTTTAAAAGGTGCGTTGCAAAAGCATGCCGCAAGGTATGTGGGGAAAGCGGATCGGTAATACCCGCCTTCAAAGCATATTTCTTAATCAATGTCCAAAACATCTGCCGCGTCATCAACGTACCGCGTGAAGTCACAAAGAGGTAGTCGGACTGCTTGCCTTTTAAGATTTCTGGACGGGCTTGCATCATATACCGTGTAATCAGGCTGTCCGCCTGCTGACCAAACGGCACAAGCCGCATCTTGCCACCTTTACCTAAGATCCTAACAATCCCTTCGTTGATGCTTAAGGCATCTAGTTTTAGGGCGGTGAGTTCTGATACCCGCAGTCCACTTGCGTACATCAGTTCTATCATCGTGCGGTCGCGAAGCCCCAATGGCGTATCCTCATCAGCTGCCGCCAATAACGCCTCGACCTGCCGTTCAGACAATGTATGTGGGAAACGCTGGGGACGTTTAGCTGAATGCATATGGCTGCACGGATTTTCGGCAATCGTACCCTGCCTAAGCTGGTACTGGTAAAAACGCTTAAAAACCGTCAACCGTCGGTTGGCGGAAGTTGCACGGGTATGTCCATGACGTGCGAAAAAGTAAGCGTTTAATAATGCTTCATCGGCTTGAATCAGACTGGTTGCACTACCCTTTGCCTTCAGCCATCGGGCAAAAAGCGTCAGGTCACTTCGGTAAGACGAGATGGTATTTTCAGACAGGCCGTCCTCCAGCCAAAGCGCATCGCAGAACGTGTCAATTGCCTGGCTGTCCTCTGCGGAAATATCCGTTTCACCATCCTTTTTGCGTTTCGCGTTTTCCTTGGTCATCTTGCCAACCTCAAACTGCGTCTTGGCTGTCCTGTCCCAGCGCCCAATCAATATGCTCTTTCACCATGTCTGAAGCCCGCTCCCGCATTTCAGTTAACGCATTGCATAACGAAGGCTTATCCACGTCCCCATTGGATGCCAACGCATTACCCATGGCAACGGCAATATTGCGGCACCAACAATCATATCCAATGCGCCGGATAGGACTGCCTGCCATATTCTCTTCAAACATATGCTGATTCCAAGCAGCTAACGCTACGAGCGTGACATGGTCTAAATGATGACGCACCGCAAAGTCTTCTACATCGGTCTTTTGTGCAAAGCGGTTCCATGGGCAACACAGCTGGCAATCATCGCACCCATAAATACGGTTGCCTATCATCGGCCTGAGTTCAACAGGGATGCTTCCCTTATATTCAATCGTCAGATATGAAATACAGCGCCTGGCATCGATGAGCCTTGGCCCCACAATAGCACCTGTGGGACAGCTTTGCTGGCACCGCCTGCATGTCCCGCAGAAGCTTTTCTCCGGCACATCAATAGGCAACGGCAGATCCACAAGAATTTCGCCCAGAAAGAAAAAGCTCCCTGCATCACGACTGATCAACAAATCGTTTTTACCACGCCAACCAATACCTGCCTGCGCTGCTATGGCCACTTCCATAATGGGTGCAGAATCGGTAAAGACCCGGTAGCCAAAAGAACCAATCTCCCCTTCCATTTTTAAGGCCAGTTTCTGCAAGCGGCTTCGCAACACCCGATGGTAATCACGCCCCCGCGCATAGAGCGAAATACGTGCCATCTCAGGTTGGGATGCCGTCGCTCTTTCTTTAGCCATGGTCGGCACACCTTTATCAGGCAGGTAATTCATCTTGAGCGAAATGACGCGGACAGTACCCGGCACAATCTGTTCGGGATGGCAACGTTTCAGCCCATGGGCAGCCATATAATGCATGTCACCGTGGTAACCTTTAGAGAGCCAATTCGTCAGCCGCTCTTCAGCGCCTTCAATAGCAACATCAGACACACGGAGCCCAGAAAACCCAAGCTCCGTTGCCCAAACCCGCATTTTGGCGAGTAAACCGTCGAATTTGCCGTCTGATCCCATGCGTTTCTCTGCTTTTTCAACCCAATGCACAGTCATTCTTGCTACTATAACGGTCAATGATTGAAAGAGGGGAACTTCATCCCATCATGCGTTCCACCGTTATGGCACCATTGACATTTTACTTAAAGGGCGAAGAAGCGACCCAAGCGCTGGGCAAGGCATTAGCCGATATCCTTGAAAAAGGACTGACGCTACACCTAAAAGGCGGCTTGGGTGCAGGTAAGACCACCCTAACCCGCGCGCTTTTACGTGGCCTAGGCTATCAAGGACGCGTCAAAAGCCCGACCTATACACTGGTTGAACCCTATACTGTTACGCTTGATGGTGAAAAAGTAGAACTCCTTCACTTTGACCTGTACCGAATGGGATGTGCAGAAGAGTTTTTAGATGCGGGATTCCGTGAATCCTTTAACGGTACCACTATCCACATCATCGAATGGGCGGAAAACGCCGATACCCTCCTTGAACCGCCCGACATCACGGTTTCTATTGAATTCCAAGATGATGGCAGGAAAATTTCGTTAACCCCCGTATCGCCTAAAGGCTCAGCATGCCTGCAAAAACTGGTTTTTAGACAAGAATAGAATGGATAGCTACCGCCTGCGATTTGCACGAACCCTCTTCTTCCTGTCAGCTCTGCTTGTCCTGCTGACCGGACTGCTTGCCACGGCAAAGGCAGGCAATGTCATTGCCGTGCGTTCCTGGCCTTCTGAAGAAAACTCTCGCGTAACGATTGAGCACGATGGCATTATCCGTCACCGGCACTTCCTGCTGCCAAACCCCAACAGGCTGGTCATGGATCTGCGCGATGCCCCATTAAACGATATTCTAAAAAGTTTGGAAAACCGTATCCAACCACATGACCCCTTTATCAAGAGCGCACGTGTCGCCCAATTTGATCCCCAAACAGTCCGTGTTGTCTTTGATTTAAGGCAGCCTGTCTCACCTCAAGTCTTTTCCTTGGATCCTGTTGATCCTTATCAGACGCGGTTGGTACTCGACGTCTATCCCAAAACCTACCGGAAGGCCGCTCCAGCTGCAGTCACTAGAACACGGGCTCAGCAAACCACACCCTTTCCCACCACAAGTTCAAAAACAACGAAGTCCGTTAACCTCAACAGGCGCGTGACGATTGCCATTGATCCTGGTCATGGCGGTGAAGACCCGGGAGCCTTAGGCTACAACGGCACTAAAGAAAAAGATGTCGTCCTCTCCATTGGTAGGCGGCTCAAACGAATGGTGGACGCGCAACCTAATATGCGCGCTTTGATGACCCGCAATTCGGACTTCTTCATTCCGTTGGGTAACCGCCCGAAAAAAGCCCGGGCAGCCTCAGCTGACCTTTTCATCTCCATCCATGCTGATGCGGCAGCCTCGTCCTCTGCACATGGCTCCTCGGTCTTTGTCCTGTCTGAACGAGGCGCCTCCTCTGCTACAGCACGGACATTGGCCAACCGTGAAAATGCATCCGACTTGATTGGCGGGATCAACATCAAGAACCAGGACAGCCAGGTCGCCAGTGTCTTAGTCGATATGTCGGTGTCTGGCCAGATCAAGCAAAGTATGAAACTCGCCAACCAAGTCTTAAGGGAAATGGGGAAAATCAATTCCCTGCATAAACAGCAGGTTGAACAGGCTGCCTTTGCCGTCTTAAAAGCCCCCGACATCCCAAGCATCCTAGTTGAGACCGCCTTTATCTCCAACCCGGACGAAGAAGAAAAGCTCAATTCCGCCTCGCACCAGGAAGCCATTGCTAACGCGATTATGACAGGCATCAAGAGCTACTTTGCCCAGAATCCGCCTCATGCAAGATGATGCGGGCAGAATTAATTGCCGCGAACGCTTTCAGATAGGATAGAATACTGCTTTCTTGACAAGCACCCGTAGCTCAATGGATAGAGTACTGCCCTCCGAAGGCAGGGGTTGTGGGTTCGATCCCCGCCGGGTGCGCCACCGACTATCCCCCTATCATTGCGTTACAGCATTTCCCCTTTGTAAATCAATGTGTTTCAATTGGATCGCCTATTGAAGATTTTGCGACATCCTACAAAAATTAGGACATGAAAACGTTTAGGCCGTAATTCATGCCCTAATTCAGAAAGGGGATAAATAGGATAATACAAAAATAATTGGCAAAGAAAATCCATGCACACAACCACTCCTCAACACCGGGAGTAATTCAGGCAACAATCTCAAAGGACAATCGTCTGCGCTTCGTTATCCGCACGTTCGCGTATCTCGCCAATCTGCCAGACAGTTTCTCCCGCATCTGACAAAAGTGCCTTTGCCTTATCCGCATCTTCAGCAGAAACAATAACAACCATGCCAATCCCACAGTTGAAAACGCGGTGCATTTCGCTTTCCGCAACATTACCATTTTGCTGTAGCCAACCGAATAGTGGCGGCATCTGCCAAGCATTTTTCTTGATTTCAGCCGTGACGTTATCAGGCAATACGCGAGGGATGTTTTCGACAAGGCCGCCGCCCGTAATATGTGCCATGCCCTTCACTTCCATAGCCTGCATCAATTTCAACAGTGGTTTGACGTAAATGCGCGTTGGCTGCATCAAGGCATCCGCCAGCGTCCTGCCATCAAATGCCGCATCCAAGTCTGGTTTCGCGACATCAATGATCCGGCGAACCAACGAATAGCCATTTGAGTGGATGCCGGAAGATGCCAAACCAAGGACAACATCGCCTGGAGCAATCTTGGAACCATCAATCAATTTTGCCTTTTCCGCAACACCGACCGCAAAACCCGCTAAATCATATTCACCATCTGGGTACATCCCTGGCATCTCAGCCGTTTCACCGCCAATCAATGCACAACCCGCCTGTTCACACCCAGCAGCAATCCCTTTAATGACGCGGGCAGCCGTATCAACATCGAGCTTCCCACACGAAAAGTAATCGAGAAAAAACAACGGTTCGGCGCCTTGGACGAGAATATCGTTCACACTCATTGCCACAAGGTCAATACCAACCGTATCATGGCGGTTGAGCTGGAAAGCCAGCTTAAGCTTGGTTCCGACACCATCCGTGCCTGAGACTAAGACAGGATTTTCGTATTTCTTGCTTATCTCAAAAAGTGCGCCGAAACCACCGATGCCCCCCAACACACCTTCACGCAGAGTGCGTTTGGCAAAGGGTTTGATGGCATTGACTAATGCATCACCCGCATCGATATCGACGCCGGCATCACGGTAAGAAAGGGACTGTTTGGCTGAAGGACTCATAATATGCACCGTTGGGCTAAAATAACGACAACTCTTATTTTAACAAACTGCTTGCGCAAGTACGACTGAATGGCACCTTTAACTCCTTATCAACGTCAAGCCGCCCTCTGGCTCGGCATCGGCATTGCTTTCGTTCTGGTGCTCTGGCTCTTAGGCCCCATCCTGACCCCATTTATTGCAGGGGGAGTCTTAGCGTATGCATTGGATCCAATTGTTGAACGGATCTGCAAACTCCATATCGGGACACACCGCATTCCCCGATTTATCGGTGTCTTGGCAGTCTTAATCATGTTGATTGCTGTCGTCTCAGCCATTATCCTGATCATTGTGCCACTGATTCTGACGGAATGGCCCCTTTTGTCTGCTCAACTCCCTGTCTTCTTAACCAAGTTGCATACGGAACTGAGCGCCTTTTTAGGCCGGTTTGGAATCACCATCCCAGCAGATACGGCCTCTTTCCTGCAAGCGGTCTATGAACAGTTTCTGCCACGCTCAGATGAAGGCTGGAACCAACTCTTGCAACGTATCAAGCTAGGCTGGTCGACCATCTTTACCATTGCCTGGAACATCATCTTAATCCCGGTCGTCTTCATCTATCTGCTCCTTGACTGGCACAAAATCACGCGCCACGTCCGTGAACTGATCCCACGCCGTTGGTTGCCTTCCATCATCGGCTTCACTAACGAAGTGAGTACGATGCTGGCCCAATACCTGCGTGGCCAGATTGCCGTGATGCTGATCCTCTCCGTCTATTATTCAGTTGCACTGTCCTTGGCAGGCTACAACGTCGCCATTCCTGTTGGCATCATTACTGGCATGATGGCTTTTGTCCCATATGTAGGCATCTGCGTTGGTGTCATGCTGGCAGCCGCTGCAACCCTACTACAATTCGAAGGCATGACGATGTGGATGGTATTGCTGCTCATCTACGGCTTTGGCTACGCTTTTGATGGCCTTTTCATGACCCCGAAATTGGTCGGCGACCGTATCCAGTTGCATCCATTAATTGTGATTTTTGCGTTGCTTGCCTTTGGACAGCTCTTTGGTTTTGTCGGCATCCTGATTGCACTACCATCATCGGCCATTCTGTCCGTTGCATTCAGGCGTCTGCGTAAAGCTTACATCGCCAGCCATTTCTACAAGGGCTGAACGGAACCATGCAAAGACAGTTGTTACTTGACCTAGGCACTCCAGAACCGCCAACCCTTGCCGACTTCACTATCGGCGAAAATAACGAAATCATCGAACAACTCAAAGCCATCGCTGACCGCCAGGCAACAGACCACTTTTTGTATCTGTGGGGCGACTTGGGATTTGGTAAAACGCATTTGTTACAAGCCTTGGCACAATATGCGCCAGCACGTTACCTCACCCCGAACTCACCGATTGACGATTTTATCTATTCGCCAGAGACGACGTTATACCTGATTGATGATTGCGAAAGCCTTTCGCCCGCACTACAGATTGCCGCATTCAACTTATTCAATGAAATCCGCGATGAGCATACTGCCTATCTGGTTACTGCCGGCAACTGTGCCCCCATGGCACTGGAATTACGTGATGACTTAAGAAGCCGGCTGTGCTGGGGATTGATCTACCAAGTACAAGGACTACCAGATGAAGCCAAACTCGATGTTCTCGCACGAATTGCAAAAAAAAGGGGAATTCGCCTGTCTGAGGGTGTCTTACCATGGTTGCTCACCCATTACCGGCGTGACATGCATTCGCTCACCCAAATCATAGATGAATTAGACACCTATTCCCTTGAAATGAAACGTGTGGTCACACTACCGCTTTTAAATAGTCTCCTGGCACAAAAACTGGAACTCAAAAATGACTGAAACGCTTGCCTTATTCGATCTGGACAACACCCTTTTGCCCATTGATTCAGATTATGAATGGGGACAATTCATTGTCCGAATTGGCGCTGTCGACAAAGACACTTATGAAGCCAAGAACAAGATGTTCTTTGAGCAATATATCGCTGGCACCTTGGATGCCGCTGAATACTTAGCCTTTGCCCTTGGAGAGCTCAAGGGCATCCCTAGGGCTAAGCTTGATGCATGGCACCAACAGTTCATGGCAGAAGTCATCATCCCCAATATCAAGCCAGCCGCTGTCAACCTCGTCAAAAGCCACCTCGATAAAGGACACTTGACCGCCATTGTGACGGCAACGAACCGCTTTGTTACCGCCCCTATTGCAAAGGCTTTTGGCGTTAAGCATTTGATTGCTGCCATCCCAGAAGAGACCCCTGATGGGATGTTAACGGGCGGACTGGTTGGCACACCCACATCAGGAAAAGGTAAAATTGAGCACACAGAGAAATGGCTTGCATCCTTGGGGCTGTCCTTTGAACAATTCACTAACAGTTATTTCTACAGTGATTCGGATCGGGATATCCCATTGCTATCCAAGGTAAAACACCCTGTCGCAGCCAATCCAAACGAGCGCTTAAAAGCGTACGCTTTGGCTAATGGATGGGATTTACTGTATTTGTTTGATGATTGATTTTTTAAAGAAGATTTTTGGCATCCGCCAGCCTGACGAAGCAAAAAGTGCCCCTCTATCTAAAGGCGCACCTGATATTGCCCCATCAGGAAACGGTCCTGTCGTCTTAAAAGCGCATGAACACCATATCAACCTTAAGTTGGTTTCTAAAAACGCCATTCGTGTCGTGCAGATCCTGCAACAAGCCGGCTTTAAGGCGTTCCTCGTGGGTGGGGCTGTCCGTGACTTGATCCTAGGTCAGACGCCTAAGGATTTTGACATTGCCACCGACGCCACCCCTGAAGAAGTCAGACGCCTTTTCAGGCGGGCATTTTTGATTGGGCGACGTTTCCAAATTGTCCACGTCAGAATGGGGCGGGATGACCTTTTTGAAGTCACCACCTTTAGGGGCAATTCCAAGAAACCAGCCCAGGTTGATGAATCTGGAAGGCTCTTAAGCGATAACACCTTTGGCACGCAAGAAGAGGATGCCGCACGGCGCGACTTTACCATCAATGCGCTGTACTACAATCCAACCGACCAGACCCTTTTGGATTACCACCACGGCATCCAAGACTTAAATTCCAAAACCTTGCGTATCATTGGTGACGCAACACAACGCTACCGCGAAGACCCCGTCCGGATGCTTCGGGTGGTGCGCTTTGCTGCCAAATTAGGCTTTACACTTGATAAAGCCACAAGCGAGCCGATTTACGAGCTCCGGAACCTCTTGGACAACATCCCGTCCGCCCGGCTTTTTGATGAAACCTTAAAGCTTTTAATGAGCGGGCATGCAATGTCGTGTTTAAACGAGTTGCGCGCCTATAACCTGCATGGTTCACTCCTGCCCCTCTTAGATAAGGCATTGGCAGATCCTAAATCCGCCCGGTTCATTGAAACAGCCTTAGACCGAACCGATCAGCGCATCAATGAAGGCAAAACCGTCTCGCCAGGCTTCCTCTTTGCCGCACTCCTGTGGATGGAAGTCCAAGAACAATGGGAAGCCAACCAAGCAGACGGTGAATACCCTATCCCCGCTTTAGTTGATGCTGCCCATACCGTTTTAGACAGACAGACTGCTTCACTTGCCATCCAGCGGCGTATTGCATCCGACATGATGGATATCTGGCTGCTGCAGCCAAGACTTGAACGCCGCTCGGGCAAATCAGTTTTCAAAATACTGGACAATTCGCATTTCAGGGCAGCCTTTGATTTCCTTCTGATTCGCTGCAATGCAGGCGACTTGGATGCTGAGACCGGAGAATGGTGGAAAGCTTTTGTCGCAGGTTCAGCAGAAGAACGGCAAACCCTGCTTGAGACCCTCTCCAAACGCGCTGCAGACAACTCCCGTAGCAGGAAACGTCGTAGAAGACGTAAAAAACGTCCTGTTTCACCTGATTTAGCACCCACAACAACGCACGATGCGCCCACCGCATAACATGCAGAACAACATCGCTTACATCGGACTAGGTGCGAACCTGGGAGACGCCTTAACGCAGGTTGTCGAGGCCGCTAAGGCAATCGGCCAACTGAGCGGTGTTACGCTGGATGCGCTCTCTTCACTGTACAAAAGCGCCCCAGTCGGCGCTACAGGTGACGATTACATCAATGCCGTTGTCCGCGTCAGAACCTCCCTTGACGCGGACAACCTACTGACCAAACTCTTTGAGATTGAACAGATGTTCGGACGCAAACGCCCTTACGTGAATGCACCACGCACGTTGGATCTCGATTTACTCCTATTCAATACGGAAATACGGCAAACACCACGCTTGATACTGCCGCACCCACGGATGCATGAAAGAGCCTTTGTACTCCTGCCGCTCATTGAAATCTGGCCAGATGCCACCATACCCGGTAAAGGGAAAGCCGCCTTATTTACTGCATCCGTAACCAACCAACCGATTACCAAACTGCAACCCTTCCCCGTTTGAGGCCACTATGTTTAATATCCCTATTTTCCTTCAGACCGCTGGTCTGCTTGTGATGTCCAATGTCTTCATGACTTTCGCTTGGTACGGACACTTAAGGAACCTTTCCGAAAAACCTTGGTACATCGCCGCCTTAATCAGCTGGGGCATCGCCCTTTGCGAATACATGCTCCAAGTACCTGCCAACCGCATCGGGTTCCAGTCCTTCAGCTTGGCGCAGCTCAAAATCTTGCAGGAAGTCATTACCTTAAGTGTCTTTGTCCCATTTGCCATGTTTTACATGGACCAGCCTTTCAAGACCGATTACATCTGGGCAGCGCTGTGCCTGGTCGGGGCGGTTTATTTCATTTTTCGCTCCTAATTGACCCTGCGGCGTGACACCACGCCCAAAAGCAGGCATTATGCACGCTTAGTTGTCCCCTTTTAGAGTTGAGGTTCACATGGCTAACTATCTGCAGGAACGTAAATCCATTACGACCAATACCATTGCCAGGCTTTACCAGGAAAATGAAAAAATTACGATGCTCACGTGTTATGACGCGAGCTTTGCATCACTGATGGATCAGTGCGGTGTTGAGACCCTCCTAATCGGAGATTCACTTGGCATGGTCTGCCAAGGACTCGACTCAACCCTACCGGTGACCATTGATGAAGTAGCCTACCACACGCGCTGCGTCGCACAGGGCAACAAAACCGCTTTAATTATCGCTGATATGCCGTTTGGCACTTATCCGGACAACGCTACGGCCTACATCAACGCTGTCAAACTGATTCAGGCAGGAGCCCATATGGTTAAGCTCGAAGGTGGACGCTTTACCGCTGAAATAATCCGCTACCTCGTAGACCGCAATATCCCTGTCTGTGCACACGTCGGATTGACCCCACAGTCTGTCAACCGTTTTGGCGGCTACCGTGTCCAAGGCAAAACAGAAGATGGGGCCGTTCAAGTCACTGAAGACGCTAAAGCTGTAGAAGCTGCCGGTGCAACAATGGTTGTGCTCGAGGCCATCCCTGCTACATTGGGTAAATCCGTTACCGAAACGCTACACATCCCAACCATTGGTATTGGTGCAGGTCCTGACTGTTCTGGCCAAGTGCTTGTCCTGCACGATATGCTGGGTGTCTATCCAGGGCGAAAAGCCCGTTTTGTACGCAACTTCATGGAAGGCAACACATCCATTGAAGAAGCCATCAAGGCCTTTGTCGCAGCAGTAAAAGACAGTTCGTTCCCTGCCAAAGAACACTGCTTCTGACAAAAAGCGTTCGGGAAGGCAACACAGACGTTGCTTTCCTGTTCAGCGAACATCTCAACCCAACAAATGTACTTAATTTGCAAGAATTTCGTCCTTGTTGACGCTATCTAACGCCATACGCGTTTAAGATCTTTAATCCATTGACGTGTTGGCAGACGTGTTTCCGCCTTGATTTCTTCTGCTACAGCATCCAATTTCGCCCAATCGACTATCGGTTTTTTCTTGAACGCCAAAACAATGACATTTCCTTCTGATATGGGGGAAAGTTCAACAACCTCGCGGAACGACTGCTTAATTGCCGCGACATTGACACCGAAACTCGGCACATCACCAAAAAGGTTCACTGCCATAATGCCGTCTTCAGCCAAGCAACGATGGCAGTCAGCATAAAACTCAGGCGTATCTAAGACGGGTCCCCTTGCATCGGCATCATAGAGATCCACATGCATCACATCGAAAGCCCCCGTATAGGTATCCTCTTTGACGAAGTCCTGTGCATTGGCCAAATGAACGTGCAGCCGATCATTGTCCTGGGGTAATTCAAACATGCTATGGCAAACGGCAATAACCTCAGGATTGATTTCCGCCACATCCGTAATGCTCTCAGGGAAAGTCACATAACCAAATTTCGTCAGCGAAGCAGAACCCAGTCCCAAATTGGCTATACGATTCGGATGTTGGTTAAAAAGCATCCAGGCAACCATCTTATGGCTGTAGGAAAGAACCAACTTATTTGGCTGACTGATTCGCATCGCCCCCTGTATCCACTCCGTCCCAAAATGCATATACCGGATACCGCCGCTTTCAGAAAGTGTCACAGGAGACAGCTTGATTCGCCGCTTACCAGAACGGGACGGGCGTTGTGATGCTTCTTTTTCAATGGATTTACGTTTGATGAGCATGGATTTGATCCAATCGAACATGTTCAGCCACTCCTACCGTGGGACACGTTGAGGCTATAGAGCGCCAAGATAAGAAAACCCCTCAAGCGAACTTAAGGGGTCCTCATTTGAAGTGATTCCACTTCCCAGCCAAAAGACTGGGAAGACAGTATCAATCAATAATCAACAAGGTTGATTATTTCTTTTTACCGATGTTGGAAACAACGTTCAGGCTCTTGATACGGCCAGATTCAACACCAGCGTCTGGGTCGATCATAGCGTTAATCAAGCATGGTTTCTTAGAAGCAACAGCTTCTTCCAGTGCAGCCTTCAGTTCGGTTGGGTTGTTAGCCAGATAGCCTTTACCGCCCAGAGCTTCCATCATCAGGTCGTAACGAACACGACCCAGACGGGTACAAGAAATCTGACCACCGGTGTCAGCTTCGTTACCCTTGTAGATACCACCGTTATTCATAACGATGATGGTAACTGGCAACTGATAACGGGTGATGGTTTCGATTTCCATACCGGAGAAGCCGAATGCGGAGTCACCTTCAACAGCGATAACTGGATCGGAAGTAACAGTTGCTGCTGCAACGCAGTAACCCATACCAATACCCATAACACCCCAGGTACCGGTGTCCAGACGACGGCGTGGCTGCAGGACGTCAACAACCATACGGGTGTTGTCCAGAGCATTTGCACCTTCGTTGACCAGGTTAACATTTGGATTAGCAGCGATGTATTCCTTAACAACGTTCAAGGAGTTCTGATAGTTCATTTCACCGCCATTGTAGGTGGTCAATTTAGCTTTCAGTTTTTCCTTGTTAGCTGCAACCTTGTCGAAGATTTCCTTGCACCATTCTGCTGGAGCCTTGTAGCCCTTAACAGCAGCGGTAACCTGTGGCAGGGTAACCTTAACGTCACCAACAACTGGAGCAGCGATTGGCTGGTTAGAATCCATTTCCTGAGCCAGTACGTCGAACTGAACGTATTTCTTCAGTTCATTACCCCAGGTCTTGCCCTTACCATGCTGCATCAGCCAGTTCAGACGAGCAGCAATCAGGATACATACGTCGCAGCCAGCCAGTGCACGTGCACGGTTTGCAGCAGCGGACAGTGGGTGGTTGTCAGGAATGGTACCTTTGCCCATACCCATTGGCAGGAATGGGATACCGGTTTCTTCGATGAAAGCCTTAACTTCAGCTTCAGCGCGTGCATATGCACAGCCTTTACCGATAACTGCAACTGGTTTCTTAGCTGCTTTGATGACTTCTGCTGCGCGAGCTACGTCTGCTTCTGGAGCTGCTGCACCGCCGATTGGAGCTGGGGTGAAGCGCAGAGCATTTGCTTCTGCCAGAGGCATGGTCTGGCCGAACAGACGTGCAGGGAGGTCAACATAGACACCACCTGGACGGCCGGTCAATGCGGTACGCATTGCGCGAGCGATACCGATAGGAATATCGCGGATGCTGTTGATACGATAGGAAGCTTTACAATGTGGTTTAGCGATCTGGAACTGATCCATTTCTTCATAGTCGCCCTGCTGCAGGTCGACGATGTCACGTTCGGAAGAACCAGACAACAGCAACATTGGGAAGCAGTTGGTGGTTGCGTGTGCCAGAGCGGTAACACCATTCAGGAAGCCAGGTGCGGAAACGGTCAGAGCTACGCCAGGTTTACCCTGGATGTAACCAGCGATAGATGCTGCATAACCAGCATGCTGTTCTGCACGGAAGCTGTAGAACTTCTGGCCATCTTCCTGCCACAGGCGTGCCAGGTTGGTGATAGGAATACCGACAACGCCGTACATGGTATCAATACCATTGTCTTTCAGGACATCAATCAACAGATGGAAGCCATCAGTCAATTCTACATTTTCTTCGTTACTCATGAGCAATACCTTTCTTTGGTTAGTTTTGATGTAAACGTCAAAAAACGTCAATCAACATTATGCATGATAAGGCTGAAAAGGAAGTTGACCTAAGTCAATTTGAAGTCACACAAAGAATAGGATTTCTTTCCCTGAAGAACGAATATTCGCCCGTCGTCTTGACCTAAGTCAATTTCGCTCACAGTGAGACTCCTTACCCGTAAAAAAGCACCCAGCCTCAACACAAAAACCTTCAAGCACCAATTGGCAATAGCCACAAATTGCCCCTAGCCGCCAATATATAGATAGACAAGGACTACAGATAAAGCCATACGAAGATATCTCAGGATTGGCATAGGATTTCTTGCAAGGGCCAACAACGCACACACTCAGCACACTCGACTCAAGAACTGAATTTGTTGATTTGGCGCTGAAAAGAAAGTGGGAAAGCAGAAAGCGAAGCCATCGCATGGTCCCGCCAGCAGGAATCGAACCTGCATCACACGCTTAGGAGGCATGTGTACTATCCATTGTACTATGGCGAGACACGTGAGGTTTGCATTGTACATTAACGCCGTTTCGCTGACGAGTGTATCTCGCTCTTTTTCCAAGAAACCTTTGTACAATGTCAATTTGATACTCTTTTTAGGATTCCATATGGCAATCATCACGCTTACTGACGCACAACTCGCCTTTGGTCACTACCCAATGCTCGACCATGCCACCTTTTCTATGGAAGCGGGCGAAAAAATTGGGCTCATCGGCCGTAATGGAACAGGAAAATCGTCACTCTTACAGGTCCTAGCAGGGCAAGCTCAGCTAGATGATGGCATGCTCACTATGCAACAGGGCTTGACCATTGCCTATGTAGAACAGGATCCCCTCTACCCCAAGGACAAAACTGTCTTTGATGTCGTCTCGGCAGCACTAACCAGCATCCATGAGCTGATGAAAGAACATCAAGTACTCTCAGAAAAGTTGGCAACCGACAGCAGCCCCGAAACACTTGAACGTTTCATGGCACTACAGACACAACTCGACGCCGTTGATGCCTGGAACCTCAACCATAAGGTCTCCAATATCTTGGACAGGCTCTCCCTTCCGGCTGATACTACCATCAGCAACTTGTCAGGCGGACAATACAAACGTGTGGCACTCGCTCGAGGGCTCATCAACACACCAGACCTCTTACTTTTAGACGAACCAACGAACCACCTCGACTTTGAATCCATCCTCTGGCTGGAAAACATCCTCAAGGAATTCAACGGCAGCCTCCTTTTCATCACCCATGACAGACGCTTCTTGGACAACATCGCAACCAGAATCGTTGAACTCGACCGCGGCAAGCTCTTCTCCTACTCCGGGAATTTCAGTGCCTACCGGGAAACCAAAGCCAAGCAACTGGAAATCGAATCCATTGAAAACGCCAAGTTCGATAAATTCTTAGCCCAAGAAGAAGTCTGGATCCGCAAGGGGATTGAAGCGAGACGTACTCGGAACGAAGGCCGCGTCAGGCGCCTGGAAGCCTTACGACGCGAAAGAGCCGCCCGACGCGAACGGCAAGGCCAGGTCAAACTCTCTTTATCGTCAGGCGAACGCTCAGGCAAGCTGGTTGCCGAATTAACAGACGTCAACAAATCTTTTGGCGGACGGACAATTGTCAGGAACTTTTCCGACATCATCCTGCGTGGCGACAAAGTAGGCTTGATTGGTCCCAATGGCATTGGCAAAACCACGTTACTCAAGCTCATCTTGGGCGAACTCAAGCCTGACTCCGGCAAGGTACAACTTGGCACACGGCTTAACATCGCCTACTTTGACCAGATGAGAAGCCAACTCAACGACAATGACACCTTGCGCGACACCGTATCCCCAGGAAGCGACTACGTTGAAGTGGGCAGTCAGAAAAAACATGTGATGAGTTATCTCTCTGACTTCCTGTTTCCCCCAGAACGCGCGCGCTCACCAGTCTCATCGTGTTCCGGCGGCGAAAAAAACCGGCTCCTTTTGGCCCGCCTTTTTGCACGCCCTGCCAATGTCCTCGTCTTGGACGAACCGACGAACGACTTGGATATCGATACCTTGGAGCTCCTAGAAGCCCTCCTGGCTGACTATGACGGCACCGTCTTTTTAGTCAGCCACGACCGGGCTTTCCTGGACAATGTTGTCACCCAAGTCATCGCCGCTGAAGGTGATGGACTCTGGCGAGAATATGTAGGCGGCTACAGTGACTGGGAACGTGTACGCCCTGTTCCAGAAAAAACACCAGCCAAAGCCAAAGCAGCCGAGACCAACAAGAACCAGCGCAAAACCAATTCTGACCAGCCCAAGCCCCGCAAGAAGCTGAGCTACAAAGACCAGAAAGAACTGGACGCCCTGCCTGCGAAAATTGCCGCACTGGAAGGTGAACAGGCACAGATATCCACCCGGCTTTCCGACCCATCAATCTACGCTGGCGACGGTTCTGAAGGGATCCGTCTGAACAAACGCTTTGTCGAAATTGAAGAAGAACTGATGGAATACATCACCCGTTGGGAAGAACTGGAAGCGAAGACAGCTGGGTAGCACCTTATTTGGAGCGACGTAAGAAATCACGCGTCCTAAAGCCCATCAAAAAGAGTGAGCCAAAATAAACGATGCCACAAAAAACCATGACGAGTGCCATGGCGCCAATACGCATGAACGGCTCAGACTTCATGCCAATCCAATCAAACTGATCGGCAATCCACAATGACGCCCCAGCCAAAACGAGCAAAGCCGCAATCACACGGATAAAGAAATACCCCCAACCTTTCTGGGGTTGGTAAACACCGCGCTTTCTCAATAGAATATACAAGATCAAGGCATTCGCGCACCCTGCCAGGCCAATAGATAGCGAAAGTCCGGCGTGCGCAAAGTACGGCACAAAAGCCAAGTTCATCAGCTGCGTAACAACCAACGTAAAAATGCCGACCTTAACCGGGGTCTTGATATCTTGGCGCGCGTAAAAAGCAGGCGCTAGCACACGGATAGTCACAATCCCGGTCAACCCAACGCCATAAGCAATCAAGGACTTGGACGTCATCATCACGTCCACTGCACTAAACCGCCCATAATGGAACAACGTCGTCGTGCAGGGAACTGGCAGCGTCATCAGCATAACGGCGGCCGGCATCGCAAGCATCAACGTCATCCTGAGTCCCCAATCCAAAAGCGACGAATACTCTTCGCTATCTTTACTGGCATGTGCTTTCGACAAACTAGGCAACAAGATCGTGCCCAAAGCCACTCCCAAAAGTGCGTTGGGGAACTCCATCAAACGGTCTGCATAAGAAATCCACGAGACACTGCCGTGCGGTAACCAGGACGCAATGTTTGTATTGATCATCAAACTAATCTGCGCAACCGATGACGCAAAGATTGCCGGCAACATCAGGCCAATCACACGGCGTACACCTGGATTCTTGAAAGCGCCAAACACATTCAACGAAATGCGTGGGAGCATGCCTAATCTATAGAGCGGTGGAATCTGGATGGCCAACTGCAGCACGCCACCGACAAAAACGGCCCCTGCCAAAGCCAAGATAGGGCGATCCAACATCGGTGCCACAAAAAGCGATGCGATAATAAAGGAAATGTTCAGGAGGACGGGCGTAAACGCTGGAATCTTAAACTCGCGGTTCGTATTTAAAATGCCACCTGCCAATGCAACCAACGACATGAACAGAATGTACGGAAACATAATCTGCGTCATCAGGATAGAGACGCTAAAGATTTCCGGATTGTCATCCAACCCAGTTGCAATCGCATAGACGACATAATGGGCAAAGACAATCCCTAAGACGCAGACTAAGATCAACGTCCAAGCAAGCGCCGTTGCGACCTTGTCAACAAGCTGCTTTGTCTCTGCTTGGTCTTTCTTGTTCGAATATTCTGCAAGGATTGGGACAAACGCCTGGGAGAACGCCCCTTCGGCAAAAAGGCGCCTCAAGAGATTCGGGATCCGGAAGGCTACAAAAAAGGCGTCAGTCAAACCGGATGCGCCAAAGGCCTTTGCAACAAGCAACTCTCGTATCAATCCAGTGATACGGGATAAAAGCGTAAACGCCGAAACCGAGAAAAACGTCTTGAGAAAGTTCATGGATGCGCATTATAGCCCCGCGCTGAATGAAATTTTCACCGACAATGGCGCTTTTTCCCAACAGATGCACCTAAGGAATCCCTTGGAACTTTGACATGACGAGGTATCACTGTATAATTTCAAATTCACTTTTTTCCGTCCTGAATTTTCAGGTTTTTCAACATATTTCATTGATGGAGTTTCCATGTACGCGGTCATAAAAACCGGTGGCAAACAGTACAAGGTTGTTGCTGGCGAAAAATATAAAGTAGAACAGATACCTGCGGAAGTTGGATCCGAAATCACCCTTGACCAGGTTTTAGCAGTTGGCGAAGGCGAATCCATTCGCGTCGGCACCCCTCTGGTTGAAGGCGCAACGGTTCTGGCAAAGGTTGTTTCTGAAGGTCGTCATAAGAAGGTTAAGATTTTCAAGATGCGTCGGCGCAAACACTACCAGAAACGCCAGGGTCATCGTCAGAACTACACTGAACTGGAAATCGTTTCCATCAACGCCTGATGTCGCCGGTTCCAAACATTTAACCGATCTAAACACTTAATCCTGGAGTCTTAAAATGGCACATAAAAAAGGTGGCGGTACTACCCGCAATGGACGTGAATCCGAATCCAAACGCTTGGGCGTCAAGATCTACGGCGGTCAGGCTATCAACGCTGGTAGCATCATTGTCCGCCAGCGTGGTACCAAGATCCATGCCGGTGAAAACGTCGGTATGGGCAAAGACCACACCCTCTTTGCCTTGGTTAATGGCACTGTGAAGTTTGCCGTCAAAGGTGCAGACAAGAAACATTACGCAACGGTCGTTCCAGCTGAAGCAGCTTAAGGCGACTGACAAACAGGCCCAAGCCCATGGTTGGGTTTGATGTTTCAAAACAGATGGCTCTGTCTTTACTGGCAGAGCCATTGCCTTATCAGCGGTAGGAGGAAACGCCATGAAATTCATCGACGAAGCAAAAATCGAGGTCATCGCAGGCAATGGCGGAAACGGCGTTGCCTCATTCAACCGTGAAAAATTCCGCCCAATGGGCGGTCCTGACGGTGGCGACGGCGGCCGTGGCGGTAGCGTCTGGGCAATTGCTGACAACAACATCAACACGCTGATCGACTACCACTACGTCAAACTTTACCGTGCCAAAAACGGGGAAAATGGACGGGGCTCTGACTGCTATGGTAAGGGGGCTGATGACATTTTCCTGCGTATGCCGGTTGGTACCGTCATTACCGACCGAAACACTGGTGCTGTGATTGCCGACCTCGTTGAAAACGGTCAGCGGCACCTGCTGGCCAAAGGCGGTGAAGGTGGCTGGGGTAACATCCACTTTAAGAGTTCCACCAACCGAGCGCCCCGCCAAAAAACTGATGGTAAACCAGGCGAACGTTTTGAACTGAACCTGGAACTGAAAGTCTTGGCTGATGTCGGCCTTTTAGGGATGCCCAATGCAGGCAAGTCCACCCTGATTTCTGCTGTATCAAATGCCCGTCCAAAAATCGCAGACTATCCTTTTACGACATTAAAACCCAACTTAGGTGTCGTCAGGATTGGTCATGGCAAAAGCTTTGTCATTGCCGATATCCCCGGGCTCATTGAAGGCGCAGCCGAAGGAGCTGGGCTGGGCCACCAGTTCCTGCGGCACCTTCAGCGTACACGGCTTTTGCTGCACGTAATTGATGTCTCCCCTTTTGGTGAAAATGCTGACCCTATTGCCGATGCACGCGCTTTGGTTGCAGAATTAGCAAAATACGATCCAGAACTAGCTGCGAAGCCGCGCTGGCTTGTTTTAAATAAACTGGATCTTTTGCCAGAAGACGAAAAAGAAGCGCGAATTAAGGAAATCGTCTCCGGCCTGAATTGGCAGGGGCCTGTTTTCAAGATTTCGGCTTATACAAAGACTGGCTGCCAGGAATTGATGGAAGCGATCTTCCGTCATTTTGAAGCCCTGGATCTGCAGGAAAAACGCGAAGGAAAAACGGAAATCGCTGAGGAAGCCCGCTCAATCGACTCGATTGATGCCAACGACCCTCGGTTCAAAACCATCGAATAACGACCGTCAGCATTCGGAGAGAGATATGGGTTCTGTGATTGAAAAAGCCAAACGGATCATCATCAAAGTCGGTTCCTCTCTGGTAACCAACGACGGCCACGGGCTGGATCTGGCTGCTGTGGCCACCTGGGCCAAACAGATTGCTGAGTTGCACGCACAAGGCCGTGAAATCGTATTGGTCAGTTCTGGCGCCATTGCTGAGGGGATGCTGAAACTTGGTTTTAAGCGCCGCCCCGTTGAAGTCAATGAGTTGCAGGCATGTGCAGCCGTTGGCCAGATGGGGCTTGCACAGATCTATCAAACCAGCTTTGACCGTTATGGCCTTAACACCGCCCAAGTGCTTTTGACGCACGCCGACCTAGCCGACAGAACGCGCTACTTAAACGCCCGCGCAACGCTTCTAACGCTTTTCCGCCTAAACGTCATTCCCATCATCAATGAGAACGACACTGTCGTCACCGACGAAATCAAGTTTGGCGACAACGACACTTTAGGTTCCCTGGTGGCCAACCTAGTTGAAGCTGATGCGCTCATTATCCTCACAGACCAGAAGGGACTCTTTACCGCTGACCCACGCAAAGACCCTGATGCTACGCTAGTTAAAACGGCCCATGCCGGCGATCCAGAGCTTGAAAAAATGGCTGGCGGTGCGGGCTCCGGTATTGGCAGCGGCGGAATGCTCACCAAAATCCTGGCCGCCAAACGTGCTGCCCGCTCAGGCGCCCATACCGTCATTGCCTGGGGACGTGAACCCAATGCCCTCATCCGATTGGCAGACGGTGAAATGATTGGTACGGAATTGACCGCCCCAAAAAGCCACCTGCAAGCCCGCAAACAGTGGATGGTCGATCACCTGCAGACCGCTGGCAAAGCCTACTTGGACGATGGCGCCGTCGAAAAAATCGTCAAGGAAGGCAAATCACTGTTACCGATTGGAGTCATCAGTGTGGAAGGGGAATTTGCCCGAGGTGAAATCATCTCATGTATTGACAGCAACGGTCATGAAGTGGCGCGCGGCCTTGCAAACTATTCATACAGTGAAGCCAAACTGATTGCGCAACACAAATCAAAGGATATCGCACGCATCTTAGGTTACGAAGGCGATCAGGAGCTGATCCACCGCGACAACATGATTGTGCTTAACGCTTAACCCGCGTTGTACTTATTTTCCTTTTGAAGTGGCAAATTGTATTTGAGCCTTTTCACCATCAGCTCAACCGGCCCTTCAATATGAGCACCATCACAGAAATAATCCAGCCACAGAACGGAACGTGGGCGATTCGCAGAATACCAATTGATTGGCCGCCAACTCTCACTCTTAGACTTCGTCCAGACTCCCTTGGAATCCGCATAGGCATAACGCCGGTATTCCTTGGCACCACAACGCAACCCCTCATAGCTGACGTTCAAGGCTCCCGTTGAGCTTTTTGCAACCAGAGTATAACGGACTTCGGCCCCACTGATTGAAACCGATTTGGCATCAATATAGAACTTTAATGTCTGCGTAGGTCCTATATCAAAGGACAGGAGGTCTTCTTCTTGAGGATAAGCAGGCAGAACAACGGGCAGAACCTTAATCTCAGCCGGCTTATCCTCTTCCTCATCTTCCGGCCAATCCGAATCCCCCAAAATAGTAATATCAGCCCGCGCCTGCAGACAAAAGCCCAACATCATCATGAGCAACAAACTCTTAACGAATTTACCTGCCTTTTTTTTTGCCATCTCGGTTCACCTGCTGTTTCTTTTGGCCTGCCATCGAGATTTTCACAACCTGCCCATCCTCCACGGTATAACCTGGATACCGCCCTCCTGAGGAACCGGCAAGTTGCGGTAAGAACCGGGAAAGCTCCTGCAATGCCTGTAAATAGACATGACGTTTGAATTCAATGACGGCATCCAAGGGTACCCAATAAGGATGCCAACGCCAGGCATCAAACTCCGGCGTCTCTGCAATCCCCCGTAAATCAACATCAGAATCGCGCCCTAACATCCTCAGCAAAAACCAGATCTGTTTTTGCCCACGGTAATGCCCCCTGATTTCACGACGAATAAAGTGCTGTGGAACGTCATAACGTAACCAGTTCTGCGTGCGTCCGATGATTTCAACGTGTTCACGCAAAAGACCGGTTTCTTCACGCAACTCACGGTACATCGCCTGTTCAGGCGTCTCCCCATGCTTGATACCGCCTTGGGGA
This sequence comes from Oxalobacter sp., assembly GCA_016291665.1. Taxonomy (GTDB): domain Bacteria; phylum Pseudomonadota; class Gammaproteobacteria; order Burkholderiales; family Burkholderiaceae_D; genus Oxalobacter. The sequence goes on along the minus strand of JAEEYE010000013.1, from coordinate 6,823 downwards.
AACTGCCATGACTGTTCCCTGATTCGTTTTCCCCACCAGACCTCATTATTGGTATTAACCAAAATGATGCCGACGTTGGGACGGTAACCTTCCCGATCAAGCATATCCACCTCAATGACCCGGCAACACCTAACTGTAAAGACACCCCTTCAATACGAAGAGCCAATTCCTGATTCTATTGCAACAGAACAAGCACCCAGCGCTTGTTCCTTACAATCTATGAACGCAGCTGCCAGTTAATCCTTTAAAATCTCTTTCTGATTATACCCCCTGTTAAGAACCAAACGCATTTATAGCCATGAGAGCATCCCAATTTTTTATCTCAACTTTAAAAGAAGCCCCTGCTGACGCAGAAGTCATCAGCCACAAATTAATGGTTCGTGCCGGCATGATCCGGCGCCTTGGCTCTGGCATCTATGCCTATATGCCCATGGGACTACGTGTCATCCATAAGATTGAAAACATCATCCGAGAAGAGATGAATCGCTCAGGTGCTGTTGAACTTTTAATGCCAGTCATCCAGCCTGCTGAACTCTGGCAAGAAACAGGACGTTGGCAAAAATACGGACCTGAACTGCTCCGTATTAAAGACCGCCATAATCACGATTTCGTCATTCAGCCGACCTCTGAAGAAATGGTCACCGACATCGCTCGCAGTGTAATCAAGTCTTACCGTCAGTTACCGGTCAACTTCTACCATATCCAGACAAAATTCCGGGACGAACGCCGCCCACGCTTTGGCCTGATGCGCGGCCGTGAGTTCACGATGAAAGACGCCTATTCCTTCGACCGTGACATTGAGGGACTTAAGAAGTCTTACCAGACAATGTTCGATGCCTATGTCCGCATCTTCACACGCTTTGGACTTGACTTCAGGCCTGTCACCGCTGACAACGGTGCCATCGGTGGCTCTGGTTCCCACGAGTTCCATGTTATTGCAGAAACTGGTGAAGATGCCTTGGTCTACTGTCCCGAATCCAACTACGCAGCCAACATGGAAGCGGCTGTTGCACTGCCACCATCGGCAGCCCGTCCAGCTCCGACGCAGACCATGCAAAAGGTACCCACCCCAGGAAAGACTGCTTGTGCCGATGTCAGTGCATTCTTAGGGCTTCCTGTTACACAATCCCTAAAGGTCATTGCGGCTATCCGAAATGATGTTCCAGAAGGGGAAAACGGTCATTTTGCCGTCATCTTGATGCGTGGCGACCATGAATTGAACGAAGTCAAGACGGAAAAAATCATTGGTAGCTTCCGCTTTGCTAGTGACAGTGAAATCAAACATTACTTTGGCTGTGAACCAGGTTACTTAGGACCTGTTGGCTTAAGCGAACGCAAAGACATCGCCCTTTATGCCGATGAAGCCGTTACCGTAATGGCTGACTTCATCTGCGGCGCCAATGAAAAAGACTTCCATTACACAGGCGCCAATTGGGAACGTGATATCCCACTACCTGAAAAAATTGCAGACTTCAGGAACGTTGTCGCTGGCGACCCTTCTCCTGACGGGAAAGGGACACTTGCTATCCAACGCGGCATCGAAGTCGGACACGTTTTCCAGCTGGGTACACGCTACTCACAGGATATGAATGCCGTGTATCTCGACGAAACCGGCAAACCGCAATTGATGCAGATGGGGTGCTATGGTATTGGGGTAACCCGTGTCTCTGCAGCAGCAATTGAGCAGAACAATGATGCACGCGGCATCATCTGGCCAACCGCCATTGCACCTTTTGAAGTCGTCCTCTGCCCAATGGGTTACGACAGGAGTGAAGCCGTCAAAACCACAATCGACTCGCTGTATGACACATTGAAGCAAGCTGGCATTGATGTCATTTTGGACGACCGCGGCGAAAGGCCTGGAGTTATGTTTGCGGACTGGGAACTTATCGGTGTACCACATCGGATTGTCGTAGGCGACAGAGGGCTTAAAAATGGCCAGCTAGAATATCAGGGACGCCGTGATGAAAAAGCCACTGCGATTGCTGTTGCTGACATGGCCGATTTCATAATCAACAAGATTAAGGCAGAACGTTAACGCACTTTCAGCAAAAACCTAAAAATCTGGCGCCAAGATTACACCTTCTTGGCGCCATCCATCATTCGTTCAGCCCGGTTTACAAAGGGATTTCAAAAAAATCCTTAATAGCGGGCTAAATTCCAAGGGTCTAATGCATCCCTGGCATCATGCCTTTCAAGCCGCGCAGCATCTTCATCATGCCGCCGCTCTTCATCTTCTTCATCATGCCCTGAACCTGTTCAAACTGCTTCAATAGACGATTGACTTCCTGAACCTGGACACCAGCACCAGCAGCAATACGACGTTTTCTAGATGCCTTGATTATTTCAGGTTTTGCCCTTTCCTGAGGCGTCATCGAATTAATGATTCCTGTCATACGGGCAACACCTTGGTTCGCCTTTTCAAAATTGGTACCCTGAGCTGCCATCCTGAGATGGGCTGGCAATTTATCGACCATATTTGCCATCCCGCCCATATTCTTCATCTGGACTAACTGAGCCTGGAAATCGCTCAAGTCAAAGCGAGCACCTGACTTGAGTTTCTTTTCAAGCACCTGAGCAGCCTTGATATCGACTGCTTTGCGCGCTTCTTCAACCAGTGCAACAATGTCCCCCATCCCGAGGATACGGTCAGCCATCCTACGTGGATTGAATGCTTCAAGGCCTTCGAGTTTTTCAGAAACACCGACAAATTTAATCGGTTTACCGGTGACATGGCGCACAGACAAAGCTGCGCCACCACGTGCATCACCGTCAACTTTTGTGAGGATGATACCCGTCAGCGGAAGTGTATCGTTAAAGGTCTTGGCAACATTAATCGCATCCTGCCCAGACATCGCATCAACCACAAAAAGCGTTTCAATCGGGTTTAACGCCTGATGTAGCTCGGAAATCTCCCGCATCATCTGTTCATCAATGCCCAAACGCCCTGCCGTATCGACAATCAACACATCATGAAAATGGCGCTTGGCATGGTCTAAAGCAGCACGGGCAATGTCGACAGGCTGCTGGCTTGTATCCGTTGGGAAGAAATCTGCCCCTGCCTGTGCGCTCACCGTCTCCAACTGCTTGATAGCCGCAGGCCTATAAACGTCAGCAGAAACGGTCAGAACCTTCTTTTTCATCTGCTTTTGCAGGTAAGCTGCTAATTTACCAACTGTCGTTGTCTTACCAACCCCTTGGAGCCCTGCCATCAAGATAATGGCGGGAGGCTGAGTCGCGAAATTCAGTTCCGACGCTTTAGGGCCTAAGTCCGCCCCCATGACAGAAGCCAGTTCTTCCTGGACAACGCCGACCAAGGCTTGCCCTGGCGTTAGCGACTCCATGACCTCACGACCCATTGCCTTTTCACGGACTTTCTTGATGAAAGACCTCACGACTGGCAACGCCACGTCAGCTTCAATCAGTGCCAACCTGACTTCGCGGATCATTTCAGACGTATTGGCTTCAGTCAGACGGGCTTCGCCCTTGATGGTTTTAACGACTTTGGCAAGCCGTTGGGTCAGGTTATCAAGCATAGTCTTTCCCTAATAATGGATGTCGAATAGTTGCAGATGTCTATTTTTCTATTCTACAATGTTTTTTCGCCCGAATTCCGTGCAATCTCCAACGCACATTTTTTTAAAAGGCTTCCCCCTATGACATCTGATATTGAAATTGCCCAGAATGCGAAAATGCAGCGCATCACTGAGGTTGCAAGCCGCTATGGCATCCAAGAAGAATTTACCGAACCTTATGGGCACTACAAGGCCAAAATCAACCTTGATTTCCTGGAAACGTTAAAGGACAAGCCTGACGGCAAATTGATTATGGTGACAGCCATCAGCCCAACCCCTGCGGGTGAAGGCAAGACCACCACTTCCATCGGCTTAGGTGACGCATTAAACCGCTTGGGCAAGAAAACCATCATCTGCCTGCGTGAACCTTCTATGGGACCAGTTTTCGGGATGAAAGGTGGCGCAGCTGGTGGCGGTTATTCCCAGGTTGTCCCTATGGAAGACATCAACCTCCACTTTACCGGTGACATCAGTGCGGTCTCCTTGGCCAACAACCTGCTTGCGGCCCTGATCGACAACCATATCCACCAGGGAAATGAATTAGGTATCGATGAGCGCCGCATCGTATGGAAACGTGTTGTCGATATGAACGACCGCTCCCTGCGCAACATTACTGTTGGCTTAGGTGGCCCAGGTAATGGTTTCCCTCGTGAAGACGGCTTTGACATTGCTGTAGCTTCTGAAGTCATGGCTATCTTTTGCCTGGCGAACAACCTGCAGGACTTGAAAGAACGCTTGGGTAACATCGTCGTTGCTTACACACGCGACCGCAAACCAATCTTAGCAAGCGACCTGAAAGCACATGGTGCAATGGCAGCCCTATTAAAGGACGCCATCAAACCAAATATGGTTCAAACACTGGAACACAACCTCGCTTTTATCCATGGTGGCCCATTTGCCAACATTGCAACAGGGTGCAACTCGGTCATCGCAACCAAGTCCGCCCTGAAACTTGCCGACTACGTCGTCACAGAAAGTGGCTTCGGTGCAGACTTGGGGGCTGAAAAATTTGTTGACATCGTCTGCCGTAAGTCAGGGCTTAAGCCTGACTGCGCCGTCTTGGTCGTTACGGTGCGTGCATTGAAGTACCACGGTGGTGTCAACCTGCCAGACCTTGGTAAAGAAAACCTAGAAGCCCTTGAAAAAGGCCTGCCACACTTGGAACGCCATATCAATAACATCAGGGAACAGTATGGCCTGCCTTGCGTTGTCTGCGTCAACCACTTTACTTTGGATACGGATGCCGAAATCCAACTCTTAAAAGACAGGATGGCCGCTAAAGGTACCCCAATCGTTGTCTCCAAACACTGGAGCGACGGTGGCAAGGGTGCAGAAGAACTCGCACAGGCTGTCATCGACATGATCGATACGACACCAACAAACTTCAAGTTTGTCTACGACGAAGATATGTCTTTGTGGGACAAAATGAAAACCTTGGCAACCAAGCTTTACGGTGCTAAAGACATCGCAGCCGACAGCAAAGTTCGTCAACAGATTAAGAAGCTCGAAGAAGACGGCTACGGTAAGTATCCGCTCTGTGTGGCAAAAACCCAGTATTCCTTCACAACAGACAGAGCTTTGCGCGGTGCACCAGAAGGTCACACCGTCAATATCCGTGAAGTAAGGATTGCTGCTGGCGCTGAATTCGTCGTGGTTTATTGCGGAGATGTCATGACCATGCCAGGTCTGCCAAAAGTTCCATCTTCGAACAATATTGATATTGACGCAAACGGACGCATTATCGGACTGTTCTGATTTTTGCCCTGAATCCGGTTCCTAAAGCTGGATTCAGGTTTTTTTGCCGCGTAAGTTTTGCAAACAGCGCTCTACTCGGTTATATTTAGGTTTTCTGACAAGAATGTCGATGCGCGTTTGTTTTGCCATTGGCTAATTGCCCTTTAATCGCTGTTTACCCGACAGCGTGATTTTGTCACTGCTATCTGCAATGGCCTACCATGAAGGGCACAATTTCCCTTATGCACGGGGATGACATACGGATAAGGATTAAGAGCACATGCCAGCAGCCCTTGCGGCTCAAGGCAAAGGTGGAAATTAAAAGGGAAAGAACATGAAAATTACGATTATCGGTGCCGGTGCGATTGGGGGTTATGTCGGTGTCAAGCTAGCTCTTGCTGGTGAAGATGTGACCTTCATTGTACGTGGCAAGAATCTTGAAGCCATCAAGGCAAACGGCATGAAGCTCATCATGAATGATGGGACAGAACTCGTTGCAAAGAACGTCAAGGCAACCAACAACTACGATGAAGTCGGTCCACAGGACATGGTTATCATCGCATTGAAAGCTCACCAAGTTGATGCTGTCGCCAACGACGTACCGAAACTCTTCGGACCTGACACCGTTGTCGTCACCATGCAAAACGGCATTCCATTCTGGTACTTCCACAAACATGGTGGTGAGTATGAAGGACGGCGCGTTGAAACCGTTGACCCAACAGGTCTTTGCGCAGAAAAAATCCCAGCAGAACGCATCTTAGGCTGCGTTGTCTATCCTGCATCCGCACTGATTGCCCCAGGCGTCGTCAAACACATTGAAGGCGACCGTTTCCCAATCGGTGAATTAGATGGTTCCACCACTGAACGTGCTCAGAAGGTCTCCGAAACCTTTATCAAGGCCGGCTTTAAGTGCCCAATCCTTGAAAACGTCCGTGCTGAAATCTGGCTGAAGCTGTGGGGCAACCTGAGCTTCAACCCCATCAGCTCCCTGTCCCATGCAACATTGGTCGACATCTGCCAGTATCCACTGACCCGCGACCTGGCAGCCAACATGATGACCGAAGCACAGACGATTGCGAACAAGCTGAACATCACTTTCCGTGTTCCACTTGAAAAACGTATCCGCGGTGCTGAAAAGGTCGGTAAACACAAGACCTCCATGTTGCAGGACGTTGAAGCAGGACGTGCACCTGAAATTGATGCATTGGTCGGTTCCGTTGTTGAACTGGGTCGTATCACCAATACCGATACCCCATACATCAACGCCGTCTTCGCACTGGTCAAACTGCTTGCAAAGACCATGGAAGAAGAACACGGCAAAGTCAAGATGGAATCCGTCTAATACTTTTTGCCCTTCCTTTTTGACAGGCTGCCTTCTACCAGATGGTAGCCTTGTCGGAAGAAATTTGTTCCAAAACAACGCAAAATAGTACACAATAAGAAATTGGAACTTCTTCACCAGATACAGTCTGGTGGATAGCTTATTTTTCCCAGAGAGTACAAGAATTATGGCA
>JAEEYE010000030.1 GCA_016291665.1 Oxalobacter sp. | reverse complement strand
AAGTGAACGGTGCAGTAATGCCGTCAGCAGCAGGAACCCACCGAGGAGACCAGGGCACAAGTGCCCTGGCTCGGTAGGAATCCCCTTGCTTTAGCGAGGGGAGGATGTCAAGAAAATCGATGGGCGTTTAGGCAAGCCCCAAACGTCCTTGATGGGATTCTGCCTAAAGCTGGGAGAGGATGCTCTTGGCGCGTTTGGCCGCGTTGGAAGACGGGTAATTCTTTGTCAGGTCTGTGAGCGTCTTCTTAGCTCCTGCCACATTGTTCATGCCAATCTGGCAGGTTGCCATATTGAGCATCGCATCCGGAGCCACAGGGTTTTTCGGGAAACGCTTGATGATAACCGCCTGGTTCTGATAAGCGTTCTTGTAATCCTTCTGCAGGTAGTACGCGTTCCCCAACTGGTAATAGGCATGCCCCAGGCGGTTTGAGTTCGGATACTTCTGGATGAACCGGCTGTATCCCGAAATAGCGCCCTTGTAGTTCCCTGCCCTGAAACGCTTTTCAGCGGCATCAAAATCAACCTCTTCCGCACTCTGGACAGGGACTGCTGGCTTATCCGCACTAGGCTGGGCTTTTGCTTCAGTCCCTTCCTTTGGCGTTTCAGTTGCCTGTGCTCCCTGTGCCTCAGGCTCACTTTCCGACTGGGCTCTGGCAGCCGGCGGCTTGCCTTCTAGCCGCCTTAACCGGTCATCGAGATCCACATAGAAGTCCTTCTGGCGCGATTCAATCTCACCGACCTTCTGGGTCAGTACCTCAATCTCACCCCTTAACTTGGCAACTTCCTGTTTCAAGGCTTCATGCTGGCTCTGCAGTTCGACCAAGCTTGTCTTGTCGGCTTTTTTCTCACGCAAATCGAGGATGTGCCGACGCGCTTCGTCATCTTCAAAGAATGCGTGCGCGTCATGTGCGGCAAACCAGGCGAAGCAGGCAAAAAGCGCTGCCGCTATCTTTGTCTTACGGTTTCTCATGGCTTACTGATAGACGATGTCAGCGCGACGGTTCTGTGCCCAAGCGGCTTCATTGTGCCCTTCTGCTTTTGGTTTTTCCTTACCGAAGGAAACCGCTTCCAACTGGTTTTCAGAAACACCGTGCATTGCCATCTGGCGGCGGACAGCCTCAGCGCGTTTCTGCCCTAAAGCGAGGTTGTATTCGCGGCCACCGCGTTCGTCAGTATTGCCTTGGATTACAACACGCCTTGCCTTATGGGTATTGAGGTAATTCGAATGGGCAGAGACCAGCGGACGGTAAGCTTCCTTGACCGTGTACTTGTCGAAGTCAAAGTAAACACTCTTTTCGTACAGCGGGCTGTTCGGATTGTTCAGTTCAGGATCTTCACCATAGGCAACACCGTTTTCATCGACACCATAAATCGATGCCCCATTGCCGGATGCATCTTCATCAAGCTTCACAGAAGAACTGCAGGCAGTCAGCATGAGCGCACTGGCAAGAATGACAACAAGCTTTTTCATATCTGTCATAGTTATTGCTCCTTTTTATTGGTTATTTTGAGAACGGACTCCAGGACGGTTCACGGACATCCGTTGCCTTCATAGAAATCTTCTGGCGGAACGACCCATCGATTGAGACAACCGACAACGTCCCACTGCGTCCAGAATCCGTTGAATACATAATGTACTGGCCATTCGGCGAGAAACTCGGCGACTCATCGCGGTATGTATTGGACATACGCATTTCCTGGCCATTCGTCAGGTCTTTCATGTAAAGCTGGAAACCACCACTCCTGTTCGAAATGAACGCCAGGTGTTTGCCATCTGGGGAAACGCGTGGGCTGATATTGTAGCTTCCAGCAAAAGTCACACGCTGTACGTTCCCACCGGCGGTACTGACTTTGTAGATCTGCGGACCGCCGCTTTGGTCACTCGTGAAATAGATCCACTGGCCATCAGGGGTTACCTGCGGCTCCGTGCAGATGCTCTGCGTATTGGTCAACTGCTTAAGGTCTCCCCCTTTGGCACTGACCGTATAGACCTGCGTATAGCCGTTTTTGGAAAGGGCCACCGCAATACGGGAACCATCCGGGAACCAGGAAGGGGCTGAATTGTTCCCTTTATAGTTGGCCACAACATGACGTTCACCACTCCTTAAATCCTGGATATAGACAACCGGCTTTTTGGCTTCAAAAGACACATAGGCGACTTTGCTGCCGTCAGGAGACCAGGCTGGCGAAATGATCGGTTCCTTAGAGCGCAGCGCAACCTGGCGGCCACCGCCATCGGCATCAGACACTTCCAGACGGTATTCTTTTCCGGCCTTAGCCACATACGCCAGGCGCGTACCGGCAATCCCCCGGATGCCGGTCAGTTTCTGGTAAATATCGTCAGCAATGCGGTGAGCGGTATAACGTACCTTTTCAACAGGGGACACCAACGACAGGAAAGAAACCTGTTGGGACTTGCGTAAGTCATAGAGCCGGTAGCGCACTTCAACCTGGCCATTACCCATGCTCTTGACCGAACCGACTGCAACAGCATAGGCTCCGGCTGACTGCTGCTTAGCTGCATCAAAAGAAGTGGCTTCAGCCATCGTCACACCCTGTCCCGTCAGGATGAAGGCACCGGTCCTTGCCAGGTCAGCACGGATCATCCCCGTCACATTGACGGCATCTTCCCCCGAAAACCCGGCAACCATCACCGGTGTCGCTGAAGAGCCGACCCCTGAAACCTCAATGTTGAGCGTCTCCTGCGCCTGGGCACAAGCCAGCGCAAAAAAAACAACGGCCACAATCAGGAAGCGGCGGAACTGTCTAATCGTTGTTGAAATCATGCCTTATCAGCCTTTCGGTCTATGGGTCAGGACAAATGATGATGGTACCCTACCGGAAGCATCCCTTGGGAAAGGCACCGAGCGGTAAACCGCCTGGCGGACGGCCTCATCAAAGCCTGCAACACCAGATGAACTGCGCTTGCGGATACTGCGGACACTGCCATCCGGGAACAGTTCAACATCATAAACCACAGCCGGATTACCGGATATGGTCGATACATTGTATATGGTATTCGATTTAATCTTTGCTGCAACACGCCGGACATACGCCCCATCTGCCCTGCCCGGTGCTGTCGCATAGGCGCTTGCGCCACCCCCACCGGTACCCGTCCTTCCGGTTGCCGTACCGCCACCTCCCGTACCCTTGGACGTACCGCCACCTAAGCCTGCACCACGGCTGCCACCAAAACCGGCCGCCACACGCCCAGCCTCAGCGGACAGCAGGGCTTTGAGACGGTTGACTTCCGCCTGTTTCTTGGCCGCCTGGCTCTTGGCGCCCGCCTGGCGTTTTGCTTCGGCCTGTGCCTGTGCAATCTGTTTGCGGAGTTCTTCCTGACGGCGGGCACTTTCAGCAACCAACTGTTCCTGGCGGCGGCGTTCACGTTCCTGCGCCAGGGCAATATCCGGCCGTTCCTGTGGCGCCGCTTCACGGGTAGGCGCAGGTCGAGGCTCCGGTTGTGGCTGGGCTGCCTTTGCCGGTTCAGGCTCTGGCTCAGCCTCCACCTTGGCCGCCGCATCCGGCGCACCCGCTTCAGCTGCCAAGTCCCCGGCTGCCAGCGGCGCTGCTTCACGCACCTGGACATCCCACACTTCTGCCGAGACGACCTGCTCTGGCTTAGGCTGCCAACTGACGCCAAACCAAAGCCCCGCCACCAACAGGCAATGCACCACCACCGCCATCACAATGGCGGCAGGGGATAGCTTAGGCGCTCTTGGGATCAGGGTACCATGCTGCATCGCGTCTTCCTTACTGCGTTGCCAACCCTACCCTTTTGATACCCATTTTCTTGGCATCAGAGATCACTTGGATGACTTCGTTATAAATGATGTTCTTATCCGCCGCAATCAAGACCGGCATATCGGGATGCTCGGCATGGAGCTGCTGCATCTGGCGCATCAATGCGTCATGATCCGGCACATTCTGGAAACCCGTATCCGGCTTGCCAGGCTGGTGTATCCCGATTTCTGCCGAGACATCAGGGCGCAACGATACCTGGATGAAGGTATCGGGTGGTGCGGATGTCTTCTCTGCAGTCGGCACATCCACGTTACCCAAGTTCGCAATCGGGGCACACACCATGAAAATCACAAGCAGCACCAACATGACATCGATATACGGCACCACGTTGATTTCAGAGCGTAGCCGCTTACGGCGGCCACCGCGCATCCCACTGAAAATCGATTCAGACATGCCCGCTCCTTATGACTGACGCTGCAGGATGTTGGAAAACTCTTCGATGAAGTTTTCGAAACGCACAGCCAATCGGTCTGTGTCATTGGAAAACCGGTTGTATGCCACCACAGCCGGGATGGCGGCAAAAAGGCCGATGGCCGTTGCAATCAATGCTTCGGCAATACCGGGCGCCACCGTTGCCAATGTCGCCTGCTGGACATTGGCGAGTCCCCTGAAGGCATTCATAATCCCCCAGACCGTACCAAAGAGCCCCACATAGGGAGAAACCGACCCGGCTGATGCCAAGAAAGACAGGTGTGATTCCAGCGCATCAACTTCACGCTGGTAAGCCGCACGCATCGCACGGCGTGAGCTGTCCAACAGGAACGCCACATTATGTGTCGCATCTGCACTCCTTGCCTTTAGGTATTCGCCCATACCGGCATGGAAAATCCGGGCAAGTGGGCCATCCAACGTACCATTGCCGACATCCTTATAGATGCCCTGCAAGGTACCACCCGACCAGAAGCGCTCTTCAAACGCAACCGTCTGCTGCCTGGCCCTGCGAAGCGTCATATATTTCTGGAAAATGTACGCCCAGCTCAAAAGCGAGATGATCAAAAGGCCAGCCATGATGAGCTGGACAATCAACGATGCATTGGAGATCAATGAAAAAAATGAAAGGTTCTGTGCTGTCTGCATAATCGTTGCCTACTCCTTCTTAACCCAGCCTGCTTTCTGAAGACGCCAACGCCGCCTTGAATTTCCCGACAATATCCTCTGGGAATGCCGTGGGCTTCATCTTATTGCCATCGATGCAGGCAATCGTCACCCGGCATGAGGACAGGAGGGTTCCATCGGTATTGCGGATGACTTTCTGGACAAACTCAACAGATGCCCCCTTGACACGGGCAACATCCAATGTCACCGTCAGTGCATCATCCAGAACCGCTGAACGGTGGTAATCCACCGTCACTTTCCTGACGACAAAGAGGATCTTGCGCTTTTCAGCCAAGTCCTGCTGGCTGATCCCCAAAGTACGCAGCCATTCACTACGGGTACGCTCATAATATTTCAGGTAGTTGGCGTAATAGACGACCCCACCGGAGTCCGTATCCTCAAAATAGACCCTCACAGGCCAGGTAAAAGTAGCATCCATCATAAAATAACGAAAACAATATCCGACCCCGTAACGTAACGCACTGCTGGGCAACAATCAAGCACTATTGCATCCTGTTACATTCCAGAGCCCCAAACAGGTCTCTGTATCCCCAACCCGATTAGCCCGAAACGGGCGAAATCTGTCCAAAAATTACTGACGAAAACACCCGTTTGCTTTATCATGCGAGAGTAGCCTCATCATAACTGGGGTTATACGATATTTTCGGGCAGGAATCGGCGAGAACTTGCTTCTTCCAGGTAAGGAACAAGAAGCCGTGCCTGCGCATTTCCTCCTCGATAGGAAAGTAGAATATGAGCTCAAAACCGTCCATTTTTAAGCGAATGCCCATATCCGGGTTCAAACCCATTGTCCTGTCCCTGTTCAGGGGCTATTCCACCGGTAACCTCACCAACGACATCTCAGCGGGTATCACCGTCGGGATTGTCGCACTGCCTTTGGCGATGGCCTTTGCAATTGCATCAGGCCTCTCCCCTGAGTCCGGTATCTACACCGCCATCATTGCCGGTTTCCTGATTGCCGTCTTTGGTGGTTCCAGGGTACAGATTGGTGGCCCGGCAGGTGCCTTCATCGTCATTGTCTATGGCATCATCGACCAATATGGGGTCTTCAACCTATTACTCGCTACATTCCTATCCGGGATTGTCCTCTTTTTGATGGGGCTGTTTAAGATAGGGAGTTTTATCCGGTTCATCCCCGTGTCAACGGTCATCGGCTTTACCAACGGTATTGCTGTGTTGATCGGCCTCTCCCAAGTCAAGGACTTCTTAGGCCTCCAGGTTGCCAAGATGCCTGCTGAATTCTTTGCACAGATCAGCACCATCTGCGGCGCAATTGACACCTTCAACCCATACTCCATCGGCCTTGGCATCGCCTCCCTGGTCTTAGTCTTTGGCTGGCCAAGGACCTGGACACCCAATTCCCCAGCATGGCGCCGTTGGCTCGCCCGTGTGCCAAGCACCATCGTTGTGTTGGTTGTGATGACGGTTATCGTAAGCTGCTTCAAACTCCCTGTCGAAACCATCGGCAGCCGTTTCGGTGGCATCCCACAGGCACTGCCAAGCTTCACAGTCCCAGAAGTTTCCCTCTCCGCCTTTGAACACCTGATCAGGCCTGCCCTGACCCTGGCAATCTTGGGTGCGATTGAATCCCTGCTCTGCGCACGTGTGGCTGACACCATGATCAACGACCGCCACGATCCAAACCAGGAACTGATGGGCCAGGGTATCGCAAACTGCGTCGTCCCATTCTTGAACGGTATGCCAGCAACCGGTACCATCGCCCGTACCGTCACCAACATCAAGAGTGGCGGCACCTCCCCACTGGCGGGGATCATCCACGCGATCACCCTCCTGGGTATCGTCCTGGCAGCTGCCCCGCTGGCAGCGAACATCCCACTGTGCGCCCTGTCCGCCATCCTGCTCTTCGTTGCATTCAACATGGGTAACTGGCGCGAATTCGTACGTCTCCGCCAGTTCACCCTGTCTTACAAGGCAACCCTCCTAGCAACGTTCTTCCTGACGGTCATCTTCGACCTGACGGTTGCCGTTGAAGTCGGCTTGGGTGTTGCAGCCCTCTTCTTCCTGTACCGCATCAATACCTTGACCAAGGTCATCAAGGAAGAAAACCGTGCGGACGTACCTAAGGGTATCGACATCTGGAACCTGGAAGGGGCACTCTTCTTTGGGTCTGTCTCAAAACTCGAAGACGCAACCAGCCCGAAATACATGGTCGCAGACGATGCGCCTGACGTGGTGATCTTCAACTTCACCAACCTGATGTCGATTGACAACAGCGCCGGTGACATCATTGAAGGGTTCCTGCAGAACGTGGTCTCCCGCGGGAAGGTCTTCATCATCGCAGGGGCAACCGACTTCCCATTACGCCAGCTCCAACGTTTGCGTATGGATCAGCGCCTTGGCAAATATATGGTGCCAAGCCTGGCTGAAGCCATTGAACTGGCTAAGGAAGCCCAGGCTGAAATCAAGGCCAAAGCAGCAGCTGCCGCTTAAGATTTCCAGCACCTGAATGCAAAAACCGGCAGAAATGCCGGTTTTTGTTTTGTTTGGACGGGGTCAGAAGCACCCCGGTTCCTGATGCATTACGCCTTAGGCAGTGTCACCCCTGACTGTCCCTGGTACTTACCGCCGCGGTCCTTATAGGAAACTTCGCAGTCTTCATCACTTTCAAAGAAAAGTACCTGCGCACAGCCTTCCCAAGCATAAATCTTGGCTGGCAAAGGTGTCGTATTGGAAAATTCCAGCGTCACATAGCCTTCCCATTCCGGTTCAAACGGCGTGACGTTGACGATGATGCCACAGCGCGCGTACGTCGACTTGCCCAGGCAGACCGTCAGGACGTTGCGGGGAATCTTGAAACGTTCGACTGTCCTTGCCAAGGCAAAGGAATTCGGCGGGATGATGCAGACATCGCCCTTGAAGTCGACAAAAGACTTTTCGTCAAAGTTCTTTGGATCGACGATGCTGTTGTTGATGTTGGTGAAAATCTTGAATTCATCGGCGCAACGGACATCGTAACCGTAAGAGGAAACGCCATAGGAAACAATCTTGCGGTCACCCACAAAACGGACCTGGCCAGGCTCAAACGGATCGATCATCCCATGCTCAGTGGCCATGCGCCGTATCCACTTGTCTGATTTGATGGTCATTGTCGGCCTTATACTGAAGTTGTCAAAATGCCCCCAAAAGGCGGGCTCCTGCTATTTTAGCTTTTTGCCTTATTTTGTGGAATCCCGATTTCGCTACACATACCAAACGCCTATCCTACTTGAAATACCCAAACACAGCCCTCATCTAAGACAAGATAAAAATGAAAGTGCCATAACTTCCCACTCTATGGGTTATCCCCAACGGGGGTAGTTGTTATTTGGTACAATGATTGGTAGCGGTATGGAGTACACGCTACTGACCGATTCCGACTTTTCTATGGCGGTGCCACCATGAACTTTACAGACCATTTCCTTATTGCCATGCCAGGCAGCTTAGATCCCATCTTCGGTGGGACGGTTGTCTATATGTGCGAGCACAACGAATTCGGTGCACTGGGCATCGTCATCAACCGTCCATTGGAAATCACACTCAACACCCTCTTGCAGCAACAGGGCATCACGGTTGACGATGCGGCTAAAGGCAAAGTTGAAGGCCCCATCCTCTTTGGAGGCCCTGTGCAGAGTGACCGGGGATTCATCCTGCACACGACAGATGCCACCTATTCGTCAACGATGAAGGTCTCAGATAAAATCGCCTTCACAGCATCACGAGATGTGCTTGAAGCCATCGCCAAGAACAATGGCCCACGCCACGCTTTGGTGGCAATCGGCTATGCCGGGTGGGATGCAGGGCAGCTCGAAGGCGAAATCAGCCGCAATGCCTGGTTAACCGTCCAGGCTGACCCCGACATGATTTTCCAACGCCCGTTCCCGGAACGTTATGATGCGGCCGTCCAGAAGTTGGGCTTTGACCCATCTGTACTGGTAACACCTGATACGAAACAGACCTTGCAATGAGCCAGGCACCCATGGACACAATTCCCAAAGTCATCATCGGTTTTGACTATGGGTTAAAACGCATTGGCGTTGCCATCGGAAACACCTTATCTGGCTCGGCAAGGCCACTGACCATCATCCATGAAGAAGCCAATGACAGGAAGTTTGCCGCCATCAAAGCAATCCTGGATGAGTGGCAGCCAGCATTGGCTGTTGTAGGCCTCCCCTCCTACCCGGATGGCACACCCCATGAAATGACAGCGCACTGCAGGCGTTTTGCGAACCGCCTGAAAGGCCGCTTTAATCTCAATACTGTCCATGTTGATGAACGGTATTCGTCGACTGCCTTAAACTTCAAGCGGGGCGAAGAAGATGACGCGCACGCGGCAGCCATCATCCTGCAACAATACTTCGACGAAGGTGCAACGCCTGCCGCCTGACAGTAGAAATACCGGTTTGGCGTCCCCGTTGCGTGTTGCTCTCTGCTAGAATTAAATGTTGAATTCCGTGAGGCAGGCAGCCTGCACATCCTGGTACCTGCCCACGACAAAAACCATGCTTTACAGGAGTAGAACGTTTCCATGAAACCACCTGTTTCCGAACTGAATGCTGAGGCACTCTACCAAGCACTCATCGCCCAAATCCGGCCTGCGATTGAAGGCATCGACCATCTCGCAGTTGCCGGCATCCGCTCTGGCGGAGCCTGGATTGCCGAGCGTATGGCATCCGACTTAGGCCTTGAAACCCCACCCGGGTTCATTGACGTTTCCTTTTACCGCGATGACTATGCCGAAAAAGGCCTACCCGCAGAAGTCAAGCCGACACACATCCCGTTTGATGTGAACGGTGCCACCATCCTGCTTGTGGACGACGTGCTCTATACAGGCCGGACAACCCGCGCAGCCATCAACGAACTGTTCGACTATGGACGGCCAGCCCGCATCATGCTGGCAGCACTCTTGGACCGGGGCGGCCGACAACTCCCTGTTGCGGCAGACTTTACAGCAGCAACGGTTGAAGCGGACAAAAAAGAAATGATTGTCCTGCAACAGGCCGATGACAAAACTTTCTCTCTGACGGTAGAAAATGCTTAATCCTCAATTAAACAGCAATGGCGAACTGCAGCACCTCCTGGCGCTCAGGGATCTGCCCAAAGACATCATCCTCCATATCCTTGATACGGCGACCTCCTTTGTCAGCCTGTCAGACCGTGAGGTCAAGAAGGTCCCCCTCTTAAGGGGCAAGAGTGTCTTCAACCTCTTCTTTGAAAACTCCACGCGTACACGTACGACCTTCGAGATTGCGGCAAAACGGCTTTCCGCCGATGTTATCAACCTGAACATTGCAGCATCTTCAACAAGCAAGGGCGAAACACTCTTGGATACGGTCGACAACCTGACCTCGATGAATGCTGATATGTTTGTGGTACGCCATTCCCAGTCTGGCGCGCCGTTTCTGATCGCCAAACACATCAACGACCACAAACGCCACCACCTGCATGTCGTCAATGCCGGTGACGGCCGCCATGCCCACCCGACCCAGGGGCTTTTGGACATGTATACGATCCGCCATTACAAGAAAGACTTCACGAACCTCAAAGTCGCGATTGTCGGTGACGTGGTCCACAGCCGTGTCGCCCGGTCCGATATCCATGCACTGAAAACATTGGGCGTTCCTGAAATCCGCACGATCGGTCCGGCAACGCTCCTGGCATCCGGCTTGTCTGAACTGGGTGTAAGGCAGTTCACCAATATGGAAGAAGGCCTGAAAGACGTTGATGTCATCATCATGCTGCGGGTCCAGAACGAACGCATCAACAGTGCCCTGCTGCCAACGACCCAGGAATTCTTCAAGAGTTATGGATTAACGGCAGAACGGTTGGCATTGGCAAAACCGGATGCGATTGTGATGCATCCAGGCCCAATCAACCGGGGTGTTGAGATTGATTCTGCCGTAGCCGATGGCTCTCAAGCCGTCATCCTCTCGCAGGTGACCTTTGGTATTGCGGTACGCATGGCTGTGATGAGCATCTTGGCTGGTAATTAATACGGTGCGTGTTGGAGAAGAATATGAAAATACTGATTGAAAACGGCCGCGTCATCGACCCGGCAAACAATATCGACCGCATCTGCAACCTGGCCATCGACCATGGGCAAATCGACGCCATCTTCACCGACAAGGCCGATTTAGACTTTACGCCAGACAGGGTCATTGATGCATCAGGCTTGGTTGTCACCCCAGGGTTTGTCGACTTGGGCGCCAGGCTCAGGGAGCCTGGGGACGAACACCGTTCCTTCTTAAAGTCCGAATTGAATGCCGCCTTGGCAGGTGGTGTGACCTCTTTGGTCTGTCCGCCAGACACAGAACCCGTCTTGGATGAACCGGGCCTTGTAGAAATGCTCAAGTACCGCGCCTCCGCCTTGAATAAAGCGCACATCTATCCATTGGGGGCACTGACCATCGGGCTTAAGGGGGAAAAACTCACTGAAATGTCGGAATTAACCGATGCGGGCTGTGTAGGCTTTTCCAACGCGAATGCGCCTTTACCCAATACCGAAATGCTCCTGCGCGTCATGCAGTATGCCAAATCGTTTGACTTCTGCATCTGGCTACAACCACAAGACCCCTCCTTAGGTAAAAACGGGATGGCACACTCCGGCGCCCTCTCAGCACGCTTGGGCCTTTCCGGTATCCCTGTCATTGCAGAGACCATCAGCCTGCATACGATTTTTGAACTGATGCGCATCACCGGTGCCCGTGTCCACCTGTGCCGGCTCTCCAGTGCCGCTGGCATTGAACTCGTCCGCCAAGCAAAAGCAGAAGGCTTACCGGTTACCGCTGACGCGGGCATCCACCACCTGCACTTAACCGATGCGGATATCGACTATTTCGACTCCAATGCCCGGCTGATACCCCCACTGCGTTCTGACAAAGACCGCCAGGCAATTACGGCGGCACTGAAAGACGGGACATTGGATGCCATCTGCTCAGACCATACCCCAACGGATGATGATGAAAAACTCCTGCCATTCGGTGAAGCCGCCCCAGGGGCAACAGGGCTTGAGCTCCTCCTTTCCCTGACACTCAAATGGGCCAACGAAAATGGTGGGGATGATGCCCTGTCCCCTGCCATAGCCAAGATCACGAGTGAACCGGCACGCATTTTAGGCCTGCCTTGCGGTACTTTGGACGTCGGGTCTGTAGCTGATGTCTGTCTCTTTGATCCGAAAGCATCCTGGACGGTTGAAGCCGGGAACCTGTTAAGCCAGGGACGCCACACGCCGTTCTTAGGCCGTGAAATCCCAGGACGCATCCGCATGACACTCGTCGACGGACAGATTGTCTTTGAACGCTAAACAGGCAGGATGAAGAGGCTCTACAGGACAGTACGCCTTGTCCTACACGCCATCGCCGCAGTTTTTTACTGCGGCGTGGTTTTTCCATTCATCAACCAAGAAGCCAAAGACCGCTATGTACGGAAATGGTCTGCCAAACTGATGGCCATTTCTGGGGTTACGATGCGCATTTACCATGCTGAGCGCATCGCTCCCCGATCACTAATTGTCTCCAACCATATCTCATGGCTGGACATCTTCCTAATCTACTCCCACTTCAACGGGCATTTCATCGCCAAATCCACGATGGCCAATTGGCCGGTGATGGGCTACCTCGGCAAAAAGGTGGGCACGTTATACCTAGACAGGAGCAGTGGCAGGAACTTAAAGCAGATCCTGGGCAGGCTCGTCGGCAACCTGAATGATGAAGAACGGTGCATCTTTTTCCCGGAAGGGACGACCGCCAAACAAGGCGAGATGCTTCCCTTTTTCCCGAACCTTTTTGAAGGCGCCATACAGGTCAACCTACCCATCCAACCGTTTGCCATCCGTTATATTATGCCGGATGGCTCGTACGCCGAAGCTGTCGATTTTTCGGGCGACGTAAGCATGCAGGAGAGCATGAAACGGATTTTCAGTGCCGATGGGATCACCGCAGAATTGACGGTCCTACCCCCCATTGACCCACAGGGCAAAACCCGCCGAGAGCTGGCCCAGGCATCCCAGGCCATAATCCAATCCACGATTGGAAACCAGACGGATTCAGAGCCCGGGAACCCGGTAGCCTGAAGACTGAACCTGGAATACGGCACGGTCTTCCAGACGCACCGCAGTCAAGGCTCCTCCCCAGAGACACCCTGTATCCAAGGCCAACAGATTCGGCCGATTCACCAGCCCCAAAGTGGACCAATGACCAAAGATGACCAGACTGCTTTCCGACAGGCGACGAGGAACATCAAACCACGGCATATAACCTTCAGGCGCCGTTTCTGGCCCCAGCTTCCCATCAAACTCCATCACCCCGTCAGCAGAACAAAAACGCAGACGGGTAAAACTGTTGATGATGCAACGCAACCGATCCATGCCTGTGAGCCCTTCATCCCATTTTTTGGGCTTGTTGCCATACATCTCAGCCATCAAAGACTGCCAGCTACCACTGCGGAGCACGGCTTCCACTTCTTTGCCCAAAGCAAACGCTTTTGCGCACGACCACTGCGGCAGAAGCCCCGCATGGACCAAAATACCATTTTCCCCAACTGGACAGGCCATCGGACGGGTACGGAACCAGTCTAAAAGTTCCGCACTGTCCGGCGCATCAAAAATCGGCTTTACCGTATCACCCGCTTTCATTTTACGGATACCTGCAGCAATCCCCAGCAGATGCAGGTCGTGGTTGCCCAACACCATCTGCGCCCTATCGCCCATCGCCATGATCAAGCGTAAAACACCCAATGATTCCGGTCCACGATTGATAATGTCACCCGTAAACAGTAATTGGGCATCAGGGGTTTCACGGTCAATGATGGTCAACAAATGTTCAAGCTGCTTCAAACAACCATGGACATCACCAATTACATAGGTCGTCATAAATCTGTGCGAGGGGAAAGTAACACAGCCATTCTATCAAAATGGCGCTAATGGGATAACACTCTGCAAACATCACCTCTGACATTGAAGCTGGAAGTATGCAACGCCAAGAAGTCCTTTGACAAGTTAACATGGCTAGGTCCCCTTGCAAAGATGGGAGGCTTCAACCTCGTTTTGCTAGAATAAGAGAAATGTTTCCCGAACACGAATGTATGCCATGCCCTCTGACCAAGAAAGAATCACCAACTATCTCGACATGCTTACCGGACAACGCAAGCTGTCAGACCACACAGTAGACAGCTACTGCCGCGATCTGGAACAGTTACTGGCATTGGCAGACGGGACACCACTGCTACAACTCAAGGAAGCAGACATACGCCGGTTTTCTGCAGCACTGCATAGCAAGGGACTCAATCCTCGCTCCATCAGCCGCAAGCTTTCCGCCTGGCGGGGGTTCTACCACTGGCTGCTGGAACAGTCCATCATCACGGTAAACCCTGTTGAAAACATCCACGCACCCAAAAAAAACAAGCCACTCCCCAAAGCACTCTCAGTCGACAATGCCGTGCGGCTGGTTTCAGTCACATCGCAAAAGGAAGAAGTCACGAAAAAAAAACACCCAGAAACCATCCTTTGTGACCAGGCAATGTTTGAACTGCTCTATTCCTGTGGGCTACGCATTTCAGAGCTAACTGGCCTGGACATTCATGCGACAAGAATCCAAGATTACCATTCGGTTGGATGGCTAAATCTAGAGGAGCATGAAATCACCGTTACAGGTAAAGGCAACAAAACGCGGACAGTGCCCATTGGCGAAGCAGCCATTACCGCTCTTAGGAAATGGCTTACAGTCCGAGAAAAACTGCTGAAAGCGGACAGTCCGACTGACAGCCAATATGCCCTGTTCCTGAATTCCCAAGGCAGGCGGATATCACCCCGCGTTGTCCAACTCCGGTTAAAAGCACATGCCCAACAATTAGGGCTGCCGATGCATGTACATCCACATATGCTCCGCCATTCTTTCGCCTCACATATCCTCCAATCCTCAGGCGACCTCCGCGCCGTCCAGGAAATGCTCGGACATGCATCCATAGGCTCAACGCAGATTTATACCTCTCTGGACTTCCAGCATCTAGCACAGGTTTATGATGCGGCACACCCCCATGCGAAGAAAAAGTGAACAGTGTTGTCATCACATAAAAACCACATTAAAAACAAATATCAGGCCATCTATCTGATGGCTCACATCTGTTGAAATCAGTCCAAAAATCCACAGCATAGAATCCAAATAGCCATAAAGCGCCAATAGACAATCAACAAGCACGGCATCTGCTATCATTTCCTGAATCTCTCAGACTAGAAAACAAAACCAAACAGATAAAAAATCCCGGATACTCTCACAGGAATATCCGGGAATTGTCTATAAGGAAGATTCCTTTACTTCTTCAGGTCTTTCAGCATTTTCTTGATCTGGGCAATCTCATCTTTCAGGCTAGCGATTTCCTTGTCAGCTGATGCCAAACGTTGGGAAGTACTGTTCAGTTCTGCCGTCAGACTGTGGTTATCCTGGGACAGATCACTCACTCGGCGTTTAAGCTCATGGATGTTGTTCGGTGAAGTTTTGTCGCTTGACCCAGTGCCAAACCGGTAGGAGAAACCGGCATTGACCATCGAATCAGACTCATTCAACGAAACGCCCAGGCTGAACATCTTGTTCTCGTCCGGACGATAGAAGACGCCCGCTGCCAACGCATTCGAACCATGGTACGAACCGACACCGGCAGATGCAGTCAGCTTATGCTCTTCATCGAAGTCCAGTGGATGCAGTGCTGCCAACGCCGCCGCATGCGCACCGGTCCGGTGGATCTTGCGTTCCAGTTGGGCATCCTTGTGCATCAAACGCCTGAAGTTGGCTTCATGCTGCTCGTTCGAACTCTGCAGCTGGCTGACGTTGACCGCATCGGTCGGGTCTGTGCCTGCCGCCACATTGGTAATCTTCTTGCCACCGGCACTGATGCCGGAACTGGTCATCGATGGGCCGTTGTTCACCTTGAACCCGTCTTTCGTCACCGTGACATCACCTGCCTGGAAGCCGCCGCTGTTGAAGATGTTGTCGCCGGCATGGAAGCTGTTGGCTGTGACGGTGTCCGCCTTGACATCGGTGGCGTTGACGGTCTTCGTGGTGACGGAGCTGCTGTCGATGACGCTATCACCAACAGTGACCTGGCTGTCTTCGATCTTGGTGCTGCCGACGGTGACGGACTTGTTGACCGTGATGCTGTCGACATCCTTGATGTCTTTCGCCAGCTTGATGGCCAGGGTGTCTGTGCCGTTGGATTCGACACCGATGTTGCCTTCGGTCAAGGCGCCTTTTGCACCGCCTTCAACATTCAGCACTTTCGGACTGTCGATCTGCGCATCCTTGTTGTCGCCGTTGAAGGAGATTTCAGCGATGCCGCCACCGCCAGCGACTGCCAGGTCATAGGTGGTAATGCCTGTCGCCTCATCGACGGTTTCCTTGACAGTGACGCTTTTGTCGTCAGAGGTTACTTTCGTGTCCTTGCCGTTGATGGTGTAGGTGACCGGTCCCTCGGTATCGTCCCCGCTTGCGGTTACAGTGATGTTGTTGCCTCCAACCACCTTGTTACGGGTGTCAGTGTCGATAACTTCAGCAGAACCGGCATCTTTACCGTTCGTGTCCTTTAGGGTGATGGTATAGGTAGTGCTACCGTCAGCGGCTTTCTCGCCTTTCTCACCAGAAAGTTCATACTGCGTATCGGTTGCACTGATGACGTTGGCATCACTGATCTGGACATTCTCACCAGCGGTATAGGTGGTATCGGTATCGGTGAACTTGCCGACTTCCTTGTTGTTGGAGTCGGTGACGGTGGTTGTTGCCACTACCGTACCGGTACCTTCACCTTCGGTTTTTACCGTGTAGGTGGTGTCGGTATCGGTGAACTTGCCGACTTCCTTGTCATTGGAGTCGGTGGCGGTGGTTGTTGTCACTACCGTACCGGTACCTTCGCCTTCGGTTTTTGCCGTCTAGGT
>JAEEYE010000001.1 GCA_016291665.1 Oxalobacter sp. | reverse complement strand
TAGTGTCTGAATACGAAATTTGGTCGGTTATTCAGACCTTCCTTAAATGATTGATAAATTCTTACATGGACTAACGATATTATCTTATATGCATGTCAGATTTTATCGGAGTGAGAACATTGTTTGAGTAAGTTAGCTGAAGGGATTAGTAGGATAATCATTTCAGGACGCAAGTTGCTTGGGTGTCTGCGCGGTAACTGGAACGTACGAGAGGTGCTGACGCTACAAAGTCAAAACCGATGTCGAGTGCTTGTGTTTTGTACCAGTCAAATGTTTTTGGATGGACATAGCGCTTGACTGGCAGGTGATGCTTGGAAGGTTGGAGGTATTGTCCGATGGTGAGCATCCGCACACCATGGTTGTACAGGTCTTTGATAGTCTGGATGATTTCATTATCTGTTTCACCCAAACCAACCATCAGACCGGATTTTCGGGGCGTATCGGGACATCGCTCACCAAACGCCTTGAGCAAGTTGAGTGACCCATGGTAGTCTGCGCCAGGGCGGCATAGCGGATAAAGTCTGGGAACTGTTTCAAGGTTGTGATTGAAAATATCTGGCGGATCCTTCGCAAAGCAATCCAATGCTGTTTTGACCTTCCTTCGAAAATCAGGCGTCAATACTTCAATTCGCGTTATGGGAGAATGTGCTCGGATAGCTCGCTGACAGGCGATGAAATGATTTGCCCCGCCATCAGGTAGGTCATCCCGGTTGACTGAAGTGATGACCACATGGGTTAGCTTAAGCTGGTCAATGGCCTCTGCCAAAATGGTGGGCTCGTTTGGGTCTGGGGGTAACGGAAGGCCGTGCGAAACATCACAGAAAGGGCAACGGCGTGTACACCGATCGCCTAAAATCATGAAAGCGGCTGTACCATTGCCGTAGCATTCCCCTTTGTTTGGGCAAGTGGCTTCATCGCAGACAGTGATGAGTTGGCTATTAGCTAATAAGCCTTTGACTTGATTGAAATGCGAAGCGTACTGGTTTGCCCGGACTTTGAGCCATGGGGGTTTGGGTAGTTTGGCTGAGGGATCAATGGGTATTGGGAGAGGTGCCGTTTTTTCGGCGCCTTTTTGCCGACGGTGCAGGATGATTTTTTTTTCTAAAAGCATCTCATTTGTCATGGCAAGGTTCCTTTGACCGAAAATCCAATTTTTGAAGCAAGTGCTTTGACCAAAGCTGACTGGATATCTACTACTTGGCAGGATGCGCCCAAGGTTTTCATATCGGTAACTGTCAGCCCAGGATAGCCGCAAGGGTTGATTTGGGTAAATGGGGCAAGATCCATTGCTACATTCAACGCAAAACCATGATAGGAATATCCCTTATGATTGACTTTAAGTCCTAAAGCGGCAATCTTTGCGCCCTGCCGGGCAGGGATGTAGATGCCGGGCGCACCAGCATGGCGCTCCCCTTTAATTTGATGTTCTGATAAAACTTCTAGGACAGCTTCTTCTATCTGTGTTACTAGCTCACGTACTCTAAGGCGGCCGAACCGTCTGACAAGGTCCCATAACAGGTAAACGACAGCTTGGCCTGGACCGTGGTAGGTTACATCACCACCACGGTCGGTTTTGATGGTTGGGATATTTCCAGCGTCAAGGATATTGGAGCGGTTAGCGGATTTGCCCAAGGTGAAGACAGGTGGATGCTCGACAAACCAGATTTCGTCAGGTGTTTCTTCCGTACGTGTTAAGGTGAAATGACGCATCTGGTCAAATGTGACCGAATAAGGGGCAATTTCCAACTGACGAATAATAACTGCGTCCATTTCGAATTATCACAATGAAACTAAAGGACGATTTTGACCATTGGGTGGGATGTCAACTCGCGGTAGATATTGTCGAGTTGTGTTCGGCTTACTGCGTTAACAATGGCGGTAAAGGACAGATAGTTGCCTTTTGCAGAGGGGCGCATCTGAAGGTCAGCAGGGTCAAAATCCTCATCGTGGCGGCTGACAATCTCTACGATGACTTCTGCAAAACCATCCTGCTTCAGACCCATGATCTTGATGGGGAATTTGCATGGATAAAGGATTGGATCCGTATCGCCCAAAAAGCAGCTACCACCCAAACTTGTTTTCATTGCCATTGGATGCTCCTTTCTATTACTGTCTAAAATATGTTGAGATGATGTCGCGGATTGGCAGGAGCCGTCGATTGTAGAAATGGTCTGCACCCGTAATGACGTGGACGGTTAATCCTTGTGGACGGGCCCATTTCAGGAGGGTCTCAAGAGGAACCATGTCATCTAAATCGCCGTGGATTAAGACAGTGTCAGCAGGTACGGATTCCGTTGTCCACATACCAGCTGTTGTGCTGACCAGAACGAGCCGGGGTTGCGTTTGGTTGGTTTTGGTCAGTTGTGTGCAAAGCAGTGATTGGACATAGGTGCCGAATGAATAGCCTGCCAAGATGACTGGCAAATCAGGATAGTCGGCCTGCATTTTTTCCAGCAACAGTCTCATATCCTCTGCTTCACCCAAGCCGTTGTCGTGTTCCCCTTGGGACATGCCTACGCCCCGGCAGTTCATGCGGACGGCAATATATCCCAGACCCGTGAATGCCCTTGCCATGGTCTGGACGACTTTGTTATGCATGTCACCACCATAGAGCGGGTGTGGGTGGGCTATTAAGGCAATCCCAACGGGTTGCCCTTCCGGCATTTCCAGCAGGCATTCAAGTGAACCAGCTGACCCCGTTAAAAAGAATGGTGATCCCATATTATCCCCTATGTTAATGGGAGCCCTTAATGGCAACCCAGTTCATGATATTGGCAATCACTGCGTCGGATGCTTTTGAAAGTGCCTTGGTACCGCCCTGTGCATCAGCAGAGTCTGCCTGGACTTCTGAAACAAAACGTTGCTGATCCAGTAAATCCTGTCCCTTGTACAGTGATGCCCTGATGGCGATACGGCCAGTACAGCTGCTTTGGTCGGCAAAATGTTGGCTGAAGTCCTCAACGATAATCTTGAGGCTTAATGCGTCAGATTCAAGGGTACTTGCTGAGCGATTTCCGATAGCCATCAGGTAAGAGTCGATACGGCTTCTGAACAAAGTGGAGGGTGATGATGCCCAACTGCTTTCAGTATAGAAACGGATTTGCTGGCTGTTGATGTAATCAAGACGATAGATTATCAGGCTGTCATTCATCCAGTCCGGGACATAGACCCGTGTCGTAATGTATGGCATGCCTTTAGGTAATTGCCCCATTTCCTCAATGTTCAGCGGTCCTAAGTCATAGAGGGTGGTTTGTGGTCGTGTATCCATCAGGGAGCAGGCGGACAGCATGCTGGCGACTAGGATGGAGAGGATTGCGAATTTCAGCTTTTTAATCATGGTGCTTTTTTCTCGTTGTTGTTAACGGCCGTTAAAGCCTCTTTCACCAGGGCCAGGTGATGGGCCTTTGGCACCGAAAAGCACGCCTGTTGGACGCTGTTTGTATTGTTCAAGTAGCGTGTTGATGTTGTGCATCGTTTGGCGAGCATCTTCTGTTAAGGCTTCGAGTTTTGGCATGGCATCGCTCTGCATCCCTTTGTTCATGAGGGCATTGGCTTTCTTGGTCAGTCCCTTCAAGTCTTCAGAGAGCTGATTCATGGTGATGAACATCTGGTGGCCATCATGGACTGCTGCAGAAAATTCCTTGACGCCTGGATCTACGATGCCTGGAATACGTGACCATCCATCAGCAGCTTTTTTGATATGTTGAATTGTTGTGACAATTTCTTTGCTATTCTTATCGTCAACAATCGTTGCAAGGCCAGATGTAATGACCTGGACTTCTTTCAGGATGGCGAGTCCGCGCATTTGCAATTCGTCTAAAAGACCAGGATGCATCCTGATTTTCGTTGGGTTTTCTTCGGTCGTTGCCAGCTTTTCTCCGCCAACTTGTGTATCGTCCAATTCAATGGATGCGATGCCTGTCACACCTTGGTAAGTAAGGGTTGCAAATGTGGTTGCCGTCATCGGTGCTTCTTCGTTGACTTCGATGCCAATTTCAATATTACCGGGTTCATCCTTGCTGAAGTCAATGTAGGTCACCCTGCCGACATCAATACCCTTGAAGCGGACTTTCGCTTGGGGGCTCAATCCCCCGACAGACTGCGAGGTCATGACCCGGTAAGGGATGTAGACGGCTTTATCTCGGTTCAAGAACCAGACGATGGCAAGGATCGCTCCTGCTAAAAGGAATGTGAATAGCCCTGCAATGAATGCATGGGATTTGTTTTCCATCAGCTTCTCCCCACTCTTTTCATCATGGTCTCATAGTCTGGCAAATTTTTGAGTACTTTGCGTCCCCTTGCCCCAAGGAAATATTCTTCAATGAATGGATGCTTGACCGATAGGATGGTCTCAATGGGACCGCTAGCAACCACATGCCTGTCAGCTAGAACAACAATCTGTGTAGAAATATCCACAATTGTATCCAAATCATGGGAAACCATGACAACCGTCAGGTTAAGTTCATCATGCAGGTTCTGTATCAGTTCGACAAAGCTGTCGGAGGATACGGGATCCAATCCAGATGTTGGTTCGTCCAGGAAAATAAGATCGGGTTCCAAGGCAAGAGAGCGCGCAAGTGCCACACGCTTGATCATCCCACCAGACAGGTCTGAGGGCATTTTGTTGGCATCTGCTGGAGCCAGGCCTACCATCTGCAGTTTTAGCATGACCGTATCGGAAATTAGGTCTTCAGGAAGGCCGCGTAGTTCCCTGAGCGGTAAGGCAATGTTGTCAAATACGGGCAGTGCTGAGAACAGGGCGCCACGCTGAAAGAGGACGCCCCAACGGCTGTTCAATGTAAAGAGTTCTTCCGATGAAGCGGTATTGCGGTTGATGCCTAAAACATTGATTTCACCTGCAGCAGGCTTTTCCAAGCCAAGGATCTGGCGGAGTAGCGTCGTTTTGCCTGTGCCAGACCCGCCAATGATGGAGACAATGGCGCCTTCTTCAATAGTCAGGTTGAGGTTTTCATGGACGACGTGTTTGCCGAATGCCGTCTTAAGTCCTTTGATTTCAATTGCTACCGCCATTAGAACCCTACCCCCTGGAGTGCAATTGCAAAGACCGCATCGGCGAAGATGACGGCTGTGATGGAAGTGACGACGGATTTTGTTGTACCCTGTCCAAGGCTTTCAGTGTTGGGACGGATTCGTAAACCATAAAAGCAGGCAATGATGGCAATGATGACCCCGAAGACAATTCCTTTACCCAGACCAATCCAAAAGTTGGCAATGGGCACAGAGTCAGGGAGCGCACTGAAAAAATAAGCCATTGAAAGGCCAATGGACATCTTGCCGGCAAAGGCTCCCCCAACAAGTGCGACGATGTCTGTCCAGACAATTAACATAGGCATGGTAATGGCCATTGCAAGGACTTTGGGTAGAACTAATTTAAAACCATGGGACATACCCATGACCTGCATGGCGTCAAGTTCTTCGGTAACTCGCATAACGCCAATCTGTGCGGTCATGGAGGAGCCTGAACGGCCAGCAATCAAAATAGCTGCAAGCAAAGGTCCCAATTCGCGAACGACACTCACTCCCAGCAGGTCGACCAAGAAAATATCGCCACCAAACATATGGAGTTGCTGGGCAGAAAGATAGGAAAGTACTACGCCAATTAAGAAACCCACAATGGCGATGATGCCAAGGGCTTGAGCGCCTGCATGGTAAATATTGGCGGAAATCTCCCGCCAAGGACCTTGTTGGGGGGCGCCTAGGAAACGGAAGAAGTCCAGTGTCAGCTGTCCTAATAGATGGTCAAATCGGATGACTTTCTGCACAAAGCTCAGGGGTACTTCCTTAATCGCTTCCCGAATATTAATCTGGGAGACCTCCGTTGGGCGGGTTAGGTCTCCTGCTGAGGCAAGGCGGGAAAAAAGGCGGTTCTGTTCTGGTGTGCTTTTCAGGTTCTGCGGGAGGCTTCGCAACCATCCATTCCAGAGGAGTTGTGCGCCTGTGTAGTCGAGTGCTTCCACTTGGGTGAGATCCCATTCTACCGTATTTTTGTCACGGAGCCCTTGAATCGAGGCGGCTATGGAGTAAGCTTTTTTCCCTGACGAAAGCATATCCGTACGCCAGCATCCTGTAGCAACAACGCGGTCGCTTTGGATGTCTAATTTCGGCGGCTGTCTGGATAGTGATGCCATGCTGTGAGACGGAATAAGATCGATTGGAATGCGTTAAGGATGATAACATTTTTTGCCTTACCTGCCTTTTAGGAGCGCAAAGGTGATTTGGAAAATGTCCGGTATGAGAATAGCGGGAGCGAATTCTCGAACCAGGTTTGTTGTGGATTGTCACGGAAGGACGTTTCCGCACCGCATTTCGGTACAATGTCAGTAGTTGTTCCCGCTACTTCATGATGATGGACAAGACACTTTCTGCTGAATCAATCGTTGCTTGGTTGCAGACACACAATATTGACGTTGATGTTGTCAGTCAAACAGAATCGACAAACCTGGATCTGCTCAACAGGATAAAAACAGGACATCTCAGTCAGAATACCCTCCTCCTGGCTATCGAACAGACGGGTGGTCGGGGAAGGAATGGAAGACGTTGGTATGCGGATCCGGATCGGTCGCTGACCTTTTCCCTGGCATGGCGTTTTTCTAGGCCTGTTCCGACAATCGATGGTATCCCGCAGGTAGCGGGAATTGCTGTTGCAAAGGCGCTTTCGACGTGTGGGGTGCATGTTCAACTGAAGTGGCCAAACGATATCTTAAAGAATGGCGGAAAAGTCGCTGGAATCCTGATTGAATCGCCTGGCGGAGCAAAAAGTCACTGGGCTGTTATTGGGATTGGCATTAACCTAAACCTCAGTGACGAGTTGGAGAAAGCGATAGACCAACCCGTTGCCGATATGCCTTGGCTTGCGCAGATGGATCGGAACCAACTTATGGCGTGTTTAATTGACTCCTTGGCGCATCATCTTGGAATCTTAGATGAAAAAGGTTTTGATTCTTTGGCGGCAGTCTGGAATAATTTGCACGCCCATCATTTAAAACCCGTCACCATTATTCAAGGGGATAAAGTACTTTTCTCAGGCGTTGCTCTTGGCGTTGGCAGGGATGGACGGTTATTGGTAAAGACAGATCAAGGCATAGAGACGGTCATTTCTGGTGACGTCTCGTTAAGGACAAGACAGGGGACAAGATAAGCCATGTTGCTGATTGACGTTGGAAACACTTCCATTAAGTGGGCGCGCCCTAAACCAGGCGCTATCCCACGATATGGGGAAGTCATCTGGCAGAATTTTGGCATTGTCCGCCATCGCGACATGGCTTCCTTGGAACAGGAATGGCGGATCCTGCATGATGAGAAGCCAATTGGGCAGGTTCTCATTTCCAATGTTGCCGGCAAAAAAATTTCGGATATCTTAAGCGGATTCTTGGGCCGATTGCCAAAAGCGCCTGAAATCCAGTATTTTGTGTCAAAGCCGTCTCACGCTGGCATTACAAATACTTACCGGAACTGTTCACAGCTTGGGTGTGATCGGTTTGCTTCGATGATTGGGGCGCATGCACTTTTCCCAGACAAGCCATTGGTTGTGGCGACGGCTGGGACGGCAACTACTGTCGATTCCATTACGCCAGAGGGTGTTTTTTTAGGCGGGATGATTTTGCCTGGGTTGGGGTTGATGGCGCATTCTTTGGCGATGAACACCGAACAGTTGCCTGAAATTGAAGGTATGGAAGAAGGCATTACACCTTTTGCCAATCATACTCGCGCTGCTATTCTTGCTGGTTGCCTCAATGCCCAGTCAGGTGCTATTGAACGAGCGGTTGAAGCTTTCCGCAAGCGCTATGACAATGTGAACTGTTTGTTGTCTGGCGGTGCTGCCAAATACATTGTGCCGAGTTTATCTGTTCCTTGCCACATCGTCTCAAATTTGGTGCTGATTGGCTTGTATGTTTCTGCCATTACTCCTGAAAAGGCTTGAAACTTGGCGTTAAGTCCCCATCTATTAGACCAGAAATAGCGGGAACGTCCATTTATCTTCGGTGAAAACCGTTATAATGAAGTTCCCAGATTATCTGAATATATGCAGATGGAATAGAGGTATTCCATCTGTTTTGACTGACTTGATGAATAAGGATAGCGAGCAGCCATGAGATACCGTATTATCCCTGTGACCCCATTCCAGCAGAATTGCACGTTGATGTGGGACGAAAACACCAATAAAGCCGCTGTTGTTGATCCAGGCGGTGATGTTAACCGTATCTGTAAAGTCATCGAAGAACAGGGAGTTACCCTAGAAAAAGTGCTGGTTACCCATGGTCATTTGGATCATTGTGGTGGTGCACGAGATTTGGCAGATCGCTATGGTGTGCCTATTGAAGGGCCGAATAAGGCTGATGACTGGTTGTTGGAAGCATTGGGGTCTACCCAGACGCGTATGTGGGGACTTCCTCCGGGTAAGCCGTTTACACCAGACCGCTGGCTCAATCAGGGTGATACCGTTACTGTAGGCAATGAAACCTTGAAAGTTTTCCATTGCCCAGGACATTCTCCAGGGCATGTGGTTTTCTATGATGAAAACAGTAAGGTTGCAGTTTCTGGCGATGTTCTTTTCGCTGGTTCGATTGGCCGTACAGATTTGGAACAAGGTAGTTTCCGCGCACTGGAAAAAGCGATTCAGGAAAATATGTATACCTTGCCGGATGATGTTCAGTTCATTCCTGGTCACGGGCCGACATCAACAATCGGATCGGAAAAACGCATGAACCCTTACGTTCGCTTTAAGGGATAAGCGTTCACAGATGCGTTTATGAACCCCGACGTTGCATCATTTGCTGCTTCGGGATTCTGATTTTTTCTTTTTCTCGATATGCTTGCTGTAACAGAACATGATTTCTTTGTCAGTGGGCAGATTCACTCGAGCGTGGCCAAGTGTCGCATTGCCAAATGATTCCCTTATGAGGTTTCCTACCATATGAGTTCCCAAGATACTTCCAACAAGCATTTGCCGGAATTCAAGGAGGCACCTGTACCACTGGAAACGCCAGGATATCTTCGCAAGCTTTATTGGTGGGCTTATGAGCATCCGCGGGCAGTGGCGTTCTGGGACAATCCGTTTCTAATCAATGTCATTCTTTTAGGGAACTATAATCGCTTAACCAATGCCGTGCTGGAAGAGTTCCCGGATGGCATTTCTGGTGACATGCTTCAAGTGACTTGCGCTTATGGGAAATTGACGCCAAGTATTGAGGCGAGGTTGAATGAAGATGGCCGCTTGGATGTCATCGATGTCCTGCAGATCCAATTGGATAACGTCAGATCGAAACTGAAATACCCTGATACGAAAGTTAGGCTGATCCAATGTGATGCGACGAAGTTGAATTGTCCAGACAGCAGCTATGACTATGTCCTGCTTTTTTTCCTACCACATGAAGTTCCGGAGGATAAACGTCGCCAGGTCTTTGCTGAAGCGGTACGGGTGACAAAACCCGGGGGGAAGTTGATTTTTGTCGAATTCCATAAGCCGCATTGGTACCACCCTTTTAGGCTTTATCAACGGTTGGTTTTCCTCTTGTTTGAACCCTATGCGACGGATCTTTGGCGGCATGAGTTGACCCATTGGTTTCCTGAAGGGCATGGTTGCCAAGTTGTTCAGCACAAGACCTACTTTGGTGGGTTGTATCAGAAACTGGTCGTCCAGAAATCTCTTTAATTGGCGATGCGTCTGATGCGGGCTGATTAGAGGTCTTGGTGCAAGCGGCATCATTTTTGCCTTTCTTTGTCGCAAATTTGTTGGGGCAAGGAAACAAGCGACCTTTTAACCACAGTTTAAGAAAAAAGTTACATATGGATTCGGTAAAATTTCATTGACGGGGGATTTTCTGCATAGGATAATCGCAAGGCTATCGTATGGGATAAGGGTGTATTCCGTTTTATTGACTGAATCTAAGCGTGGTCAGTATAATCGGGCGCCTTAGGCAACTAAGGGTAAGAGTCTTGTGGAAGGCACTCTTGGTTGGATAAAGATAGTAGATAGAGACCGAAAATGGGGCGTGCATTGCTGTGGCAGTCAGTGATTGCAATACTGATTGTGCTCATTGCGGCTTGGATAGGTGGTATTCCTGCCGGGATAGCATCAATCCTTGCAGGACTTTGTAGTGTCATTCCCAATATCTTCTTCTATGTCGGTATGTTGGTTGCGGAGAAGGTTTTTGTTAGGCTCAAGCCTGCTACATTTTTTGTCATGGAATTTGTGAAGGTTGTCATCGCTATGGTTTTAATGATTGCGACCTTCTGGATATACCGAGATATAAACTGGATTGCGTACCTTATTAGTTTTGTCTTGGTTGTTAAGGTTTATATTGTTTTATTGTTGAAAGCGAGGGGGTGATTATGGCGACTGATGCCCATACGCCAACACTAGCAGAATATGTGTCCCACCATCTTGAGAACTTTGGGACATCTCATCAAACTAAGATTGTCGATTTTTCTATCATCAATCTGGACACCCTTTTCTGGTCGATTTTCTGTGGTGTACTTGCCTGTATCGTGATGATGGTTGTTGCTAAACGCGCCACCTCCGGAACGCCAAGTCGTATGCAGTCGGTTGTTGAAGTCCTTGTTGAGATGTGTGACACCCAATCAAAGGCGCAGATTCACGGTGACCGTCGCTTTATTGCTCCATTAGCTTTGACCATTTTTGTCTGGATTTCCTTGATGAATAGCTTGGACTTCCTGCCGGTTGATTTGTTTGGCCAGATTTTTGCTTGGACTGGTCTTGATTCGACGATTACGCATCACCGTGTGGTGCCGACCTCAGACTTGAATGGCACGATTGGTATGTCTTTGGGTGTTGTGCTGTTGATGCTCTACTTTGGCGTTAAGGTCAAAGGGTTCAAGGGCTTCTTCCATGAACTCTTTGCGGCGCCTTTCGGCATTGCCTTGGCTCCTGCCAACTTCCTCCTGAACTGCATTGAATACGTTACCAAGATGATTTCCCTTGGCATGCGGTTGTGGGGCAATATGTATGCTGGCGAGTTACTGTTCTTGATGATTGCGATGTTGGGTGCTTATGCGACATTCTCCATCGGTGGTTCCCTCTTGTTCCTTGGGCATGTGATTGCTGGGGCAATTTGGGCAATATTCCATATCCTGATTGTGTTCCTGCAGGCGTTCATCTTTATGATTCTGACGCTGGTGTATCTGGGGCTTGCACATGAAGGACACTAAGACCAAGTTTTTTAACCCCTTGTTTTAACTTTTTATTTTTTCAATCTGGAAGGAAATATTATGACTGATGTAGGTATGATGGTATTCTCTTGCGGTATCATGATTGCTATCGTTGCTTTCGCCGCCGCTCTGGGTATCTCTTTTATGGCTGGTAAGTATCTGGACGCTTCTGCTCGTCAGCCTGAACTGATGAACCCACTGCGTACCAACGTCCTGATTCTTGCTGGTCTGGTCGACGCAGTTTACCTGATTGCTGTTGCTATCTCTCTGATGTTTGCATTCGTTAATCCGTTTGTTAAGTAATTGTCCGGCACGATATCCAGCAAGCTGGAATTGTTAGTTGTGACATTATTTTAAAAAGGGATTTACCATGAATTTGAATGCGACGCTTTTTGCGCAGCTCGTGGTCTTCCTTATCCTTGCCATATTTACGGCAAAAGTGGTATGGCCGCCTATAATGAAGGCATTGGACGAACGCGCAACAAAAATCCAAGAGGGTTTGACTGCCGCTGACCGAAGCAAGCAAGAGATGATTGCTGTCCAGCAGCACGTCAAGGCTGAAATCGCAAAAGCGAAAGAAGAAGGCGCAAAGCGTGTTCAGGATGCTGAAGTCAGGGCTCAGAAAGTTGCAGAAGAAATCAAGTTGAGTGCTGAATCGCAAGCAGCTGATATCTTGGCTCAGGCTCGTGCCCAAGCGGATTTGCAGATCAGGCAGGCAAGAGAGCAGCTTCGAGCAGAGGTTGCAAACCTGGCAGTCAAGGGGGCTGAGCAGATTCTCAAACGGGAAATCAATGCTGAAGCTCACGCCGAACTGTTGAATAAACTTTCTGCTGAACTGTAATTATGGAAATAGCTACTGTAGCGCGCCCTTACGCTGAAGCATTGTTTCAGATAGCACAGAAAGAAGATCTGCTGCGTTGGTCTAAGCTTGTCGATGCGTTGGCAAAAATCGCTTCTAACCCAAGCGTGATGGAAGTTGCCAATAATCCGACCTTGGCTAAGGATCAAATAGCGAGTGTGCTTTATACGGTGTTCCGTTGCGAAAATGATCCGCAGTTGAAGAACTTCGTCAAGGTTTTGGTGGACAACGACCGTGTTTCTGTGTTGCCTGAGATTGCTCGTCAGTTTGAGGAGCTGAAAAACGCAAGTCAGGGAGCTGCTATTGCACTGATTGTCAGCGCTTTTCCAATGACGGAAGCCCAGACGCAAGAAATTGTTACCAGACTGGAAAAACGGTTTGCTCGCAAGCTTATTCCTCAAGTCGAGGTTGACAGTTCGCTGATTGGGGGCATATGTGTCACCGTAGGCGATGAAGTATTGGACTTGTCCGTTCGCGGAAAACTGCAGAATATGCAGGATACCCTTGTTTCGTAATCAAGCTGCCCGCGCGGCGCGAACCGATAGAATACATTAGGAGTTAGTATGTTACTCAACCCGTCCGAAATCAGTGATCTGATTAAGAATCGGATAGAGAATCTTGGCGATTCAGCTGAGATTCGCAATCAGGGTACCGTCATTTCCGTCTCTGACGGTATCTGCCGTATCCATGGCCTCTCTGACGTCATGCAGGGGGAAATGCTGGAGTTCCCTGGAAACACTTTTGGTTTGGCATTGAACCTGGAACGCGACTCTGTCGGCGCCGTTATTCTGGGTGCATATGAACACATTTCTGAAGGCGATACCGTCAAATGTACCGGACGTATTTTGGAAGTGCCAACGGGTCCTGAACTGATCGGTCGCGTTGTCAACTCCTTGGGCGAACCGATTGACGGAAAAGGTCCTGTCAACGCTAAGATTGCAAGCCCTATTGAAAAAATTGCCCCTGGGGTTATTTCCCGCCAGTCCGTTTCTCAGCCGATGCAAACTGGCTTGAAGGCGATTGACTCCATGGTGCCAATTGGCCGTGGTCAGCGTGAACTGATTATTGGTGACCGCCAGACTGGTAAAACTGCTGTAGCTGTTGACGCTATTATTAACCAGAAGGGTCAGGACATGATTTGCATTTATGTTGCAATCGGTCAGAAAGCCTCTTCTATTAAAAACACTGTTCGTGCGTTGGAAGAAAACGGCGCAATGACTTATACCATTGTTGTTGCTGCAACTGCTTCCGAATCTGCTGCAATGCAGTACATCGCTCCTTATGCCGGCTGTGCAATGGGCGAATACTTCCGCGACCGTGGCCAGGACGCACTGATTGTTTATGATGACCTCAGTAAGCAGGCTGTTGCTTATCGCCAAGTTTCCTTGTTGCTACGTCGTCCACCAGGACGTGAAGCTTTCCCTGGTGACGTTTTCTACCTGCACTCTCGTTTGCTCGAACGTGCTGCACGCGTTAATGCGCACTATGTTGAACAGTTCACCAATGGTGAAGTGAAAGGTAAGACGGGTTCTCTGACGGCATTGCCAATCATTGAAACCCAGGCAGGTGACGTTTCTGCATTCGTGCCGACGAACGTTATTTCTATTACCGACGGTCAGATTTTCTTGGAAACCGGTTTGTTTAATTCTGGTATTCGTCCAGCAATTAATGCAGGTATTTCCGTTTCTCGTGTTGGTGGTGCTGCACAGACTAAGGCAATTAAGAGCCTGTCCGGCGGTATTCGTACTGACTTGGCTCAGTACCGTGAATTGGCTGCATTTGCTCAGTTTGCTTCTGACCTTGACGAAGCAACAAGGCGTCAGCTTGACCGTGGCGCACGTGTTACGGAATTGTTGAAGCAGAATCAGTATTCTCCACTGCCAATTTCTTTGATGTCCGTTTCTCTGTTTGCGGTGAACAGCGGATTCTTGGATGATATCCCTGTGTCTGATGTTCTGCCATTTGAAGCAGAACTGCATGCTTATATGAAGGACAACCACGCTGACCTGATGAATCGGATTGACGAAAACAAGAAACTGGACAAGGACGATGAATCGACACTGGCTCAGGCCATTACCGAATTCAAACAGGATCGTGCCCAGAAAGCTGCGTGATTAGCTTTTAATTAACGCGACAAGGAGTTAAGCCTCATGGCATCAGGCAAGGAAATACGTAGCCAGATAAGCAGCGTAGAAAACACGAAGAAAATCACCAAGGCGATGGAAATGGTGGCAGCATCCAAGATGCGTAAGGCGCAGGATAGGATGCGTGCCAGCCGTCCGTACAGTGAGACGGTTCGTCTCATTGCGTCGCATTTGATGGAAGCCCATCCTGAATATACCCATCCTTTCATGGTTGAACGTGGTGATGCCAAACGCATTGCGTTAGTTGTTGTCACCACAGACAAGGGGCTGTGTGGCGGTCTTAATACTAATATCCTGAGGGCCGTCACCAATAAGATGAAGGATGAAGAGTCCAAAGGTAACAGCATCATCAATCTGGCCATTGGTACAAAGGGTTTGGGTTTCCTCAACCGCATTGGCGCGAAGGTTGTTTCTTCAGTTGTTCAGCTAGGGGATGCCCCACGCCTTGAACAGCTCATTGGGCCATTTAAGGTTGTGCTGGATGAATACACTGCTGGTGAACTCGACGCAATTTATCTGTGCTATAACAAATTCATCAATACGATGAAGCAGGAACCAGTGATTGAACAGCTGCTTCCATTGCCTCAGGATACGTTAAAGACGGAAGGCAAAACCGCAAATTGGGAGTATATCTACGAACCGGATGCGCCGACTGTTATTGATGCATTGTTACAGCGTTATATCGAAGCCCTGCTTTACCAGGCTGTAGCAGAAAATATTGGCTCTGAACAGTCTGCCCGTATGGTGGCTATGAAAGCAGCAAGCGATAATGCAGGTAACGTGATTGCAGACCTGAGACTGGTTTACAACAAAACCCGTCAGGCAGCGATTACCACAGAACTTTCGGAAATCGTTGCGGGTGCGGCTGCGGTCTGATCCGGATTCTATTAAAAGATTAAACGCAATAATTATTAATATTTAAAGGAACGAAAAATGGCGGAAGGCAAAATCGTTCAGTGTATCGGCGCTGTGGTTGACGTGGAATTCCCACGTGATGAACTGCCAAAAGTGTACGATGCTTTGAAAATGGAAGGCTCCGAGCTGACTTTGGAAGTCCAGCAGCAGTTGGGTGACGGCGTTGTCCGTACCATTGCACTGGGTTCTTCTGACGGTCTGCGTCGTGGCATGGTTATCCAGAACACTGGCAACCCAATTATGGTGCCTGTTGGTGAAGCGACACTTGGCCGTATCATGAACGTGCTGGGTGAACCGATTGACGAAGCTGGTCCTATCCAGACCGAAGAACGTGCTTCGATCCATCGTAAGGCGCCTTCCTATGACGAACTGTCCCCAACGCAGGAAATTTTGGAAACTGGCATTAAGGTGATTGACCTGATTTGCCCATTCGCTAAGGGTGGTAAGGTTGGTCTGTTCGGTGGTGCTGGTGTTGGTAAGACCGTTAACATGATGGAACTGATCAACAACATCGCAAAACAGCATTCCGGTTTATCTGTGTTTGCAGGTGTTGGTGAACGTACCCGTGAAGGTAACGACTTCTACCACGAAATGCAGGAATCCAACGTCTTGGATAAGGTTGCGATGGTTTATGGTCAGATGAACGAACCTCCAGGTAACCGTCTGCGTGTCGCACTGACTGGTCTGACTATTGCAGAAAGTTTCCGTGACAAAGGTCTGGACGTGCTGTTCTTCGTTGATAACATCTATCGTTTCACGCTGGCTGGTACTGAAGTGTCCGCATTGCTGGGTCGTATGCCTTCTGCTGTGGGTTATCAGCCTACGCTGGCTGAAGAAATGGGTAAGTTGCAGGAACGTATTACGTCAACGAACGTTGGTTCTATTACGTCCATCCAGGCTGTTTACGTTCCAGCCGACGACTTGACTGACCCATCTCCAGCAACGACCTTTGCTCACTTGGACTCCACCGTCGTTCTGTCCCGTGACATTGCTTCTCTGGGTATTTACCCTGCAGTTGATCCGCTGGATTCTACTTCCCGTCAGCTTGACCCTCACGTTGTTGGTGAAGAACACTACAACACGGCTCGTCAGGTTCAGGGGATCCTGCAGCGTTACAAGGAACTGCGTGACATTATTGCGATTCTGGGTATGGATGAATTGGCACCAGAAGACAAACTGGTTGTTGCTCGTGCCCGTAAGATGCAGCGTTTCCTGTCCCAGCCTTTCACCGTTGCGGAAGTCTTTACTGGTTCCCCAGGTAAGTATGTTCCACTGAAGGACACCATCAAAGGCTTCAAGATGATTGCTAATGGTGAGCTGGACCATCTGCCAGAACAGGCTTTCTACATGGTTGGTGCCATCGAAGAAGCAATTGCTAAGGCAGAAAGAATGTAATTGACCGACTGTAGCCTGTGTTGGCATGACGACACGGGTTGCGGAGATCAATGAATACAAGAAGGTTTTAGACATGGCGAATACCATACATATTGACGTCGTTTCTGCGGAAGAATTGATTTTCTCCGGAGAAGCCGAGTTTGTTGCTCTGCCGGGTGAAATGGGCGAGCTGGGGATCCTTCCACGCCACGCTCCCTTGATTACCCGCATCAACCCCGGCGCCGTCAGAATCAAGATCAGCGGCAAGGATGAAGAAGAGTTTGTCTTTGTAGCAGGTGGTATCCTTGAAGTACAGCCACATGCTGTCACGGTATTGGCTGACACGGCAATTCGTGCAAAAGACCTGGATGAAGCTAAGGCAAATGAAGCTAGGAAGTTGGCTGAAGATACAATGCTTAACAAGCAGTCTCAGGTTGACTACGCAAAAGCACAAGCTGAAATTGCCCAGGCTATCGCTCAGCTGACCCTGATCAAGAAACTGAAGAAGCACCGTCAGCACTGATTTCGAATCGGTGGACAATCACAAAGCCCTCGAAATTTATGATTTCGGGGGTTTTGACTTTTTAACCACGATGATTTTCTAATTGCTTAGCAAAGTACTGCATGAATTCCTGCTGAAAGAGCTTGGGAACGAAAGTGATAAAATAGCCGAGGATATATTTTCCGATTCAAACCGATAATGGAAAGAGACTGTCATGTCTGATAGTAAACTGATGATTTTTGCCGGTAATGCAAACCCCGCCCTTGCATCAAAAGTTGCCAGCAGGCTAGGACTTCCTTTGGGTAAATCTCTTGTTACCAAGTTTTCCGATGGAGAAGTCCGTGTTGAATTGAATGAAAACGTTCGTGGTAAAGATGTGTTCATTATTCAACCGACCTGTGCACCGACCAACGATAATCTGATGGAAATTCTCCTGATGGTCGATGCACTAAAGCGTGCATCTGCTGAGCGTATTACTGCGTGCATTCCTTATTTTGGCTATGCTAGGCAGGATCGTCGTCCGCGTTCCACGCGTGTTGCGATTTCGGCGCGTGTTATCGCAAATATGTTGGAGCGTGTGGGTGTTGACCGTGTCATCATTATTGATGTCCATGCAGATCAAATCCAAGGGTTCTTTGATATTCCTGTCGACAATATCTATGCTTCCCCCGTTCTCTTAAGGGATTTGAAAAAGAAAAGTTACAAAAATCTGGTGGTTGTCTCGCCAGACATAGGTGGCGTTGTCAGGGCGCGTGCGGTTGCAGAGCGTTTGGGATGTGAACTCTCTATTATTGACAAGCGCCGTCCAAGGCCTAATGAGTCAGAAGTCATGAACCTGATTGGCAGTGTAGAAGGCAAAAACTGTGTCATCATGGACGATATTGTCGACACAGCCGGCACAATGACCAAAGCGGCTGATTCCCTAAAGGAACGCGGAGCGAAGATGGTTGTTGCTTATTGTACGCACGCAGTACTCTCAGGTCCTGCCGTTGAACGTATCGCAGCGTCGTCCTTGGACGAACTGGTTGTGACGGATACCATCCCGCTTTCTGATTTGGCAAAGAAATGTAGCAAAATCCGCCAGGTTTCCTGTGATGAACTACTTGCGGAAACACTAAGGCGGGTCAGCTCAGGCGAATCTGTCATGCAGTACTTGCAGGATATGTTAAGCAGCTGAAGGCTTTAGTGGCAATCCCTCAGTTGCCTGAGTGCAATGTCATCATGGCTTTTTCCATCTTATCGCCAAGGGCATCTGGCAATACGGGGATTGCGCGGTTGATGGCATCGACAATCCTGCCCATATCCTCGTTTTTAGGGCGCTGCAGAACGTAGTCAATGACCGGCAGGTGAGGGCTTGTATTACGTGGATGGCCTATGCCAAGGCGCAACCGCCAGAAATTCTGTGAGCCCAAGGCATTGACGATATCTTTCAGGCCATTGTGGCCACCGGTTGATCCGGAGCGTTTCAGCTTTGCCTGTCCTGGTTGGATATCGAGTTCATCGTGTACGACAAGGATTTCTTCAGGTTTGATTTTGTAAAAACGGGCAATTGAGCCAACGGCCAAACCTGAGCGGTTCATGTAGGTCTGGGGTTTTACTAAAAGGACATCTGTTCCGCCAATATTCATCTTTGCAACCAAGGCGGAAAATTTCGTTTCGCGGTTCCAACGGTCAGATGTATTGAGGTTATCGACAAACCAGAACCCTGCATTGTGGCGGGTCAGTTCATATTCAGGGCCGGGGTTCCCAAGCCCCACAATCATTCGGATGGCCATAAGTGTTTCCAGTTAATTGACGCGGAGCTGGACCAGGATCCAGGGTTTCACCACAACGGCCCAAAGGGTGGGGTTGGTGTCTGCCCAAACCTTTGCCTGTTCATCGGACAGCCGTTCAATTTCGCGTTTATCCAGCATTTCTTTGATGGCTTTTGCGTCATCTTTTTCCATCAGTTGGGCAACCTTGATCATGTCAACGCTGTCTATGACTGAAATGAGTCGGCCGGCTGCGAAGAAGCGTTCCAGCTCTTTCCAGGAAATCTTGGCGGTTTCCATGTTGATCCGGGCATATTGCAGTTTTTCCTGTTCTGCCTTGATGTCTTTTGTCTTTTCTTGGCTCATAGCGATATTCCTGCTTTGCATTAATAGTGTGGCGGCGGCTCATTGATTGGTCTGCCGCTTTCTATGTCGACAAGCCTGACTGCCAGTTCCTTAATAAGGGACTCAAGGTCAGTGATTTTCAGGTGCTGACGGTAGAGTTCCTTGTTAAGTTCATCAATCATGTCTTCTTGATGGGTAATCCTAATTTCAAGGTCGGTCAGTCTTTCATCCGTATTCATAATGGCTCCACAATCTGCATCAATACAAACCAAACCAATAGGCTTTGTCTTTATTCTTTTTTGGTACTCAGAAGTGCCTTGAGGCGTGCAATCCTCTGTTTTGGGGTCAAGACTTCCTCGCTTTTTGCGACGGCATCCCCTTCGTTCAGTTTCATTTCTTCGATGAAACGGGAGGGTTTGCGATCCACTGTCTCA
Organism: Oxalobacter sp.; assembly: GCA_016291665.1. Classification (GTDB taxonomy): domain Bacteria; phylum Pseudomonadota; class Gammaproteobacteria; order Burkholderiales; family Burkholderiaceae_D; genus Oxalobacter. The sequence continues at coordinate 152,639 of JAEEYE010000001.1, read as the reverse complement.
CGGGCCTGTTGCCTTTTTTTACACCAGGATACCTGTAGCGAGCGTTGCGCTCTTGTGATGCCGACATACATGAGGCGACGTTCTTCTTGTATCCGTTCCGCCAGTTTTTCTGCGGGGAGGTCGTCGTCGCGCTGCGTGTGCGGCAGGAGTCCTTCTTCAACACCAACCAGGTACACATGCGGGAATTCTAGCCCTTTTGCGGCGTGCAATGTTGAAAGATGGACAGCATCCTGTTCGGTTTCCTTGCCATCAAGCATCGTCATGATGGCGACCATCTGGGTGACTTCCAAGAGCGTGCGTTCAGGATCCATCTCCTGTAGGTTTCCCAGGCATTTCCTTTTCAGCCAGTCCGTAAATTCAAGGCAATGTTGCCATTTGGTCTTGGCGGTTCTTTCGTCAGTGCTGTTGTACAAGTAGCGCTCGTAGCCGATTTCCTTGATTAGGTCATCTAAAAGTTCAGCTGCGGTTTCCCCTTTCGATGCCGGGCGGCCTGCGCGTTCGGCAATCTGGTTGATGAAGCTGCAGAATTCCCGTAAGGGGCGCAGTTGACGGGTGGGCAGTTTTGTTTCAATGCTGTTCTTGAATGCGGCCTCAAACAGGGAACATCCCCATTGACCTGCGAAGGTGCCTAATGTGCTTAATGTCCCTTCGCCGATACCACGGCGCGGCGTTGTTGCGGCACGGATGAATGCTGGGTCATCGTCGGCATTGGCAATCAGGCGCAGGTAAGCGATCAGGTCGCGGATTTCTGCGCGGGAGAAGAAACTCTGTCCGCCTGAGATGGTGTAGGGGATGTTCTCTTTCCTTAAGGCCGTTTCAAAGACGCGGGCTTGGTAGTTGCTACGGTAGAGGATGGCGAAGTCGGCATATTTGGCACGCCGCTCGAACCGCTTGTTAGACAGCTGCATAATGACTTGGGCGGCTTCCGTTTCTTCATCAGGCATTCCCTGAGCTATGACAGGATCGCCAAGCCCGTGTTCCGACCAGAGCTTTTTCTCAAAGAGTTTGGGGTTGTTTGTAATGACCGAGTTGGCCGCTTTCAGGATGCGCATGGAGGAGCGGTAATTCTGCTCCAGGCGGATGACTTTTAAGTCAGGAAAGTCCTTCTGTAAGGATTTTAGGTTTTCAAGAGTTGCACCGCGCCAGGCATAGATTGCCTGGTCATCGTCCCCGACAGCCGTGAACATCGGTTTTTTTCCCAGCCCTGTGACAAGGAGTTTGACAAGCGCATACTGGCATTCGTTGGTGTCTTGGTATTCATCAATCAACAGATACCGGATCTGCCTTTGCCACTTGTCGCGTATTTCAGGGTGTTCCGTAAAGAGCTTGACCGGTAGCCTGATCAGGTCGTCGAAGTCCACTGCTTGATAAGCGGAGAGTGTTGCAATATAGCTCATGTAGACCCGCGCGGCATAGGCCTGCTGTTCATTCTCAGCCTCAGCCAAAGCTTTTTCAGGTGAGATCATGGCATTTTTCCAGAGTGATATGGTCATCTGGACATTGCTGATGATCTTTCGGTCGGTGGTTTTTGAAAGGTCTTGGATCACAGAAAAGCAGTCATCGCTGTCCATGATGGAGAAGCGGGGTTTCAGGCTAAGGGCTGCGTGCTCCTGCCTGAGTATCTTGACGCCCAAGGAGTGGAATGTTGAGACGGTCAGGAGGGAAGCCTGGTCTGTGTCGGAGAGCATTTTCCCGATACGTTCACGCATTTCGGCAGCCGCCTTGTTTGTGAAGGTCAAGGCGGCAATATGCTGGGGCTCATACTTGCCCGTCTCAATCATGTGGACGATTTTTTGGGTGATGACACGGGTTTTGCCTGATCCCGCGCCGGCAAGTACTAGGCAGGGGCCATCAAGGTAAGCCACTGCCTCACGTTGTTGCGGATTTAGCCCATTCAAAACCGTTTGCGACATACTCTGTCTGACTCCTTTTTAATTGAGCCCTGCATTATAACAGGGCGGTGCTGAGATATTGTGCTGTTACGGGAGTACACTATCGGTTTTGGGAGCCCCTTGAAATTTTTCAAGGTGCCCCCATTATTATCCAGATAACAGAATTCAGGAAAGCATATGGAACAGTTTCACGGAACAACCATTGTCTCCGTCCGTCGGGGTGATACAGTCGCACTTGGTGGTGATGGCCAGGTCACACTGGGCAATATTGTCATCAAGGGGACAGCGCGCAAGGTGCGCAAGCTTTTTGGCGGTCGTGTCCTAGCGGGCTTTGCCGGTGGAACGGCAGATGCCTTTACCTTGATTGAGCGGTTTGAGGCAAAACTTGAGAAGCACCAGGGCAACCTCGTGCGCGCTTCTGTTGAGCTGGCGAAAGACTGGCGGACAGACAGGATGCTGCGCCGCTTGGAAGCAATGCTTCTGGTCGCAGACAAATCGTCTACGCTTTGCATTACGGGTAATGGAGATGTTTTGGAACCAGAGGAAGGTGTCGGTGCCATTGGTTCTGGTGGTCCTTATGCTCAGTCTGCTGCATTAGCATTGCTCAGGAATACGGATCTTCCTCCGAGCGAGATTGTCAAGAAGTCGCTGGAGATTGCAGGCGATATCTGCATTTATACGAATAGTTCACATATTATCGAAACTTTGGAGTAGGACTCCATTTGAACAAAGGGTAACCATGAATCTCACCCCCAAAGAGATTGTCACGGAATTGGACAAGCATGTTGTCGGACAATCCAAGGCAAAAAGGGCCGTTGCTGTCGCTTTAAGGAACCGCTGGCGCCGCCAGCAGGTCCAGGAACCTTTACGGCATGAAATCACACCGAAGAACATTCTGATGATCGGGCCGACGGGTGTTGGTAAGACGGAAATCGCGCGTCGACTGGCACGGTTGGCTGAGGCGCCGTTCATCAAGATTGAAGCGACCAAGTTTACTGAGGTCGGGTACGTTGGCCGTGACGTGGATACGATTATCCGTGATTTGATTGATATCGGTGTTAAGCAGACCCGCGAAGCGGAAATGAAGAAAGTCCGCTCTAAGGCTGCCGATGCTGCGGAAGATCGGGTATTGGATATCTTGATTCCGCCAGCGCCAGACTTTGGCCTTAATACGGACAGGACAGCACCTGCGTCCAATGAGAATACGCGTCAGCGGTTCCGGAAGCAGTTGCGTGAGGGAACCTTGAACGAGAAGGAAATTGAGATTGAGGTTGCCGACCAAGGGCCGCATATGGAAATCATGGCGCCCCCGGGTATGGAAGAGATGACCGAGCAGATTAAGTCCATGTTTTCCGGTATGAATAGTGGGCGGAAGAAAAAGCGCAAGGTCAAGGTCAGCGAAGCCTTAAAACTGATGCTTGAAGAGGAAGCATCCAAGTTGGTCAATGAAGACGAAATCAAGCAGAAGGCAATCAGCAATGTTGAGCAGAACGGGATTGTCTTCTTGGACGAGGTTGACAAGATCGCTTCCCGTTCTGAGACGACCGGTGGCGCGGACGTTTCCCGTGCTGGCGTTCAGCGTGACCTGTTGCCGTTGGTTGAGGGAACGACCGTCAATACCAAGTATGGCATGATCAAGACTGATCATATCCTGTTCATTGCGTCGGGCGCTTTCCAGCTGGCTAAGCCGTCAGACCTGATCCCAGAATTACAGGGGCGTTTCCCGATTAGGGTTGAACTGGAATCGCTTTCGATTGCGGATTTTGAACAGATCCTGACCAGTACCGAAGCAAGCCTTATCTCCCAATACAAGGCATTGCTTGCTACCGAAGGATTGAACCTGGAATTTGACAGGGAAGCAATCCATCGTCTGGCGGAGATTTCCTACACGGTCAATGAACGTACGGAAAATATCGGTGCGAGACGCCTGTACACAGTGATGGAACGCTTGCTGGAGGAAATATCGTTCACTGCGGTCAGTTGTGGTGGCAGTACATTGACGATTACTAAGGATTACGTCAATGAACGCTTGGATGAACTTTCTGAGAACGAGGATCTGTCGCGTTACGTCCTGTGATTATCGTCAGTCAGGTAAAACAAAAGCCCGCGTTTAATCAGAAAATGCGGGCTTTTGTGTGAAAGGTGCTGGCTTATTTTGCTGCCATCATAGCTTCGGCATTGTCCAGCATGCGGCAGGAGAAACCCCATTCATTGTCGTACCAGGATAGGATCTTGACGAGGTTGCCGCCAACGATACGGGTCTGGGTTGCATCAAAGACGCTGGAATGTGGATCATGGTTGAAGTCTGTGGAAACCAGTGGTTCGGTATTGTAGCCAAGGATTCCTTTCAGTTTGCCTTCAGATGCTTCCTTGATGATGGCGTTGACTTCTTCAACTGTGGTGTCGCGTGCTGCTGTGAAGGTCAGGTCAACGACAGAAACGTTGGCGGTTGGCACACGCATGGCAAAGCCGTCAAACTTGCCGACAAGTTCAGGCAGAACCAGGCCGACAGCAGCTGCTGCGCCAGTGCGGGTTGGGATAATGTTCAAGGCAGCGGCGCGTGCCCTGCGTGGATCGCGGTGGGCAACGTCGGTTAGGCGCTGGTCGTTAGTGTAGGAATGGACGGTTGTCATCAAACCTTTGACGATACCCAGTTTTTCATTCAATGCCCAAGCAACAGGAGCCAGGCAGTTCGTCGTGCAGGAAGCGTTTGAAACGACAGTATCTGAAGCCTTCAGGACGTCTTGGTTGACACCATAGACGACCGTTGCGTCAACGTCTTTGCCGCCAGGTGCTGAGATCAGGACTTTCTTGGCGCCAGCCTTCAGATGCGCGGAAGCGGCCGACTTTGAGGTGAAGAGGCCGGTGCATTCCATGACGACATCAATGTTCAGTTCTTTCCACGGTAATTCTTCTGGATTGCGGATGCTTGTTACTTTGATACGGTCGCCATTGACAACCAGTGCATCTCCATCGATAACAACGTCAGCGTTGAATTTGCCATGGACGGTGTCGTACTTTGTCAGATGAGCAAGGATGTCCAACGAGCCTAAATCATTGATGGCAACAATCTCAACATCGTTTTTCTTGCCATATTCATAGTGGGCACGTAAGACATTGCGGCCGATGCGGCCAAAACCATTGATTGCTACACGGATAGTCATAGGGCTCTCTCCCGTTTTGTGAAAATATCAGTCAGTTGTTACGAAAATGGCGCCCAAAGGCGCCATGTACTTTTTTATTTATCCAATACCAGTTCTGCCTTAGCGACGACGTTTTCGACAGTAAAGCCAAAGTGCTTGAACAATACACCTGCAGGCGCCGAATCACCAAAGGATGTCATACCGATGACTGCACCGCCAAGTCCCGTATACTTGTACCAGGTGTCTATAGTACCGGCCTCAATCGCTATCCGAGGCAACTCTTTAGGAAGGACACTTTCCTGGTAGGCGGCATCCTGCCTGTCAAAGAGGGTGGTCGAAGGCATCGAAACAACGCGGGCGCCGATTCCCTTTTGGGCAAGCGCTTCAGCAGCGTCCATAGCCAGCGCGACTTCGGAACCGGTTGCAATCAGGACAACCTTGGCGTTAGGGATATCCCTTAATACATAGCCACCCTTTTGGATGGCGGCAACCTGTTCTGGTGTGCGGTCAAAGCAGGGCAGGCCTTGGCGGGTCAGGGCCAGGACACTTGGTTCATGACGTGATTTAACGGCGCACCCCCAAGCAACAGCCGTTTCAACAGTATCGCAGGGGCGCCAGACGGTAAGACCAGGAATGAGCCGCATGCTGGCGACATGCTCAACAGGCTGGTGGGTCGGTCCGTCCTCGCCGACACCTATCGAGTCATGGGTAAAGACATAGATGGTGCCGATTCTCATCAGGGCAGACATGCGGATGGCGTTCCGACAATAGTCGGAAAAGGTCAGAAATGTCCCGCCAAACGGCAGGTAACCGCCGTGTAGGACAACCCCGTTCATAATGGCAGCCATGCCGAATTCACGGACTCCGTAGCTGATGTAATTACCCAGCTTGCCCTCACGGACGGGGACGCATCCAGTCCAATTGGTGAGGTTGGAACCTGTCAGGTCAGCGGAACCACCGAGGAATTCCGGCAAAACAGGCGCTAGTGCGTTGATGGCATTCTGGCTGGCTTTGCGGGTGGCGATTTTCTCTTTCTTGGATTGGCATTCGGCAACGTAACCGTTGATGGTCTTGTCGAGAACTTCTGGCAATTGGCCAGCAATCCGGCGTGAGAATTCAGCCGCTTCTTGAGGGTACTGCTTTGTATAGGCGTTAAGAAGCGCGTTCCAGGCATTTTCATTTGCTGTGCCGCTGGCCTTTGCATCCCAGGCTTGATAGACATCTGCAGGGATTTCAAAGGCAGGGTATGGCCAGTCGATGGCTTTCCTGGTCAACGCAATCTCATCGTCACCCAATGGCGCCCCATGGATCTTGTTAAGACCGGCTTTGTTGGGGGAACCCTTGCCGATGACTGTCTTACAGATGATGAGCGTAGGCTTATCGGATGCTTTTGCCTTTGTGATGGCGGCATCGATTGCAATGGCGTCATGCCCATTGACGTTGGCAATAACGTTCCAGCCATAGGATTCAAAGCGTTTCTGGGTGTCGTCCGTCAACCAGCCTTTGACATCGCCGTCAATAGAGATGCCGTTGTCATCGTAAAAGGCAATGAGTTTGTTCAGTTTCCAGGTGCCTGCCAATGAACAGGCTTCGTGGGAGATGCCTTCCATCATGCAGCCATCACCCATGAAGACATACGTGTAATGGTCAACCAGGTTGAAATCTTTGCGGTTGAATTCCTGGGCAAGGAGCTTTTCTGCAAGGGCCATGCCGACGGCATTGGTGATGCCCTGCCCCAATGGGCCGGTTGTCGTATCAATGCCGGGCGTTACATGCACTTCAGGATGGCCTGGCGTTTTGGAGCCAAACTGGCGGAAGTTCTTTAAGTCATCAATAGAAACATCGTAGCCTGTCAGGTGGAGCAATGCATAATGCAACATGGAACCATGCCCATTGGAGAGGATAAAGCGGTCTCGGTTGAACCATGTTGGATTGGCTGGGTTGTGCCGGTAGTGACCAGCCCAGAGGGCTACTGCGATCTCTGCCATGCCCATTGGCATGCCCGGATGACCGGAATTGGCTTTTTGGATTGCATCCATTGCCAGCGCACGGATGGCGCCAGCCATTTTTGTTACAGGTAACGTATTAATCATGACTGCCATATAAAAAATGGTTGGGATAACGCCAGAGCGAGATTAAGGTGTTATTCTACCAGACAGAGCTCACGTAAGGCTCTTTGTATATGTCTGCATCACTCGGGGATTACCGTTAATGCCACGTTTTTTTTATGATGGTGACCTTGCAGCTGGAACCGAAATCAGGTTGCCTCCAGCCATTGCGAAGCATATTGCCGTTTTAAGGCTGGAATCTGCCAGCGAGCTGACCCTTTTTAATGGTAAAGGGGGAGAGTACCATGCCGTCCTGTCTGCGCGCGGAAAGGATTCCGCTACAGTCAGTATCCGAAGCCATGACCCTGTTGAGCGTGAACTGCCTTACCGAATCACATTGGCCCAAGGGATTCCTGAGTCTGGCAAGATGGATCTTATTGTCGAGAAAGCGGTTGAATTGGGTGTGGCGGCCGTTCAGCCTGTCTCAGCAGAACGTTCTGTCGTTCGGTTGAAAAGTGATCGTGCAGAAAAACGGGTGAGCCGCTGGCGGTCTATCGTCCATGCAGCCTGCGAACAGTGTGGGCGTAATAGGTTGACAGATATTCTATCGCCAGTATCTTTAAAGGAAGTCATCCAAGTCGCAGGGGATTCGACCTTGGTTCTTTTGAGCCCGCAGGCCTCATTACCCCTGCCGGCATGGGCTAAAAGTACAGAGCCGGGAAACCTTACCCTCCTGATAGGTCCTGAAGGCGGGTTTACGCCTACGGAAGAAGCGTTGGCTTTGGCTGGTGGGGCTGTTGCGGTTTCAATGGGTGATCGGATCCTAAGGACCGAGACAGCAGCGATGGCAGCTGTCGCCGCCATCAATGCAATCTGGGGCGGGATGTAGCCCCAATTTCAAAGTGCTGCTTGGGAGCAGGATTACTCGTTCAAATGGGCGGCGTGTTCCCGTGTTGCAAAGAACTGGATGTCCGGCCAACGTTCCTGTGTCAGGCGTAGGTTGACGTTTGATGAGGCAAGATAGGTCATGTTGCCAGCGGCATCATAGGCAATGTTGTGGGCGAGTGCCTTTTCAAATTCATCTAGTTTCTTGGGATCATTCGCAGTAATCCAACGGGCGGTGCTGATAGGGGTTCCTTCAAAAACAGCATCAACCCCGTATTCGTTCATAAGGCGGCTTGCAACGACTTCGAACTGCAACATACCGACAGCGCCGAGAATCAGGTCGCTGCCCATGACGGGCTTGAAGACCTGGACGGCACCTTCCTCGCCGAGCTGCTGGAGACCCTTGTGTAATTGTTTGACCTTCAGCGGGTTGCGGATGCGTACGCTGCGGAAGATTTCCGGTGCGAAATAGGGGATACCCGTAAATTGCAGGGCTTCGCCTTCAGAAAAGCTGTCGCCAATCTGCATGTTACCGTGGTTCGGCAGGCCTATGATGTCGCCTGCGTAGGCTTCTTCGACCTGTTCCCTGTTGGATGCCATGAAGGTGACAACATTTGAGACTTTGACATCGCGGTTGAGGCGGAGGTGTTTCAGTTTCATGCCGCGTTCAAACCGGCCAGAACAGACGCGCAGGAAAGCGATACGGTCGCGGTGGGCAGGATCCATATTGGCTTGGATCTTGAAGACAAATCCTGAAAACGCTTTCTCATCAGGTTTGACGTTGCGTACCGTAGCGTCGCGACCTAATGGTGGCTGTGCCCAGTCCAGCAAGGCGTTCAGGATTTCCCGGACGCCGAAATTGTTGATGGCTGATCCAAAGAAGACAGGGGTCAGCGAGCCTTCCAGGAATTCGTCTTGGTTCCATGGGTTGGAGGCGCCTTTGACCAGTTCGACTTCCATCTGGAGCTGTTCCATCTCAAGCGGGAACATTTCCAGCAGCCTTGGATTGTCAATGCCCTTGATGACTTCAAAAGATTGGTTGGCTTTTTCGCTGCCTGGGGCAAAGAGCATGACTTCATCGTTCAACAGGTGATAGACCCCGCGGAAGTTCTTACCCATGCCAATCGGCCAGGTAATGGGGGCACAGCGGATTTTGAGGACGGTTTCAATCTCGTCCAAAAGTTCCAGTGGGTCTTTTGTCTCGCGGTCTAACTTATTCATGAAGGTGAGGATTGGGGTGTTGCGCATCCTGCAGACTTCAAGTAGCTTGATGGTCTGTGCCTCGACACCGTTTGCGGCGTCAATCACCATCAGGGCAGTATCGACGGCCGTGAGCACACGGTAAGTGTCTTCGGAAAAGTCCTGGTGGCCCGGGGTATCCAAGAGGTTGAAGATATGGTCTCGGTATTCAAACTGCATGACTGAGCTTGCAACGGAGATGCCGCGCTGCTTTTCGATATCCATCCAGTCTGAGGTGGCATGGCGGCTGCTTTTTCTGGCTTTCACGGTTCCTGCCAATTGGATGGCGCCGGAGAAAAGCAACAGCTTTTCAGTCAACGTTGTCTTACCCGCGTCAGGGTGGGAGATGATGCCAAAGGTGCGGCGGCGGGCAACTTCACGGGCAATCCGTTTGGTCAGGTTGTCCTGTGATTCCGTAGCAGTATCGGTGGAAGGAGAGTCAGTCATAGTTTCAATACGGGATAGGTGTCTGCTAAAAAACGACAGTTTTCTAATATAAAAAGCTAACAGGCACTTGAAAAAGCCAATAAAGACTATAATTATAAATTGCTTCTGATTTCTGTTCATCTTAAATCACCAATGGGGGCGATTATGGATTCGACAGGGGTTGCAAAGCAGAACAGGGCATACCGAGGACTGGTTTCCCTCGTAAATCCATCCAGAAAAAAATAACTGCTAACGACAAACGTTACGCACTGGCTGCCTAATCGGCCAGCCCTACACTGATTTGTTTCTGGGTCAGGCCGCAAGGCACGTAGGGTCATATGACAGAAAACCGCTTTCAGTTGGGCTACCGGGCTGGAAGTTAAATTGAGGTAGACCGCCTGTGCGGGGCGTGTCCGTCCGCATCGCCCAGGTTAAATTAAAAGACGAGGCTAAGTATGTAGAACTGTCTGTAGAGGGCTTCTGGACGCGGGTTCAACTCCCGCCGCCTCCACCACTAAACACCAAACACCGCCAAATGGGCGGTATTTTTTTGTTTAAAATCAATAATCTCTCTGTGGCGGCGGCCTAATACCCCCAAATTTACCCAAACAAACCCAAAAAAATTTGTATACAATTCTATATACATGGTCAAAACCATTGCGAAAGGATGTATACAAAATGGCAATCGACGGGAAAAAGACAAAGCGCAAAACGGTTCCTTTGACAGTGAATGACATCAACAAAGCCAAACCTGTGGATAAGCCATATGCAATGTTTGACGGGGGCGGTTTGTATCTTGAAGTCAATCCAAATGGCTCAAAAATCTGGCGAATGCTGGCGCGGCTGAATGACAGACAGATAAAGATGAGTTTCGGCAAATATCCCGTTGTATCGCTCCAAGATGCCCGCAAAAAACGTCTTGAAGCCCAAGTGCAGATAGCCAAAGGGATTAATCCAAATGAGGCTAAAAAGGCTGTCAAAGAGGCTGAAAAGGCTAAAACGGAACATACTTTTGAAAAGATTGCCCGGTCATGGCATCAGAATACTTTGCCAGAATGGAAGCAAGTAACGGCTCACGACATTATTCGGCGATTGGAGCGTGATGTCTTTCCTGTAATCGGAAAGGTTCCAATTGCTGATATAACGCACCAACAGATTATAGATGTGCTAAAAACAGTCGAAGGCAGAGGGGTGGCCGAAACTGCAAAAAGACTGAAATCAAATATTGAGCGTATTTTCAGCCATGCGATACAGCGCGGAATCATCAAGCATAACCTTGTTGGTGACTTGAAGGACGTTTTGGCTAAAGCCAACAAGGGGCATTTTGCGGTAATCAAGTACGCAGAACTTCCTGCCTTCTTGAAAGCATTGGATGATGTTAAAGCTGATTTGCAAACCAAGATTGCTTTCAGGCTGGCAATGTTGCTATTCATGCGTTCCAGTGAACTGTTAGGGGCAGAGTGGTCAGAGGTTGATTTGGATAAAGGGGTTTGGGTGATTCCGTGGTCGCGCATGAAGATGGGGAAGCGGAAGATTAACCCTGACAAGTCCGATCATGTCATTCAATTGCCATTGCAAGCTAAGTCCTTGCTTAAAGACCTTGAGCCGCTTACGGGATGGGGTAATTTTCTTTTTCCAAAAAGAGGGAATCCAAGGGAAGCCATGACGGGTGAGGCTTTGCTTAGGGTGATTAAGCGGATGGGATATACAGGAAAGATGACAGTCCATGGGTTTAGGGCATTGGCATCATCGTGGCTTAGAGAGCAGAGGTTGGAAGTTAACGGCAAGAAAGTGCCACGGTTTTCGCATGATGCCATAGAGAGACTGCTGTCACACAAGGAGCGTGATAAGACTGTTGGCGCTTATTCCCATATGGCAGAGTATGAAGAAGAAAGAAAAGAAATGCTCCAAGCATGGGCAGACCATATAGATGCAATCCGCAGGCAGAACCTTTTAAATTTGGATGAATAATATCCTATTTTACGACAGTTTTAAAAACTTGTTTATAATCAACAACTTAAAATATTCTAAATAAGAAAAGTTGTTTAAATTCAATGGATTATAGGGCAAATTTCCGTCCTAAAATTGCTGACTAGCATAACAGTCATGACAGCACTTGCTGTTATTTGTACAACCAACACAAAACAAAAGGGACTGTTATGGAAACTACTGCCTACCCAACCATCGACCGCATCATCAGACTGGCTGAATTGTCTGCAATGCTTGGTGTCTGCAATGAAACCATCAGACTTTGGCGCAAATCCAAAATCAAGGGAGTTGAGAACTTTCCCCAACCTATCCAACTTGGCGCTAGGGCAATCGGTTGGAGACTTTCAGACATCAACGCATTTATAGCTAGCCGTATGTCTAAGCAGTATGAAATGGCCAATTAAGGCCATGCTAATTCGACGATATTGAACAAATTCCAATAACCGTTGTTGGGATTCTGCAAAATCCCAAAAACTTATCTGTAATTCTCTGTCCTTTTATGGCATTATTCTAATAAAGAGTAACCCATCAAGGGTTTTTATCAACTGCCATTTGAAAGGAAAAGAAATGGCAATCAACAAAAACTTACGTCTACCGGCCGTAATGAATGCAACCGGATATGGACGGACAACAATTTACCGACTGATGGCAGAGGGGAAGTTTCCGCTGTCGATCAAAATTGGGACAAGGGCTGTCGCATGGAGGCAATCCGATATTGAAGAATACCTTAACAGTCTTGGAGGACAGAAATGATTTTGGTGAAAACTTATAGGAACCATTGGAATGACGGGAGAAACGTCATTGCGCTAGTCTGCAATGATGAGCAATTCGACCGGATGATATCTGAAGTTACATCCAACCATGAATGTATTATTAGGCCATACAAAAAGGAAAAGCCTGTTGATGTATCAACAGGTAGAGATTCCAATATCGTTTCTCCCGAACATAATGACACCGTTGGTAGATGTAAGCTATCGCCGGAAGCAATATTCGAAATTAAGCGACTCGCAACTGATTCTGACCGCGGTAGGGCTATCAAGTGGCTGTTGGCCGGAAAAATGGTGATGACACGGAATGATGAATGCAGTTACATCTGGATTGCATCTTTGCGTTCAAAGTTGAACAGAATTGCCGGTAGCGAAATTGTTTGCAAAGCCAAAGTCAGGGACAAAACAGGCAGACCCAGGATGGGCTACTACTTAACATGCCCAGGAATGTTTAAAGACTGATAAACCAGACACAGAGGATTGGAAACAATCCCTTTTCTGTCTTAAGGGTGACTTATGAGCTATCGCAATCCAACTACCGGTTTCAAAAGCTACTATGAGCGCATGATTCCCAAATACAAGGGAAAATTTACACGGCTACCTCGCGACCTGATTGATACGGCCGTTTTCCGTAACCTGTCAGGAGATTCTGTCAAAGTGTTGTGGTATCTGATGTCGAGATACTACCCAAACAACAATGGCTCATTGACCATACTTCCAAAAGAATACGAGCAATGGGGGATGTCTAAATACCGTTATGGAAAAGCATTAGCGGAACTGAAAGCAGAAAATCTTGTATTCCAGACCAATGGCAACAATTACACCATCAAGGATTGCTTTGCGGTGACATGGCTGCCAGTGCAGAATCCATTGCCAGCTTTCCTGTCCACTTCCGGCATGATAACGAAAGAAATCAGGCTGATCCCGTTTGCCCGATTCCCGATAGATGTAATCAATACAAGAAAGTTTGCCAGCTTGTCAGGTGATGCCGTGAAAGTCATGACCTACATGGTTGCGGATTGGCGCGAATCAAAAGGTATTAGGGCAAAGGGCTACACTTTGAACGGTTACCTGCAATGCTCGTATGAATTGAAATCAAGCCAAAAAACAGAAACGCAGATGTTCAAGAGTCGCGGCTTTACGGAAAAACGGCTGATTAAAGCCAGACAGGAACTGCTAGATGTGGGCTTTATCGTCTGCACATACAAAGGCAAACCACATCGCCCAAAAGATGTGTCAGGACAATATTCATACAAAGACGGTTACAGAACTATAAGACAGCAGGTACTACCATCACTGTATGCTTTTACTTGGGGCGAGTATCACATCATACCCCCGGAAGTGGCTACGTTGATGCAGTCACTGCATTTCAAAGCTCATCCTTCAAGTATGTTGTCAGACGATCCAGCAACATTCCCAATAGACGCATGGATGGATGCGGATTAGTTTTTATGATTTTCCGTCCAATGTTCCAATTGCTGAAATAATAGGCAAATTACGGCTGTCAACTTTTTTGGTTACATTATTAAGTGGTTGATATTAAACGATATTTTATTGCTGTCGTTTCTCTAATCATTCTTAAAAAATCGACAGTCGTTATCTTTTGTTAAAGCGTTGATTTATAATGAAAATCCATAATGGCAAAATCGTGTCGCTATATTAATATATATACCTTTAGGTATATATAATACTTTCTTCTATATCTTTGTATTCCGTAAGGAATACTCATCATTACAGATAGAAGAAAGTCATCAGACAATAAGGTGGACTGAATGAATAGTAAGACAAAAAGGAAACACAATGCCAGTATTAACACCGGTAACACCAACACCATCACCAACAGCCTTGAACGCCGTCAAGCACGGCATTCTGTCAAGCCAGTTACTCCTTCCATCAGAGTCAGCGACGGATTATGCGACGCTCTTATCAGACTTACTTTCGGAATATGAACCAAAGACCATTACCGAAGAAACACTGGTTCAAGACATTGCCAATACGATCTGGAGGAAACGCCGTCTTTTATCAGCCGAACGTGCGTCAATATCCACGGGATTAAATGACTCAATTAGTATTCCCCTGACTTTAATCAATGATTCATCACCAATCCATTTGAATGTCGAAAATACAGCCTCTATAAGGCATTTGCTGGCTTTTGATACCCCTACACTATCCCAATATAAAAAATCGCTTGCAGAGGCTTTTAGAGGCCTTAGCGGGGATTTTAGTGAATCAGATATATCCAGTCTTTTTGAATTCCTTGAAAACAACCTGCCTTATCCAATCCATAAAAGGCTTGAAGAATTGGCCGAATTGGAAGAACTGACAAAAGACAACCTGATATCCACGGTGTCCAACCTGTTGCATACGGAACTTCAGTCCATTGAGTACATCGAGACCATCAGGCAACAGGCCTATGGTGCGGCATGCTGTCATATCAACTTTGATGTGGTTGCCCGGTATGACTCAGCATTGGACAGGAAGCTGTTGCGACTGTTGGATGCTTTGATGACAGTGCAGACAAAGCGGAAGGCTAAGGAAAAGGCATCGGCATCTATCACTGTGTAACACTCGATGAATCCAATCAGTCACCTTCTATTCAAGAATATTTGGTAGAGTGGTCAAAGTTAACTAACTGCATTGCAGGTGGGCACATCGTTCACACCAACAGCGGGGAAAATCGAATGCAAAAACTTGTATGTTCTAATTGTGGGGCAAATGTCTTTATCGATAAAGGCGGATATAAAGTCTGCCAGTTTTGTAATTCACAACATAAAGTCTTGCAAAGTGAAAAACCAAAGAAGAAATCGGAAATTTCTGTAAAAAGTGATGTCGACAGGCTTTTAGAAAAATGTAAATCAGACCCTTCGCGCGCCAGTAGATATGCAAGCCTGGTATTAGATATTGATCCGACTAACGAAGAAGCAATGAAATATCTTTAACCATGTCCAAAACAACATAAAGTGAGAAATTATGAGAATTATTGAGATAGCACAATTTTTTTATATTGACCCATCGCAATTTAAAGATTATCTTAAAAACAAACTAAATCTAAGCGATAACGTAGACTTATATAGCGTTGATTTTCGAGAAAATGATGTATTAAAACATATTGAAGGATTCAAGGAATATTTGCAGACAAATGATCCTTATCATGAAGAGAAACTGAAAGTTTTAAACGAAAAACTTGACAGAATTAAAAAGGCCAAGCAGAAGGCCTTGGCCGAATCACAAGCAAAAGAAGAAAAACAAAGAGCCTTGGCAAGTATGCTGATTACCTCCGGTTTCAGCTTTGATGGCTATAAGATCACCAAATACTCTGGATATATCTCTGGTGATGATGCTATTCAAATTGACAGAGGAACTGATGGCATCTTTTTCAGTAAAGCAACGGATGTTGGACAAGCGCTAACAGACTCTTTAGTCAAAATCAGGCGCCGTGCACTCCAAGAGTTGAAAGAAGCTGCTTACGATCTTGGATGCAATGCAGTAATTGGCGTTGATTTCGATTACATTACGCTTGACCCAGAAACAGCCAATTCAAAAGGCGGCACAACCTACCTGCCCTATGTTTTTTGTGTTACAGCTAATGGCAATGCTGTTGTTATCGAAAAAGACGAATAACCACTAGATTGGTGTTACGGCACATGGACTTTTGTGGGTAGAAAGGTAAGCACTAGTTTACCCTCTACCCATCTTAATATGGTCAAGCCGTAAGATTGGCTAGTGAACAAGATACGTACAGTCAATTCTTCGAGTATCTTGGTGTTATTTTCAACATGAACTGCCAGTCATATGCTTCGCATGGTATGACAGGAAAGATGGCATCAGGATGTTCTTTTTCTATGTTCCGGCTGATACGTGTATCTGTTTCAGTGGTTATAACTCCTTTCCAATAGTAATTGACGTCTTTTCCAAATATACGTATCGCATCTTTCTTCTTCCAAGAATTGCTTGCTCTTATTGATGTTGTTTCCCAGAGAATCTTGTAAGCACATTCATAGTACCTATCTTTCAGAATTTTAGTCAGTAATTTCCTATACTCTGGGTCTTCTTCTGCTTTTTTCAGGATTTCAGTCTTAATATTCCGCTTCGGATAGAAAGCACCAACTGCTAGCAGTTCCTTTTTTGCCCTATATGTACTAACACAACCAAAGAAGTCTGAAACATCATCCTTTGTGAAGTCGTGCCGTAGCGAACCTTCTGCAAAACAGCGTATCCACTCTCCAGTCTCTTGTCCGTGTTTCTTCCACCTCTCAAGTTCTGGATACCGCCAGTCTTTACCTAAAAAAAATTTTTCATATATGTCTTTGTATCCATATTGAGTCTTTATCAATTTAAGCGCTGTCTCTATGTCTTCACTAGAAAAGATACCGGTATATAAGAAAGCCTTGGAAAAGTATCTGTTAAATTCTGCATCTCTAGCGGCCTGTCTCTCGGACGATAATTTGATGACTTCCACTTTTACCTCCTAGAAATCACTCGAATACCAAGTCTTGATGACCCTACCCAAAGTAGCAAAGTCTATAACTGAACCGATTATCCGTAGGTAATATATTCTGCTACATTCCAATTCTACATAGATTAGCTGGTAAAGCAATTTCTTCCTTGGATAGGTAAAAGAAAATCAGTGGAAGCCAAATCTCATTTTGAGCAGACGGCTGTCCTTTTTCGTTTCAATTTTTCCACAGAATAACGTCTATTTTGGGTATACCTGTAATAAACAAACAACAATATCCCGATACAGACTAAAACACCCCTCATTTTTGTTTACATTTAGGATAATAACAACTTATAATGTACGCAAACGCCATTTAACAAAAAATGACAACCTATAATAGACAAGGCAAAGGGACTGGAAAATGAACATCGGTTACATCAGGGTATCCACCACAGACCAAAACACTGACAGACAGCTACAAGGCATTGACTTAGATAGGACATTCACCGAAAAGGTATCTGGCAAGGACACCAACAGGCCTGAGTTACAAAAGATGCTGGAAATGGTCAGGGAAGGCGACACCATCTTTGTACATAGCATGGACAGACTGGCCAGGAACCTGAAAGACCTGCTTTGCTTGATTGAGGAACTTGTCGGTAAGGGTGTATCAATCCGGTTCATCAAAGAAGGACAATACTTTGACGCATCTACTGACAATCCGTTGTCTAAGCTGATTCTGTCAATGGTTGGCGCCTTTGCTGAATTTGAACGCAATATGATTAGACAGCGCCAACGTGAGGGAATCGCCATTGCCAAAGAGAAAGGTGTTTACAAAGGCCGTCAGAGACAGGCAACACCAGAACAGATTGCCCATATCAAAGCAGAGCATGAACGGGGTGTATCAATGGCACGCTTAGCAAGGGACTACGGTGTAACAAGGGGAACCATCTACAATTACATCAATGATGTTAGTCAAGCGGGCAAGCAGAAGAAACTGACCTAACTTGCAGAAACATCCAGACAGGTAGGCCATTAGGGTATCCCCCACCCCCTACCTGTCTTAGAAAAACCGTGGACTGCTTAGGGGGCACGCGTCATTGTTTGCAGAGTATTTTTCAAAAAGACCCCCTGAATTTTCCCAATGATGTGATGGTGTAGAATATTAGCCTGATGGTTGTTATTATTTGGCTTACCAAGAAAATCTTGTTTGGAAAAAAGCGTGTATAAGGGGTTGTTCCAAAGTTTGTATACAAGTTTGTATACATGTGGTTAATGTGAACTGCCAAAGTCAATAAATTTCAAAGAGTTATCGCGCTAGTTCAACTCTCGCCGCCCATTAAAACAAAGAGTTACATAAAAAATACTGGCTTCATCCTCATTATTTTTGATAGCTGGGCTTCTCGTTTTCAAAGTGTTTAGACCCTTGAATGGTTCTGATGTCGAGGTCGGCTTAACTCACCGCTGTATAATGCTGTAGTATCAAGTGCAATTGTGCTTGAAATAAACCGAATCGACGCATGACACCAATAGAACAGAAAAAAGCAGCCAAGGCTGAGTCGTTGTCTGGCGTGAAAAAACAGAAGTAAGAGGCTGGTAATGACAGAAGACCAAAAAACGCCTCCAGGCTTGCAGGCTTTTCTTGGCAGGATTAAGGGGGTGTTGGCTCAGGATGTCCTCGAGTTGGATTTAAGTGCGACATCCTTCGATGATTTGGCGCCTGTTAAGGCTTTGGTCAATCTGGAAAAGCTTAACCTCCGCGAAACCAAGGTTGTCGATATTTCACCCTTGGAAGCGTTACCGCAGATCAAAGATCTGGATCTCAGTGGAACCGTCATCACAGATGCCAGTTCGCTAGCCTGGCTGACAAAACTCAAGAAATTGAAGCTTGAGGGAACCCAGATTGGTAAGGTTTCAGCCTTGTCCGATTTGGTTGAGCTTGAAACCCTGAACCTCAGAAATACGCGTATTTCCAACCTTTCTCCATTGGAATATCTAAGGAACCTGAGAGAAGTTGACTTGCGCGGTACCAAGGTCAAGAAAATTGCTCCGTTGATAGCATCAGCAAGCCGTCTTGAGAAGCTGGATGTTCAGGGATCCCGAGTCAAGGACATTTCCATGTTGTCGCTGATGAGGAATCTGAAAGAACTGAATATCAGTGAAACGGATGTCTCAGATATTTTCCCATTGAGGGTTTTGGCGGGACTGGAGAAGCTTGATGTGCATCAGACGCCTATTGATGATATCTCAGTATTACGGCTTTTGAAGCAATTGACGGAGTTGGATATCCGCAAGACAAAGGTTGTTGACTTGACGCCAATCGCTTCAATGGTCAACTTGAAAAAGCTCTACCTCTCACGGATTGAAGACTTTTCATTGCTGAAGCCGTTAGCTAATTTGGAAAGGCTAGATCTAAGTGATACAGGTATTTCAGATTTAGAGCCGCTACTGTCATTTCCCAATCTGACTGAACTCAGTTTGCGTAACACGCCAATAACAGACATCTCTGCTATCACTGCTTTCAAGAACCTGAAAAAGCTGGATATCTGGAATACAAAGCTCACAGACTTTACGCCATTGGCGCAGATGCGGGAATTGGAGGTGCTTGATGCCGGGCGGACGGCCTTGGTAGACCTTTCGCCATTAAAGGTCATGCACAATTTGAGGGAACTGACATTATGGAATACGGCAGTCAGGAATCTATACCCACTGGCGGGCTTAAAGAAGCTTGAAAAACTCAATCTCCGAGATACCCGGGTCTCTGACTTGTCAGCGATAGACCGACTTGAGAAATTGAGGGAGCTCAATATCGGTTATACCAATGTGATGTACTTAAATCCTATTGAAAAACTTTACGATCTTGAGAAGCTGGATATCAGGGACACTGCTGTGATGAATGTTTCACCGTTGGCCGCAATGCCGAATTTGAGGGAACTGATATTGATTGATTCTAGAGTGGAGAATCTGAGACCGCTGAAACACCTGAAGCAGCTACGCGTGAAACTGTAGTTACAAAATACCTTCTCCATAGTCGGTTTCGTCTATGTGATTGTTCCTCGATGGTTATTTAGAATATCTATGGCCGCTATATTAGATTATGTGCCTTACTGTTGCTTTCGTTAAAAATCGTTAACATGGACTATCTGTTGCTAAGAGACAAGATATCCTATTTACTTTGAGGAAATGGTTTTAGGGAGTAGCAGATGATTAAGTGACTGTGTATTGTTCCCTCTTGCATTCGATAAGAGGTGGATGTCACAATGGTGTATTACCAACTTACAAAGAGAGGGCGAAATGGCTGATTCAAACTGTCCTTCCTGTGGAGCCCCAATCAGTGGCTCTGTCTCTTCGTGTCCGTTTTGTGGTGGCGCTATTGTGCATGGCAGTTCTGTCCCTGGGCAATCCAATAAGCCTGTATTGCCGGAAGATGATTCTGATGATGCACAGTTCGGTAATTCTGCACCAGGGCATAGGCAACCCGATCTAGAACCCATGATGCCGGAGGAAGCCTATCAACCAGAGGGGCAGCCGCAACAGAGTAGCCGTAAGAAACTTTGGATTGTTATTGCCATCGTTGTTGTCATTGCGATTGTGATGTACAGCTGCAGCGGTGATGGTGATAGTGGTGGTCAGCCGTCTAAACCTGTCCCGGCATCTTCGCAACCTGCTGCTGTTAAGACGTCTGGACAGCCCGTTGTCGTATCAACGGGGCTTGATGGTGGCCGATCCACAGCAGGTATGAGTACCAACCAGCTTTACACGTTGATGAAGCAAAAGATGGCACAGGCACAGAAACGGTATACACAGGCTTGGTCTATGGTGCCTGACCAATACCGTGGCGCCGCACAGCAGTCCATCAGCACATTACCTAAGCAGGTTGATGCAAAATGTAAGACTTTGGCAAGGCAGTTTATGACACCTGGTCAGGACATTGAACGTAGGGCGATTTACCTGAAGTGCAACATGGATCATCTGAACGTACTGAACAATGCGATTGAACGCTATGCCCAGGATGTCCGAAATGGTAATGCGGGTGACTTCTTGAGTTATGCCAACCCACAGGGTCTTTTGAACGCAAACTGGAAGTACCGCTGATTGTCTGACAGGACTGCCACTTTTTGTTAGAGATTGTCAGCCCTACCGGGTACAGTTATATCTGATGTTCGCAGGGCAAAAGCTGTCGTTTTTGGCGAGCCTGTGATGAGGGCATCCGAGACTGTCGCCGAGCTAATCAGGTAAGAAAACCCCCAAGGAGTTCATTCCTTGGGGGGTAAATATCAGGCGCGAGGGTTGGGGTTATTCAACCTTAGCTTTTTCACGCAGGCCGCGAACATACTGAGCCAGTTTTGCCTGTTCCATTTCAGCTTTGAAACGCGGCTTCATCTGGTCGTAAGTTGGCAGAGACTTGGAATCAACCAGCTTGATGACGTGGAAACCAAATGGGGACTGGACAGGAGTCTTGGTGGTCTGGCCTTTGCCCAGTGCCATGACAGCGTCAGCAAATGGTTTTACAAAACCGGTTGCTGGGGACCAGCCTAGGTCGCCGCCGTTAGCCTTGGAACCATCCAGGGATTTGGAGGAAGCCAGTTTTTCAAAGTTGCCACCTTTATCTAGCTGACTAATAATGTCTTTGGCTTCAGCATCCGTTTTGACTAGGATATGCTTGACGTGGTACTGCTTGCCTTTGTTGGCGGCAGACCACTGGTCATATTGGTTCTTAACATCTTTGTCGGAAACAGGGTTCTTTTCCAGGTATTTCTGAGCCAGGCTTTGTTTGAGCATGCCACGGCGGGCAGCTTCAATCTGGGTCTTGAACTCGGTGGTATCAGCAAGCCCCTGCTTTTCTGCTTCCTGAACCATCACTTCATCAGTGATTAATTCTTCACGGATTCCCTTACGGAGTTCAGGAGTGTCCTTTGCTCCACGGGCAACAAAATTTTTGACGATGGCATTAGACCTTGCTTCTGGGATGCCTTTCCCATTAACGGTTGCAATATCTTTTGCGGAAGCCGTAACAGACATCAAGGCGACGGCAAGGGCGCCCAGAACAAATGATTTTTTCATAATAAGAATGAACTCCAGTTGAAAAACTCGAATATACAATGAATCTGTCAAGATTTTCCGCTTTTTTTTAAAAAGTTTCAATTTTTTGCGTGCAAATAGGGTATCTTTCAGCTTGTTATTGGGAGAAAGGGGATTTTCTAGCGTGCTTGGCTTAGATTCTGGGAAAAATGGATAGATTTTAATGGTGTGATTCAACATGTTTTCTTTCAAAGGCGTTTTTAGTTTTTTGATGGCGATTTTTCTTGCGTTTGGGCTGGGACAAGGTGCTTGCGCGAAATCGCCGGCGAATCCCGAGAAAGTGTTGCATACAGTTTTTTCGGCGCAAGAAACAGGTTTTGATCCGGCTGTTGCTAGTGACCTTTATTCTTCACAAATCATTCGATCCATCCATGAACCGCTTTTAACTTATGATTATTTGGCGCGTCCCGCAAAGCTTGTGCCAGAGACGGCCGAAGCAATGCCTGAAATATCAGCAGATGGCAAGACCTATACGATTACCCTGAAGAAAGGGATTTATTTTGCTGATGACCCAGCTTTTGGTGGTAAGCGTAGGGAATTGGTTGCAGCTGATTACATCTATTCAATCAAGCGACTCGTTGATCCTGCGGTACGATCATCGTGGGGGTGGCTTGTTAAGGGTAAGATTATTGGACTTGATACGTTGGCGCAAAATGCGGCGAAGACAGGAAAGTTCGACTATAAGGCGAAAGTGCTTGGTTTAAGGCAGTTGAACCGCTATACCTTCCAGATTCAGCTTGTTCAGCCCGACTATAGTTTATTGCATATCCTTGCACATACGCCGACTGCGGCCGTGGCATGGGAGGTAGTTGAGCGTTACCGTGATGGCAATGGTCAGGTGATGGCTAATCCGGTTGGGACGGGGCCATACCGTCTGGAGAGTTGGCGCCGCGGTTCACAGATGGTGCTTGTTGCGAATCCGAATTTTAGGGGGTTCATATGGGATTTTGAGCCAGGGGAAGATCCAGAGGACAAACGCATTGCTGATGTGATGCGTGGCAAGATGATGCCGCAAATCGGTAAGGTCATCATTGATGTGATTCCAGAGGATCAGTCAAGATGGCTTGCATTCCAGAACCGAGAAATTGATGTCTTCAGCTTGGAAGGGCCTTTGGCACCTAGGGCATTGGAAGAAGGGCAACTGAGGCCTGAATTGGTTGAAAAAGGTGTTGGACTTTCACGTTACATTGAACCTGAGCTGATCCAGTTCTACTTTAATATGCGTAATCCGGTAGTTGGCGGTTTGTCCAATGAGAGGGTTGCTCTACGCCGAGCCATTATCATGGCGCATAACGTCAAAGAAGAAATTGATGTTGTTAGCAATGGCCAAGCTGTGATGTTGGACTTTCCTATACCGCCAGGCGTTGCCGGCTTTGACGGGGCTTACCAATCTATTAATGGGTTTGAACCGGACATTGCCAATGCGTTGCTTGACCGTTATGGATACAAAAAGGGGACTGATGGATGGCGGAACAAACCTGATGGTTCGCCATTGGTGATAGTCTTTTCTACCCGCCCAGACTCAGCGGGGCAACAGCAACTGGAAATGTGGAAAAGGACTTTTGACCGTTTATCCATCAAGATGGAGGAAGATAGGCGTCCGTTCCCAGAACTTATTAAGGCGGAACGCCAATGCCAGTTAATGATGCGCGAGATGGCATGGGTTGCTGACTATCCCGATGGGGGTAATTTCATGCAGCTCTTTTATGGGCCTAATACGGGCCAAAGCAATCACGGGTGTGTCGAACTCCCAGAATTTGATGCCTTGTATGAGGAAGCGGCCACACTACCGGATGGGGAAGAACGTAATCTCCTGTACCATAAGATGGCGAGGCTCCTGGAGGTTTATGCGCCAGCGGGTATGGGTTTCGCGCGGTACCGCAATATGCTTTACCAAACCTATGTCATTGGTTATAAAAAACATCCATTCATGCATAATGAATGGGCTTATAGCGATATCGATATGGCCAAAAGATGATAAGGGTGCTGTATCAGGGTATCATTGTCTCTTCGGCAATTTGGAAAGAATCGGGTTTACGTATGAAAAAAAAGATCCCAGCCATGAAGTCATTCCTCAGTATGGCGCTTCTGACCATTGGTGTTTCAGTGTCTGCTCCCTTGATGGCGGCGGCACCTGTGATGCCGGTGCCTGCAGCTGCTGATATCGAGTCCCAGTGCAAAACGCAGTTGGATGACTTGAAGAAAGGAGTGGATGACCTGTCTGCACTGCCTGTTGAGACCTTGGAAGGGGCTGATGCCTTTTTAAGGGGGTGGAATCGCTTGCAGATGGGTATTGAGGATCTCGATGGGCCGATGAGCCTTTTGGGCCGTGTCTCACCTGATGCGGAAGTCCGCAAGCAGGCTGATGCGTGCGCTATCAAGACCCAGCAGTTCATTACCGATGTCTACCAGAATGAGAAGCTCTACAGCCATATGCGGATTGTGCGAATCAACGATGACGAGGAAAGGAAGCTACGCCAGGATGTCGTTAGCGCATATGAAGATGCCGGGATTTCTCTGCCTCCTGAGAAGCGTCGCCGCGTCGGTGCAATTGTCCAAAGATTGACAGAAATCAGTCAGCAGTTCAGCAAGAATCTGCGCGAGAATCCCAACCGGGTCTCGATGACGACAGCTGAACTCGATGGTATGCCCAAGGAGTACATTGACCGGCTCCAGAAAGACAAAGTACCAGGCTCTTATTCTTTGGGCTTTTCCTATCCAGAATATCTGCCGTTCATGCAGTACGCGAATAATGACAAGGCCCGTGAAAAATACCGTTTTGCCTTTATCAATAGAGGCGGAAAGGCAAACCTTGATCTGTTGCAGGAAGCGGTGACGTTGCGTCACGAAATGGCTGTATTAGAAGGTTATCGGAGTTATGCGGATTTTGCCCTGCGCCGCCGAATGGCTAAAAAGCCGACAGTAGTTGATCGTTTTCTGGATGATGTACAGAAAATCGTGACAGAAACAGAAAAAGTTGAATTAAACGACCTGAAGGCATTTAAGGCAAAGGTTAGGGGTATCGCACCTGCGCTTTCGCAGATACATCATTGGGATACCAACTATTGGTTGACGCGTTACAAAGAACAGCGGTTTGGCGTAAACCAGAATGAACTGCGCCATTACTTCCCGACTCAGGCGTCCATTGAGTGGGCGATGGGTATTGCTGGAACGCTTTATAACATCGAGTTCAAGAAACAATCCGTTCCGACGTGGCATGATGATGTTAAGTATTATGAGGTGATTGATAAGAAAGATGGGAAGACGATTGGTGGTATCTACCTTGACCTTTTCCCTCGTGAAGGCAAATATGGTCATGCAGCAGTTTTCCCTGTTCAGGGGGCAAGCACGTTGGAAGACAGGCTACCTATTTCTGTCCTCGTAACCAATTTCAACCGCGACGGACTCGATGGTAATGAGCTTGAAACCATGTTGCATGAATTTGGCCATGTTTTGCATGGTGTGTTGTCGAAAACCCGTTTTGTTGAACAGTCAGGAACGAGTGTGGAACGTGACTTTGTTGAAGCACCGTCCCAGATGTTTGAAGAGTGGACGCACAATTTGGAAGCCCTTTCGACCTTGCCGAAATATGCCCATGGTAGTTGTCCACAGGTTACCAAGGATCTCTTAAAGCGGATTAATGATTCCCGCAAGTTTGGACAAGGCATCTTCTATTCACGCCAGACATTGTATGCGAAGTATGACATGGCTCTCTATGGCGACCATGTCAAGGATGTTATGGCTGTATGGGAAGACCTTGAGTCCAAGACGCCAATGGGTTATGACCAAGGAACCCAGTTCCCCGGACAGTTTGGCCACATCGTCAGTGGTTACGCAGCAGGATACTATGGCTATATGTGGTCTAAGGTGCTTGCATTGGATATGCTCTCGCGGTTCAATGGCAGGTTGATGAATCCTGTCGTTGGTCAGTTCTATCGTAAAACGGTTCTTGAACGGGGTAGCGAATTGCCGGCAGATAGGATGGTGCGCTATTTCTTGGGTCGTTCTCCTGACAGTGCCGCTTTTTACGAAGATATTAGCGGCCTTGAGCGGCGAAAATAATGTAGTGAAAGAAGTTGCCCTGCCAGACAGGGCGCTTCCCTAAAGATGGCTCAATATCTTTTAAGACGCATCTGGCAGATGATCCCAACGCTGTTGGGCGTGTTGCTGTTGGTTTTTTTTCTCTTCAATTGGGTGGGGGGCGATCCTGCGTACGTGCTGGCTGGAAAGATTTCAGATCCGGTGCAGATTGCCAATATCCGCCACCAATTAGGTCTTGATGAGCCGATTTACGTGCAGTTGTGGATTTTTATTAAACAGACACTCTGTTTTGATTTTGGTAACAGCTGGAGTACCGGGGAGGCGGTGTCTGACATTATCCTTTCTCGAATGGGGCCGTCGTTGACGCTCCTAATTCCTTTGACAATCCTGGAAACTGTTGTGGCTGTTGCCTTAGGCCTTGCTGTTGCTTATGTCAGGGGATCATTGACTGACCGCACAATCATGGTTGCCTGTACCGTTGGCATGGCGGTCAGCATCCTTGTTTATATCATTGTGTTCCAATATGGCTTGGCCTATAGGTTGGGGTGGTTTCCTGTTCAAGGATGGGACGCCTCTTTTCTGGGCTCATTGCGTTTTGCCATGTTGCCAATCTTGATTTTGTTGGTGGTCAGCATTGCGCCCAACCTGAGGCTTTACCGGACGTTCATGCTGGATGAATTGGGACAGGATTATGTGCGGACGGCTAGGGCAAAGGGATTGACCGAAAAGCGAATTCTTTGGGTGCATGTCCTGCGCAATGCCGCAATACCGATTGTGACCTATGTGATGTCTAATCTGCCGTCTCTTTTAGTTGGCGCATTTTTGGTGGAACGTTTTTTTTCCATTCCAGGCATTGGTCGGGAAATCATTTTGGCGGTAGAAAGGAGTGATTTCCCCGTTGTTAAAGCAGTTACTGTCTACGTTGCTGTTGCGACGATGGTCTTTAATCTATTGGCGGACATCCTTTATCAGAAAATCGACCCACGGGTTAGGTTGCAATGAATACGAAGGTGGAAACATCATCGGCACCGCCAGAGAGTTTGTGGCATCTGGCGATGAAGCGCCTTTTTGCTGACCGCGTTGCTATGGCGTCGTTTGCTGTAGTTGCTTTGTTCATTGTGATGCTTTTCCTGTCACTTGTCGGGTTGATTGCATCTGATTGGGAAAAAGAAGTCGGTGTGAATTATGCCCCACCGCATTTTGTGGGAGTCCAGCAACCGGGAAGCCATGTATCTGGCCGCCAGACGAAGAATGTCCCGGAAAATCCACGTGATCCCTTGCGGGAGGTGATTCGGGAGTTACGCACAGATATCCAGGCCAACCGACTTTCCAAGGTAGCGGTTCCGGATTATGGCATCAAGGATCCACTGCAGGCAGATTTGGATGCCATCAGAGGGCAGCTACAACCAAAGACAGGTGAAGGTGCGGTAGTCAGGGAGCAGACGCTTTTGTTTGGGGCGGATAAATGGGGGCACGACGTCTTAAAGAAAGTCATCAAGGGATCTGAGACCTCTATCGTTGTGGGATTGGTTGCAGCGCTCGTGGCAACGGTCATCGGTACCGTTTTAGGTGCTTTGTCCGGTTATTTCGAAGGCTGGCTTGATGACTGCCTGAACTGGTTTTACAGCGTATTCACGTCCATCCCGTATTTGCTTTTGATCCTTGCCGTTGCCGCTGTCCTTCAGAGTAAGGGAATCATGACAATCATCCTTATCCTTGGCTTGACTGGGTGGACGGGGGTTTTCAGGTTGGTTCGGGCAGAATACATGAAACACCGTGATAGGGAATATGTAATGGCGGCAGGTGCCATTGGCGCATCGCATTGGCGACGCATTTTTGTGCATATTTTTCCGAATATCAGCCATATCCCATTGGTTCAGTTTTCACTGATGGCCGTAGGGTTTATCAAATCGGAAGTCATTTTAAGTTTCCTTGGGTTTGGCGTTCCCGTTGGAGAAGTTTCTTGGGGCAGCATGCTTAATGAGGCGCAAAACGAGTTGATTCTTGGCAAGTGGTGGCAGCTTGCTGCCGTGACAGTTGTGATGGCTGTGTTGATTACTGCCTTGTCGCTGTTTACAGACGGGTTGCGCGACGCGTTGGATCCGAAGCTGAAGCAAGGGCAATGATGGGGACAGTGGGCGATATCCTCCTGAAGGTCAGGAACCTGAAAGTGTCATTCAGGACGGGCAAGAATGCCTTTACTGAAGCTGTCAGGGGAATTTCATTTGATGTTCCTCAAGGTCGGACAGTCGCCTTGGTCGGAGAGTCAGGAAGCGGCAAATCGGTTAGTGCATTGGCGGTGATGGGACTTTTGCCAAAGGATGTCGCCAGAATTGAGGCAGGAGCATCGATTCTTTTTGATGGAAAAGAGTTATTAGACATGCCGTTGCCCGAACGCAGAAAGCTATGTGGGACGGCCTTTTCGATGGTTTTCCAAGATCCTATGAGTTCCCTGAACCCGGTCTTTAGTGTGGGCTACCAGATTGGTGAAGTCCTAAGGCTACATAAGGGGATGGATGCTGGAAAAGCAAGGCAGCGAGCTGTGGAATTACTCACTGAAGTAGGGATTCCGGAACCGCAAAGACGTATCGACGCCTACCCGCATGAGCTTTCCGGTGGACAGCAACAGCGTGTGATGATTGCGATGGCAATTGCTTGTGAACCCAAGCTGTTGATTGCTGATGAACCGACGACAGCATTGGATGTAACTGTCCAGCGCCAGATTATTTATCTGATCCAGGAACTCCAGAAGCGCCATGGGATGTCAGTCCTTTTTATTACGCACGACCTGCAGCTTGTTTCGGAAATAGCTGATGACGTTATTGTCATGCGCCATGGTGATGTCAGGGAGCAGGCTACGGCGCGGGAAGTGTTTACGCAGCCAGCTGATCCGTATACAAAAGCTTTGATGCTTTGCCGCCCGCCTATGGATCGTCGTCCTTATCATTTGCCCGTCATTGAAGACATCATTGCAGCAGGCGGTAAGGCCGAACCAGTTTCCGAAGAGCGCCTTAGGGGATATGACCCGAGCGATGAAGTGGTGCTTGAAGCCAAACACATCTGCAAGAATTTTGAAGTTAAGACAGATTTTTTCCGTAAAAAAGTCTTCCAGGCAGTTAAGGATGTCTCATTTACATTGCCACGTAAGAGGACATTGGGTATCGTCGGTGAATCTGGTTCTGGGAAGACAACGTTGGGCCTTACTGTCATGCGCTTGCACCAGGCAACTGCAGGCGAGGTGATTTTTGATGGCAGGGACATCTTGGCCTTGTCTGAGAAGGAGTTCATGCCCTATAAGCGTCGAATCCAAGTCATTTTCCAGAACCCATACGCATCACTGAATCCGCGTTTTACGGTTGGGCAGATTTTGATGGAACCTATGCAGTTGCATGGCATCGGTGAAAATGCCTCAGAACGCAGGGACCTAGCTTATGACTGGTTGAAAAGGGTAGGACTTCCGGCTGATGCATTTAGGCGTTATCCACATGAGTTTTCTGGAGGGCAGCGTCAACGTATAGCCATAGCGCGATGTTTGACGATGCATCCAGAAGTTCTGCTCTGTGATGAATCGGTATCAGCCCTAGATGTCTCTGTCCAAGCGCAGGTTCTCAATCTGCTACAGGATTTACAGGATGAATTTGGACTTTCTTATATGTTTATTTCACATGACCTTTCTGTCGTCAGGTATATGGCTGATCAAGTTATGGTGATGAAAGATGGTGCGGTCGTGGAAATAGCAGGATCCGATGAAATCTATCGTGAACCCAAGCATTCTTATACCCGGGAACTGTTGTCTGCGGTACCTCGGGACAGGTATGCTCAAAATGTGTGTAAATAACCAATCAACAGTGAGGTAGGGAACAATAATGCTCCATTCTGATGAAGAAATAGACAGGATTATCTGGGAAGCCATTGCGGACAGTGATGTAAGGAGCGATTTTATCTGCTACATTATTCATAACCCGAATAGGGCGGCGCATCTTGATGAGGCACGGAAAAAGATGATGTCTGCCTCCCAGCAGATGGCTCCTGCCATGAAGTATCTGAAAGCGGTAATGGCAATCCGTGATTTGGCCGAAAAGGGGGATCCGTGCGCAACATTCCATATGGGTAAGATTTATTCATTGGGAATTGGTGTTGTTCGGGACGTAAGCCAGGCAGTTGAATGGTATGAAAAAGCAATGGAGCTGGGAGAGGCTAGGGCATTTGGCAATCTCGGCTGGTTTTACCAGGAAGGAACCGGTGTCGTAAAGAATCCGGAAAAGGCGTTCGAACTGCTCACGCAGGCCGGTAATGATGGCGTCCAGTCTGCGAAGACGGCGTCCGGTACGATGCTTCTACAGGGAGAAGGGTGTGAAAAGGATGTCCAGGAGGGCATCAAACGGATTGAAGAGGCCTTTGAAGCAGGATACCTCAATGCAGGAAACCACCTGTCGGATATCTACTTTGAGGGTAAATGGGTTCCCAAAGACATTGAGAAAAGCCATGACTGGCTTGAAAAGGTAGCTGAAGCTGGAGATGAAAAGTCCATGGCGATTTTGGGGTACCGACTGGTGTCGGGGACGCATGGTAAGCAGGATGTTGCTGATGGACTCAAGTGGCTTCAGCAGGCTGTAGATAGGAAATATCATCCAGCGTTTCTGTGGTTCGCCTCACTTTACCGTAAAGGATTGGGCGTGCCGCAGGATACGGGCAAAATGATTGCATTGTTGCAGTCAGGTGTTGAGGCGGGTAGCCCTGAGTGTGCACAGGCATTAGAACAGGTGCTAAAGGAGCGGGGGGCGGCATCGAATTCCCCGTCAACATTGCAATGATGCCGATTTGAGGAATCAGTAAAAATGCTTCGTCAGTGTGCCATTATCTTTGGTTGCCTTGCAGTTGCCGAATTTTTTGTCCATGTCTTCGATATCAATTTCCCAGCGCCATTGATTGGAATGCTTCTGTTGACGACCCTTTTGAAGGTAAAAATCATCAAGTTGGAGTGGGTGAAAGGTTTTGCTGACTTCCTCATTGCCAATATGGGGCTTTTTTTTGTGCCGCCAGGTGTTGCATTGATGCTTTACCTGGACATCATTGAGGCACAGCTGTTGCCGATTGTTGCGGCAACCGTCATCAGTACCTTGTTGGTGCTTGTTTCGACAGGATGGGTCTATCAGCTGATCAGGAGACACAAATGACTGCGTTCCTGCACAGTGAACTTTTTATCGTCACACTGACAGTTGCGGTGTTTTGGTGTGGGGTGTTGATCCAGCGTAAGACCAAGTTGGTGGCGTTGAATCCGATATTGATTGCGATTGTTGCTATCATCTTGTTACTGAAGCTTTCAGGAACTTCTTATGAGAACTATAACGAGGGTGGGAAGTACATTGCATTCCTTTTGAAACCGGCGATTGTTGCGTTAGGTGTTCCACTTTATATGCAGATAGAGCAGATTAGGAAACAGACACTTCCGATACTTGCCTGTCAGTTGGTGGCTTGCATTGTTGGTGCTGTTTCCGCCTTTTTGATTGCTAAGTACCTAGGGGCGACGATGGATGTTGCGATATCCCTTGCACCTAAGTCTGCGACGACGCCGTTAGCGATGGAGGTTTCAGCATTGACAGGTGGTATCCCTTCCTTAACGGCAATCATTGTCATTCTTACTGGCATTTTGGGTGCTGTGGTTGGTTTGCCTTTCCTAAGGCTCGTAGGGATTAAGAGTCCAATTGCGCAGGGGCTTTCCATGGGGGCGGCAGCGCATGCTGTAGGAACGTCGCATTGCATGTCAAAGAACATCCATCTGGGCGTTTATTCCAGTTTGGGCTTGATTGTGAACGGGACGTTAACCGGTGTGCTGACCCCTTATATCCTCCAGATGTTTGGTGTCTAGTAGCGAGTCACATGCGTTGGAAGTAGCAGACGCTGTCCTTTTCAAAAGGGGCTATCAGGGACTGTTGTTCAAGGTAATTCAGGTGGGCGATGGCTTCGCCCATAGCGAACTGGCACTGGTGCGCATCATTGATTTCCCGGTTAAACAAAGGCGTCATGATGCTGCAGGCCGTCTGCGGCTGTTCGCACAATGACAGGACTAGGTCGCATCGGGTTTGGTGATGTTTCTCAAGGAAGTCAACACGCTGCTGGATACCGATGAAAGGCCGGCCGTGTGAAGGCAGGACGAGCGTGTCTGGCGGAAGGTGCCTGAATTTCCGTATCGAATCCAAGAAGTCTTTCAGGGGATTGCCATTGGGGTAGCAGGCGGAAACGGGGACATTGGTCGATATGCTGGGCAGCAGCATGTCGCCTGAAATCAGAATTCCCAAATCTGCGCAATAAAGCGATGCATGCTCATAGGCGTGGCCGTATCCTATGATGACTTCCCATTCATGCGTGCCGATTGCAAACCGGCAACCTTCGCGTATGGTGTCATAGGTTTTCGGGAGAATTGGGCATCCAACGCCCATGGCATTGCCGCGTCTTTTGAGGGCATCGAGGCGGATTTCGTCCAAGCCGTGTCTTTTGAAGAGGGCAAGCATGGCGTCCACTGAATAGTTGCCGATCTGATGGATATGTGCCAAGGCTGTCAGGTATTCGCCCTGTGTCATCCAAAGTGGGGCAGCCGTTTTCGCGTTCAGCCAGCCTGACAAGCCGACATGGTCAGGGTGGCTATGGGTCACAATCTGTCGGCTTAGAGGATAGTCTTCGAGGACTTTTTCCCAGATGGCCTTGCTTTTATCCCATGTGACACCAGTGTCTACACATGACCAGCCGTCACCATCTTTCAGGAGCCAGATGTTGACGTGGTTTAAGACGAAAGGCAGAGGCATCCGTAGCCAAAGGACATCCGGTCGGATTGCTGAGATTTGGCCATCTGCAGGGGTGGTTTCCCCAAAGGGGTAGTGGATGGGATGCATCGGGTTTACCAGACTTTTTGTTCGGATTCGTGGACGAGTTGCCGGTAAAGGTTATGGCGCATCTGGGCAATCTGACCGTTTTCTACGGCCTCTAGGACGGCGCAACCTGGTTCGGTTAAGTGGTGGCAATTATAGAACCGGCACTTGCCCAGGTAGGGACGGAATTCCCGGAAGGCGCGTTCAAGCCGTCCTTCCGTCAGGTGGTAGAGTCCAAATTCTTGGAAACCTGGGGAATCAATGATTGCCGTTGTCGCATCAAGGCGGTATAGATGGGTGTACGTGGTGGTATGGCGTCCGGAGTTCAGTGCGGTGGAGATTTCCCGTGTCGGAATCTTGATATCAGGGACTAGAAGCTGGATTAGGGAGGATTTGCCCATGCCGGACTGCCCTATGAGGATGGAAGTCCTGTCTTTGACTAACCCTTTGAGGAGCTGTAATGCACCATTGGGGTCGGCGGTAGCTGATGCCTGATGGACAGGGTATCCTAAGGAAGCGTAGAAAGCGATCCGTTTCTGCGCCCTTTCCAACTTTTCGGTAACATCAATCTTGTTTAGGATTAGGTGGACTTCGATACCTTCAGCTTCCGCAGCAACTAAGGCACGTGAAATGAGGTCGTCGGAAAAGTCGGGCTCAACTGCCGCGACAATAATCAACAGGTCGATATTGGACGCTAGGAATTTTGACTTGAATTGGTCAGATCGGTAGAGCAGTGTCCGGCGTTCTTCAATGGATTCAATGACGGCTTGCCCTTTTGCCATTGGGCGGATAAGGACTGAATCACCGACGGCTACATTGCTTTTTTTGCCGCGAGGCATGCATTGTATGGTCGTTCCATCATGTTCAGCGACGTAATGCCGTCCATGGGCGGAGATGATTTGTGCTTTAAGCAGGTCGTTCATGTTTGTCCAGATCTGTCAGGTGTGCAATCCGTATGCTGGCGGGGGGGTGCGAATCGTAAAATGCGGAATACCAAGCGTCGGGTGTCAGCGTAGACGCATTGTCTTCATACATCTTTACCAAGGCGCTGATGAGATGTCTTGCTTCGGTATATTGTGCGGAGAATGCGTCAGCTTCGAATTCATGTTTGCGTGAACTCATCGCCATGATGGGCGAAAGGAAGAACGTGAAGGCTGGAAGGGTCAGGCCGAATAGGATGAGTGCTGTCATATCGGTTGCATTGGACGCGTCAGTTCCCAGGCCTGCATAGAACCAAGGTTGGGTTTTGAGCCAGCCCAAAAGTGCGAGGAAACCCAGTGAGATGAGGAAGGATACGATAATCCGCTTTGTGATGTGCCTAAGCTTGAAATGACCCAGTTCGTGTCCTAGGACGGCTTCAATTTCCTCAGCGTTCAGTTGTTTGATTAAGGTGTCAAAGAAAACAACGCGTTTTGCAGAGCCCATTCCTGTAAAGTAGGCATTCCCGTGAGCACTCCGCTTGGAACCATCCATGATGAAGAGTCCCTTTGACTTGAAGCCTGTCCGTTGCATCAGGCCTTCGATACGGGCTTTTAATGCTTCGTCTTCAAGTGGCAGGAACTTGTTAAACAGTGGGGCAATAAACGTTGGGTAGATGAAAAGCATCAGGAACTGGAAACTACACCAGAGGATCCAAGCATAAAACCACCAGAAGTCGCCTAATTGGCCCATGACAATGAGGAGGATCCAAATCAGCGGCAGGCCAATCAAGAGACCAATCAGCGTGCTTTTAACAAGGTCGCTGAAAAAAAGTCTAGGTGTCATCTTATTGAAGCCAAAGCGCTCTTCAATAATGAACTGGTGGTAGTAATCAAGAGGAATGCTGATGAGCCCTGCAATGGCAAAGATGGTGATGCCCAAGATGATTTGGTAGAGGAGCCCTGGGTCGAGCAGGCTGGAAAGATAATTACTGATTATCTGGATACCGCCACCCAATGTGAAGCAGAGTAGGACAAGGGTATCGACAGCAAGCGAGACGAACCCGAAGCGGAGTTTGGCAATCGTGTAATCCCCAGCTTTCTGGTGTGCGGCAAGGGAGATGGCGCTGGCGAACTGTTCTGGAACCGTATCTTTGTGTGCAAGGACGGAACGGATCTGCCGTACTGCTAGGTAGCAACGGGCAATGATTGTCATTGCTAGGAAGCAAAGAAAAAGGATGGTAAAAGCAGACGCTGACATTACGCTGTGAGAAAATGTGCCTGTATTTAGCTGACAAGGGAAGAATTATGTCACAACCTGAAGAAGTACAGGCAACGCCTGCAGAAAATAAACGTACAAAAAAACAGTCCAAAGATATGAACCTTGTGTGGGTCGATATGGAGATGTCGGGACTGGATCCTGAGAAGGAGCGTATTCTGGAAGTGGCACTGATTGTGACAGACCCTCAATTGAATGTCATTGCTGAGGCACCGGTCTACGTCATCCATCAAAGTGATGAGTTGCTGGATAAGATGGATGCATGGAATAAGGGGACGCATGGCAAGTCGGGTCTGATTGACCGGGTGAAAGCGTCACAGGTTACGGAAGAGATGGCAGAATCCGCATTAATTAAGTTCTTGCGCCCATATGTTGCTAAGGGAAAATCGCCATTATGCGGTAATACCATTGGCCAGGATCGCCGCTTCATGGTCAAGTATATGCCTAAGCTTGAGGCGTACCTTCATTACCGCAATATCGATGTCTCTACGCTAAAGGAGTTGGCACGTCGTTGGCGTCCTGAATTGGTGGATGGCTTCAAGAAGGCGCAACAACATACAGCTTTGGCCGATATCCTGGAGTCGATTGAAGAGCTGAAATATTACCGTGAGCACTTCCTGAAGGGGTGACGGTTTCTGTACGGGGCTGTCCTTAGGTTGCTTGTTTTCTGATCAGGGGGGCAAGGACTTTGATGGTGCGTTCAGTTGCACCGTGCTGGATGGCAGCGAACGCGCTGGCAATCTGTCCCATTTTCTGTCTTTTGGTCTCATTTTCCAGCAGGTGGTTAGCCTGCTGCATCAACTCTTTTGCGGAGTAGATTCGGATGGCGGCGCCGGCTTTGATGGCATCTTCTGTAATTGCTTCAAAGTTGAAGGTATGTGGGCCAATGAGAACCGGTTTGCCGACAGCGCAGGGTTCAATCAAGTTTTGGCCTCCAAGTTTTTCCAAACTCCCGCCAATGAATGTAATGTCGCAGGCGGCGTAATACATGAACATCTCACCCATCGAGTCGCCAAGCAGAACGCGCGTTTCTGGTGGAATGTTCTCGGTAAAACCATTTTTGAGTGATGAGCGTCGGATTAGAGAAAGGTTGCGGTTCTGCACCATTTTGGCGACTTCATCGAAACGTTGTGGATGCCGTGGGACAAGGAGAAGCAGGGTGTTTTCGTTAAGATACGAGAGTGCGTCGAGTAATTGCCCTTCTTCGCCTAGCCGTGTGCTGGCGCACATGAAAACCGGGCGTTCTCCAATGGCTTTCCGTAAGGCAATACCTTCTTCAAGTCTGTTTTCTGGGGGCGTGACATCGAATTTTACGCTACCTGTTATCGTAATCTGGCTCGCGCCGAATTCACTCAGGCGTTCGGCATCAGTCTTTGTTTGGGCGGCAACAGCCGAAAAGCCCTTGGCGGCTTCTTCCATGATGGATTTGAATTTCTTGCCTTTTCTCAGAGAACGTTCAGAAAGCCTGGCGTTTACTAGGGCGAGTGGTATATGGTGGCGTGAACATTGATGGATGAGGTTCGGCCAGATTTCCGTTTCCATCAGGACGCACAGGCAAGGTTTGAAATGCCTGATAAAGCGCGACATCATGGAGCCGATGTCATAAGGTAAAAAGGATTGGATAAGCTTATTTGTTTGGAGTTCTTCAGCAAAAAGTCCAGCGCCGGTATCGCGACCGGTTGGCGTCATGCACGTTAGTAGGATTTGGCTTTCAGGGAATTCCGCCATTAAGGCGCGTATCAAAGGTTCAGCTGCACGTGTTTCACCGACTGAAACCGCATGCACCCAGATGCGCTTGTTGGGGTGGGGTATCGTAGGGTAAAAGCCTAGTCTCTCAGGGATATGCTGCCTGTAACCTGGCTCAAGTCTACCCCGCCACCAGATTCTCAGGAGGACAAAAGGTAGCGCAAACCACCAAAGGAATGAGTACAGGTAACGCATGTTTGTTTTCCTTTTTGATTTCTGGCTATTATCGTTGAATTTGCTGTTTTATGTCTTGCTTATCCGTCTTTTACCTTGAAATACAGAAAGATGACCCCCATTAAAAATATATAGCCACTGTAAAATGTACAAGTTGCTACATGAATAAGACATTTTGTCGTGACGGGTGTTTTGTCATGAGCAAAAAAGTTATCTATGTGTGCCGTTTATTAGGAAGACAGGTTTGGAACTTCGTATAGCCACGTATAACATTCACAAAGGTGAATCCTTTGCACACCGTCCAATCATTAGAGAACTGAAGCACGCCATTTGTTCGTTGGACGCAGATATCGTTTTTCTCCAGGAAGTGCAGGGTCGTCATGATCGTAAAGGGGCGTTGTTTGCGCCTGATTGGCATCACAAAGGACAGGATGAATATCTGGCGGACATGACCCAGTATTGTGCCTATGGAAAGAACGCAGTCTATGAGTTTGGTCATCATGGTAATGCGCTACTTAGTGTTTATCCGATTGTTGGCCAGACGAATACGGATGTGTCTGATCATTCGTTGGAGCAACGCGGCATCTTACATTGTGAAGTACAGGCTGGTCCCTTAAGGATTTATTGCTATGTTGTTCATCTTGGACTCTTCAAAGGAAGTCGTATCCGCCAGACGAAGGCATTGATTGAAACAGTAAACAGGACCTCTCCACCAGGAGCGCCTATTATCATTGCCGGAGACTTTAATGATTGGCAGGTCAATTTGTCGGATATGTTGCGTAAAGGACTTGGTGTTAATGAAGTTTTTGATGGTATAGATTCAGCCCCCGCGAAGACATTTCCAGCTATTTTTCCTTTTTTTCGTCTCGATAGAATCTATACGCGGGGATTCAGTATTACGGGGGCTCGAGTTATGCGGGGGCGTCCGTGGACACAACTTTCAGATCATGCGCCTTTGTTCGCAACGCTAAACATTGGTATTTAATTTTTCACTGGGCGTAGTTGGCTCCTATGTTAGAATGCGCCCGGGGAAGCGGGCTAGGCAGTCGTCGGTCTTCCGCCTTGGCGGAAGACGGGAGGAAGGTCCGGACACCATAGGACAGGATGACGGCTAACGGCCGTCCGTCGAAACCCGCAAGGGATAAGGCGAGGAATAGGGCCACAGAGACGAGCGTATTGAGTTACGGTGAAACGCGGTAACCTCCATCCGGTGCAATTCCAAGTAGGCACGCATTGATGTGGTCCGCGGAGCGTGCGGGTAGGAAGCTTGAGCCCATGGGTAACCATGGGTCTAGATGAATGGCTGCCATAGCGTTTTTACGCTGTAACAGAATCCGGCCTATCGGCTCCGCTTTCCTTTTCTGAAAACCGCTAAAACAATGAGCGGCTCCTTTTTCTTGTGTAGGTTTTTTGGGAATTTCTGAAAGTTGACAGTTCCCCGTTAAAAAAACCTTGTCTTTCCTTGTTTTCTAAACGTTTCTTATTAATTAAGGGAGTCTTAATTCTTAGAACTTCCTTTTAATCTGTTTTCTAAGTGTGTGATTTCTTTTAACTTTTGATTTTTAAATATCAAAATAAAGCGCTCATAAGTCCTTGATTCATTGAAGAAATATCGGAAAAAAGTCCAAAAATCGCTTGACCGTGCGCAGACTATCCAATAAAGTGGGAGAAAGTGTTGTTTCGTGTCGTTTAGTGGGAAAAATAGCGAGATAGTGGTGGATATCCGCTACGAGACAGAAAAGGTGCCAAAGTGTTTCAAGGACCTTCATCAATCAGTCTAGATGCAAAAGGGAGGATGACGATTCCATCCCGGCATCGTGACGCACTGTTTGAGCAGTGTGGAGGGCGTGTCACAGTTACACGCCATCCCGATGGCTGTCTGTTGCTTTTTCCGCGTCCTGTATGGGAAGAACATCGCAAGAAAATCACCGCTTGGCCAATGGCCGCGCGTGCTTGGCAACGCATATTCCTTGGCAATGCGGTTGATGTTGAGATTGATACCGCCGGCCGTATCTTGATTTCCCCCGAACTTCGGGATGCTGCAGGGTTGTCCCGGAAAGTCATGCTTATTGGGATGGGCAGCCATTTTGAAATTTGGGATGCCTCAAGGCTTGAGGAAAATGAGGCTCAGGCTATTGCGGCAGGAACCCCGGAAGTACTGCAGGATTGTCCCTTTTAATTGAGCGGCAGGGTGAACCAATTGGCTGAAGACCTACATCAAACAGTCTTATTGACAGAAGCGGTTGATGCTTTAGATATAACCGGAGAAAGAGCTGATGGTGTGTATCTCGATGGGACATTTGGCCGAGGCGGACATAGTCGATTGATTTTGGAACGGTTGGGTGCTAAGGGGAGACTTATCGCCTTTGATAGGGATCCAGCTGCCATAGATGCCGCCCAAGCGGTCAAAGATGATCGTTTTGAGATTGTTCATGGCTCCTTTGCAAGCCTAGAGAAAGTCCTTGATGCTAAAGGAGTCAAGTTTATTGATGGGATTTTGCTCGATCTTGGAATTTCGTCGCCGCAAGTCGATGATCCAAGTCGGGGGTTTAGTTTTAAACATGATGGTCCTTTGGACATGCGCATGGATCCTACAAGCGGTATGTCTGTTAGGGAATGGTTGTCAACAGAGACAGAAGAAAAGATTGCAGAGGTAATTCGTCGGTATGGGGAAGAACGGTTTGCTGTTCAGATTGCAAAGGAGATTGTTGCTTGCCGCGCCAAGGGCGCCATTCACAGTACGAGGCAGCTTGCTGAAATCGTGGCGAGGGCCGTTAAGACCCGTGAAAAAGGTAAGGATCCTGCCACAAGGACCTTCCAGTCTTTTCGGCTTTATGTCAACGGAGAGCTTGAGGAACTGGAGATAGCGCTTGACCAAGCGTGGGAACGCTTAGCAGTCGATGGCAGGATGGCAATTATCAGTTTTCATTCGCTTGAAGACCGGATTGTCAAGCAGTTTATGGTTGGGCATTCGCAGGTGGAAAAACCCGATAGGCGTGTACCAGTACGTGATTGTGACCTACCTAAACCTATGATGAAGATTCTGGCAAGGATTAAACCTTCTGAAAAGGAGGTTGTTGCTAATCCTAGAGCGCGCTCTGCAATCCTGCGGGTAGCAAAGCGGATTGCCCCCGAAGGAGGTGTGCAGTGAAGGCGCAGATTCCTTGGGTTCTTGCCATCGCTCTCATTGCTTCGGCTCTTGGACTCATTAATTCCCAATATCGTGCACGTAAGGTTTTTACTCAGCTTGAAAAAGCTCAGGCTGAAACTCGCCAACTTGAGCTCGAGTGGGGGCAGTTACAGTTGAGACAGTCTTCCGCAAGCAAGCATTCGGTTGTTGAAAGTAAGGCGGAGTCAGGTGAACTTGACATGGTTCGTATTACAAAATCAAATACTGAATTCCTAAGGACGGAGTAAATCATGTTGAAACGTTTAACTGATTTTTGCAGGGATTTCCTTAGGAGTGTGCAACACGGTGACGACAATGATGTCGTGACAAGTCCAGTTTCTTTTTCTTCAATCCGTCCACGAGCAGCGCTTTCGCCAATGCGCTCAAAAGTGGTGCTTGGAATTTTATTTGCTGCTTTTGTAGCCCTTGGTATAAGGGCGGTTTGGTTGCAATTCCTTTCAACAGATTTCTTGCAAAAGCAGGGCGAGAACCGTTATGCAAGGCGTCTTGAAATGCCCGCTATTCGTGGGCGCATCTTGGATCGAAATGGCAAGGTTTTGGCATCCAGTATGCAGGTGAAAGCAATTTGGGCTATTCCTGAAGATGCGTCCCAAGCGCCTAAAGAGAAATTGCGTGAGTTAGCTGCTCTCTTGGAAATGCCAGAAGATACGTTGCTATCCAAGCTGAATTCCGAAAAGAGTTTTGTTTACTTGAAGCGTCAGGTTGATCTTGAAACGGCAGACAAGATTAAGGCATTAGGCATTCCAGGTATCCAGCAGAAAAAAGAATACAAGCGCTATTACCCAGAGGGTGAAGTTATGGCGCATGTGGTTGGTTTTACCAACATCGAGGATAAAGGCCAAGAAGGCATTGAACTGGCATCCCAGGATCAATTGGCGGGTGTTAATGGTAGCCGTCGTGTTGTTAAGGATCGTTTGGGCAATATTGTTGATGATTTGCAGGAAACAAAAGAGCCAATTGATGGCCAAGATTTGGTGCTGTCAATTGATAGCCAGTTGCAGTACATCGCGTATAAGTGTTTGAAGGAAGCTATTGCCGAGCACCAAGCGAAAGCCGGTAGTGTTGTTGTTTTAGATACCCATACCGGGGAAGTGCTAGCGATGGTCAATATGCCGGTCTTCAATCCAAATAACCGCAAAGGTTTGACTGGGGCACAGTTGCGCAACAGAGTCATGACGGATGCATTTGAACCAGGTTCAATTATGAAGCCTTTTGCTGTGGCAATGGGGCTTGATCATGGCAAGGTAACGCCTAATACGATGATTAGTACTAATGGCGGGAAGATGACCATTGGAACGGCCACAATTGGTGACTCGCATGCGCATGGAACTTTATCTGTTAACCAGATTATCGAAAAGTCATCGAATATTGGTACGGCTAAGATTGCTTTGATGTTCCAGCCACAGGAAATGTGGGAAATGCTTTCTTCTGTTGGTTTTGGCCAGCAACCTCAGTTTGGCTTCCCAGGGGCAACCCCTGGTCGGTTACGTCCTTATAAATCTTGGGTACCGGTTGAACAGGCAACTATGAGTTACGGACATGGTGTTTCGGTTTCCCTTTTCCAGATTGCTAGGGCTTATATGATTTTTGCCCGAGATGGGGACATGATTCCATTGACATTCTTAAAGCGCGACGAAGCGCCACAGGGTCAGCAGATTATTTCGCCTAAGACCGCAGAGCAAATGCGGCATATGTTGGAATTGGTTGTGGGGCCAGGCGGAACGGCCAAACTGGCGCATGTTCCTGGATACCGTGTTGGTGGCAAGACTGGGACTGCTTACAAGATTGAGCATGGCCGGTATGTGAAAAAATATGTGGGATCGTTTGTCGGGTTAGCTCCGATCTCCGATCCTAAGGTTGTGATTGCTGTGATGATTGATGAACCAATAGCGGGTCACTTTGGTGGTACCGTGGCG
Organism: Oxalobacter sp.; assembly: GCA_016291665.1. GTDB lineage: Bacteria > Pseudomonadota > Gammaproteobacteria > Burkholderiales > Burkholderiaceae_D > Oxalobacter. Next base: position 110,604 of record JAEEYE010000001.1, on the reverse strand, counting down.
GCTCCTGTGTTTGCAAAACTGGCTGCTGAAATTATGCGTGCCATGAACATCCCACCGGATGCTTGAGGAGCTCGGAGCTATGAATACGACGGTCGAACAAACAGTAGGATGGCTTAGGGAAAACTGCCCTGGCGGGGAGATATTTTCGGATTCCCGTAATATTTCCTCTGACGGAAAGGGCATTTTCTTTGCCTACGAAGGGGATTCAGCAGATGGTAGGGACTATATTGCGTCGGCTGTTGCCAATGGCGCTAAAGCGGTGGTGTATGAGTCCAAAGGGTTTGCTTGGGATCCGAAGTGGCAGGTTCCGCACCTAGGCGTCAGTGGCTTGAAAGAAAATGCAGGGCCTATCGCATCGGCCTTCTACAGGAATCCTGTTTCGACCATGTTGGTGATTGCGGTGACAGGAACCAATGGTAAGACGTCTTGTACACAATGGATTGGTCAGGCGTTATCAAACCTTGGTCGCAAAACAGCAGTTATCGGAACGCTTGGGATTTCGATATTTGAAAAAGGTGTTGCAGGTATCCCGATGGAGACAGGGTATACGACACCAGATCAAGTTCAACTGCAGCGTCATTTGGCGCACCTGCGCGATAAAGGCGTAACTTGTGTTGCGTTAGAGGCTTCATCTATTGGTATCGACCAAGGCCGGTTAAATGGACTCGTGATAGACCTTGTGATGTTTACCAATTTCACGCGCGACCATTTGGATTATCACAAAGATATGGCTTCTTACTGGGAGGCTAAACGTCGTCTATTTGATTGGCCTGGGCTAAAGCATGTGGTCTTGAACCTTGATGATGCGATGGGCTTTGGTCTAGCGGGCGAATTGAAGGATAGGCTTCCAGTGACGGGCTATACGTTGGAAAACGTTGATGCTGGGGTTCCTGCGCTTTGTGCAACATCGATTGGTTATACGGAAGAGGGCTTGCAGTTCACTATCCGGGCAGGTGAAAAGACTGCGGATATCGCCCTTGGGCTGGTTGGCCGATTCAATATCAGCAATATCTTAGGTGTTTTGGGAATTTTGCTTGCGGCAGACATTCCTTGGGAAGATGGTATCGCTGCTATTAAGATTATTTCGGCTCCGCCTGGACGCATGCAACGTATTGGTGGCAAGGATGTGCCTTTGGTTGTTGTTGATTTTGCGCATACACCGGATGCGATGGAAAAAGGACTTGATGCATTGCGTCAAGTCGCAACGTCCAGGGGCGGCAAACTTTGGTGTGTATTTGGCTGTGGTGGTGATCGTGATTCGGGTAAACGCAGCCAGATGGGGGCGGTTTCTGAAAAAGCAGACAATGTGATCTTAACGAGCGACAACCCGAGGAGCGAAAATCCACAGGAAATCATCCAGCAGATTATGTCAGGGATGAAACAAATGCCTGTAGTAGAACCTGATAGGGCCAAGGCGATAGACAAAGTCATCCATGAAGCATCCGAGCGTGATGTGGTCTTCTTAGCAGGTAAGGGGCATGAGGCCTACCAAGAGATTAAGGGTGTTAAACATCCATTCCTTGATGCTGATTATGTAAGAGCGGCTTTGGATAGGCGCCGTGCTTCAACGAAGGTTGAAGGTATACAGGGAAGTCTTGCTGACATTAAGCAATGGGTTGATGGTGCAGTGGTCAATGGTGACGCCCAGTTTGTTGGCGTATGTACAGATACACGCAAAATCATCCCAGGAAGTCTTTTTGTGGCATTAAAAGGCGAGAACTTTGATGCACATTCCTTTTTGCCGCAGCTGATTGGAAGTAACGTTGCTGCAGTGGTTGTACAAAAGATTCCAGAAGGCTTTGCGCTGCCAGCAGTAGTGGTGCCCGATACGCGGGTAGCCTTAAGTCAGATAGCGGCTGGGTGGCGGAACCGTTTCGCCATTCCAGTCATTGGTGTCACTGGCAGTAATGGAAAGACGACAACCAAAGAAATGGTGGCATCTATCCTTAAAGATGCCTTTGACGGTGATGTTTTAGCGACGGCGGGGAACCTGAACAATGATATTGGGGTACCGCTGACATTATTCCGGTTGGATCAATCGCACCAAGCTGCTGTGATTGAGATGGGGGTCAACCATCCAGGCGAAATGCTTGGGCTTGCGGTAACAGCCTCTCCAACGGTGGCGTTGGTCAACAATGCACAGCGTGAGCATCAGGAATTTTTTGATGGGGTTGAAGGATCTGCCCGTGAGAACGGGACAGCAATCAGCCTGTTGCCCGAAGATGGCGTGGCTGTCTTTCCGGCAGATGAAGAATATACCCCTCTTTGGCGCGAGCTTGCCGGTAGCCGCAAGGTTGTGACGTTCGGATTCTCGCCTGAAGCAACGGTTAATGCTTCATACACGTTGAAAGATGGTTTCACGGAGATGGTGCTTACCGTTGATGGTGATGTGGCTGATGTCAGGTTGAAGACGCAGGGACGCCACAATGTTCGCAATGCGATGGCTGCTGCTGCGAGTGCTTATGCGGCTGGGATAGCCCTTGATGAGATTGTCCGTGGTTTGGAAGCATTCCAGCCTGTCAAAGGCCGGTTGCAGTACAAACGGGCGGCGAATGGTGCACGGTTGATTGATGATACCTATAACGCGAATCCAGATTCGGTCAGGGCTGCAATTGATGTACTCGCTGAAACGGGAGGACACACGGTTTTGGTGTTAGGCGACATGGGCGAAGTTGGGCATGAAGGCAAGCGTTTCCATGAAGAAGTCGGTGCTTATGCGAAGGCGCAGGGTGTCAGCTGCCTGTTAGGGCTGGGTGAGATGACAGCCCATGCTGTTTCTGCCTATGGGGATGGAGCTACACATTTTGGGACGGTTGAAGCGTTGGTTCAGGCTCTGAAGGCTGAAATGTCGCGTGAAAGCACTGTGCTGGTTAAAGGATCTCGTTTTATGGCGATGGAAAGGGTGGTTGATGCGCTGATGGCAGGAAAGGACGGTTTCTGAAATGCTTCTGTGGTTGGCGGATATTATCAGCGGAATTGATGGGCAGTGTATTACGGGAAGTGTGCCTATCCGTGGGATCCTTGCGGCCTTGACGGCTTTGGTCGTTGGGCTTGCTGCTGGGCCGGCCGTGATTCGTATGCTGGCAAGGCTGAAGTTTGGCCAGGCAGTCCGTACGGATGGGCCTCAGACCCACTTGGTCAAGTCGGGAACGCCGACAATGGGCGGTTTCCTCATCATGATTGCGATTGCGGCTGGAACGTTGCTTTGGTGTGATTGGTCGAATCGCTTTATCTGGGTCATCCTGCTAGTGACCTTGGGCTATGGCGCAATCGGATGGGTCGACGATTACCGTAAGGTTGTCTACAAGGATCCCAATGGGATGCGCTCCAAAGAAAAGTATTTCTGGCAGTCGTTGATTGGTGTTTTTTCATCGGTCTACCTAGCGTTTTGCCTGATGGGACACTCGAATGCGGAAGTCTGGGCGCTCTTTAAGTCATGGATATCCTCAGGGTTGTCCGCCAAGCTGCCTGAACAGATGGATTTTGTTCTGCCATGCATTACAACATTCGGTTATCCACTGGGCATCTGGGGATTCATGATTCTGACTTACTTTGTGATTGTCGGTACCAGTAATGCCGTCAACCTGACGGATGGTTTGGATGGGCTGACGATTGTGCCAACCATTCTGGTGGGCGGTGCATTGGGTGTCTTCGCCTATGTGTCCGGAAATCCGGATGCCGCATCGATTTTTGTAGTACCGCATATTGCTGGCACGGATGAATTGGTTATTTTCTGTAGTGCGATGGCAGGTGCTGGGTTGGCTTTCCTCTGGTTCAACGCCCATCCAGCACAGATGTTCATGGGAGATGTCGGCGCTTTGGCGCTGGGCGGTGCGTTGGGAACGCTTGCCGTTATCGTCCGCCAGGAAGTCCTTTTGGCCATCATGGGCGGCGTTTTTGTTGCAGAAACAATTTCCGTGATGTTGCAGGTTTCCTATTTTAAGTACACGAAGCGTAAATACGGCGAAGGCCGCCGCATTTTCCTGATGGCTCCCCTTCACCATCATTTTGAACAGAAGGGATGGAAAGAGACGAAGGTTGTTATTCGTTTTTGGATTATTACGATTGTCTTGGTCATGATCGGGCTGGCAACATTGAAGATGAAATGATGAAAATGACTGGAAAGAAGGTTCTTGTCTTGGGGCTGGGAGAATCCGGTCTTGCGATGGCGCGCTGGCTGGCTTGGTGCGGTGCCAGCGTGACTGTTGCCGACACGCGTAAAAATCCTGACAGGTTGCCACAGTTCCGGGAACAGGTTGCAGGCGGTGTTTTCCAAGGGGGTTCCTTTGAGAACCTGGTGCTGGACGGAATGGATATGGTGGCAGTCAGTCCAGGGTTAAGGCCAGATGTTGAGTTAAAGCCAATCCTTGCTTGGGCGGCTCAAAGCGGAGTGCCTGTTGTCAGTGAGATTGAGCTTTTCGCGCAGGCGCTTGCAGGGCTATCGGAGGAAAGGGGCTATCAACCTGCCGTTATTGCCGTTACAGGGACGAATGGTAAGACGACAACAACGAGCCTTACAGGGCATATGTGCCGGATGGCGGGTAAAACAGTCCAGCTGGCCGGCAACATTTCCCCTGCTGCATTGGATGTGCTGTTGTCGTGTATTGAAAAAGAGGATTTGCCAGAAGTTTGGGTACTTGAGCTGTCTAGTTTCCAGTTGTTTACCACGCAGACACTTGAGCCTGATGCCGCAACTGTTCTGAATGTGACGCAGGATCACTTGGATTGGCATGGGTCTATGCAAGCTTATGCCGATGCTAAGGAGAAAGTGTTTGGCCAAAAGACGGTTAGGGTTTTGAACCGTGAGGATAGCTATGTCATGGCAATGGCTGGAAATGGTGATAGACAGAATGTCACGTTTGGGACGGATGCGCCTAAAAAAGAAGGTGAGTTTGGGTTGCATGACGTTGATGGGATGGAATGGTTGTCGGTAGGTACACAAGATGGCATCAAGGACTTGCTATCGACAAGTGAATTGAAAATCCAGGGGCGGCACAATGCCTGTAATGCGCTTGCTGCACTGGCACTATGCCGTGCAATAGGACTGCCATTTGAACCGTTACTCCGGTCGTTGCGCGAATACCAGGGTGAACCGCATCGCGTTGAGTTGATTGCGACAGTTGGTGGCATCAAGTACATCGATGACAGTAAAGGCACCAATGTTGGCGCAACCCTTGCAGCAGTTAAGGGTCTGGGAAAAGAAGGTAAGAAAAATCTTCTCTTGATTGCAGGTGGGCTCGGTAAAGGACAGGATTTTTCACCGCTGTGCGATGCGGTGGCTGCGACGGTCAAGGCGGTGTTTTTGATTGGTAAAGACGCAAAAGTCATTCACGATGCATTGTCTGTGACGGATGTTATGCAAATTTATTGTGACAGCTTGGAAGAAGCGGTTGACCGTGCGACAGCCATGGCGGATGTTGGTGACACAGTATTGCTGTCACCAGCCTGCGCAAGCATGGATATGTTTAGAAGTTATGCACACCGTTCAGAAGTGTTTGTCGGGCAGGTTAAGGCAATAGGAGCTAAGGTAGAAGGGAGTGTGGCATGAAGGGATTCTTCCAAACCCTTAAGAATGTGAATTTGGCGGCATTTAAACCGCAATCGTTGAAGCAGTCTTTCAATGCTTGGCTTTATGCGCCAACAGCGAAGCCTTCTGCAGCCCGCGATGCGCAGATGATGCGTTGGGATAAACCGCTTTTGTTTGTTTCGTTAGCATTGATGCTCCTCGGTATCATCATGGTCTATTCTGCATCTATTGCCCTGCCAGATTCGCCAAAATACGCAAGCTATTGGGGAGAGCATTTCTTTGGCCGTCAAATCTTTTTTGTGGTGGCTGGATTGTGCGCTGGCTGGATGGCCTTCAGGGTTCATGTTGACAAGTGGCAGAAATGGTCCTGGTGGTTCTTTGTTGGTGCCATGGTACTTCTGGTGCTTGTCCTTGTGCCTGGTGTTGGTAAGGGTGTTAATGGCGCACATCGCTGGATTTCACTGAAGGTGATTAATATCCAGCCTTCAGAAATCATGAAGCTTGCGATGGTGCTTTTTGCTGCCAATTTCACGGTCAGGAACCAGCAGTACATGCATCGCCTGACCAAAGGCTTTTTCCCTATTGCCTTTTTCCTAATTATTGTTGGTCTTCTCCTGATGCTGGAACCCGATATGGGGGCGATGGGGGTGGTTTTCTGCATTGCCATGGGCATTCTCTTCTTGGGTGGTTTTAACCGTATTTGGTTTTCCGGCATGGTAGGTGTCCTAGGTTCCCTCTTTACGATGTTGATTGTGTTCTCGCCATGGCGCCGTGCCCGCTTCTTTGCGTATCTGGATCCATGGGACGAAGTCAATGCCTTGGGGAAGGGTTATCAGCTTTCCCATTCTCTGATTGCTTTCGGACGTGGTGGCGTTACGGGTGTTGGCCTTGGTGGTAGTGTTGAAAAACTGCATTACCTACCTGAAGCGCACACCGACTTCATCATGGCCGTTGTTGGTGAAGAGTTAGGACTGATCGGTGTCCTCGCCGTGATATTCATGTTTTACTGGATTGTCAAAAGGGCATTCAAGATTGGCCGTCAGTGCATCGCAATGGATAGGATGTATTCCGGTCTGGTTGCGCAGGGTATTGGTATTTGGATTGGTGTGCAGACCTTCATCAATATGGGGGTTAATTTGGGCCTTTTGCCAACAAAAGGTCTGACGCTGCCATTGATGAGTTATGGGGGGTCAGGGATTGTCATGAACTGCGTTGCCTTAGCAATCCTGCTACGGATTGACTATGAAAACCGGAAAGTCCTACGAGGGGGCATGAATTAAATGGCTGCAAAGCGACTGGTTATCATGGCGGCTGGAACCGGGGGGCATATCTTTCCGGGTTTGGCTATTGCTGCAACCATGCAAAAGGAAGGTTGGGAAGTGACATGGCTTGGCACCAACCACGGCATGGAAGGTAGGATTGTGCCTGAACATGGCATCGCGCTTGATACGGTTGATTTTGCAGGGCTGCGTGGCAAGGGGTTGGGACACATGATTAGCGGCGGCTTTAAGCTGATTGGTGCTTTTCTGTCTTGCCTTGGCATCATGGGACGTCGCAAACCTGATCTGGTGGTTGGCATGGGTGGCTATGTTACGGTGCCAGGCGGTATGGCTGCGAAAATGAAGGGAATTCCTGTCGTTGTCGTAAATGCTGATGCGGCTCTTTTACTGTCAAACAAGGCGCTGGCTTCGTCTGCTAGATATGTGCTTTTTGGTTTTCCTGGGAATTATGGGGACGTGGCCTCAAAGGCTGTATGTACAGGTAATCCTGTGCGTGAGGAAATTAAGGCGGTGTCAGTTCCTTCAGAACGCTATCCAAGTAGGACTGGGCGGCTTCGGATTCTGCTGGTTGGAGGTAGTTTGGGTGCCCAGGCTTTGAACGAGTGTATGCCTAAAGCGCTGGCGCTCTTACCTGAGGAAAAAAGGCCTGAAGTTATCCACCAAACAGGGCGGCAGCACATTGCTGGGACAAAGGAACACTATGCGGCAGCTGGTGTTCAAGCGCAGGTACTGGACTTCATCGACAATATGGGTGAGCGTTATGCCGAGGCGGATTTGGTAATCTGCCGTGCAGGCGCCATTACGGTTTCAGAACTGACAGTTGCGGGTGTTGCCAGCATTTTAGTGCCGTTTATTGCATCGAGTACGTCTCATCAGCGTGATAATGCCGTGTTTATGGATGCAGAAGGAGCGGCAATCCATTTGCCGCAGAAAGAAATGACGCCTCAGCGTCTTGCGGAACTGATTGAAGGGATGACTCGTGAGAAGTGCTACGCGATGGCACAGAAAGCCTATGCATTGGGCAGGCGGGATGCGAATGAGGCAATTGCCGCAATATTGAAAAAGGTTGCAGGCGGGAATGAGAAATGAAACACAAAGTTAGAAAAATCCATTTTGTCGGCATAGGCGGCAGTGGCATGAGCGGGATTGCGGAAGTGCTCCTAAATCTCGGTTATGAAATTACGGGGTCCGACCTGTCGAGCAATGCGTCCACCCGTCATCTTGCCGCTTTGGGCGCCAAGGTTATGCATGGCCATAAAGCGGAAAACGTTGAAGGAGCCGATGCAATCGTTGTATCGACTGCAATCAAGGAAGACAATCCAGAAGTCTTGGCTGGGCGTAAAAAGAATATTCCGATTGTGCCGCGTGCGGTTATGCTGGCGGAATTGATGCGCCTGAAAAAGGGTATCGCCATTGCAGGAACGCATGGCAAAACGACAACGACCAGTTTAGCAGCCAGTGTCTTGGCAGAGGGAGGGCTTGATCCCACTTTTGTGATTGGTGGACGGTTGAACAGTGCGGGTGCGAATGCGGGCCTTGGCACGGGTGAGTTCATTGTAGCGGAAGCGGATGAATCAGATGCGTCATTTTTGAACTTAACGCCGGTTATTGAGGTTATTACTAATATCGATGCAGATCATATGGATACCTATGGTCACGATTTTGCACGGCTTAAACAGGCGTTTATTTCTTTTACACAGAATTTGCCGTTCTATGGCCGGGTCATGCTTTGTATCGATGACCGTAATGTTCGTGAGATTCTGCCTTTGGTTTCTAAGCCGGTTACGACTTACGGCTTCCATGAAGACGCAGATGTTCGTGCAGTTGATGCCAGGGCCGAAGGGACTATGATGGTTTTTACGGCTTTGCAGCAGGGGCACGCGCCTTTGCCTGTTAGGCTGAACCAGCCAGGGATGCACAATGTCCAGAATGCCTGTGCAGTTATTGCAATTGCCCGTGAGTTGGGTGTGGACGATGCGGCTATTCAGCGTGCTATGGAGAATTTCACTGGTGTCAACCGGCGGTTTACGCGTCTAGGTAGGTTGAAACTCAAGAAAAATGATGGAACGACTGCTGAAATCGATTTAGTTGATGATTATGGCCATCATCCTGCTGAAATGACGGCAACAATTGCCGCTGCCAGGGCAGCTTATCCAGACAGACGCTTAGTTATTGCTTTCCAGCCACATCGCTATACACGTACCCGTGATCTGTTTGAGGATTTTGTACGTGTGCTTTCAAGGGCGGACATCCTGCTTTTAGGGGAAGTATATGCAGCAGGGGAGCAGCCGATTGTAGCGGCAGATGGTAGGACATTGGCAAGGACAATTAGGCTGGCTGGCAAGGTCAACCCCGTCTTTGTTGAAGATATCAATGAAATGCCGAAAGTCCTGCTCAATATTATCAGGGATGATGATGTTGTGATGACGATGGGTGCAGGATCGATAACAACGGTTGCCGGCATCTTGAAAGATCAGGCACTGGAACAATGAATGGAGTCATCAGGAGATTGTATGGTGGGCGCAATGAAAGAAAATGATTTTGGAAAAGTAGGTGTCCTTTATGGTGGCAAGGCGGCTGAACGTAAGGTGTCGCTGGTATCCGGTGCTGCGGTCTGTGAAGCATTGAAAAGTAAAGGTGTAGATGCCCATTTGTTTGATACAGGTGAAAAAGATGCAACGGCTCTTCAGGCAGAAAACTTTGACAGGGTCTTTATTGCATTGCATGGCCGTTATGGTGAAGATGGTTGCATCCAAGGGCTCCTTGAAGTACTCGGTGTACCTTATACCGGATCGGGTGTCATGGCGTCTGCTATTGCCATGGACAAGGTTATGACAAAACGGCTGTGGATTGCCCAAGGGTTGCCGACACCACGCTACATGGAATTACACGCTGATTCTGATCCATTGGAGGTCGTTGAATACCTGGGATTGCCGTTAATAATCAAACCTGCTCATGAGGGGTCAACAATTGGCCTAACGAAAGTAACATCACCAGATCAGATTGAGGAAGCCTATGCCAAAGCGGCGGAAATGGATACTTCAGTTTTAGCGGAGGAATTCATCGCTGGTATGGAATTTACCTGTGCGGTATTGGAGAGGGACGGAGTTGCGACGGCTTTGCCTATGATCAGGATTATCGCACCGGGAGCGAATTACGATTACCACAATAAGTATTTCAGTAATGAAACGCAGTACTTGTGCCCATGTGGATTGGATGCAAGTCTTGAGAAGGCAATTCAGGAAGATGTTGTGAAGGCCTATAAAGCGCTGGGTTGCCGGGGCTGGGGACGTGTTGACGTGATGTTACGTGAGCGTGATGGTAAGTATTTCCTCTTGGAATTGAATAGCTCGCCCGGGATGACTGGACATTCATTGGTTCCGATGGCAGCGCGTCAGGTGGGGCTTGATTATCCAGATTTGTGCGTAGAAGTTCTGAAGAGCGCGACGTTGGATTATGCTCGGTAAAAGGTTGTCAATTTTTGGTTGAGCAATGTGGAATAACGTCAAGTTACTGCGAAGGCTGTCAAACTTCTTCTTCTGCCTGTTTTTCGTGGCAGTGGTCGTTGGTGTCTGCGCCTGGTTGCTGAAAAGGCCGGTTTATTCGCTAGAGCTTGTAAAAGTTTCGTCAATGGATGGCAAGCAGCTTGACCATGTCAGTGACATGACGATTAGGAACATTGCGATTCCTGAAATCAAAGGGAATTTCTTTACGACAGACCTTGAAGAAGTCCGTCGGGCGTTTGAGGCCGTTCCTTGGGTACACAAGGCAAGTGTCCGCAGGGAGTGGCCTGATAAGTTGGTTGTGGCGCTTGAAGAACATAAGTCCTTGGGGACGTGGGGCGACGAAGGGCGTCTCCTGTCGACTAAAGGAGAGGTTTTTACGGCCAATATGGCAGAGGCAGAAGCGGGCGTGGACAGTAACCTGAAACGGTTTTATGGGCCGGATGGTAGTGGCCGTGAAGTCTTGGCACAGTATAGGGAATTTTTGACGCGATTGGCAGAAGTCAATTTGGTACCGGTTGAGGTCAGGCTCTCAGACCTTTATTCGTGGTCTGTCAGGATGGATAACGGCATGTTGGTCGTATTTGGCCGTGATAAGGAACCACGTCCTCTGCCCATGATGGTTGACCGTTTCTTAAAGATATATCCGAGGTTGATCCAGAAGTTTGGGAACAGGATAGCCCGCATAGATATGCGTTATGCCAATGGGATGGCTGTAAGGCTTAAGGGTGCTGCGCGTGCAGGTGGACAGGATAATGAAAGCGAGTCCGAAGAAGGGGCTCAGGAAGAAGTTCAGTAGGTGTTTGTGCTATGGCGAGTGAAGAAAAGAAGACAATTGTTGGGTTAGATATCGGGACATCGAAGATTGTTGCGGTTATTGCCGAAGTGCGCCCAGATGGGCGTCACGAAATCATTGGTCTTGGACAGAGTGATTCCAAGGGGCTTAAAAAAGGTGTTGTCGTTAATTTGGACAATACCGTTAAGTCGATTGAAGCGGCCTTGACGGAAGCCGAGAATATGGCGGGCATTAAAGCCGATGTCGTGTGTGTGGGCGTTGCGGGTGGGCACATTAAAAGCTTCAATTCGTCCGGCATGGTCATGTTGAAGAACAAGGAAATTACGCAGTGGGATGTCGACCGTGCGCAAGAAATGGCCAAGTCAGTGAATCTTCCGGAAGGTCAGCAGTTTATCCATGCAGTGACCCAAGAGTACATGGTCGATGGGCATGAAGGCGTCCAAGATCCGGTTGGGATGAGTGGGATGCGGCTTGAGGTGAAAGCGCATATTGTGTCAGGTTCAGTTGCCGCAGTAGAAAACATTATCAAGTGTGTCCGCCGTTGCAAGTTGGATGTGGCTGATTTGATGCTTCAGCCGATTGCGTCGGCCGATGCGGTTTTGAGCCAGGATGAAAAGAAGATGGGCGCCGTATTGATTGACATCGGGGGCGGTACGACAGACCTGGCTATTTTCACGGATGGTGTCGTCCGTCACACGGAAGTCATCCCGATTGCGGGCGACCAGGTGACCAACGATATTGCGATGATTTTCCGTACGCCTGTCGCTGATGCAGATGAAATCAAACTGCGTTATGGTGTTGCCCTGCAGTCTTTGGTCAGTCCTGATGAACAGGTTGTAGCGCCTGGGATTGGTACACAGCCAGCTTCCCGCTATCCACGTCAGTTGTTGGCTGCAATCATCGAGTCGCGGATGGAAGAGCTCTTCAAACTGGCAAAGGATGTGATAGAAAAGTCCGGTTATGCAAGCCAGATTGCATCAGGCATTGTCCTGACTGGAGGCACGATGTTGCTTCCAGGTATGTTGCAGTTGGCTGAGCGAGTTTTTGACAGGCCTGTCCGACTGGGTGTCCCCCAGTATACGGGAGCTCTTGCTGATGTGGTGAACAGCCCGCGCTATTCAACGGTTCATGGGCTTTTGATTGAGGCAAAACGTCAGTATGACAAAGGGTTGGTACCGGTCACACAGCAGACGGCAAGCAACGCTTTCTTTAGAAAGCTAACGGGTTGGTTCTGGGGAAATATCTGAATTAGTTATAGAAGATTAGACAACCCCATGATTAAGGTGGGGGAAGTATTACAGGAGCAGAAATATGGAATTTGACATGGTTGAGGATAACATCAATCTTGGTACCGTCATCAAGGTTGTCGGCGTTGGTGGTGCTGGGGGTAATGCTGTCCAGCATATGATCAACAAAGGGGTATCTGGCGTGGAATTCATTGCGGCGAACACGGATGCACAGGCATTGTCCCACTCCAGTGCAGATAATGTTATCCAGATTGGTGAATCGGGGCTTGGAGCCGGTATGCGGCCAGACATTGGTCGTAAATTGGCGGAAGAATCCCGCTCCAAGATTGAGGAAGCATTGCGTGGTGCCCATATGGTCTTTATTGCTGCCGGGATGGGCGGTGGTACCGGAACGGGTGCTTCACCGGTTATTGCAGAGGTTGCAAAGTCCCTTGGCGCTTTGACAGTTGCAGTTGTCTCCAAGCCATTTTCGTACGAAGGGGCAAAGTGTATGGAGATGGCGGAAGAAGGTCTTCAGGAACTCAGTCAGCATGTTGACTCCTTGATTGTCATTCTGAATGAGAAACTAGAGGAAATCTATGAAGACGACAGCATGGTTGAGTGGTTCCAGCATGCTGATGATGTCTTGAATAATGCGGTTGCAGGTATTGCTGAAATCATCAATGTCCGTGGTCATATCAATGTCGACTTCAATGACGTGAAGACGATTATGGCTGAACAGGGTAAGGCCATGATGGGTACCGCTGTGGCAACAGGTTCCGACCGTGCTGTGACCGCTGCTCAGGAAGCGGTTTCTTCCCCTCTGTTGGATGGCATCAACCTGTCTGGTGCCCGTGGTGTTTTGGTTAACGTTACCGCAAGCAAGAGCCTCAAAGGTAAGGAAATCCGTCAGGTTATGGCGGTTGTCCGTGAATTCGCATCTCCAGAAGCGACGATTGTCCAAGGTGTTGCATTCGATGACTCCATGGGCGATGACCTGCGCGTGACCGTTGTTGCAACAGGTCTGGACAAACTCAAGCCGAAGGCTCCTGCAAAGGCTACCGAAACCCAGGCACAGCAGCCACAGGTTCAGGAAGCGTCTCAGTCAGCAGTAGAGGCAGCTGCACTTGCTGTTCAGGAAGAAGTTCCGCAGGTTGATATTGGAGCTAAATCCGTTGGCGATGTCGTACAGGGCCTGAAAGAAGGTGGTATGGATACTTATGACATTCCATCTTTCCTGCGTGACCGGATGAAGTAAGGAAGCGGGAAGGCAACAGAGGCTCCTGTTGTTGCCTTCCTGTTACAGAAGTTCACAGTTTGCCGGATGGTTTTATGCTAACTTCTGTAAGGACAGGGGAAGAAGATTTAAAATTATCAGGTTATAGATGAGGTTGGGGGCTTTAAGCTCCTTTTATGTCGAGATTATGCTGAAACAACGGACAATCCAGCGGGCTACGACGACGGTTGGTATCGGCCTGCATTCCGGTTACAAGGTGAAGCTTACGTTACGTCCAGCAGCGCCTGGGACAGGTATCGTTTTCCACAGGACAGATTTGAATCCCCAAGTGACCATTCCTGTGAGTGCAGAAGCTATTGGTGAAACAATGCTGGCGTCAACCCTTGTTAAGGATGGAGTCAGGATTTCTACAATCGAGCATTTGATGTCAGCTTGTTGTGGTTTGGGAATCGACAATTTGCATATTGATGTTAGTGCTGAAGAGATTCCGATTATGGACGGGTCTGCTTCCACATTTGTTTTCCTGCTCCAGCAGGCAGGCTTAAAGGAACAGGATGCGCCTAAGAAATACATCCATCTGAAGAAGACGGTCGAGGTCACCGAAGGCAAACCTGGTGATGAGAAATGGGCAAGGCTTGAACCTTACAATGGTTTTAAGCTCGACTTTTTTATTGAATTCAATCATCCCGCCATCAAGTCGACGCACCAGCGTGCGGTTGTTGATTTTGGACGGGATTCCTATGTTCGTGATGTGTCCCGCGCGCGGACTTTCGGTTTTGTGAAGGATGTTGAGCTGCTGCGTAGCATGGGACTTGCACGGGGTGGTTCCCTTGAGAACGCCATCGTCATGGACGAGTATCACATCCTGAATGCTTATGGGTTGCGCTATGAGGATGAGTTTGTGCGCCATAAGATCTTGGATGCAATCGGTGACCTTTATAACATTGGGATGCCAATGCTCGCATCCTATACGGCACATAAGTCGGGACACGCCTTAAACAACCAGCTGATCCGGCAGCTTTTGGCACAGCCTGATGCCTATGAGGTGGTTTCCTTTGATAATGAGAAGCAGGCACCAGCCGATATGGTTGAACGTTCAAACCTCGAATGGGTACCGGCTTAAGGTTAACGGCGTTTCAGGAGGTTTTTGACGGCGTCTTTCAATGTTGACTGGGCGCCGTTTTCATCCAGGTTTCTGTAAAGGGCTTCGAAAGAAGCCCTTGCTTTTTCTGAAAGGTGCTTTTCTCTTGCAGGAGGTCTCTCATTGTTTGGAATTCTGTCCAAAACGACCTTGAATCGGAGTTTTGAAACGTCCCATCCGCGTATGGCAAGGCCTTGCATAAGGAGCGATGAGTTTAATTTGACCCGGGCCATCATCGACTGGTTGGGTACGCCAATGGAGAGGACGCCATTTTCAAAATTGAGGATGCTGCATTGGTTAAACCACTGTGGCATGAGTTTGGTGCAGTCCGCTTTGATGGCGGCATATTTGTTGGCGATCCTAAAGAGGCGGTCCATTTTGGCCTCGCCGTTTAGGTAGGAGGTCGGTGCTGAGAAGGAGCCTTTTTTTTCCATTATCGGATGAGTGGTCGCAAGCAATGTCAGAGACTCTAAACATACCGTACAGTGGTGGGAGAAAACAACCCTTTGTCCTTGAAAATCGTGTGGATTGACCTCATTGTCTGCTGGGTACGCGTTGATGTTGCTTAAAGCCGTTTAACGATGAAAATGGCATGATAGAATGTAACATTACGCATTTTCTGCCCTGGATTTTCAGACAGGGCTTGTTGTTGTGCGGGTTGCTTTGTCAGTCCGCTTAATTTGATGGATGTGTCATGTCCTTTCTTACCAGTATATTTGGTAGTCGGAATTCCCGTCTGCTGAAGCGTTACGGGAAGACCGTAACACAGATTAATGCTTTGGAACCTGCCATGGAGGCGCTCTCGGACGAGGAACTCCAGGCTAAGACGCCAGAATTTAAGCGTCGTTTGGCCAATGGTGAATCTTTAGACAACCTGTTGCCAGAAGCTTTTGCAGTCTGCCGTGAAGCAAGTAAGCGTGTACTCAAGATGCGTCACTTTGATGTCCAGTTGATTGGTGGGATGGCGCTTCACTATGGCAAGATTGCTGAAATGGCAACTGGTGAAGGCAAGACACTGGTAGCAACATTGCCTGCCTACCTGAATGCATTGACGGGAGAAGGCGTACACGTGGTGACGGTCAATGACTATTTGGCACAGCGTGACGCGGAGTGGATGTCCCGTGTGTATGGGTTCCTTGGCCTGACGACCGGGGTCAATCTGCCAAGCATGAATCACGAACAGAAGCGTGAGGCTTATGCGGCAGACATCACCTACGGAACCAACAATGAATATGGGTTTGACTATTTGCGTGACAACATGGTCTATCACGTGAGTGACCGTGTCCAGCGTGGCCTTTCCTACGGTATTGTTGACGAGGTGGACTCCATTTTAATTGACGAAGCGCGTACGCCGTTGATTATTTCTGGCCAAGCGGAGGATTCCAATGATCTGTATGAACGGATCAATGAGATTCCGCCTAAATTGACTTTGCAGATCGGTGAAGAAACCAAGGATGGTAAAGGCAAGATTGAGGTTCCTGGCGATTATACGAAAGATGAAAAGACGCGCCAGGTCTATCTGACGGATGCCGGTTATGAGAAGGCTGAGAAAATCCTGTCTGAAATGGGGCTCCTGCAGAAAGGCGCTTCTCTTTATGACGCGGCACACATTATCTTAGTCCATCATCTGTATGCTGCTTTGCGTGCGCATGCGTTGTACCACCGAGATCAGCATTATGTTGTTCAGAATGGGGAAATCGTCATTGTTGACGAATTTACCGGACGTTTGATGGAAGGTCGTCGTTGGTCCGAAGGTTTGCATCAGGCGATTGAAGCCAAGGAACACGTCAAAATCCAGAATGAAAACCAGACATTGGCATCGATTACGTTCCAGAACTATTTCCGTATGTACAAAAAACTTTCTGGCATGACGGGTACTGCTGATACGGAAGCATATGAGTTCCAGGACATTTACGGTTTAGAAACGGTTGTTATACCGACGAACCGTCCAAATCTGCGTAAGGATGCATCAGACTTGGTTTACCGTTCTGAGGAAGAAAAATATGAAGCAGTTCTGGCGGATATCCGGGATTGTTATGAGCGGGGACAGCCTGTTTTGGTGGGTACGACATCCATTGAAAATTCAGAGCGGCTTTCTGCCTACCTCACAAAGATGGGGATTCCGCATAATGTGCTGAATGCAAAGCAGCATGCGAAAGAGGCCCAGATTGTTGCGCAGGCAGGTCGCCCTAAGATGATCACCATTGCGACCAATATGGCTGGCCGCGGTACCGATATTGTTCTTGGTGGTAATGTCGAAAAACAGGTTGAGTTTTTAAGAGCTGACGAAACAATCCCTGAAGCGGAAAAAGAAGCGCGGATCAAGAAACTTCAGGAAGAATGGCAGTCGTTGCATGATTTTGTCTTGGCGCAAGGTGGTCTACACATTATTGGCACGGAACGTCATGAGTCTAGGCGTGTGGACAATCAGCTGCGTGGCCGTTCTGCCCGCCAAGGGGATCCTGGTTCCTCGCGTTTTTACCTTTCGCTTGATGACGAACTTTTAAGGATATTTGCTGGTGACACGATGCGCAACATCATGAACCGGTTGAATATGCCATATGGTGAGGCCATTGAATCGAAACTTGTTACACGTTCGATTGAGTCCGCCCAGCGCAAAGTTGAAGGTCACAACTTCGATATGCGTAAGCAGCTTTTGAAGTATGACGACGTTGCCAATGACCAGCGTAAGGTACTTTACCAGCAGCGTAATGAGTTGTTGGAAATGGCAGATACCTCAGAATTGGCACGTGATTTACGTCACGGTACCTTTACGGATCTGTATCGTTCCTATGTCCCAGAAGAGTCTATTGAAGAACAGTGGGATATTACAGGCCTTGAAAAAGAGTTGAAGAATGTCTGGCAGATTGATATGCCGATGGCAAAGATGCTCGAAGAAAACAAGGCAATGACCGATGATGATCTCTTGGAAGAATTGCTTCGTGTTGTTGATAGCCGCTATGAAGCGAAGATTGATATGGTTGACCGCGAGGCATGGATTGAATACGAACGAGGTGTCATCCTTCAGAGTATGGACAATTTCTGGCGTGAGCATTTGTCATCCTTGGAACACTTGCGTAAAGGTATTCACTTGAGAGGATATGCACACAAGAATCCGGAACAGGAATACAAGTTTGAATCGTTCAAGCTTTTCGACCAGATGCTCAGGATGATCCGTGATGATGCGACGAAAGTACTTTTCTTGGTTCAGATCAGGACACGTGAAGAAGTAGAAGCCGAACAGTTGGCGATGGCGCAACGTGCAGAAGCAGAAAGGTTGGCATTGGAAGAAGCGATGGCAGCAGCGGCCGCTGCCCAGCAGGATCAGAAAATTACTATCAAGACCACGATTAGTGATGCCGATAGTGACAGTGGAAAGCAAGGAGGCAGTGTTCCACGTGTTGGTCGAAATGAGCCTTGTCCATGTGGTAGTGGCAAGAAATACAAGCATTGCCACGGTAAATTGGTATAAGCCCTGATAGGTAGGTAACAAAGGTTTTTTTGAAAGGATGGAAAAATGGCTGTGAATCTCCCGCTCCCTGTTGCATCTGAACTCAAGCCTGTTGATGGTCTTGAATTGGGTTATGCAATGGCTGCAATCAAGAAAGAAAACCGTAAAGACCTGTTGGTCATCCGTTTGTCTGAAGGCGCAACAGTTGCAGGCGTTTTCACGAAGAACCGCTTCTGTGCAGCCCCCGTGCATGTTTGCCGAGAAAACCTAGAAAGCGTTAAGGCATCAGGTAAGTCCATCCGTGCATTGATGGTCAATACAGGTAACGCCAATGCTGGGACTGGGGATCCAGGTTACCGGGATGCAATTGAGACAAGCTCTGCTTTAGCGAAGCTTTTGGGAGTTTCTCCTGAACAGGTGTTGCCGTTTTCTACAGGGGTTATCCTTGAACCGCTGCCTGCAGATAAGGTCGTCGCAGGGTTACCCGCTGCTGT
Source organism: Oxalobacter sp. (assembly GCA_016291665.1). Taxonomy (GTDB): domain Bacteria; phylum Pseudomonadota; class Gammaproteobacteria; order Burkholderiales; family Burkholderiaceae_D; genus Oxalobacter. The sequence continues at coordinate 91,949 of JAEEYE010000001.1, read as the reverse complement.
AGCAGATCTCAAAGCAGATAACTGGTTGAATGCGGCGGAAGCCATCATGACGACGGACACCACGCCTAAGGCGTCATCACGGACTTTGGTGTTGGATGGTAAGACTGTGACCATTACAGGCATCTGTAAGGGGGCTGGCATGATCCATCCGAATATGGCAACTATGTTGGGATTCATGGCAACGGATGCGGCCATTCCACAGCCTGTCCTGGAGGGAATGCTGCAATATGCGGTCGATAAGTCCTTTAACTGCATTACGGTTGATGGAGATACCTCAACGAATGACTCCCTGATCATGATGGCAACTGGTAAGGTTGACGTAGGCATTACCGATGCGAAATCGGCCAACTATCAGGCGCTTTTGGATACCATAACCAATCTGGCACAGGAACTTTCCCAGAAGATTATCCGTGATGGGGAAGGCGCTTCTAAGTTCATTACGATTACCGTCGAACAGGGTAAGACTGAAGAAGAGTGCCGTCAGATTGCCTATGCAATCGCCCATTCGCCTTTAGTTAAGACGGCGTTTTTCGCCTCCGATCCTAATTTAGGGCGTATCTTGGCGGCAATTGGCTATGCGGGTGTTGAGGACTTAGACGTTGAGAATCTCAAGCTCTATCTCGATGATGTCTTGGTTGCTAAGGACGGTGGCCGTAACCCTGATTATTTGGAAGAAGATGGGCAGCGTGTTATGAGTAAGCCTGAAATCCTTGTCCGTGTTGTCTTGGGACGTGGTGAAGCGACATCAACAGTCTGGACGTGTGATCTGTCTCACGATTATGTGTCTATTAACGCGGATTACCGCTCATGATGGATAAGCTGGAGAAATTGCTGGAGCACGCTGATGCTGTGCTCACCCGTTTGGAAGCCGTATTGCCGGCAGCGCAAGGTGTTGCCCCGATCGACTGGAATACCCCAACTGCTGCTTATCGGTGGCGTCGGAAAAATGGTGTCGGTACCTTAAAAGCGATTGCGCATATTTCTCCAGTTGCGATGTCCGACCTGTTTTTCTTGGATCGCCAAAAAGCCCTGCTTGAACAGAACACCCTGCAGTTCATTCAAGGGAAGCCTGCAAACAACGTCCTGATGACTGGGGCAAGGGGGACGGGAAAATCATCCTTGGTTCGTGCTTGCCTGAACCGTTTTGCAGACCAAGGACTCCGCTTGATTGAGGTGGACAAGAATGATTTGATGGACTTGGATGATATTTCAGATCTGGTTGCATCCCGTCCAGAAAAATTCATTCTTTATTGTGATGACCTTTCGTTTGACGAAGGGGATAGCAGTTACAAGACATTGAAAGCGGCTTTGGATGGTAGCTTGTCAGCCCAGCCGGATAATGTGTTGATCTATGCGACGTCTAATCGTCGTCATTTGCTAGAAGAAAAGCAGTCGGACAACTTGGGTTACCATCTTGATGACAACGGTGACATCCATCCAGGCGAGACATCTGATGAAAAAATCTCGCTTTCCGACCGCTTCGGGCTGTGGTTGTCTTTCTATTCCTATACGCAGGATGAATACCTTGCCATTTGTAGGCATTGGCTGGAGTCGTTTGGTTGCCCAGAAGATATGATTGCGCAGTCTAGGACGGAAGCGTTGCAATGGGCTTTGCAACGGGGCTCTCGAACAGGGCGTACAGCCTACCAATTTGCCAGGGATTACGCAGGCCGGAATCTGTAGTGTTTGCGAAGGTAAAATATCTCAACAGCAACCGCATGAGGTTGCTGTTGAAAAAGGAGAGAATTAACGGGCGACTTTCGCACGGATATCTCTTTCATAGATGCGTTCTTCCTGGGACGTGCTGAATTCGACTCGGTGGATACGATCCCAGCTTCGGCATTCCCAGCCATAGGCGGAGTCTAGAGTGCAGTCTCTACCTAGTGAGCCATGCGAACCGCCATCTGTGACAGCAATCCAGCTTGCTCGGTTGCTGTTCCGACTGTATTGGCAGACACCAACTTCTTTTCTCCAACCATGGTGTTCAGTCGTAAATAATCTGCCGTGATCGTGGCATTTCAGTCTTTCCTTGGAGGCGCCATCATAGTATTTCACCTTTGACATATTGTATTTCATCATATAACCGCCATGATGGTGATGTCCCCTAGGTTGGGCGAATGCTGTTGCGCTTGCTAGGAGTATAGCGCCGGTAAGAAGTTTCTTGATCATGATGGGTTCCTTTATAAGTACAGGTATGCACCTAGAATTCTAGCAGAATATGGTTACAGAAATTCCGTAGAGGTTGTTCTTTTGAGTCTTCTTTTCTCAAATGAGTAATCGGTTATACTTTCGAAATCGATATTGACTCTCGACTCGATAGTGAGATGCATTTTGACAGTCATTTAGGGGAATTAAGGCCATGGCGGTAAATCTAAAAGAAAAGCTGGAAAAATGGAAAACCAAACTGCTTGATTTAAGTAAACGAAATCCTTTGCTGAACTTTAGGTTTCGCAAAGGAACGAATCTGAAAATTGTTGAGCCTCCCCTTTTTGAGCTTTGGGAAAGCTTTGTCCAGAAAGAACAGAAAATCACCTTCCCTTTGGTAACTGAAGAAGCGGCTGGCGTGACGGCGTCAGCAGAAAAACCGGCTACACGGACAAAGGCTCAACGTGATACGGTTACCGATGATACGCCTGGAGAACGCCAACGCGCCTTACGGAACCTAAAGAAAAAAGCACAACTTTTCCAAGAAGAGCAGGGTATTAACGTCCTCTATATGGCGTTTGGTTTTCTGCGTTGGAATGAGAAGAATGGTGCGAAGGTTTACTTCGATGCACCGCTCATTTTGGTGCCTGTTACGATTTCATGGGAAAACATCCGTGCGCCGTTTGTCCTTGGACTCCATGAAGATGAAATTGTCTTTAATCCGACATTGAAATTCATGCTTGAAGATACTTATGGATTGAAGGTGCCTGAATTCGAGCATGAGGCAGATTTAAAAGAATATATCGGTAAACTCAAGGAGATTTTGGATAATAAAGAGTGGAGCATCCAGGAAGAAGTCGGTGTCGGCCTGTTCCACTTCTTAAAGCTCAGCATGTATGATGACCTCAAGAAAAATGAAGAGGCTATCTTAAACAGTAAACTGATCCGTGCTATCGCGGGTGATAGTTCGGCTGTTGATTTCTCCATTCCAGACTTCAGTAACCTTGACGGATCTGATGAACTTTCTCCAATGAAGACCTTCCAGGTCGTTGATGCAGATTCTAGTCAGCAGGAGGCTGTCCTCTGCGCGAAGAAAGGGATCAGTTTCATCCTACAAGGTCCCCCCGGCACAGGGAAAAGCCAGACCATTACCAATATCATTGCTGAGTGCCTGGCGAACGGTAAGAAAGTCCTTTTCGTTGCTGAGAAAATGGCAGCGCTTGAAGTGGTTTACCGCCGCCTTGTCAATGTGGGATTGGGGGACTTCTGTCTGATTATGCACAGCCATAAGGCAAACAAGAAGTCCGTAATGAACCAGTTCGAGCAGGTTTTACATCGTTCGGAACAGAAAATCATCATCAAGAATGATGCTTATCAGGAACTCGTCCGTCTTGATAGCTACAAGCAGATTCTTAACAACTATTCTCGGGAAATCTATACCGAAATCAAACCACTCAATAAGACCATTTACGATGCATATGGTGAATTGACGAAACTTGAGAAGTATCCCGACTTGCCTTTTTCGATTGCGGATGTCCGTCAGATATCGGATAAGCGTTTCTTTGAACTGACGGAAACCCTTCAGACCTTGGTCAGGGGGCTCCAGGGGATGGATGGCGATCTCAGCAACAATCCCTGGTATGGCGCAAACCGGATTCCGGTTTTGACGAATGCACTGCGTCAAGGCATTGCGATGAACCTGCAGAATCTCCAGAGTGCGTCGAAGAAACTCATCGCTCTGGGTAACGAAATTAAGGCTCAGCTGGGACTGGATATTACGGAAAGCCATGCGGGTTTTGATGCTGCGCAGGGTATGCTGGCATCCATCCATGAGGCTCGGCAAGTACCGGCAGGCTGGCTTCTTGATGCGGATACGGCCTCGTTGGCAGATGAGATTGCTTACTGCAAGGATACGCAGAAAATTTTTGAGGGGGCGCGCCAGGAAATTGTCGGGTTGCATGATGCCTTACGCGCAGCGGATCCGCAAGCGGACTTCGGTGGTTTTGAAAAACTGTCGACAATGGCTTCCCTTAATGAACATCGCGATGCATTACGTGTTTTCATTGAGAATACTCCATCCTACAAGGCCCTTAGCGAGGCTGGTGACTTGAGTAGCGTAGAGAAGAACCTGGCAATGTTGCGTGAGCATGCCGACGCATACGCTGCAATCAGGGAAGGCGTCTTAGGAGAATTCGAGAAAGACATCTTAACGCTTGACTGCGATACCTTGTACCGTAAGTTCAGGACGGATTACGATTCCATGTTCAAGCTTTTTAATTCTGATTACCGGAATGACAAAAAGCTGATAGAGAGCATGAGCATTAGGGTTGGGGCTGAACTTTCTGATGAACATATCATCGATGTATTAGGCAAGTTACGCCAGATGAAAGAACATAAGGTATTCCTCCAGGAAAAAGAACCGATGGCGGCACAGCTTTTCGGGAGTGCCTATCAGGGAGTCGATACGGATTTTGCGGCATTGGAAAAGGGGATTGCCGCTTTCAAATTGTTACAGGCCTGCCAACAGAAATTGAATGCCTTACAGACTTATGTCGGTATCTTCGATGATCAGGATGCTACGTTACGCCAGCACTACGAAGGGTTGTATACCGGCATGGAAACGGATTGGGACGATGTCCGTGGTGCGTTGGAATGGGCGAATGGATTCAGGAACGCCATTGCGCCTATGGCAGATAGGGAAACCTTGGTTCGTAAGGTCTGTGAAGAGAGTGAGGCGACCAAATCGCAGGCAGCTGCCTTCCTTACCAAGCTTAAGGAGGAAATGGCTGGATATACGGCCTATAACACGGGCTTTACCCAGTTGTTCGACAATCCAGACAGTTTTTACCACTTGTCATTTAATGAGCTCAGCCAGCGTTATGAGGCGTGCTTAAACGGCATGATGCAACTGCAGGATTGGATCGACTATCGGGGCGCCGCTGCCAAATGTGCCCAATCTGGGCTTGACGATTTCATGAAGCAGTGTGAAGCAGCCAAACTGCCCAATGACCAGATTGTGTCTACATTCCAGAAACGGTTCTATAACCTCTGGCTGGATAGCGTCCTGCCTGAATATCCTTCCGTCGCGACATTCCGTCGTAAGCAGCAGGATGCGTTGATTGCTGAATTCAAGGCGTTGGATAAGAAGCAGTTTGATGTTGCCCGTAACCGTATCAGTGCAGAGCTGACCAATAAGCTACCATCGTTCAGTGCATTCACTTCAGGGGGTGATGAAATCAGTATCCTGAAGCGTGAACTGGCTAAACAGCGCCGGATTATGCCCGTCCGCAGGCTGTTCCAGAAAATCCCGAACCTTGTCCGGATGCTGAAACCCTGCCTGATGATGTCACCGTTGACAGTCAGCCTTTTCCTTGAATCCAAGGACTTCATCTTCGATACAGTTATCTTTGATGAGGCTTCTCAGGTTTGTACAGAAAATGCCCTTGGTGCCATTGTCCGTGGCAAGCAGGTCATTATTGTCGGTGACAGTAAGCAGATGCCGCCAACCAGTTTCTTCAACGTTTCTGCTGATGGCAATTTTGACGAATACGATGAAGAGAATGAGGAAGCCAATGATGTCTTTGAGTCTCTCCTTGATGAAGCATCACTTTTGCCAGAAAAGACATTGTTGTGGCATTACCGAAGCCGTCACGAACACCTGATTGCCTTTTCCAATGCTGAAATCTATCAGAACCGGTTGGTGACCTTCCCTTCCTGGATGGCTGAGATGCCTGATATTGGGGTGGAATATGTCCATGTTCCTGACGGTGTCTATGACCGTGGCGGTAGGAAAGGGAACGCTATCGAGGCGCAGAAAATAGCGGAGATGGTCTTTGCGCATTTTGAGGCTTGCAAACAGGGACGCTTCAATCGGTCATTGGGCGTCATTGCCTTTGGTATCGTTCAGCAGCAGGCGATTGAGGCAGCATTAAGGCGTTTACGTTCAGAACATCCAGAATATGAGGAGTATTTTAATGAAGGGGTTGAAGAGCCATTCTTCGTTAAGAGCCTTGAGAATGTCCAAGGTGACGAGCGCGATACCATCATCTTCAGTATTGGTTATGCTAAAGGTCCTGACGGCAAGATGGTCATGAACTTTGGGCCTCTGGGGCAACAGGGCGGCGAAAGGCGTTTGAATGTCGCTATCACAAGGGCTAAATTTAATATCAAGCTTGTCGGTTCCATCCTGCCAACCGATATCGATGTCAGCCGCATCACGACAGAAGGGCCGAAGCTTCTGAAAGCTTATATGGAGTTTGCTATTCAAGGACAGCAGGCGCTGTTACCAGCAGCCAAGGCAAATGCCAGCCAGGAAGAACCGCTGGAAACGGCGATTCATGACCTGCTTGTCTCGAAAGGTTATCAGGTCGATACCCAGGTTGGTTGTTCTGGTTACCGTATTGACCTTGCTGTCAGACATCCAGATTACTCGGGTTGCTATGCGATTGCTATCGAATGTGACGGTGCTTCGTACCATGCCGCGAAAACCGCCCGTGAAAGGGATCGTATTCGTCCGGATGTCCTGCAGGGTATGGGCTGGAAGACCTACCGTATCTGGTCACCTGACTGGGTCAAGGATCCCCAGGCAGAGGGACAGCGCCTGATTGAGGCGGTGGAAGATGCCATCAAGAATTTCAAGTTGGATATCGCCCCACCGGTCAAGCCACCAGTCAAGACTGAAGGGGGCGAAACACCGAAAGAAGAAGAGATGGTTGTCGTTACGGCTGCAGAAGAAACCGATACGGCGAATCCGTACCATTTCGATCCAGCGCCTGAAGTTGTAGTGCCATCCACGATGTCGCCGAAAGGCCCGTTTGGCAGGCAGACCTGCCTGAAGTACCTGATTACTACCTACTTCCCGGTTCATGTGGATGTGCTTACCAAAGCCATCTATGCCGGTGTGCCAAAGATTACGCCTGCGATGAAAGCAGAGCTTCAGGCAGACATGAAGCTGATTGAGGATAATGACCTGTATAAACGAAAAGGCGATTTTTTCTATCCACCTGTTATTAAGGAGATGCCAGCTAGGTTGAAAGGTGACCGCATGATTACTCATATCGCCCAGGACGAAATCCAGGCAGCATTGCTTAAGGTTGCGAAAACGCGTGTCGGTATCAATCAGTCGGCGTTGATTACGGAAACGGTGCATGGTTTTGGTTTCAAACAGAAGACGCCGAAATTAAACGAGGTTTTCACGGCCGCCTTTGAAGATTTGGTTTCGCGGGGTAAGGTCAGCAAGGATGAAGAAGGTATTGTTTCCGTACTCTGAATGATTCCCTGATAGGAGAAAGTGATGAGACTTTTGAATACGCTGTTTGCAATGCTGCTTTCCGTACTGCCTTTTTGTGCGCAGGCTGACGCCATCAGTGACAAGTTGGAAGGCACATGGGTTGAGACGAGACAGTTTAAGGATTACCCGAGGTCTGTCCTGTCTTTTTCTGGGAAAAAGCTCCAAATTGAGCATATGTTTGATGAGCCTGTGACCGTTGAATACAAGGTGACAGAGCAGAAGGCCGATGAGTTTACAATCACCTTTGAATTCTGGCATAAGGTCAAGCGCGGTAACGGGCGGATCATCGATCAGCGTGAAGGTAGAGAAATTCGTTACCATGTTGAGGGTGGGCGTCCCATCCTGTCTGAGATGGAATTTGAATATGATGGGCGTGGGCTGATTGTTTTTGGGGAATTCCTGCGTAAAGATGATTTTATCGACGGCTTTGAGTCGGAGCTCAGGAAAAGCCTGAACAACAGGGAAGCGCCTAGCATGGTGAAGATGGGGGAATGATTTCAGAGAAGGAGGACGATGTGAGTGCCCAAGTTTATATCAAGGCCATCAAGAAGCTGGAAGAAGTGAAAGTGATGTTGCAGTCGGAGATGGATCAGTCCAACAGTTTGTTGCTTGACCGCTTGGACGATATCGATCGGTTGCAGTCTTCGTTGCTTTGGAACCTGTTCCTGGCATCCCAGCAGAGGTATACGCTTGAGGATGTCCTGAAGATGTCTGATGCGTAAGAGCCGCTTATAGCTGAAGTCCAGACTAGAGGCCAAAAAACGGCAGCCTTTATCAGGCTGCCGTTGCCGTGTTGATGCCCGGCTTAGTTTACATTGCGGTGAGCTTTGCCAGCTGGTCATTGAGTTTTTCCAGTGTGGCGGTGTAGTCCTGCAACCGTGTGCGTTCTTGGGCGACTACTTTTTCAGGTGCCTTTGAAACGAAATTCTGGTTGGCAAGCTTGCCATTGATTTTTCGGATTTCGTTTTCAATACGGGCTTTTTCTTTGTTGAGCCGTTCGGTTTCAGCGGCAACATCGATTTCGACCTTGAGCATGAGCTTAAGGGTACCAACGATGGAGACAGGCGCTGGGGACTGAGGCAGGGTAGGCGTGATGTTGACCTCTTCCAGTTTACCCAATGCTTTCAGGTGGGGGATAAAAGACGGGATGTTGCCGGCTTCCGGCGCTTCAATGAACAGGGGAACGCGTTTTGCTGGAGAGAGTTGCATTTCGCCACGCAGGTTGCGTGTGCTGTCCACCAAGGCCTTGCACTGTGCCATCCACTGGTCAGCTTCTTCGTCAATCAGGCTTGGATCTGCTTCGGGGTAGGCCTGCAGCATGATGGTCTCACCGGATTTACCAGCCATTGGGGCGACAATCTGCCAGAGTTCCTCGGTAATGTACGGGATGATTGGGTGTGCCAGGCGCAGGATTTTTTCCAAGACGTTGAGTAGCGTGTAGCGTGTAGCGCGTTGCTGAGCTTCATTGCCTTCTTGGATCTGGACTTTAGCCATTTCAACATACCAGTCGCAGTATTCATCCCAGATGTAGCGGTAGATGGCGTTTGCGATGTTGTCAAAACGGTATTCGGCATAGCCTTTTTCAGTTTCTGCAGAAGTACGTTGGAATAGGGACTGGATCCAGCGGTCTGCTAAAGAGAATTCCATTTCCTTGTTGTCGCCGAACCCACAGTCTTGACCCTCTGTGTTCATTAGGACGAAACGGGTTGCATTCCACAGTTTGTTGCAGAAGTTGCGGTAGCCTTCGCAACGGTTCATATCGAAGTTGATGTTGCGGCCCAAGGAAGCATAGCTTGCCATTGTGAAGCGCAAGGCGTCGGAACCAAAGGATGGGATGCCTTTTGCGAATTCCTTGCGCGTTGCTTTAGCAATCGCCTCTGCCTTCTTGGGGTTCATCAGGTTCTGGGTGCGGCTCTTGACCAAAGATTCCACATCGATACCATCAATCAGGTCGATAGGGTTTAATGTATTGCCTTTGGATTTGGACATTTTCTGTCCCTGTGCATCGCGAACGAGTCCATGTACATAGACGACCTTGAATGGGATCTTGCCGGTGAAGTGCAACGTCATGATGATCATGCGGGCAACCCAGAAGAAGATGATGTCAAATCCGGTGACCAGTACGGATGATGGGAGGAACAAGCGGGATTCCACTGTGTCTTCAGGCCAGCCTAGGGTGGAAAACGGTACCATTGCAGAAGAGAACCAGGTGTCTAAGACATCTGGGTCACGTCGTAGCGTTTTGTTTCCTGCTTTTGCCTGAGCTTCTTCTTCAGTGCGGGCAACGTAGATGTTGCCTTCGTCATCGTACCAGGCGGGAATTTGATGACCCCACCAGAGCTGGCGTGAGATGCACCAGTCTTGGATATTGTTGAGCCACTGGTTGTAGGTGTTGGTCCAGTTTTCAGGCATGAATTTGATTTCGCCGTTGGCCACTTTTTCTAGGGCAACTTCAGTGAGTGATTTACCCGGGAAGAAAGTTCCCTCTGGAGCGGGTTTGCTCATCGCGACAAACCATTGGTCGGTGAGCATTGGTTCAATGATGACGCCGGTGCGGTCACCTCGTGGCACCATGAGTTTGTGTGGGTCAATGCGGACGAGATAGCCCTGTGCTTCCAGGTCGGCGACAATCTGTTTACGTGCGGCGAAGCGATCCATGCCTTGGTAAGCTTCAGGACCGTTTTCGTTGATTTTTGCATCTAAGGTAAAGATGTTGATCGGATCCATCTGGTGACGCATGCCGACGGCATAGTCGTTAAAGTCGTGCGCTGGCGTGATTTTCACGCAACCTGTACCAAAGTCTTTGTCAACGTATTCATCCGCAATGACAGGAATCTGGCGGCCTGTTAAAGGCAGGATGAGCATTTTGCCTACAAGGTCTGCATACCGTTCATCCTGCGGATTGACGGCGACGGCTACGTCGCCCAGCATTGTTTCAGGGCGGGTGGTGGCGACTGTCACGGATCCAGAACCATCAGCAAACGGGTAACGGATGTGCCACATGGAACCGTTTTCTTCTTCGGAGACGACTTCAAGGTCGGAAACTGCGGTGCCAAGGACGGGATCCCAGTTGACCAAGCGTTTGCCACGGTAAATCAGGCCTTCTTCATAGAGGCGGACAAAGACATCAGCAACGAGTTTGGAACGGTCTGCGTCCATGGTGAAGTATTCCCGATCCCAGTCCGGTGAAGTCCCCATGCGGCGCATTTGGCTGGTGATGGTGGAACCAGAATGCTCTTTCCATTCCCAGACTTTTTCCAGGAATTTTTCACGACCGAGGTCATGGCGGGAGATTTTTTGTGCGTCCAACTGGCGTTCCACAACAATTTGGGTGGCGATACCAGCATGGTCGGTACCGGGAATCCAAGCCGTGTTGAAACCTTTCATGCGGTGGTAGCGGATCAGGCCGTCCATGATGGTTTGGTTGAAGGCATGCCCCATATGGAGGGTGCCAGTGACATTGGGCGGTGGCAGCTGGATAGAGAAAGAAGGTTTGCTTTCATCGAGAGTTGCACGGAAATATCCGTTTTTTTCCCATGTGTCTCGCCAGCGTTTTTCAATTTCTAGTGGTTCAAAAGACTTTGCCAGTTCCATAATACAAAGATGATTCTGTTGAAAATCAGTAATATCGCTCGAAAAAAAGTCTATTATAATAGGTGGATGATGGAGACGCATCCGAAAGATGCCGTTATAATTTCTCCGAACACTCAATATCAGAATGCTAGGGGTTCCAGCCATAAAGGTTGGGCGAGATTACACCCTCTGAACCTGATCTGGGCAATGCCAGCGAAGGGAAGCGTTAACGTGATGCAGTATGGTGATGCTGTAGGCCGAGATTCCCAAGCTGGATTGATGAATGTAAAGCTGAAGGAATCATATGAGCGACAAGCAGAAATTCTTATCCGCCACCGCAAAGGTCGATGAGGCGGCGGTTCAACCTTTTCCCAATTCGCGCAAAATCTATGTCGAGGGCTCACGTCCAGACATCCGCGTGCCGATGAGAGAGATTACGCTCTCTGATACCTCCATTCTGTTCGGTCACGAAAAGAACCCACCTATCTATGTTTATGACACGTCTGGTCCTTATACCGATCCAGATGCAAAGATTGATATCCGTTCAGGGTTGCCAGCCATCCGTACGGCATGGATTGAGGAACGCGATGATACAGAAGAGTTGGATGGTCCTACCTCTGAATATGGCCGGGCACGTCTGGCTGACCCGTCACTCGATGAGTTGCGCTTCAATCTGACCCGCAAACCACGTCGCGCGAAACCGGGCAAGCGCATTACGCAGATGGATTATGCAAGGCGCGGCATTATCACACCCGAAATGGAATATGTCGCTATCCGTGAAAACCAGCGCCGTGATGAATATATCAAGAGCCTGAAGGAAGCTGGACCAAACGGAGAGCGGATGGCCAAAATGATGCTGAAACAGCATCCAGGGCAGCCTTTTGGGGCAAATATCCCTGAAACAATTACGCCAGAATTTGTCCGTGACGAAATTGCCCGTGGCCGTGCCATTATTCCAGCCAACATCAACCACCCAGAAGTTGAACCGATGATCATCGGCCGTAATTTCCTGGTCAAGATCAATGCAAATATTGGTAACTCTGCGTTGTCTTCAGGGATTGCCGAAGAAGTGGACAAACTGACATGGGCGATCCGTTGGGGGGGTGACAATGTGATGGATCTTTCTACAGGTAAGAATATCCACGAAACCCGCGAATGGATTGTCCGCAATTCACCAGTACCCATTGGCACGGTGCCGATGTATCAGGCCTTGGAAAAGGTCAACGGGATTGCTGAAGACTTAACATGGGAAATTTTCCGCGATACGCTGATTGAACAGGCGGAACAGGGTGTGGACTACTTTACTATTCATGCTGGATTGTTGAAACGCCATATCCCACTGACTGCTGAACGTATGACGGGTATTGTATCGCGTGGTGGTTCCATCATTGCGAAGTGGTGTATGACCCATGATCAGGAAAGCTTCATCTATACCCACTTTGATGAAATCTGTGAAATCTTGGCAGCTTACGACGTAGCCGTTTCTTTAGGTGATGGCTTGCGCCCAGGTTCCGGTTACGATGCGAACGATCCGGCTCAGTTTGGCGAACTGCACGTATTGGGCGAATTGACCGAGGTCGCTTGGAAGCATGGTGTTCAGGTGCTGATTGAAGGGCCAGGACACGTTCCAATGCATATGATCCGTCAGAATATGGAAGAGCAGTTGAAACACTGCCATGAAGCACCTTTCTATACGCTTGGGCCATTGGTTACTGATATTGCACCAGGGTACGATCACATTACCTCCGCTATGGGGGCTGCCCTGATTGGTTGGTACGGAACAGCGATGCTGTGCTATGTCACCCCGAAAGAACACTTGGGGCTGCCAGATAAGGATGACGTGAAAGAGGGCATCATTGTTTATAAGATGGCCGCGCATGCAGCTGATTTGGCGAAAGGCCATCCAGGGGCGATGATCCGTGATAATGCGATGTCAAAGGCACGCTTTGAATTCCGTTGGGAAGACCAGTTCAATATTGGCCTTGATCCAGACCGTGCCCGCGAATATCACGACGAAACCTTACCGAAGGATTCCGCAAAGTCAGCGCATTTCTGTTCAATGTGCGGTCCTAAGTTCTGTTCGATGAAGATTTCCCAGGAAGTCCGCGAGTATGCGGCAAGCAAGGGGTTGTCGACGACGCAGGAAGAAATTCCAGAACGCACGATTGAGTTCGTGAAATAAGCGGGATTTGGCTATGGAAATTCGATTGAATGGGGAGAACCGTCAAGTGGCTGACGGTATAACCCTCCAAGTGTTGGTCGAGGAACTGAAAGTCCCGAACCGCGCGATGGCGATTGCTGTGAACCGTCGCGTCATCACCAAGGCGAAGTGGGGTGAATGTGTCCTTCAGGCCGGTGATGTGGTTGAACTGGTGCGCGCCATCGGTGGTGGTTGATTTCAAGATGTAAAGGGAAGCGGATGCTGTGGCATCTGCTGGAAATCTGAACAAGAAAGAGGTATTGCGATGAATAAAGAAGATAGCGGCTTGACGATTGCCGGCAAGACGTATAAATCCCGTCTGCTGGTGGGTAGTGGCAAATACAAGGATTTGGAAGAAACGCGTATTGCAACTGAGGCAAGTGGTGCAGAAATCATCACGGTTGCCATCCGTCGCGTAAACATCGGCCAGGATCCGAATCAGCCGAATCTGTTGGACGTTGTCCCGCCAACTAAATATACGATTCTGCCGAATACAGCAGGCTGCTTTAATGCGGAAGATGCTGTTTATACGTTACAGCTTGCTCGTGAACTGCTGGATGGTCATAAGCTTGTGAAATTGGAAGTCTTGGGAGACCAGAAGACTTTATTCCCAAACATGCCTGAAACTCTGAAAGCGGCAGAAATGCTGGTTAAGGATGGTTTTGATGTGATGGTCTACTGTAGCGACGACCCTATCCAGGCAAAAATGTTGGAAGATATCGGTTGCGCAGCCATTATGCCATTGGCTTCCCTGATTGGTTCTGGCATGGGTATCCTGAATCCTTGGAACCTTTCCCTGATTATTGAACAGTCCAAGGTTCCGGTCATTGTCGATGCGGGTGTAGGCACGGCTTCTGATGCGGCGATTGCCATGGAACTGGGCTGTGACGGTATCCTGATGAACAGCGCGATTGCCTTGGCACAGGATCCAGTCCGTATGGCACGTGCGATGAAAGCTGCAGTTGAGGCAGGCCGTGATGCGTTCCTAGCCGGCCGTATTCCTCGGAAATTTGCCGCTTCGCCATCTTCTCCGATGGCAGGACGCATCGTTTCTTAATCCCTTTCTTGTGGCCTCCCTGTTGGGAGGCTCTTTTTTATCTGACGTTATGGATGTCGCCGTGCATCCATGATGCTTTGTAGAGAAACATGGAACAAAAGTTGCGCCCTTGTGTGTTGGTTTTTGCTGGACTCGATCCCAGTGGTGGGGCAGGCATTTCTGCTGACATTGATGCCATTGGCGCGGTTGGCGCGCATGCGTTGCCCGTAGTAACGGCGTTGACGGTGCAGGATAACGACCGCGTATATGCGGTCAATCCTGTCGGAGACGCCATTATTGCTCGTCAGGCAGGAGTGCTCTTAGATAAGATACCGGTAGCAGCAGTGAAAATCGGTATTGTGGGAAATCGGGAAAACGCTTTGGCTATTCGTGATGTGCTTGTCTGTCTCCGCGAGAAAAATCCGGCATTGCCTGTAGTCCTGGATACCGTCTTTGGCAGTGGCCATGGGTTTTCGTTGACGGATGGTGTACCGGAATATGCCCTATCTCCGCTGATTGACCTAGCAACGGTTATAACTCCCAATCTGCCTGAGGCGAAGCGGTTGTACCCTAAATCAAATGATATTCAGGAACAGGCTGCCTATCTGATGGCGCGGGGTGCAAAAAGTGTATTAGTTAAAGGCGGGCATGGTGAAGAGCCAGAGATCGTGGTGAATCATTGGTTCAGTCGCCAAAAAGAGAAGCGTTGGCAGTGGCAGCGTCTGCCAGGCGAGTTTCATGGTACTGGCTGTACATTGGCATCAGCGATTGCGGGATTTCTGGCGCAGGGCGTGTCGGAGGAAGACGCGCTTGAGAAGGCACAGCAGTGGTGTCTGCATACGTTAGAAGAGGCGTTTTCCATTGCAAAGGGACAAATGATACCGGGACGGCATGATTGAAGGAATGGCCGACTTGAGTGATTGAAAGGAAGGAATCCAATGAAAGGTCTTTATATTGTGACACCAGATTGGGATGATACGGCCAAGTTGGTGGATGTGACTGAGAAAGCGTTAAAAGGGGGCGCCCGGATTGTGCAATACCGCCACAAGACTGCTGGCCCTGAGCAGCGTCTGGAACAGGCAAAAGCGTTACAGGAGGTCTGTCGCCGCTATGGGCGTACATTCATCATTAATGATTACGTCGATTTGGCACTAGAAATCGGTGCGGATGGCATCCATGTTGGAGGGACGGATGCGCCGGTTGCCAAGGTTCGGGCAGCTGTTGGACCTGACAAGATTGTTGGCGCTTCCTGCTACGGCAGTCTTGTGTTGGCCCGCAATGCTGTCAGCGCAGGAGCAAGCTATGTTGCGTTCGGTGGTTTTTTCCCATCTCGCGTGAAGAAGTATCCAGTAACCACGCCGCTTACTATTGTTTCTGATTGGAAAAAAGAAATGCCTTCTATGCCGATTTGTGTAATTGGCGGCATGACGGCAGAGAATTCTGCTTCGTTGGTTAAGCTTGGGGCTGACATGGTTGCTGCTGTGAGTGGTGTCTATTTCCAAGAGGATCCAGAAGCTGCTGCCAAAGGGTATGTTGCGATGTTCGAATGATTGTTGAGGATTGTCCGAAAGCAGGTGGGCTGCCGATTTAAGGCGGCCCATCGTTTTTTTACAAGAGAGTGCAATTTAGAGCAAGGGGGAAAAAAGCCTTGCAGCAGCCTCGAAGAAACGGGCGATATGGGAAATTTTCCGTGGTTCAGGAACCAAAGTTGCGCGTTGAATATCTTTTTGGAACTGCTTTGCTAGCCTGTCTGTTAGTTCTTCGCCGTAGCCCGCAACGCAGATTTCAAAGTTGAGGCGGAAGCTGCGCGTATCGAAGTTGGCTGTGCCGATTAAGCTGTAGCTGTGGTCAACAACAATGGTCTTTGAATGGAGCATCCGTCGGTCGTATTCCCAAATTTTCGCGCCTGCCGCTTTCAGTTCGCCGAAATAGGAGCGCGCTGCGTATGTGACGAGTTTAGAGTCACTGTTTTTGGGAACAAGCAAGCGAACATCTACACCTCGGAGGGCAGCATTCGTCAGTGCATAGAGGGTTGGTTCAGTTGGTACAAAGTAAGGTGTTGTGAGCCAGACCCTGTGACGGGCATTTTCGATGATGGTCAGGTAAAAACGGTGGATGATTTCCCAGGGACTGTCAGGTCCTGAGGGAATAATTTGGACAGGAAATGTCCCTGGGGTCTGAATCGGAAAATAGTGCTTGAGTTCTGCAATGTTCCTTTGTTTTGTAACGTAGAACCAATCCTCCAGGAATGTCATTTGTAACCAATGGACGGCATTTCCAGTCAACATGATATGGATGTCGTGGTAGGCATCGTCGGGATGGATACGCTCATCTTCCTCGTCTGTGATGTTAAGGCCACCGGTAAAGCCGACTGTTCCATCGCAAATAACAATTTTGCGGTGGGTTCGGAAGTTGAGCATGGGTTTGATGAGGCGGGATAGCCTGGGTTTGTGGAAGAACGAGAATGCGGCTCCTGCGTCTAATAGTGGTTGGATGAATTTGGTTTTTAGTTTGGCAGAGCCGAGACCGTCGACCAGCAGTCGCACATGAACACCTTCATTCGCTTTTTTAATCAAGAGGTCTCGCAACGTGGTACCAATGTGATCAGCCTCATAAATGTAGTATTCCAGATGGACATGGTGCTTTGCATTGGCAATAGCATCCAAGATTGCTGTATAAGTTTGCGCTCCATCTTCCAAGACCTGTAGTGTATGGGCGTTCGTTAGTGGAAAGCCCGTTGTTTTGCTAACGAGGTCGGTGATTTGGCGTACTTCGGCAATATGCTTATGTGAGATAGGTTTAGGTATGTGACCCTGTAGGTATTCGGCATGTTCTTTGAGGGCTGTTCGTGAGACCAAGCGCTTGAACCGCTGTTTTACCAATCTGTGCGGCCCTAGAAAATGGTAGATGAGAAAGCCGATATAGGGCAGAAATGCCAGGGCTAGAATCCAACCTAGGGTGGCAACGGGAGGGCGCTTCTGAAGAATAATCCAAATAGATAGAACGAGGATATGTACCAGCCATGCCGCACCAACCAACTCAATGAGGAGAGTAGTCGTGTTGGGAACTTGCAGTGACCAGTAGAAGTAAAACATTGGACAAACCCATTGCAGTCAAAAGAAGAGGCGCCTGGAGAGTGTCATTCACTTTCACCCAAGCGCGCCGTAATAAGCCCCTACCTTTAATGGGGTGGGGGTCATGACATATGTCAGTGGCAGCGAGGAGAAAGCCAATGGGGAGTTAAGAGTTGAAATAGGCCTTTGCATAATAATAAAGCCCGACGATAAAAAAGAAGACCGCCAGACAGAAGAGGCCAATAGCGACTTTACTCCGTTTTTTTTGGGGTTGTTTGTTCCAAGTCATATTGATTCAGTATTTGGTCAGTAAAAGGCGAAGCGTGCGGATGTAAATCACATTAACGGAGGCATATTATCTTTTTTTGGGACTCAAAAACAGAGGAATCTGTTTTTTTGCAAAATCAGTGGAAATGTTTCGGTATAATGAAGTCGTAGGCAATGCCAAGTAACGGCGAAATTGTTTGTATGCTGATTCTTTGTAATTGACGAATTTACAACATCTCATCAAGTTGACGATATAGTCGTTGACATCATAAGGTTGTTTCGGCATAATGCTGAATTCCTGCGGAGAGGTGGCCGAGTGGTTAAAGGCAGCAGACTGTAAATCTGCCCTCTTATGAGTACGATGGTTCGAATCCATCCCTCTCCACCAAAGAACATAGTTGAAGTGAAAGCGAGCGCGGGTGTAGCTCAATGGTAGAGCCGAAGCCTTCCAAGCTTAAGACGAGGGTTCGATTCCCTTCGCCCGCTCCACCTAAACTTTAGGAGTTTTGTAGCCCTTGTAGCTCAGTGGTAGAGCACTCCCTTGGTAAGGGAGAGGTCACGTGTTCAATCCACGTCAAGGGCACCACCGATTTCTCGATGGTTATTTGTGCCGCGTACTGCGGAGTCTTGGTGTTCACACATAATTAGGAGCTGGAAATGGCAAAGGAAAAATACGAACGTACGAAACCGCACGTTAACGTAGGCACCATTGGTCACGTTGACCACGGTAAGACCACTCTGACCGCAGCAATCGCTACGGTTCTGTCCGCAAAGTTTGGCGGTGAAGCAAAAGACTACGATCAGATCGACGCAGCACCAGAAGAAAAGGCACGTGGTATCACCATCAACACTGCACACGTTGAATACGAAACCGCAAACCGTCACTATGCACACGTTGACTGCCCGGGCCACGCTGACTACATCAAGAACATGATTACCGGTGCAGCTCAGATGGATGGTGCAATCCTGGTTGTTTCCGCAGCTGACGGCCCAATGCCACAGACCCGTGAACACATCCTGCTGGCACGTCAGGTTGGCGTTCCTTATATCATCGTATTCCTGAACAAATGTGACCTGGTTGATGATGCAGAACTGCTGGAACTGGTTGAAATGGAAGTCCGCGAACTGCTGAGCAACTATGAATTCCCAGGCGATGACATTCCTATCATCAAGGGTTCTGCCCGTATGGCGCTGGACGGTGACAAGGGTGAAATGGGTGAAGGCGCCATCATGCAGCTGGCAGATGCGCTCGACACCTACATCCCAACCCCAGAACGTGCGATCGATGGTGCGTTCCTGATGCCTGTCGAAGACGTCTTCTCTATCTCTGGCCGTGGTACTGTTGTAACCGGTCGTGTTGAACGCGGTATCATCAAAGTCGGCGAAGAAATCGAAATCGTTGGTATCCGTGAAACTGCCAAGACCACCTGTACTGGCGTTGAAATGTTCCGCAAGCTGCTCGACCAGGGTCAGGCTGGCGACAACATCGGTGTCCTGCTGCGTGGTACGAAGCGTGAAGAAGTTGAACGTGGCCAGGTTCTGGCAAAACCAGGTTCCATTACCCCGCACGTCAGCTTCTCCGGCGAAGTTTACGTCCTGTCCAAGGAAGAAGGTGGCCGCCATACCCCATTCTTCAACAACTATCGTCCACAGTTCTACTTCCGTACGACTGACGTGACCGGTGCAATCACGCTGCCTGCTGACAAAGAAATGGTTATGCCTGGCGACAATGTCACCATTGACGTCAAGCTGATTACCCCGATTGCAATGGAAGAAGGCCTGCGTTTCGCAATCCGTGAAGGTGGCCGTACCGTTGGTGCTGGTGTTGTTACCAAGATCAACGAATAATTTGAGACTATTTTGAAAATACGCTGCGGATGCTTGCCATCCGCAGCTCGTTCTTTGGAAAGATTGTATGCAAAACCAGAAAATTCGTATCCGACTCAAAGCATTTGACTATAAGCTGATTGACCAGTCTGCTCAGGAAATCATTGATACTGCAAAGCGCACTGGCGCAGTTGTCAAAGGCCCGGTCCCTCTGCCAACCCGCATTGAACGTTTTGACGTTCTGCGTTCCCCACACGTTAACAAAAAGTCTCGTGACCAGTTGGAAATCAGGACCCATCAGCGTTTGATGGACATCATCGATCCAACGGATAAGACTGTTGACGCATTGATGAAGCTCGATCTGCCTGCCGGCGTCGACGTCGAAATCAAGCTGCAGTAATTTCAGTGTTGCGCGGGAACCCGCGTGACTATTGTACAAACGGCGCATTACAGTTATAATGCGCCGCTTGAGTGTGTTCTGGCCAAGCCAGAATGCTTTTAAAAAACAGACCTGCCCAATCGTAGGCAGGAACGGAGATAAAAATGAGCCTAGGCCTTATCGGGCGTAAGGTTGGTATGACACGTATTTTTACGGAAGAAGGTGCGACTGTCCCTGTTACCGTATTGGATGTGTCTAACAACCGCATTACGCAAGTCAAAACAGCCGAGACAGACGGTTATTCCGCTGTTCAGGTTGCCTTCGGCACCCGCCGTCCTTCACGTGTGAACAAAGCTGCTGCTGGACACTATGCGAAAGCTGGTGTAGAAGCAGGTTCCATTTTGCGTGAATTCCGTGCTGATGCTGCTGAAATTGCTGAACTGAAAGCTGGTGATGTCATCCCTGCAACGCTTTTTGAAGCTGGCCAGAAGATTGACGTTCAGGGTGTTTCTATTGGTAAAGGTTATGCCGGTGCCATCAAACGCCACAATTTCAGTTCAAATCGTGCTTCCCACGGTAACTCCCTGTCCCACAACGTTCCAGGTTCCATCGGTATGAACCAAGATCCTGGTCGTGTTTTCAAGGGTAAAAAGATGACCGGTCATCTTGGTGATGTTCTGACTACTGTTCAGAACCTTGAAGTTGTCCGCGTTGATGTAGATCGCAACCTGCTGCTGGTAAAAGGTAGTGTTCCTGGTGCTGAGAATGCACAGGTTATCGTACGTCCTGCAGCTAAAGCTAAGAAAGGGGCATAAGAGATGGAATTGAAGCTCCTAGGTGCTAACGACCAGACTGCCGGAAAAGTTGAAGCTTCTGACAGCGTATTTGGCCGTGATTACAATGAAGCACTGGTTCACCAGATTATTGTTGCTTTCCAGGCAAACGCTCGGACCGCAGACCGTCAGCAGAAGAATCGTGAAACTGTAAAACATACCACTAAGAAACCGTGGCGCCAGAAAGGTACCGGTCGTGCAAGAAGCGGTATGTCTTCCTCTCCATTGTGGCGTGGGGGTGGCCGCGCGTTCCCAAATACGCCTGACGAAAACTTCTCCCAGAAGGTCAACCGTAAGATGTACCGTGTCGGCTTGTGTTCTATCCTGTCCCAGTTGGCTAGAGAAGGTCGTCTGTCTGTTGTAGAAGATTTGACGCTTGATGCGCCAAAGACCAAAGGTCTGGTACAGAAATTGAAGGGCTATGGCTTGGAATCCGTATTGGTCATTACGGATAACTTTGATGAAAACCTGTATCTGGCATCCCGCAACCTGCACAATGTACTGGTTGTTGAGCCGCATCAGGCTGATCCGGTCTCCCTCGTTTATTACAAAGATGTGCTGATGACCAAAGGCGCACTTGCTAAGGTTGAGGAGATGCTGGCATGAACGCTGCTGTGAAATTTAGTGAAGAACGGCTGATGAAAGTCATTTTGGCGCCAGTCGTTTCTGAAAAGGCAACTTTTATTGCTGATAAATTTGAACAGGTCATCTTCCGTGTTCTGAAAGATGCAACAAAGCCTGAAATCAAGGCGGCAGTTGAAAATCTGTTCAAGGTTGAAGTCGAATCCGTTAAGGTCTTGAACCGTCAGGGCAAGATTAAACGTGCCCGCCATGGGTTTGGCCGTAAGAACAGCCAGAAACTGGCATATGTATGCCTGAAGCCTGGTCAGGAAATCAACTTTGCTGAGGAGGCTAAATAATGGCTATCGTTAAAACCAAACCGACTTCCCCTGGCCGTCGGGGTGTGGTCAAGGTAGTACATCCAGAACTGTACAAGGGTCGTCCGCTGGCTTCTCTGGTTGAAAAGAAGAGCAAGAGTGCTGGCCGTAACAACTATGGTCATATTACGACTCGTCACCTTGGTGGTGGTCACAAGCATCATTACCGTATTGTTGACTTCCGTCGTAACAAAGATGGCATTCCTGCAAAGGTTGAACGTATTGAATACGATCCAAACCGTACGGCATTTATCGCACTGCTTTGTTACGCAGATGGCGAACGTAGCTACATCATCGCGCCAAAGGGTTTGGCTGTTGGTGATCAGGTAATGAATGGCTCTGAAGCGCCAATTAAGGCTGGTAACGCACTGCCACTGCGCAATATCCCAGTTGGCACTACTATCCACTGTATTGAAATGTTGCCTGGCAAAGGTGCGCAGATGGTCCGCAGCGCAGGCGCATCTGCTGTCTTGCTGGCGCGCGAAGGTTCTTATGCGCAGGTTCGCTTGCGTTCCGGTGAAGTTCGCCGTGTATTGATTGAATGCCGTGCTGCTGTTGGTGAAGTCAGCAATGGTGATCATAATTTGGAAAAACTTGGTAAGGCAGGTGCTAAGCGTTGGCGCGGCATTCGTCCAACCGTCCGTGGTGTTGTCATGAACCCTGTTGACCATCCACATGGTGGTGGTGAAGGCAGGACCTCCGGTGGCCGCCATCCGGTGACCCCATGGGGTCAGAAGACCAAGGGGTTGAAGACGCGTAGCAACAAGCGTACGAACTCCATGATCATTTCCCGTCGGAACAAGAAATAAGGGGTAGCAAATGACACGTTCACTTAAAAAAGGACCATTCTGCGATGCCCATCTGATCAGCAAAGTTGAAGCTGCACAGGCATCCAAGGATAAACGGCCAATTAAGACTTGGTCCCGTCGGTCGACAATCATGCCGGATTTCATCGGGCTGACCATTGCTGTTCACAATGGTAGACAGCATGTGCCTGTATACATTTCCGAAAATATGGTAGGTCATAAATTGGGCGAGTTCGCTCTGACCAGGACCTTCAAGGGTCATGCCGCCGATAAAAAAGCTAAGAAATAGGATTAAAGATGCAGACTAAAGCTTCTCTCCGTGGCGTACATTTATCAGCGCAGAAAGGCCGCCTTGTCGCCGATTTGATTCGCGGCAAGTCCGTCGATCAGGCTCTGGAAATCCTGACATTTACGCCTAATAAAGGTGCTGCAATCATTAAGAAAGTACTGGAATCAGCAATTGCGAATGCAGAACACAATGATGGTGCAGACATTGATGAACTGAAGGTATCCTCTATCTATGTAGAAAAGGGTGCCGTTATGAAACGTTACTCTGCCCGTGCTAAGGGTAGGGGTGATCGTATTACCAAACAGACATGTCACATTTACGTGACAGTCGGGGACTAAGGGGGTAACGATGGGACAAAAGATACATCCGACCGGTTTCCGTCTGGCTGTGACGCGCAATTGGGCATCACGCTGGTATGCCGGCAACAATAATTTCGCCGGTATGCTCAATGAAGACCTGAAGGCTCGTGCATTCCTGAAGAAGAAACTGAAGAACGCATCGGTCGGTCAGGTCGTCATCGAACGCCCTGCCAAGAATGCGCGTTTCACGATTTTCAGTTCTCGTCCTGGTGTCGTTATCGGCAAGAAGGGTGAAGATATTGAAAACTTGAAGAACGAACTGTCTAAAATCATGGGCGTGCCAGTCCATGTCAATATTGAAGAAGTTCGTAAACCAGAAATCCATGCGCAGTTGATTGCTGATTCCATCACGCAGCAGCTGGAAAAACGCATTATGTTCCGCCGTGCGATGCGCCGTGCAATGCAAAATGCAATGCGTCTTGGTGCAGTTGGTGTGAAGATTATGTCTTCTGGTCGCTTGAATGGTATTGAAATTGCGCGTACGGAGTGGTATCGCGAAGGCCGTGTGCCTCTGCATACCTTGCGCGCTGACATCGACTATGGCTTCTCTGAAGCACAGACAACGTATGGCATCATTGGTGTTAAGGTCTGGGTCTACAAGGGTGACCGTCTGGCAGATGGCCAGGCACCTAAGTTGGATGCACAAGACGATGATAAGAAACGCCGTGGTTCTAGGCGGGATGACCGTCCTGGTAGGCAGCGTGTAAGGCGTGCTGATGCAGGCGACGGTGCAAAACGTGCACGTACTCGTCGCGCTGAACCAGCAGCACCAGTAGCTGCACAGGCTGAAACTACAGGAGAATAAAAATGTTGCAACCATCCCGTAGAAAATACAGAAAGGAACAGAAGGGTCGTAACACCGGCATTTCCCATGAAAAGGGTACCAGTGTTTCCTTCGGTGATTTTGGCCTGAAGGCTGTTGGCCGTGGTCGTTTGACCGCTCGTCAGATTGAGGCTGCAAGGCGTGCGATGACCCGTCACATTAAGAGGGGCGGTCGCATTTGGATCCGTGTCTTCCCAGACAAACCTATTTCTTCCAAGCCAGCAGAAGTCCGTATGGGCTCTGGTAAGGGTAATCCAGAATATTGGGTTGCAGAGATTCGTCCGGGTAAGGTCCTGTACGAAATGGACGGTGTTGACGAAGCGCTGGCAAGGGAAGCGTTTAAGCTTGCCGCTGCAAAGCTGCCTTTGCCAACGACGTTCGTTGTTCGTCAGATTGGCCAGTGATAAGGAGGAAACATGAAAGCATCTGATTTGCGTGCCAAGAGTGAAGCCGAACTTAAGACTGAACTCAATGGTCTCCTGAAAGCTCAGTTTGGCCTGCGTATGCAGCTGGCAACCCAGCAGTTGTCCAATACGTCCCAATTGAAGAAAGTCAAAAGGGACATTGCTCGCGTTAAGACAGTTTTGACTGAAAAGGGTAAAGCATAATGAACGATCAGGCTAAGGCAGTATTAAAGCGTACACTGATGGGCAAAGTTGTGTCTGACAAGATGGACAAGACCGTTTCTGTTCTCGTTGAACGTCGTGTCAAACACCCGTTGTATGGCAAAATCGTCCGCCGTTCTAAGAAGTATTTGGTGCACGATGAAACCAACCAGGCCAAAATCGGTGATATCGTTGAAATCCAGGAAGGCCGTCCAATTTCTAAGAAGAAATCCTGGGTATTGAGCAAAGTTGTGGAAGTGGCACAGGTTATCTAATAACTCTTGCATTCCTTACAAAATTTGTGTAATAATAGAGGACTCCGCTCGAGAATCGGGCGAAGTCCTTTTTTCACTACACCCAATCAATCCTTTGTGGATTGGCGGGACCAAGACTGATCATCAGAGAACTGGTGAATTAAGTTGGGAAAGAAATAATTATGATCCAGACAGAAAGCCGTTTAAAAGTGGCCGATAATACGGGCGCGCGCGAAGTGCTCTGTATTAAGATCCTGGGCGGTTCGCACCGTCGCTATGCCCAGGTCGGCGATGTTATCAAAGTAACAGTAAAGAGTGCTGCCCCACGAGGCAGGGTCAAGAAAGGTGAAATCTACAATGCGGTTGTTGTGCGTACTGCCAAGGGAGTGCGCCGCGCAGATGGTTCGCTGATTAAGTTCGATGAAGGTGCGGCAGTTCTTCTGAACGCCAAGCTCGAACCAATTGGTACGCGTATTTTTGGGCCTGTTACCCGTGAACTGCGTACTGAAAAGTTCATGAAAATCGTTTCCCTTGCGCCAGAAGTGCTGTAAAGGGGAAGTTATGAAAAAAATTCGCAAAGGCGATGAAGTGATCGTGCTGACCGGCAAGGACAAAGGCAAGCGGGGTAAGGTCGAACGTGTTATCGATGACCGTGTTGTTGTTGCTGGTGTCAATGTTGCAAAGAAGACCATCAAACCAAATCCAATGACGGGTGCCACCGGTGGTATCGAGGACAAGCTCATGCCAATCCATGTTTCCAATGTTGCTCTGTTTAACGAAAAGGCTGGCAAGGCTGATCGTGTTGGCTTCAGGGAAGTGGATGGTAAGAAAGTCCGCGTCTTTAAATCTAATGGTGAAGTTGTAGAGGCTAAATAACTATGGCACGTTTACAGGATATATATAAAGAGAAGATTGTTGCCGATCTGATTGCAAAGTTTTCTTACAAGTCTCCAATGGAAGTACCTCGGATTACTAAGATTACCCTGAATATGGGCTTGTCCGAAGCTGTTGCAGACAAGAAGGTCATTGACCATGCAACTGAAGACTTGGCTAAGATTGCTGGTCAGAAGCCAGTTGTAACCCGTGCTCGTAAGTCTATTGCAGGTTTCAAGATCCGTGAAGGTTATCCAATCGGCTGTATGGTGACCCTGCGTGGTACCAAGATGTATGAGTTCCTTGACCGTTTGGTCACGATTGCCTTGCCGCGTGTGCGTGACTTCCGTGGTGTCAATGGGCGTTCCTTTGATGGCCGTGGTAACTACAACCTTGGTATCAAAGAACAGATCATTTTCCCAGAAATCGAGTATGACAAGATCGACGCACTGCGTGGTCTGAATATCAGCATTACCACGACTGCCAAAACCGACGAAGAGGCAAAGGCGCTTCTTTCTGCATTTAAATTCCCATTTAGGAACTGATAAGCCATGGCAAAGTTGTCATTAATCAATCGTGAATTGAAACGTGCTGCACTCGTTAAGAAATATGCAGCAAAGCGCGCTGAACTCAAAGCGATCATTGACGACCAGAGTAAGTCTGAAGAAGAACGTTACGAGGCTCGTCTGAAACTGCAGGCGTTGCCACGCAATGCGAACCCAACCCGTCAGCGTAATCGTTGTGCCCTGACTGGTCGTCCACGTGGCACATTCCGTAAATTTGGCTTGGGCCGTACCAAACTGCGTGAATACGCGATGAATGGTGAAATCCCAGGTATCACCAAAGCTAGCTGGTAAGCAGGAGGAATTGTTATGAGTATGAGCGATCCTATCGCAGATATGCTGACTCGCATCCGTAATGCGCAGCAGGTCAAGAAAAATTCTGTGGCAATGCCTTCCTCTAAGGTCAAGGTAGCCATTGCAACTGTATTGAGGGATGAAGGTTACATTGATTCCTTCAATGTTACTGAAGAAGCCGGCAAGGCTGAATTGAACATCGGTCTGAAGTACTATGCGGGCCGTCCAGTCATCGAACGTTTGGAACGCGTTTCTCGTCCTGGATTGCGCATTTATAAGGGGCGTGATGAACTCCCTAGCGTTATGAATGGTTTGGGTGTTGCCGTCATTTCCACTTCCAAGGGTGTCATGACCGACCGTAAGGCTCGCGCTACTGGCATCGGTGGTGAAGTTCTTTGCTACGTCGCCTAAGGAGGGAAGAATGTCTAGAGTTGGAAAGATGCAGATTGCGGTTCCAAATGGGACTACAGCAACCATCGAAGGTAACAAAGTTACTGTCAAAGGCGCGAATGGAACCCTTTCCCGTGTCTTTAGTGACCTGGTATCCGTTAAAGAAGAAGGCGGATTTCTGAGGGTCGATGCAGCCAATGACTCTCGCGAAGCGAATGCAATGTGGGGTACGAGCCGTGCATTGTTGAACAACATGGTTGTTGGGGTCAGTAA
This sequence comes from Oxalobacter sp., assembly GCA_016291665.1. GTDB lineage: Bacteria > Pseudomonadota > Gammaproteobacteria > Burkholderiales > Burkholderiaceae_D > Oxalobacter. The sequence continues at coordinate 64,858 of JAEEYE010000001.1, read as the reverse complement.
GGGCTTTGAAAAACGTTTGACTTTGGTTGGTGTTGGTTACCGCGCGCAGGCTCAGGGTAGCAAGCTGAATTTGTCGCTAGGTTATTCTCACCCAATCGTCCATGAAATGCCAGAAGGCATTAAGTGTGAAACTCCATCCGCAACGGAAATCGTTATTAAGGGTGTTGATAAGCATTTGGTTGGGCAAGTAGCGGCTGATATTCGTGCCTACCGTAAACCTGAACCTTATAAAGGTAAGGGTGTTCGTTATGCTGACGAATATGTCAAGATCAAAGAAACTAAGAAGAAGTAATAGGGGCAACTGATGAACAAGAAAGAATCTCGTTTGCGCCGTGGTCGTCAGGCACGGGTCAAGATTGCTGTCCTGAAAGCAACACGCTTATCGGTACATCGTACCAACCAGCATATCTATGCAAATATTATCGGGCCGGATGCGAAGGTATTGGCTTCTTCTTCCACCCTGCAGGCGGATGTCCGCGAAGCATTGGGTGGCAAGAGTGGTGGTAATGTCGAAGCTGCCCAAATCGTTGGCAAGCGTATTGCAGAGAAAGCTCTCGAAGCTGGTATCACTGAAGTCGCTTTCGACCGTTCTGGTTTTAGATACCACGGTCGTGTGAAGGCATTGGCAGAAGCTGCTCGCGAAGCAGGTTTGAAGTTCTAAGGGATAGTAACCATGGCAAAAATGCAACAGAAGACGCAGGGCGACCGTAATGATGACGGGCTGCGTGAAAAAATGATCTCCATCAACCGTGTCACCAAGGTTGTTAAGGGCGGGCGCATCATGGGCTTCGCTGCACTGACGGTGGTCGGCGATGGTGACGGTGGCATCGGCATGGGCAAGGGTAAGGCCAAAGAAGTTCCAATCGCTGTACAGAAAGCGATGGAAGAAGCTCGCCGCAATATGTTCAAAGTAACGTTGAAAGACGGTACTTTGCAGCACACTATCATCGGCAAGCATGGCGCTTCCAAGGTTATGCTGAATCCAGCTAAGCAAGGGACTGGCGTGATTGCAGGCGGTGCTATGCGTGCAATCTTTGATGTAATGGGTGTTAGCAACGTTGTTGCAAAATCTTTTGGTTCCAGCAACCCGTACAACATGGTTCGTGCAACCTTAAATGCGCTGGCTTCTATGAATACACCAGCAGATGTTGCTGCAAAACGTGGCAAAACCGTTGAAGAAATTATCGGGTGAGGTGATTGAACATGTCTAACCAGATTACTGTTAAATTGGTCAGGAGCCTTATTGGCACCCAGAAATCCCACCGTGATACTGTACGCGGCCTTGGCCTGCGTAAGCTGAATTCCGTCTCCACCCTGGAAGACACTCCAGCTGTTCGTGGCATGATTCGTAAGGTCCAGTATCTTGTTCGGGTACTTTGATTTAGGAGACAGGGTAAATTATGGAATTGAATTCATTAAAGCCTGCAGAAGGTTCCAAGAAAGCCGCTCGCCGAGTAGGCCGTGGCATTGGTTCCGGTCTGGGCAAGACTGCTGGCCGTGGCCATAAAGGTCAGAAGTCCCGTGCGGGTGGTTTCCACAAGGTTGGTTTTGAAGGCGGTCAGATGCCTTTGCAACGTCGTTTGCCAAAACGTGGCTTCAAATCCTTGGCTGCACCAACACGCGCAGAAATTCGTTTGTCTGATTTGGATAAGCTGGGTGTTGACGAAGTCGACATCCTGGTTCTGAAACAGGCTGGCCTCGTTTCTGGGTTGGTCAAGACCGTCAAGGTCATCCTGTCCGGTGAAATCAATAAAAGTGTCACGGTGAACGGCCTGGCTGTCACCAAGGGCGCAAAAGCTGCCATTGAAGCAAAGGGCGGCAAGGTTGCCTGATAACGGAAAAGCAGAGGTATTCAGTTGGCTACGTCATCTAATCCATCTAACAAGGCAATGGCCGGTTTCCCGTGGAAACGGCTGCTATTTTTGATCATCGCTTTGGTGGTGTTCAGGTTGGGGGCGCATATCCCTGTTCCGGGGATTGACTCCGACCAGCTTTCGCAGCTGTTCAATCAGAATTCCGGTGGTATCCTGGGCATGTTCAACATGTTCTCGGGTGGTGCGCTTTCGCGCTTTACCGTCTTCGCTCTGGGCATTATGCCTTACATCTCGTCTTCGATTATCGTTCAGATGCTGGGCATCGTTTCCCCGACGATTGATGCCTTGAAGAAAGAAGGTGAGGCGGGGCGCAGAAAGATGACGCAGTATACCCGCTATGGGACACTGGCTTTGGCTGTTTTCCAAGGGCTCGGTATTGCCGTTGCCCTTGAGTCCCAGCCTGGTCTTGTCCTTGAGCCGGGCTGGACCTTCAGATTTACTGCGGTTGTTACCCTCGTTACAGGAACAATGTTCCTGATGTGGTTGGGTGAACAGATGACCGAACGTGGATTAGGTAACGGCATTTCCATGTTGATTTTTGCAGGTATCGTTGCAGGCCTGCCGAGCGCAATTACTGGCTTGATCGAATTAGTTCGCACGGGTGCTATGACGACGCTGACGGCTTTAGTTATCTGTGCCATCGTTGTAGTAGTTACATTTGTGGTTGTCTTCTTTGAAAGTGGACAGCGCCGAATCTTAATTAACTATGCGAAGCGTCAGGTTGGTAACAAGCTCTATGGCGGTCAGAGTAGCTTCCTGCCAATGAAGGTCAATATGGCGGGTGTTATTCCACCGATTTTCGCTTCCTCTATCATCCTGTTTCCAGCAACGATTGCAGGGTGGTTTGCAACGGGTGGCGAAGATGACAACATGTTTGTCCGTTTTCTGAAGGATCTGTCTGCGTCCCTTGGCCCTGGGGAGCCGGTTCATGCAGTCTTTTATGCAGCAGCAATTATTTTCTTCTGTTTCTTCTATACTGCGTTGGTTTTCAATAGCAAAGAAACAGCAGATAACCTGAAGAAGAGTCAGGCGTTCATTCCTGGCATTCGACCAGGTGAACAGACTGGGCGTCATGTGGATAAAATCCTTATGCGTTTGACCCTAGCTGGAGCAATTTATGTTACACTGATATGCTTACTGCCGGAATTTCTGGTTGCCCGTTGGCAAGTTCCATTCTATTTTGGCGGTACATCGTTGCTCATTATTGTCGTTGTGACAATGGACTTTATGTCTCAGGTTCAGAACCACATCATGTCACAGCAGTATGATTCTCTGCTGAGGAAGGCAAATTTCAAGACCGGTAAAGGCCGGGAATAACGTAACAAAGACAAAAGTATATGGCTAAAGACGACGTTATCCAGATGCAGGGTGAGATTGTTGACAATCTACCCAATGCGACGTTCCGCGTAAAACTGGAAAATGGACACATGGTGTTGGGGCATATCTCTGGCAAGATGCGGATGAACTATATTCGCATCCTTCCAGGAGATAAGGTTACGGTCGAATTGACCCCTTACGATTTAAGCCGCGCACGAATTGTTTTTAGAACAAAGTAACTGGATTCAACTTATCAGGATGAGGAAGAAATGAAAGTTCAGGCATCAGTTAAGCGGATTTGCCGCAACTGTAAAATTATCAAGAGGAAAGGTGTTGTGCGTGTAATCTGCACGGAAGCACGTCACAAACAGAGACAAGGTTAATTAACGTCAATTTAGGACTTATCGAATGGCACGTATTGCAGGGGTAAACATTCCCAATCAACAACACATTGTCATCGGTCTTACCGCTATCTACGGTATTGGTCGCCCACGCGCACAGGTTATTTGTGAAGCAACAGGTGTTGACCCAGCCAAGAAAGTGAAAGATCTGGATGATACCGAACTGGAAAAACTCCGTATTGAGATCGACAAGTATGTGATTGAAGGCGATCTGCGCCGTGAAGTTTCCATGAGCATCAAGCGATTGATGGATCTTGGTTGCTATCGTGGCTTGCGTCACCGTCGCGGCTTGCCTGTTAGGGGACAGCGTACTCGTACGAATGCCCGTACCCGTAAGGGACCGCGTAAGGCAGCTCAATCATTGAAGAAATAATACAGGTTTACCTGTTCGGATAAAGACGATCGAGGAAAATATATGGCAAAGGCATCTAATAGTGCAGCAGCTCGCATGCGCAAGAAGGTGAAGCGGAACATTGCAGAAGGTGTTGCGCACGTGCATGCTTCTTTCAACAATACCATTATCACTATCAGTGACCGTCAGGGCAATGCACTGACCTGGGCAACTTCTGGTGGTGCTGGTTTCAAGGGCTCTCGTAAGTCCACTCCATTTGCAGCACAGGTTGCAGCAGAAGCCGCTGGTAAGGTTGCAATGGAATATGGTATCAAGAGTCTTGAAGTGAAAATCAAGGGGCCAGGCCCAGGCCGTGAATCCGCTGTCCGCGCCCTGAATGCTCTGGGTATCCGTATCACCCAGATCCAGGACATCACCCCAATCCCTCATAATGGCTGCCGTCCTCCAAAACGCCGTCGTATCTGATCGACAATTGTGAAGACCACAGTCATGCCCAATGGGATGGTATGACTTGCGCCTGAATTGGGGCGTCAACTGAATTTTAAAAAAAGGAAATATTGTGGCACGCTACATTGGACCAAAAGCAAAACTTTCACGCCGTGAAGGTACCGATTTATTCTTAAAGAGCTCACGTCGCTCTTTAGACTCCAAATGCAAACTTGATACGAAGCCAGGGCAGCATGGCATGAAGTCCGGCGCTCGCATGTCTGACTATGGCAACCAGCTCCGCGAAAAACAGAAAGTAAAACGTATGTACGGTATTCTGGAAAAACAGTTCCGCCGTTATTTTGCTGAAGCTGAACGCCGTAAGGGCAACACCGGTGACAATCTGATGCAGCTCTTGGAATCTCGCCTGGATACTGTTGCTTATCGTATGGGCTTCGGTTCCACCCGTGCAGAAAGCCGTCAGCTCGTCAGCCATCAGGCATTGCTGGTTAACGGTAAGGTCGTGAACATTCCTTCTTACCTGGTTAAACCTGATGATGTGATTTCTGTCCGTGAAAAAGCGAAGAAACAGGCTCGTATTATCGAATCTTTGAGCTTGGCAGAACAAGTTGGCTTTGCTGACTGGGTTTCTGTTGATGTTAGCAAGATGGAAGGCACTTTTAAGCGCCTGCCTGACCGCAGCGAATTCGCTCAGGATGTCAACGAATCTCTGATCATCGAATTGTATTCTCGTTGATCTGTGCATTAACCGTACCATCAGCCTTATCGGTGTAACGAGCCGAGGGTATTGAAAAGGACAAAACATGCAAAATTCATTCTTGAAGCCGCGTATGGTTACCGTCGAACCTGCCGGTGACGGACGTACCATTGTTGAAATGGAACCGTTTGAACGTGGCTATGGCCATACACTTGGCAATGCACTGCGCCGTGTTCTGTTGTCTTCTATGGTTGGCTACGCGCCAACTGAAGTCACCATTGCAGGTGTTGTTCATGAATATTCCATCCTTGATGGTGTACAGGAAGATGTTGTTGACATCCTCTTAAACCTCAAGGGGATTGTATTCAAGCTCCATAACCGTGATTCTGTTATCTTGACGCTGAGTAAAACAGGGCCTGGCGTTGTGACAGCTGCTGACATCGATCCTTCACATGATGTTGAAATCATCAATCCTGATCATGTCATTGCAAACCTTGCTGAAAATGGCAAGCTGGATATGACGATCAAGGTTGAGAAAGGCCGCGGTTATGTTCCTGGTAACGTCCGTCGTCTGCGTGAAGATGCGAACAAGACCATTGGCCGTATTATTCTAGATGCATCTTTCTCGCCAATCCGTCGTGTATCTTATGCGGTCGAATCAGCCCGTGTTGAACAGCGTACCGACTTAGATAAGCTGATTCTCACGATTGAAACCAATGGTGTGATTACGGCTGAAGAAGCTATCCGTCAGTCAGCACGCATTCTTGTTGACCAGCTCAATGTCTTTGCTGCGCTTGAAGATACGGGTGAAAGCGGTACTGCTGAACCAGAAGCACCTGCAGTTGATCCAATCCTCTTACGTCCAGTTGATGATCTTGAATTGACTGTTCGCTCTGCAAATTGCCTGAAAGCTGAAAACATCAACTACATCGGAGATCTGATCCAGCGTACAGAGAACGAACTGCTTAAGACACCTAACCTTGGACGTAAGTCCTTGAATGAAATCAAGGAAGTCTTGGCTTCCCGCGGATTGACACTGGGTATGCAGCTTGACTATTGGCCGCCAGCATCATTGCTTGAAAAATAATATCAACCTGAAACCGGTCCGCAGGCAACTGATAGAAGAACCGGATTATAAGAAAAGGAAATAAAATGCGTCATAAACATGGCATGAGAAAACTCAATCGGACTACGTCCCATCGTTTGGCGATGTTCCGCAACATGGCAGTTTCCCTGCTTCGTCATGAAGCTATTAAGACTACGTTGCCAAAAGCAAAGGAATTGCGTCGTGTTGTCGAACCACTCATTACTTTAGGTAAGAAGGATTCCCTAGCTAACAAACGTCTGGCATTTAACAGACTGCGTGACCGTGAAATCGTCGTTAAACTCTTTGGTGAGTTGAGCCAGCGCTATGCTAACCGCAATGGTGGTTATATGCGCATCCTGAAGATGGGTTTCCGTGTTGGTGACAATGCACCTATGGCTTATGTTGAATTGGTTGATCGTCCAGAACCAGTTGAAGCTGTAGAAGAAACCAAGGAATAATTCAGGTTTCTCTTATAACAAAACAAAACGCCCTGTCAGGAAACTGTCAGGGCGTTTTTCATGGTCAGCTGTCTATAAAATTACCGATGTTACCGATGTCCTGTGACTTGGTGAGGACGGTATGGGGCTTCAAGGGTAGCTATTTCGTCAGCAGTCAATTTGACTTCTGCAGCTGCAATTGCTTGTTCTAGATGCTGTGGTTTTGAGGCTCCGACAATTGGGGCTGTGACCCCTTTGTGTAGCAACCATGAATAAGCTACTTGCGCATTGGAGAGCCCCTTGGATTGAGCGACTTTTGTTAGCGTATCGACAACTTCAAAGTCAGCATCACGGTAAAAGTAACGCATTGCTTGTTCATCAGATTTAGCACGCGCTGTTGCTGAGTTATTCTTTGTTGCATCCTTATCGTCAATCTTCCGGTTGCCTGCCAGGAATCCACGTCCTAGTGGGCTCCACGGAATGATTCCAATGCCTTGATCGCGGCATAAAGGGATCATCTCTCGTTCTTCTTCGCGGTAGGCGAGGTTATAGTGGTTTTGCATCGAGATGAACTGCGACCAGTTGTGTTCTTTGGCAATTTGCTGTGCTTTAGCGAATTGCCAAGCCCACATACTTGATGCACCAATGTAACGGACTTTGCCAGATCTGACCAAATCATTTAAAGCTTCCATCGTTTCTTCAATTGGTGTGTCATAGTCCCAGCGGTGAATCTGGTACAGGTCAATGTAATCTGTGTTTAACCTTTTTAAGGATGCATCGCAGGCGGCGAAGATGTGCTTCCTAGAAAGGCCACTTGTGTTAGGCGGAATACCCCCTGATTTTAAGGATGCAGCATCGGCACCAATGGAGTCGGATACATGGAAGTAAACCTTGGTTGCAATAATGACTTCATCGCGTTTTGCATATTCCCTAAGGAGTTTGCCTGTTAATATTTCAGAAAGCCCGTTGGAATAGAGGTTGGCTGTGTCAAAAAAATTGATGCCGGCTTCTACGGCGCGCTTGATAAATGGACGAGAGGCAGTTTCATCAAGAACCCATGGTCGCCATTTGGGAGAGCCATATGTCATCATTCCTAAGCAGATGCGTGATACTTTCAGACCGCTTTTCCCCAATCTGGTGTAATCCATTTGATTTCTCCCTTAGCTGTGTTTTCTGGAAGCCTTGACAGGCTCGACTCCGAGTTGTTTGAGTTTACGGTAAAGGTGTGTACGTTCCAGACCTGTTTTTTCGGCCACACGTGTCATACTGCCACCTTCTTGTGCTAAGTGATATTCAAAATAGATGCGTTCAAACATGTCTCTGGCTTCTCGCAAAGGGAGGTCAAATGCTAGAAGGGACGTGTTGATGGTAGGCGTAGGGGCTGGCGCGGGCGTAGGTGCTGGTTGGGCTGCTGGCTGAGGAGTATTACGGTTTTCTTGTGTTGGCTGAGGGGGTACGGTGGCCCTGGGGACAGAAACGGCAATCTTGGCTTTTTCTTGCGAACGGGCAAGTCCTTGTCTGACTGCTTGGAGCAGTTTTTGCAATGCAATTGGTTTTTCCAAGAAATTGATGGCGCCGATGCGGGTCGCTTCAACAGCTGTATCAATGGTGGCATGGCCTGACATCATGATGACTGGCATGGTCAAGTATCCGTCGCGTTGCCATTCTTTGAGCAGGGTAACACCATCTGTGTCTGGCATCCAGATGTCTAAGAGGACGAGATCAGGTGTACCCGCAGCCCTTGCTTTGCGGGCCTGTTGGGCATTTTCTGCAGTCTGTACAACATGCCCTTCATCGGAGAGGATTTCCGAGAGCAATTCTCGGATGCCCATTTCATCATCAACAACTAGAATGTTTGCCATAAGCTGAATCTTTTATAAGGTTGTCTTGTCTCAGTCGTCTTTAGGCTGCACTATCCTTTTCTTGCGCTAACTGCATAAAAAGGATGGATACATCTGCCCCTTGGATATCCGTCCGATTGTGGAGGTCTATCCTGCCACCATGCTCTTCAATAATCTTTTTGACCACTGCCATACCAAGTCCGGTTCCTCGTTCTTTGGTCGTGACATAAGGTTCAAAGATACGGGACATGATTTCTTGGGAAAAACCAAGTCCATTATCCCTGACGGAAAGCCTGACTGCAATGCAGATTTTACCTGATGCATCCGTATAATGGACTTTTTCTGTAATAATTTCTATCTCTGGTTGCCAGTCGGGGCGGTCAGAGACTTCACTGCAAGCGTCGATGGCATTTTGGAGGAGGTTGTGAATGACCTGTCGCAACCGTGTAGCATCACCCATAATCTGCGGTAGCCCCTGTGCCAAGATTGGATGGACGATGTTCATGGCGCCGTCATTCGCGTATAGGTGTGCAATTTCCTCCACGAGTGCGTTCAGGTCAAGGGCAATAAGTGATGCGGGGGGTGCTTTCGCATAATTCCTGAAGTCATCCACCATCTGTTTCATAGCAGTTACTTGGTTCACAATGGTATCGGTACTGCGTTTGAGGATGCCTGCTTCCTGGTTTTCCAGTTTGTTATGCAACTTCATCTGAAGGCGTTCGGCTGCCAATTGGATTGGGGTCAGTGGGTTTTTAATTTCATGTGCCAGGCGTCTTGCGACTTCTCCCCAGGCAATTGAGCGCTGTGCCGAAATGAGTTCGGAAATGTCATCGAACACGACGATATAATGGTTTTCGCCGTTGACCGTGTGTGAAGAGCCACGCGCAAGTAGGGTTTGATTTGAGTCTTTCTGTTGTGGTGATGACGGCAACGGGATTTCTATTTGTTCTTGCAAGTGGAATGCTTCATCTGTGCTTCCTGCTGCTTGTTGTGCTGCAAGCTGTGTGAAGGCTTTTGTTAATTTCTCTGCAAAAACCGTAATGCCAGGAATTTGAGAGAGTTCCGTACCAATGAACGGTTTCAGATCCAATTTTAAGATTCGGGAAGCTGGGTCATTGCAGTCCGTTAATTTGAAGTTGCTGTCAAACCCAATTACACCGGCTGACATATTTGTCATGACGGATTCCAAGTAGGATTTAGCGGTTTCCAATTCGCTACGGCTTTTTTCGGCTTGTGACCTGGCTTCAGCAAGTTGAAGTGTCATGGCGTTGAATGATTTGGTCAGTGTCCCGAGTTCATCGGTGCTGGTCACAATAGGTCTTGGTGAGAGGTTCCCTTCGGCCACGGCTTTGGTACCTTGTGCGAGGAGTAGGAGTGGCCTTGCTAGGTTGGCAGCAAGTTGGAATGCAGCAGCAGTGGCTCCGAATATGGCCAAAAGCAGCGTTAGCGATAGCGTGACAATATACATCTTTTGGAGTCCCGAGCGCGAGACAGACCTGATTTGGTATTCACTATAGGCGGCACGCAGGGCTTCTGCATTAGCAGCGATGTTCTCAGAAACAGGCTGGTAGAGTTGGAGGTAGGCATGGTCAGTCCCATTGATGGGGACGATAACGCGTATTGTGAGCTTGCTTTGTTCGCTTTCAGGGGTATCCGGGTTGTCCGCTGTTCCTTCAATGGCAGAATACGGTTCGTCCATCTGCTCTAGTAGGGAAGAGGGGGGTAGGGATTTTGCAAGTATTTCAGGATCGGTAGCAGATGAGGCGAGGATTTTCCCTTTTGAATTGATGACAGTAGCCAAGATATCTGTTTCAGGGTTACGGTAGCGAGAAACAAGGATTGTATTCATTTCTTGCGGAGACATTCCTGCGAGTTCAGCAGACAGGTGGGTCGCACGTGAGGTGACGTTGGTACGTGATGTTTCAAGCATCGATTGTGCCAGTTTGACCCCAGAATCTAAGGCAGTTTCGACTCTGACGTCGAACCATGTTTCAATGGAGCGTGAGACGAACTGCACGGAGACCATATAAATGACGGCGCCAGGGAGAATGCCCATCAACGCAAAGAGGAGAACAAGTTTCGATGTGAGTTTGACACCAAATTTCCCCCGGCGGTATCGCTCGTATAGTCGGTAGAGCATCAGGGAAACCAAGAGCAACAAAGAGGTTGCAACAAGGATGCAGATGCCGACCAAAAGGGAGTAGTGCTTGTCGAAGAAGGCTGTGTTTTCAGAAGCGGATGCCAGAAGGAAGAGCAGAATGCTCATGACGGCACCACCAACAATCAATAGGTATCTTAAGGTTCTGGTCACAATTCTGGCCGGCTATGGCGTAAATGAAAAGTGCTTCCAGTCAGAGGTCAGCCCCCAATCACGGCTACTTAGGACATTGATCTGGAATGGTTTGGGTAGTTGTGAGACGTCAAGGACGGTTCTGACAGCCACATCATAATTTTCGTCATCGCTTAATTCAGAAACATAAGCAAAAGCCCAACTTGGCTGATACCTGATGGCTGACATGGCGCTGTCAAAAGACCGGTAAGTCCGTTGTAATGAACCTGGGATATAGACGCTGTACTGGCGTGTTAAGACATTGTACGAAAGCTTGACCGTCCTTGCCTTGGAGAGCGCCGTCATATCAAACCAAAGCAGTTGCCGACTTGTCATTTCAAGCTCTGTCTTGAAGTACAAGGGGACACCGCGTTTTAAGGTGTCCAGCAAACTGCTGTTGAAGGTGATTGATTGCGTGGTTGTCAACCGATAATAGTTTCCTGATCGGTCAATTTTTGCTGAATTAATATAGATGCCGCCGTCTGCAAAGGAAACAACAGGGCACAATGCCATTAGTGCCAAGGCAATGGCGATGATGAACTGCTGGAGTTTCCGTATAGCGGGCATCTGTAACATTGGGTTTCGGTTCCCAGGTTAAATGGATTTCCTGAATAATGCATAGAATAGACCATCATGGTCATTCAATCCATTGAAACTTGGGAGTAGTTGTCCTGACGCATCAAGTCTGTGGGCATCTGGCTTAAAAGCAAAAAAAACAGCCTGTTCTTCAGATTCTTCTGGCCAGATAGAGCAGGTTGCTAAAAGGAATTTGCCGCCGGGTTTTAATTTGACCCAGAGGTTGTCAAGAATAGACTTGGCATATGATGCCAATTGTTGGGCATCTTCTGGTTTGCGTAGCCATCGGATGTCAGGATGCCTGCGGATGACACCTGATGCAGAACAGGGTACGTCAGCTAGGATACAATCGTACAGTGTGCCATCCCACCAGTCTGATTGAGTGGCATCCCCATGTAGGACGCGGGCATGAAGTCCTAGGCGATCCAAGTTTTCATGAATCATAGAAAGGCGTTTTTTACCACTATCCAGTGCAGTTAACGCAATGTCTGCAAGTTCCAGCATATGGGCTGATTTGCCGCCAGGTGCAGCACACGCATCAAGTACTTGCATACCGTCCTTAAGCCCTAAGAGTGGGGCAGCCAACTGGGCTGCTTTGTCTTGGACAGAAACGAGCCCTTCTTGGAATCCCGGAATGCGGTCTACGGGTATGGGGGAAGCCAAGCGTACAGCATACGGGCCGATGATGTCTGCACTAATATGTGCCTGTTGCAGGTGTTTAAGGTAGTCTTCAGGAGATATCCGTCTTGTGTTTACGCGTAAAGTAAGTGGAGGTGTTCGGTTGCCAGCTTCAAGGATGGATTGCCATTGGTTCGGGTAATGTGTTTTGACGTTGTCAATCCACCATTGTGGGTAGTTCCATTTCGCTTCGTCGTTGGATGCTACTTTTTCTAAAAGCACTTCCTGGGTGCGTAGATAGTTGCGTAAGACGGCATTGATTAAGCCTTTTGCCTTTTGTGCATGACGGATGGTGTTGGCTGCAGTAACTGCTTGGTTGACAACGGTAAAGGGACTGTATCGTGGGACTGATCCGTCAGGTATAAGGAGTGCTAGGGCGCAGAATAAGAGATATTTGACGATATCAGTTTCAATGGATTTCTTAACTAGAGAGCTGGTCAGAAAACGGGCAGTGCCCAGCTTACGCATCGTATTGTAGGCAATGTCTTGGATGGCTGCTCGTGAACTGTTGTCTGTTTTGAGTGTCTGGCAGGCAGCAACGAGTGCATCAGGTAGAGATTTGCCGGCGCAGACCAGCCGTGTAGCTTCAGCGGCGCCAGCAAGCCTGAAAGCAAGGGAATCTAAGGCGGGAGCCTGTCCTGAAAAGAAAGGGGGACGTTTAAAAGCCAATTGCTACTCCTTTTCGGGAAGGCGCCTGTTTTTTAGGGATGGTTGGGAATCCGATAGGAACCGTCTTGTACCATTTCTGCTGCACGGATGACGGCGCGAGCCTTGTTCTCGGTTTCTTGGCGTTCAGATTCAGGCTGAGAATCAGCCACAATCCCTGCGCCGGCGCCAATATAAAGCATGTCTTTGTAAATGAGGCCGGTGCGGATGGCGATGGCTAAATCCATTTCTCCACTAAACGAAAGGTAACCGCAGGCGCCACCATAGATACCGCGCTTGACTGGTTCCATCTCATCGATGATTTCCATGGCGCGAACCTTAGGTGCTCCTGAGAGGGTTCCTGCGGGGAATGTCGCTTTTAGGACATCCAGGTTGGTTAACCCTGATCTTAAAATGCCTTCAACATTTGAGACAATATGCTGTACATGGGAATATTTTTCAATAGCCATTTTTTCAGTCAGTTTCACTGAGCCGATTTCTGCGATACGTCCGATGTCGTTACGTGCCAAGTCAATCAGCATGACATGTTCGGCAATTTCTTTCGCATCGGTAAGAAGTTCTTTAGCCAGTTTTTCGTCCTCTTCAGGTGTTACACCACGTTTGCGTGTGCCTGCCAGTGGTCGGATAACAATCTTGCGGCCTTCTGGGGTACTTTCCTGGCGTACAAGGATTTCAGGGGAAGAACCAACAATGTACAAGTCATCAAAATGGTAATAGTACAGGTATGGCGAAGGATTCAGTGAACGCAATGAACGGTACAGTGACAATGGGGAATCCGTGAAAGGCTTACGCATACGGCGGGCAAGCACGACCTGCATGCAGTCGCCATTGGCAATGTATTGTTTAGTTTTGACGACAGCATCTTTGAAGTCATCAGGTGGGAAGTCGGCGATGGTTTCAGTGATACCACTGCCAATCATTGATGGGGCAGTCGTTGGTTTTTCAAGCATAGCTGCCAGTTCGTTTAAGCGTGCTATCCCGTTGGTGTAGGCATTGGGCTCAGAAGGGTTGGCATAAACAATCAGGTAGATTTTGCCGGCAACATTGTCAATGACAGCAATTTCTTCTGTGAGCAGTAATTGGATGTCGGGGAAACCCAAGTCATCTTGAGGGGCGCTGTCTTTTAGCTTGTCTTCGATATAGCGGATGGTGTCGTACCCAAAATAACCTGCCAAGCCTCCGCAAAAGCGGGGAAGTCCTGGTTTGATATAGACGTTGTAACGTGATTGGAAGGTGGCGATAAAGTCAAGTGGGTTGCCATCATGTGTTTCAATGGTTTTGCCGTTGCAGACAATCTCCGTTTTCATGCCTCTAACACGCAGAAATGTGCTTGCGGGGAGCCCAATGATGGAATAACGGCCAAAACGTTCACCACCGACGACAGACTCCAGTAGGAAAGAGTTACGTCCTCCGTTGTTGCCCTGTGTCAGTTTCAGGTAAAGTGACAACGGTGTGTCGAGGTCAGCGATAGTCTCAAGGATGAGAGGGATGCGGTTGTAACCCTGGCTTGTCAGGGATTTGAATTCGGATTCGTTCATGGTGTTTCTCCTTTCCGCATAACGGAAAAATATTTTAAAAACGGTTACGCGTGCAATAAGGCCTGGAGCCTGCTAGTTTGGCTGGCATCGCCACAATCCCCCTGAAATCAGGTTGGATTGCGCATAGACCGTTTTTTTTCGGAGAATCATTGATGGTGCCTCAATCTATGAAATCAACTGCCTGATACAGGTCTTCAACAACAGCATCAGGTTTGAGTTCTTCTACAGGAATCCCGTAATTATACCCATAAGGCACGAGGAAAAGGGAACAGCCCGCCGCACGCGCTGCTTTTGCGTCGTTTTTAGAATCACCGATGGCAACAACCTGATTTGGGCTTAGGCTGAATTTTTTGCAGGTCATGATCATCGGGAACGGGTCAGGCTTTTTCTTAGGAAAAGAATCAGCACAGAAGATGGCATCAAAGAAAGAGTAGATGCCGTTTTTGGCTAACAGCGGTTCAGTGAAGACAGAGGGTTTGTTTGTGACGCAGGCAATCTTCAGCCCTTTGGCTACCATTTTTTCAATGCCTTCGCGGACATTGGGGTACATACGGCTACGTTCACCGTTGAAGTTTCGGTAATGCCGGTAAAAGAGGGTTAATGCCTTGTCGAAGGAGGTGGCAACGGTTTCTTCGTTTAAATGGACAGAGATGGTGCTCCTGACAAGGTGAGGGGTGCCACGCCCCACGAACATCCTGACTTGCGCTTCATCAACTGAAGGTAAGCCCATGTCGGATAGCATACCGTTTAAGGAGGCATCGAGGTCTGGAACTGAATCAATCAAAGTCCCGTCAAGGTCTAGGATGACGGCATGAGTATCTTTCAGGGGTTGCATGGGCTTAGTCCTTCTTTGCAGGGTGACTGACTTTCCGAAGTTGTTCTCTCATCGCATCGATGGTCGTTTTGTAGTCAGTGCTTTTAAAAATTGCTGAGCCGGCAACAAAGGTGTCTGCTCCTGCTTGGGCGACAGCGGCGATGTTGTCTGCCTTGATGCCGCCGTCAACTTCCAAGAGGATGTTCCGGCCAGAAGCATCAATCATTTTGCGCACAGTTTCAATTTTCTTTAAGGCGCTTGGAATGAAAGATTGTCCACCAAATCCTGGATTGACCGACATGATGAGAATGAGGTCAAGCTTGTCGATGACGTGTTCGATGCAATGGAGCGGTGTAGCAGGGTTGAATACAAGCCCGGCTTTCTTGCCGAAGCTCTTGATTAGTTGCAGAGTCCTGTCAATGTGTTCAGAGGCTTCGACATGAAATGAAATGATGTCTGCGCCAGCTTCGGCAAATGCACTGACCATGCTATCAACGGGCTTTACCATCAGGTGAACGTCAATGGGCACTTTGACTAATGGCTTGATGGCAGAACAGACCATCGGGCCAATGGTTAGATTGGGAACGTAATGGTTATCCATCACATCGAAGTGGATGATGTCAGCGCCTGCGGCGATGACATCTGTCACTTCTTCACCTAATCGGGCAAAGTCAGCAGAAAGGATACTGGGGGCAATCAAAAATCGGGTCATAGTGGTGGGTTCGGTAAGAATTCAACGCTTCTATTTTAAGCGCTTTGGGCGAGATGAGCGGTGCTGTTTGAGCAAAATCCACTAGGAAACCATGCGAATCGTGGACAATCTTATGTGGGATAGCGAAAACGGGCGTTTCGCCTTATTGCAATCTGCTTGCTTTGGGGGAGAGGGGATGTCAAGATAGCAAATCACTGCTTTGCATTTGGTCTTATGTTTGAGGGAATCTATGCCTTATCGTCGTTATCTTACTTTTGCCGCTCTTTCTGCTTCACTGCTTTTGACTGCTTGTTCGGATATCCCTTTTTTGCCTGATAAGCCGCAAGATGTGAAGTTGCCGGATACACAGGTTGTCCGTCATCAAAAGCGCGTACGTTTCAGTGAAATCCCAGGCTGGCGTCAGGATGATGTTAAGGCGGTCTGGCCTGCATTTATGAGGTCTTGCCAAGCGAACAGTGAACTGACGCAGTGGCAAAAAACGTGTGCAGCTGCCCAAAGCGTTGATGGCGGTGATTCTCAGGCAGTCAGGGAATACTTTGAGGAGTGGTTTAATCCTTACGTCATCATGACAGACAGTGGGTCAGATACTGGCTTGGCGACGGGGTATTATGAGCCCGTCCTGCGTGGGAGTTATGAAAAGCGTGGTGCGTTCCAGACGGCAATGTACCGTGAGCCAGCAGACCTATTGGATATTGAGTTTACTGACGTGTACCCGCAACTTAAAGGGATGCGCTTAAGGGGGCATTTGGCAAGCCTCAAACCCGTATCTACCAATGAAGAGGAGGCTGTAGCACCTACGGCAGATTTGCTGCAGGTGGATATCAGTGATGCTTATCCGAAAGTTGCAGGTCTACAGATGTGGGGGCGTAAAGACGGTAAGAAGGTTGTGCCTTATGCCCCTCCGGAGACAGTCGATTACACAACCCTTCGGCCAGCAGCACGTGTTGTCCCTTATGAAACAAGGGGGCAGATTGAGTCCTCTGGCAAATTAAAGGGGCAAGAAATCCTCTGGGTTGATGACGTCATTGATGCGTTCTTCTTGGAAATCCAAGGATCCGGCCGTGTTTATTTGCCTGAATCTAATAAAACCGTGCGGTTGGCTTATGCGAACCAGAATGGTCGGCCATACCGATCCATTGGTCGCTATTTGCTGGATAAGAGGGAATTGAAACCTGGACAGGCATCGGCTCAACAGATCAAGCAGTGGGTACGCAAACATCCCAATAGGTTACGTGAAGTACTGGATGCAAATCCGAGCTATGTCTTTTTCCGTGAGGAAAAATTGACTGATCCGAATGAAGGGCCAAAGGGTTCCCAAGGTGTGCCTTTAACGCCGGGGCGTTCGATTGCGGTTGACCGGAAGTATATTCCAATGGGTACGCCTGTCTTTCTGGATACTACAATGCCAAACTCAAAAGAGCCGCTGCGGCGTCTTGTCATGGCACAGGACACGGGAGGCGCGATTGCGGGACCTGTCCGTGCGGATTTCTTCTGGGGGTGGGGCAACGAGGCTGGCAAGAAGGCTGGTAAGATGAAGCAGAAGCTTAGAGTTTGGTTGCTTTTGCCAAAGTCGTAAAAACCATGCTGATGAAAGCGGTTTCGTCAAGCTGGAAAGGTAGCCATGTCGAAAATAACCAACAGCTAAGGCGAAAAAGTCTGTCTTTCATAGAAAATTTTCGATTTTGAAGGCATGATTTTTAATTAATTGATTTTTAATAAAAAAATCAATTGCCGTTTTGATGGGCAATCTATAGAAGGTCGCATTTTTCCTAGGGAAAGCATAGGTTCTTACCTACTTGTTCACAATGTTATCCACAGAAAAAGTGGATAGCTAAAAAGCCTTTTAAAAATCAATGGATAACAACGGTTTTTTGGAATTGGTTGTAGGTTGATGTCGCAGAAGATAGTCCGAGTTGTGCTGGAAGCACCCATTGACAAATCGTTTGATTACCTTTATCAGCCGACGAAGGTAGATGATGCTATACCGGAAGTCGGGCAATTGGTGGTTGTGCCGTTTGGTCGGCGTACGGTTGTGGGCTTGGTCGTTGGAACAGGTGACTCTTCGGATGTGCCTGTCGAGAAACTAAAAGCAGTGGCCTACTGCTTTCATGAAATCCCGCCTTTTGATAAGGCGTGGATGGATTTGTGCCGTTTTGTAGCTTCTTATTATCATCGAACGTTGGGTGAAGTGGCCATCAATGTATTGCCTAAGATGATTCGCCAGAATAAACAAAAATCAATTCAGAAAGCTTTAAAGGTAATTGATGAGCCTGTTAAAGGAAGTGAACAGCAGTCGGAGGAAGTCCCAGAATTAAACGAGGATCAACGACGGGCAGTCGAGGCAATTACGGCAACAGAAGGCTTTTCGACATTTTTGCTCTACGGAGTGACGGGTAGTGGTAAGACAGAGGTTTACCTGAGGGCAGTTGCTGATAAGCTTGCCAGTTCGCCAGACGGCCAAGTACTCTTGATGGTGCCGGAAATCAACTTGACGCCACAATTGGAGAAAAGGATCCGCTCGCGTTTTCCACGTGAACACATTGTGTTGCAACACAGTGGTTTGACTGAAAGTGAGCGCTTGAGGGACTGGCTTGCCATTATGACGGGGCGTGCCCGTATTATTTTAGGAACGCGGCTGTCGGTGATGACGCCAGCCCCTAAGTTGCGGATGATTGTGGTCGACGAAGAACATGATCCTTCTTATAAACAGCAAGAAGGTGTTCGCTATTCGGCAAGGGACTTAGCGGTCTGGCGGGCGAATTACCTGAAGATTCCTATTGTCTTAGGATCAGCGACACCATCTCTTGAAAGCTGGCATCACGCAAAGTCAGGGAGGTACCGTGAG
Organism: Oxalobacter sp.; assembly: GCA_016291665.1. Taxonomy (GTDB): domain Bacteria; phylum Pseudomonadota; class Gammaproteobacteria; order Burkholderiales; family Burkholderiaceae_D; genus Oxalobacter. The sequence continues at coordinate 46,247 of JAEEYE010000001.1, read as the reverse complement.
CTTGCGTTGCCGGAACGTGCGCGAGAGAATGCCGCTCACCCTGAGATCACACTGATTGATACGTCGAAAGACAAGCTGGTTGATGGTCTGAGTCAGACGCTTGTTGATGCGATTGAAAAACGTATAGAAAAAGGGGAAATTTCCCTGCTTTTCTTAAACCGTCGTGGTTTTGCACCTGTTATTACCTGCAATGCTTGTGGCTGGATGAGTACGTGTCACCGTTGTTCAGCGTATATGGTCTTCCATAAGGCAAACAGGATTTTGCGGTGTCACCATTGCGGCTTAGAGCGCCGTATTCCAAAGGTTTGTCCCGATTGTGGTAACGTTGACTTGCAGGCGTTGGGACGTGGGACACAACGTATAGAAGAAAATATTCGGTTACGGTTTCCACAGGCGCGTATCCTGCGTATCGATGCTGATTCGACCAGCCGTAAGGGATCGCTTCAAGAGGCACTTGACGCGATATACCATGGCGATGTAGACATTGTCATTGGGACGCAGATGATAGCCAAGGGACATGATTTCCAGAATCTTACGTTGGTCGGTGTGCTTGAACCGGATGCTGCGCTCTTTTCGCATGACTTTAGGGCTGGCGAAAGGCTTTTTGCACAGTTGATGCAGGTTGCTGGGCGTGCTGGCCGTGATGCGGTCAGGCCGGGTGCAAATCCATCCCAAGTATTGATTCAGACGCGCTATCCTTCACATCCGCTGTACCAAGCGATGCGTACGCGGCGTTATGATGCCTATGTTTCTCAGTTGATGGATGAAAGACATATGGCTGGTTTTCCGCCTTTTGGGTTCCAGGCGCTTCTAATGGCAGAAGCAAAGGACATCAGCAAGGCGATGATGTTCCTGCAGCAGGCGAAAGTTCTGCTCGGACGTCGAGAGGGTCTAACCGTGAGCGATGCAATCCCTATGACAATCATGCGTGTCGCTGACATTGAAAGGGCGCAACTTTTGATTGAGTCTGCCTCTAGGCCTGTTTTGCAGGCAGCGTTAACTGAATGGATCCCTCAGTTGCGGAATGTGAAGGCAAATGTCAGATGGACGATTGAGGTTGATCCTTTAAGCATCTGAAAAAAACAGCCCGCCAGAGATGCTGACGGGCTGCGGTTGGAAGAGAAACGTATTGGGGGATGGTTTAGGATCCGACTGCGACTGATTTCATTTTGCGGTACTGAACCATGACCTTGGAATTGTAGCCGCCATTACCACCGGCATAGGCCTTAACACCACGTTCAACAGATCCCTTCATCTTGATCAGGTCTTTTAAGAGCTGTGCGCCAACCCTGATGTTGACGACAGGATCCATAGCCATCTTTACGCCACCATAAGGCTGGAAGCGGCGGGTGTGGATGTGGGTGACAACCTGCATCAGTCCGTTGGCACCACCTGCGCCGCGTGCGTTCGGGTTGAAGCGGGATTCAATAGCCATGATGGCTAGGATCAGATGCGGATCCAAACCTAATTCAAAAGCAGCCTTATAAGCTGTTGTCACAAACAGGTCAGAATTGCTGCTTGGGATGCGGTAATGTTTTGCAATCCATTCGGTCAGGCGCTTTTTCTGGCGAACTTCAGCCAAAGAGAACGATGCGTCTTCGTCATTCATCGGTTCAATCTGTGGAACCTGGTTTTCGACCCTGGATTCTTTTAAGGTCTGAGGCAGCGCTTCAGCAGCCTGGGCCTGAGGGATGATGGAGACGCTGTCTTTCTTAAGATCGACAGACTGCGTGACCAAGAGTGCGGCCAAAGAAGTCGCAATAGCAGCCATTGCAACGAATTTTGACTTCCCAGTCGACAAAGAACGAGACTTGATATCCTTGAAAAAACGGTTAAACACGAACACTCCAATTTCCAACTGCAATCTGATGCTGGGAATGATTATGCAGTTTATTTATAATCAAAAACCATCCATTGCTCTTTAGAGCTCAAGGTGATGGTGGGAAAACCCTGTTAGTGGCGTTTGTCCCAGCTTCTCCGAAATAGGAGGCGCCACTTTAGTATGTTCTTATAGAAAGGCAGATAGAGAACTTGTGCCAAACGAAGAACGGAAAAGGACAGAAAACAGTAACTGCCCATTGAACTGTCGCCATTCTAGATAGTGATCACTAACCTGTCAATTTGACGGAGCGACTGTTTTTGACTACCAGATTTTTATTTTGGCGATAAAATCATTAGAATCAAAAAGTTACCGTGATTTTGTAGAATCAGGGTGTTGTATCAAAAAAGAGACAAAAAAGTATGGCGTATTACGATTTGCGGGACTTTGCTGACGAACTGAGGAAAGCAGGCGACTTGAAGGAAATTGATGTTCCCATTTCGCCCAATCTTGAAATGACGGAAGTTTCCAGAAGGGTGCTTGAAAAGGATGGCTCGGCACTGCTGTTTAAGAGACCCATCGGGAGCGCAATGCCGGTGATGACCAATCTCTTTGGCAGTGTCCGTCGTATTGCGAAGGCCGTTGGCGGTGGAGGCCTTTCAGACCTCAGGCAGATGGGGGAGTTCCTGGCGTCCCTGAAGGAGCCAAAAAAACCGGATGGTCTGTCGGATATATTCAGCATGATGCCGCTTTTAAAATCCCTGTGGCATATGAAACCCAAGGTTGATTCCAAGGGTATCTGCCAGGAGGTGGTTGTTGAAGATGGTGATGTGGATTTGTCGAACCTGCCTGTCCAGACGTGTTGGCCGCAGGATGCAGGACCGTTGCTGACCTGGGGAATGGTGGTTACGCGCGGGCCTGTGAAACCGCGTTTGAATCTTGGGATATACCGCCAGCAGGTCATTGCTAAAAACAAAGTCATCATGCGTTGGCTGCCACACCGTGGTGGTGCCCAGGATTTTAGGGATCATCGGTTGGCTAATCCCGGCCAACCGTTTCCGGTTGCCGTTGTCTTGGGAGCCGATCCGGCGACGTTGCTGGCTGCCGTTATCCCAGTGCCGGACGATATCTCTGAATACCAGTTTGCTGGGTTGTTGCGGGGAGCGAGGACAGAATTGGCTCAGACAAGGACTGGAGGCCTGCTGGTTCCAGCCCGAGCGGAAATTGTGCTTGAAGGAGTGATCCAGCCTGATGAGGGGCATCTGAGTGGGTATGAACATGCGATGGAAGGGCCTTTTGGGGATCATACGGGATACTACAATGAGCGTGAGCCGTTTCCTGTCCTGACGGTTGAGCGTATTACGATGCGTGAGAATCCCATCTACCTTTCCACTTACACAGGCCGCCCGCCTGATGAGCCCTCCATGTTGGGGCTGGCATTGAATGAGGTCTTTGTGCCGTTATTGTGTAAGCAGTTTCCTGAAATAGTGGATTTCTACCTGCCGCCAGAAGCATGCAGTTACCGGATGGCGGTTGTGAAGATACGCAAGGCGTACCCTGGCCATGCCAAGCGGGTGATGTTCGGGGTCTGGTCGTTCCTGCGCCAGTTTCTTTATACCAAGCTGATTGTGGTAGTGGATGAGGATATTGATATCCGCAGTCATGCCGATGTGATGTGGGCGATTTCCACGCGTGTCGATCCGGCACGCGATACGGTGATTGTTGAAAATACCCCGATTGATTACTTGGATTTTGCGTCACCAGTGAGTGGTTTGGGTAGCAAGATGGGCATTGATGCAACTGACAAGTGGCTCGGAGAGACGAGCCGCCAGTGGGGACGTGTCATTACGATGGACGAAAAGGTTAAAGAGCGGATTGACAGCCTTTGGGATAGTCTTGGCTTGTAGAAGGGCATCATAGATGGACTACAGGGGCGTCTTCTTTATTCTTGCGAATTAAGGGATTTTTTCTTTGGAAAGGGGATATCCAACAAAAGAACAGTGAAATCATTCTTAAAGCGAATGTTTTTTTGAGTTTGCGAAAAGCTGCAGTTGCGGTAAAATTGCGCCCAGCGGGCCCCTGCGCATTGTGGAATGGTGAAACTGGTCAGGTCGGGAACGAAGCAGCCACAGCCAATCTCCACGAGTGCCGCAGTCAAGGCTCGCTTTTGTATGTTGAACATATCGCATTTGTTCCCAACGACCCGAATCAATCGGTTAAAATCCTCCAATGACCTATCTCGTCCTTGCCCGTAAGTACCGCCCTAAACGTTTCCAAGACCTTGTTGGACAGGATCATGTTGTCCGTGCATTGGCCAATGCATTAGAAACTGGGCGAATCCATCATGCTTATCTTTTTACAGGAACGCGTGGTGTTGGTAAGACGACACTCTCGAGAATTCTTGCAAAATGCCTGAACTGTGAAAAGGGTGTTACGGCAACACCTTGCGGCGAATGCGAGGCGTGCCAGGCAATTGATGCTGACCGTTTTGTCGACTACATTGAATTGGATGCAGCGTCAAACCGTGGTGTTAACGATATGCAGCAGCTCTTGGAACAGGCGGTTTATGCGCCGACAGCAGCCCGCTATAAGGTCTACATGGTCGACGAAGTGCATATGCTGTCGAACCAAGCGTTTAACGCCATGTTAAAGACGTTGGAAGAGCCGCCTGACTATGTCAAGTTTATCTTGGCGACAACGGATCCACAGAAAATCCCTGTTACCGTGCTTTCGCGGTGCCTACAGTTTAATCTGAAGCAGATGCCCGAAGAGGCTATTGTCTCCCATCTGTCTCATATCCTGGATGCTGAGTCGGTGTCATATGAACGTCCTGCTTTACGTGTATTAGCGCATGGTGCACAGGGATCCATGCGTGATGCCTTGTCTTTAACGGATCAGGCGATTGCCTATGCTGCCGGTAACGTGACAGTGGCTTCTGTACAGGATATGCTGGGTACGCTGGATCAGACATACCTGATGCGACTGTTGGATAGTTTGGCGGATAAAGATGGCGCTGGTATTTTGAGCATAGCGGATGAAATGGCGTCAAGGGGGCTTTCATACCAGGTGGCGCTGCAGGATCTTTCTTCGTTATTCAGCCGCATCGCTATTGTCCAATGTGTTCCGTCATACTTGGAGGATGATGAGGCACAGGTAGAGGTACTGCGTGAATTGGCAAGGCGCTTTACACCAGAAGAGGTTCAGCTCTATTACGGTATTACGGTGCGCGGTCTTGCTGAAATGACTATGGCGCCGGATGAATATGCCGGATTTACCATGACGCTTCTGCGCATGTTGGCTTTTGCGCCAAGAATGGGCGAAGGAAGTGTAGTAATGCCAGCGGCTAAGCAAGCCGTTGAACGGCCCGTACAGGTGCCAAGACCGACCCCACCTAAGCCGATTACGCCTAAAGTAACGCCTTCTGCGCCACTTAAACAGACAGCTCCGATTGTTGTACCTGGAGTGAAACCGGTAGAGAAAAAGCTGCCTAAGATGCCACTTAATTCAGGGAGCACGAAAGATGAGCTCCCGCTACAGAATGAAAGTGAGCACGCATCACTACTGGAACCCGTCCAGTTGGAACCGTTGGATGAGCCGTCTCCTGTTGACCTATGTCGGGAGTCGCCGGTCGAGCAGGCTATGGCTTCTGTGCCGGTTGTTGAGGAGCCCAAACGTCAGGTTGCGTGGGATGGTGATTGGCCGGCACTTGCCAAGCAGGTTTCCGTTAGGGGGTTGGCTCTGCAGTTGGCCAGACAGTCTGAGCTGATTCGGCAGACGATGGAAGGCGGCGTCATGACGTTTCATCTGCGTATTCCTGCGGGTGTTTTGGGTACGGTTTCTGTTGTAACGAAATTGACCGATTGGCTCTCAGGGCATTTGGGATGTCCCGTCAAGATTCGTACAGAAGTCGGACAGCCTGAAAATACAGCGACCAAGGAAGATCATGAGGCAGCAAAAGCACGTTTAGAACAAGTAAAAAAAGAGATGGATAGTGATCCTTACCTGCAGGAGTTGATCCAGGACATGGGAGCCGCTGTTGTCGAGGGATCCATTCAACCCAACCCAAATTGAACAGGAAGAAACAATGAAGAATCAACTGGCGGGTCTGATGAAACAGGCCCAGGCAATGCAGCGTAACATGGAAAAGGTACAGGAAGAACTGGCTACGACTTTTGTGGATGGTGAGTCCGGTGCTGGGCTTGTCAAGATCCGCATGAACTGCAGGCATGCCGTGTCGATGGTGTCCATTGACCCTTCTTTGATGGAAGATGACAAGGAAATGCTTGAAGATCTGTTAACGGCAGCCTTTAACGATGGATTGCGTAAGGCAGATTCTGCAGCGCAGGAAAAGATGGCAAGTGTGACTGGTGGCCTTCAATTACCCCCAGGCATGAAGATGCCTTTTTAATCCATGGACGCAAAGCCGCTCTCATCCCTTCAGGAACTGGTTCAGTCATTAAAGCTTTTGCCTGGCGTGGGGCCAAAGTCAGCGCAGCGTATGGCTTGGCATTTGCTGCAGCACGACCGTGAGGGAGCATTACGCTTAAGCAATGCCCTTTCCGATGCTGTCAGTAAGGTGACCCATTGTTTGTGTTGTAATACGTTTACGGAAGGAGAGATTTGTGAGACCTGCCGGGATAGGACGAGGGACGCATCGCTTTTGTGCGTGACGGAAACGCCTGCAGACCAGAATATCATTGAACAGACCTTGGCATATAAGGGCTATTATTTTGTACTGATGGGCAGCCTTTCTCCGCTGGATGGCGTGGGACCCAAGGAAATTCATTTGGATCGCTTGATTAAGCGAGCGACCGATGGGCTGGTTAAGGAAGTGATTCTGGCAACAGGATTTAGCAATGAGGGCGAGGCAACTGCGCATTACATCGGTGAAATGCTCAAAGAAAGGGGCATTGCTGTAACTCGGCTGGCGAGGGGGGTGCCGGTTGGTGCTGAACTTGAGTATGTGGATGTGGGGACTGTTGCCAGAGCCTTGCTGGACAGACGCAAAAGTTGATTCGGGTGTCTGTATTTTTGCGACAGATATGCTAAAAAGCCCCTTTTTTCAATGAGCTAATGCAGTAGTGTCTTGTCAGAGATTCTTGTATCCATTAGAATTAACAGCTTAGAAAATTTTTTATGTTGTGGGAATTATCCGGCAGCATGCAATCAATAGAACATCATTTTAGGAAAATATATGGCAAACTCCGCACAGGCACGTAAGCGTGCTCGTCAGGCAGCAAAAAGGAATGCGCACAATGCTAGCCAGCGTTCCACCCTGCGTACTGCAATCAAGTCCGCCAGGAAAGCGATTGCTGCTGGTGATAAAGAAACTGCAACCGCAGTATTTCAGAAGGCTGTCTCCGTTATCGACAAAATTGCTGATAAGAAGCGCATCCACAAGAATAAGGCAGCCCGCCATAAGAGCCGCCTGGCTGCAGCGCTGAAAGCAATGGTTGCTTAAGCAAGTTTCTTGTCCAAACAGAAAAGCACACCATATGGTGTGCTTTCTGTTTATTTGGATATTGGCAGGCAGTATCGTCTGCCAACATCGCATTACCTGAATCGATAACCAAATTCCTTTTCAAAGCGGTCGTCAATTTCTTGTGTGGTTGGGCGGTGGTTCTGTCCACCCATCTGTTCAATCTTGATGCCGCCCATCAGGCTTCCTATCTGGCCTGAGGTTTCCAAGCTAAGTCCATGTGTCAACCCATAAATCAATCCAGCACGGAATGCATCGCCACAACCCGTCGGATCCATTGCCTGTGAAACGGTAATGCGTGGGATATTCATGGTTTCCTGACCTTTTTGGTGGATGCGGGCACCCCTTTCACCCAGGGTCGTGATGTAGGCATCTACTTTTGCAGTAATTTCTTTTGCAGAAAGGCCTGTGTTGATGGATAAGACTTCAGATTCGTAGTCATTGACGATGACGTAGCTGGCCAGATCGATAAAGTGGCACAGTTCTTCGCGGCTGAACATCATCAGGCCTTGGCCAGGATCAAAGATGAAAGGGATACCCATCTTGGCGCAGTCTTCTGCGTGCGCAATCATACCGTTTTTCCCATCTGGTGAGACGATGGCTAATTGGATGCCGTCAGTAGCTAGATCGCTGATGCGGTTTTCGTGTGAAAAAACCATGGCCCCTGGATGGAAGGACATAATCTGGTTGTTGTTTTTATCGCTTGTTGCAAAGCATTGCGCTGTGAAGGACTTCTCGATGGTCTTGATGTATTGGGTGGAAATGCCAAGTTCTGCAAAATAGTCGAGGTAAGGCGTGCCATCCACACCGATGGTTGCCATTAGCAAGGGGTCTTCTCCCAAGAGTTTCAGGTTGTATGCAATGTTGCCGCCCGTTCCACCGAACTCACGTTTTAATTCAGGAACCAAGAAACAGACATTGATTTTGTCCAATTGACCCGGCAGCAGGGCGTCGGAAAAGCTGTCTGGATTCGTCATCTAAGTGTCATAGGCAATAGAGCCACAGATAAGAGCAGTCATAGTAAACGTTTATTTTGCAGGTGTAGTTGGGGTATCGATGGTAAGTCGACTGCTGATTGGCAGGGGATACTTGAACTCAAAGTGCAACTTCAAGTCATGTTTGGTTGCAGGTTCAATACCATCTGTTTTTGAAAGGGTATGAGACAAGTAGTCTTTCGGTTTCAATGACCGTTTGTACAACAGTGTTCCCTTTGCATCGGTAATTTCGAGTACCAAGCTAGGCCAAGGCATTTTCTGCCTACCAGTGTTGGCAATGGTTAAGTTTTGGTTGTATGCATTGGGCAGGACAGTGTCTTTTGCAACTGTTTCATACGATAACGTCAAATCTGATGTTGGTACAACAGGAGCTGGTGGGGGGGGCTCCGCAGGACACGACAGTTGTTCACAGACAGTCTCAACGGTTTCTTCAAGTTCTGGTACTTCTTCGCTAATTTCTTTGCCGTAGTAGTAGGTTGCGACAAGGCAGCCAGCGGCTGCAAGAACCAAGAAAATAAAAATCCACAGGAGCACCCCCGCAAGCGATCCTTGTTTTTTGCGTGTTTTAGGTGTTTCGGTAGGCGGTGCAATAGGCGTTGCGTCGGTTAAGATGGGCTCTGCTTTATCTGTCTTGGTAACGTCCGATAATGGTTGTTCTTCTGGTGTTTTGCCGATGTTTGGTTCTTCTGGCGCATCAATCTCGAGACTGAAAGATTTCAGCTGCGCATCAAAAGCATCCCGAAGCTGCTGTTCGGAGTCTCCGGCAGGTAGCGTATTGGATTCCGCTGTCGTTTCGGACGGTTCGTCTGTGTTTGCTGGCGCGACAGTCCTAGCTTCCGGTTTAACGACATTGGTGGGTTGTTTGGCAGGTTCTCGCTCCAGGACGATTGCTGCCTGTTGGGTTGGAATGACCTCTGCAGGGGTAGATTCAGTAATGGTTGGCTCAGCGGGAGCTGAAGTTCCTGAAACGGCAGCAGGTTCTACGGGCGTTTCTTTGCTTGGGACAATGCGTCCGATTAAGTGTTCGATGCCGTTAAACGGCGCATTGCATGTGCCACAGCGCACCATGCCAGAAGAAAGGCTTAGCTGCTCGCTGGAAGCTTTAAAGACTGTATTGCAGTGTGGGCAACGGGTTGCGAATGCCATCTTATGTCTATCGGGAACCAAGCTGTCCGGTCAGTGCGACCCAACCTTCGCTCGTTTTCCAGACAGACAGTTTAATGATTGGGGCATACGCAGCAATGACGTCATTAGCCTGGCTTTCCAGGATGCCTGAAAGGACGAGATGTCCGTTTGGGGCAATGCGCCTTGTGAGGACAGGAACCAAGGTTTGTAATGGCCCTGCTAGGATATTGGCGATGACGGTGTTGTATTGAACCCCTTTTTTTGCCGATTCAAATGCATCGGGCAAGTAGCAGGAAAGGGGTGTTGCATTACGCTCGGCGTTCTCACGTGTTGAAATGATAGATTGAGGGTCGATATCGACACCATCCACATGAGGAACGCCTAGTTTGACGGCTGCAATGGCTAAAATACCAGAGCCGCATCCATAGTCGAGGATGGACTGGTTGCCATGGGCGTTTTGTTCAAGCCACTCAAGGCACAGCCGTGTGGTAGGATGGCTACCTGTTCCAAACGCGAGCCCAGGATCGAGTTCCAAGATGATAGCGTCGTTGTCTTTTACTTCATGCCAGCTTGGAACAATCCAGATTTTTTTGCCGATATGGATGGGGTCAAATTGTGACTGGGTTAACCTGACCCAGTCTTCATCGGGGACTTCCCGGGTTGTGTAGGCTGGTACTTTGGGCATGCGGCAGGCATTTGCTGCCTTTTGCGTCAACGCAACAATATCAGTACCAGGCTCTACCAGTGCAATGATGCGGCTGTTTTCCCATGCGTAGTCATTGGCATCGGCTCCCGGTTCGTCAAACATCGGCTTTTCTTGAGGTGTGCCCTCATCTCTATCTTCAACGGTGACGGACAAGGCGCCGGCATCCATTAAGGCATCCGAATAGGCAACTGTATCATCAAATCCGATTTCAACGACGATTTCAGTCCAGCTCACAATCAAACCCCAATAGTACTTATTTATCTGTTTCAGGGAACATTTCCGCGAGTTTCTGTTCCAGATAGTGGATGTTGGTTCCGCCTTGGATAAATCCAGGGTCATGCATTAACGTGCGGTGTAGATCCAGGTTGGTTTTGATCCCTTCGACGACCATTTCAGAGAGGGCAACCTGCATCCTGTGGATGGCCTGCTCACGGGTTGCGCCATACGCAATAATTTTACCAATCATTGAATCATAAAATGGTGGGACGACATAACCCGTATAAACATGGGAGTCGACACGGATGCCCGGACCGCCTGGTGCGTGCCACGTAGTGATTTTGCCTGGAGACGGAACAAATGTGAAAGGGTCCTCCGCATTGATACGGCATTCCAAGGCGTGACCGACTAAGCGGATGTCACGTTGCTTGTAGCGTAATTTTTCGCCTGCTGCGACTCGGATTTGTTCCTGAATCAAGTCTAAGCCCGTAATCAGTTCTGAAACAGGATGTTCGACTTGGATTCGGGTGTTCATTTCGATGAAATAGAATTCACCGTTTTCATACAGGAACTCAAAGGTTCCTGCGCCAGCATACCCAATTTTGCTACAGGCTTCTGCACAACGGTCGCCAATGCGGTCTACCAAGCGGCGTGGAATATTTGGTGCTGGAGCTTCTTCAAGCACTTTTTGGTGGCGGCGTTGCATTGAGCAGTCGCGTTCACCTAGCCAAATGGCGTTACCGAAGGTGTCTGCCAAAACCTGGATTTCGATGTGACGAGGGTTTTCAAGGAATTTTTCCATATAGACTTCGGGGTTGCCGAAAGCCTTACCTGCTTCCATCTTCGTCATGGAAACAGCGTTCAAGAGGGATTCTTCATTCCTGACGACGCGCATCCCACGGCCACCGCCGCCACCAGCAGCCTTGACAATGACTGGGTAGCCGATTTTGCGCGCAGTTGACAGGATTTCTTCCTCATCGTCGCCTAAAGCGCCGTTTGAACCCGGAACGCAAGGAATGCCCGCTTTAATCATGGCTTGTTTTGCGGTGACCTTGTCTCCCATTTGCCGGATTGATGTTGGAGTAGGGCCGATAAAGGTAAAGCCAGATTTTTCAACACGTTCTGCAAAATCAGCATTTTCTGCCAGGAAACCATAGCCAGGGTGGACGGCTTGGGCGTCAGTCACTTCTGCTGCACTGATGATTGCTGGCATGTTCAGGTAGCTTTGTGCAGAAGATGCTGGACCAATGCAAACGGATTCGTCGGCAAGCTTTACATATTTTGCGTCGCGATCGGCCTCGGAGTGGACGACCACGGTTTTAATGCCCATTTCGCGGCATGCACGCTGAATGCGCATTGCAATTTCACCGCGGTTGGCGATAAGGATTTTTTCAAACATAGTCTGTCAGGTTGTTCTGAAATCCAAAAATATGGCAGGAATTATGCTGCCTTGGGTGCTTATCCAATGATGAACAGTGGCTGACCAAATTCGACAGGGGAGCCGTTCTCAACCATGATTTTCTTGATGGTACCAGCAGTTTCAGCCTCGATTTCGTTGAGCAGCTTCATCGCTTCGATGATGCACAGTGTGTCACCGGCTTTAACGGTGGAGCCAACCTGGACGTAAGGAGGGTTACCAGGGGCAGAGGCACTGTAGAAGGTACCAACCATAGGCGACTTAACGACTGTTCCTTCAGGCTCTGCTGGAGCAGCTGGGGTTGCTTCTGGTGCAGCTGCTGCAGGTGCAGGCACGGTTGCTGGTACTGCAACTGGGGCTGGCATGGCTGGTTGTTGTACCATAAGCGTTGGCTGTCCCTGGACGGAGGTACTCTTAGCGATGCGAACTTTGCTGTCGCCTTCGGTGACTTCGAGCTCTGCGATGCCGGATTCGGCAACCAAGTCAATCAGGGTCTTCAGTTTACGTAAGTCCATATAAATCCTGAAAATAACAGTTAAATGATTGTGAATCAGTATTTGAGGGCGTGTTCAACAGCCAAACGGTAACCATCAATTCCAAAGCCACAAATGACACCTTTGGCTATCGCCGACAGAAATGAATGGTGACGGAATGGTTCACGCTGGTGGATGTTTGAAATATGCACCTCATAAAACGGGATATCGACTCCTGCCAGGGCATCTCTTAACGAAACGCTGGTATGTGTTAGGCCACCGGGATTGATGATGATAGCGTCAACGCCTTCTGTCCGTGCTTGGTGGATTCTGTCAATTAGAGCGCCTTCATGGTTGCTTTGGAAATGCGCAAAGAGGCCTCCGGCTTGTTCGACAAGGGTACGCACCATGGCGACGACATCGTCAAGTGTTTCTCTGCCATAAATATCAGGCTCCCGCGTGCCCAACAGGTTCAGGTTTGGGCCGTTGAGCAGGAGAATATTGTTAGCCATGGTGGATCAGGAATCGATTTTTAATGCGATAAACAGCATTTTGCCGCTAAAGTGCTCCAAAATGCAAGGAAAATTGCCAATTTTTCCGTTTTAAGCGTCCGCAGGATCTGGAACGTTGCCATTGATGATGTCAGTAAAATACGCTAAATCCGCTCTTTTTGCATATTCGCCAAAATAACGGTCAGAACGGCGTAGATCGTTAGGTTCATACAGGGTCAGTTGGATTGTTTCATTACGCCAATTAAACGTAACTGTTTCGATTATGCGGTTATTTTTCCGGAATCTGTCTAGTTCACCGACCTCAAATGGGATGCCTTCGTTTAATAGGAAAAGTTGGACATCTTTGGCGTTGTCCGCAAAAAGTTGGAGGTGAATGGTACTGTGTTCGTTGGCAGTACCATTTAGGACGGCGCCTGTTATATACGGGGAAAAGTCAGCAAGATGGCGCATGAGGGCAACAGCAGTGAGCCTGAGTGCCTTGAGTTGTGTGAGCTGTGTTTTTGAATGGAAAATCCGGTTGTAGCGTCGCAGTTCATTTTCGACAGCTTCATTGTTGGGTAGAATCTCACTGTTGATGCGCGTATTTCCGGTAATCATGCGTAAGGCCTGACGTTTGGCGTTTTCATATGTCGCACCGTCTTCGGCAATGAGCTTTGCTGCGGTGACAGCGATTTGCTGTTTGATTGTTGTCGGATCAATGGCTCGGGCAGTCATATTGCGGAAAGCTACGTTGGTTCAAGATAAGATGATTTTAAGATATTTTCAGGACAATCCATTATGCATATTCATATTCTTGGCATCTGTGGCACATTCATGGGGGGTGTTGCAGCCCTTGCCAAAGCTGCTGGACATACGGTGACAGGGTGCGATGCTGGGGTCTATCCACCAATGAGTACCCAGCTTGAGGAGCAGGGCATTGCGTTGATCCAAGGATATGATGTGGGTCAACTTTCCTTAAATCCCGATCTCTTTGTCATTGGGAATGTCGTCTCAAGGGGAAACCCATTGATGGAAGAAATCCTAAATAGGGGCTTGCCTTATGTGTCAGGTCCTCAATGGATTGGGGAACATATTCTAAATAATCGCTGGGTTTTGGCCGTTGCAGGAACGCATGGCAAGACGACGACATCCTCAATGTTGGCATGGATCTTAGAGGATGCAGGACTTTCGCCAGGCTTTCTGATTGGGGGCGTACCATTGAACTTTGGTGTTTCGGCACGTTTAAATGGTGGTAAAGAATCCCCGTTTTTTGTTATTGAAGCCGATGAATATGACACTGCGTTTTTCGACAAGCGCAGCAAATTTGTGCATTACCGTCCCAAAACCGCCATTTTGAATAACTTGGAGTTCGATCATGCCGATATCTTTCAGGATGTTACAGCAATCGAGACGCAATTCCATCATCTTGTCAGGACGATAGCAGGCAATGGTCGGCTGATTGTCAACCGCATGAGCCCATCGCTTTCGAAAGTGATTGAACGGGGATGCTGGAGCGAGCTGGAATGGTTTGGCGGTACCAAGGAAGAGGGATGGACGATGGAAGATGCAGGTGACGATAGCTTCCATGTCTATTTCATGGGGCAGTTGCAAGGGACCGTCCAGTGGGAGTTAACAGGTGAGCATAACCGGTTAAATGGATTGGCTGCGATTGCAGCTGCGCGCCATGCTGGGGTAGCTCCTGCGGTTGCGATTGATGCCCTGTCTCGCTTTCAGAATGTTAAGCGCCGTATGGAATGCCGGGGTATTGTGCGGGGTATCCATGTCTATGACGATTTTGCACATCATCCAACGGCTATCGAAACGACCATCGCTGGTTTGCGTCGGAAAATCCAACAGGGGGGAGGACGGATTTTGGCAGTTTTGGAACCCCGTTCGAATACGATGAAGTTGGGCGTGATGAAGCAAGCTTTGCCGGAAAGCCTATCAGGTGCAGATTTAGTTTTTGGCTATGGTGAGAAAAGTGGCAAAAATGCATTAGGTTGGGATCTTTCCCTTGCGTTGACTCCGTTAGGTGATAAGGCCAAAGCTTTCAATGATTTGGGGCAACTTGCCGATGCGGTGGTTGCCGCGGCACAAGATGGAGACCATATCCTCATTATGAGCAATGGTGGTTTTGGGGGTATCCATCAGAAGATTTTGGATAAATTGGGACAGTGATGGCTAAGACACTTCTTTACCTGCATGGATTTATGTCAGCGCCAGGATCTTTTAAGGCGCAGGTGCTGAAAGCAGTATTGGCGTTGCGTACTGACGGTTGCCATTACGTGTGCCCTCAGCTGCCTATTCCACCGGCTGAAGCGGTTCAGGTCGCTATGGATGGTATAAAAGGTATCCCTGCGGATGAACTTATTGTGGTTGGCTCTTCATTGGGTGGTTTTTATGCCAATTGGATTGCGGAACAAACGGGTGCTAAGGCGGTGCTTTTAAACCCGGTTGTTGATCCTTGGCGCATTAAGATATTGGAAGATAGCCCAGATAGAAGCGATCTGCAGGTGAAGGCGTGGCTTGATTTCCGTGAAGCCTACGAAAGGGATTTGAAGGCGCTGAAAGTTGAAGCCATTACATGTCCAAAACGGTATTTCTTGCTTGCAGCAACGGGCGATGAACTCTTGGACTGGCGCTTGATGGTAGCGCATTACCAAGGGGCTAAACAGATTGTTATAGAGGGCAGTAACCACGGCATTTCTGATTTTGAGCAGTATGTGCCACAGGTGCTGGCGTTTTGCGGGTTGGATTGAAAGCATGAATCTATTCTTTGAAGAATCCGGCGAATTCAAAGCTGGCCAAGTATTGAGCCAAGCGGGTGAGGCGTACCAGGTCACCATGCCTTCTGGTAAGCGTGTCAAGGTCAGGGGTAAAGATGTCCTCTTCCTTTTTGATAGTAACAGCCCGGATGCTTTGATGGATATAGCACGCCAAGAGGCAGAAGGGATTGACCTTGATTTTTTGTGGGAAGTCGCTGGTGATGTAGAGTTTGATTATGCAAGCTTGGGGAAGGAATATTTCGGACACGAGCCTAAGCCAGAAGAATCAGCGGCCTTACTCATGCGGTTGCATTCTGCTCCTATCTATTTCTATAGGAAGGGTAAAGGGCGTTATAAAGCGGCGCCAGAAAATGCGTTAAAAGCAGCTTTAGCTGGGATTGAAAAGAAAAAGCAACTGGCACTTCTCCAAGAAAAATATGTCAGTCAGATGCTTGCTGGTGAATTGCCAGAGCCGGTTAAGGCAAATGCCATCAAATTGCTTTGCAAGCCTGATAAGAATTCCGTGGAATATAAGGCATTGGATGAAGCGTGTGAAAAGGCGGCGGTGACACCAGAAAAACTCTTAGTTGGCTTGGGAGCGGTGCCAGATGCCAAGGCGCTGCACTTTGCACAATTCGTTTATACACAATTTCCACAGGGTGTTGCGTTTCCTGATGTCGCGCCAACCCAGGTTAAGCTCGATTTGCCTGTTTCGGATGCTACCCCTTTTTCGATTGACGACATCACGACGACTGAGTTTGATGATGCTTTGTCGGTGAAGGCACTTGAAAATGGCCATTACCGGATTGGTGTTCATATAGCTGTCCCTGCTTTAGGTATCAAGCCAGGGGATGCCATGGATACCATTGCGCGTACGCGTTTGTCCACGGTCTATATGCCAGGTGACAAATTGACCATGTTGCCTAGGAACGAAATTGATGTTTTTACGCTGGCAGCGGGTGAAAAACGCCCCGCGTTAAGTCTCTATGCCGAAATTAATCCATCTGACTGGTCTGTCATTGCATCGGAAAGTCGCGTGGAGCAGGTATGTGTTGCGGAAAACCTGCGGCATAACACGCTTGATGATGTAGTGACTGAAGAAGCGCTTGCAACGGGGGAAGGTGTGTACCCTTATAAGGAAGCGCTCCAGGTGCTTTGGCAGTGTGCCCAGGCTTTTCGTGACAGGCGTATGCAAAAGCGAGCGTCGTTTGGCTTAAAGCCAGACCAGGTTGATAGGGTTGATTTTAATTTTTATGTATCGGACGAAGGCATCGTTACGATTGAGAAACGTCAGCGTGCCGCCCCGCTGGACATCATTGTGGCGGAGATGATGATTTTTGCGAACAGTACGTGGGGCAAGCTGATGGCCGATTGTGGAGTTCCTGGCATTTACCGTTCCCAGACGAATGAAGGCTGGGGCAATCGTCTGATGGTCAAGATGGTAGCGCATGCCGCACCGCATATGGGGCTTGGCGTAGACCAGTATGCTTGGTGTACGTCCCCATTGCGCCGTTATACTGACCTTGTAAATCAGTGGCAGGTTATCGCCTGCCTTCAGCATGGGAACACAGCGCCTTTGGCAGCACCTTTCCGCACAGGGTCAGCCGATCTATTTGCCATTATTGGTGCGTTTGATTCGGCTTATACCGTCTACGGGGCATTCCAAGACAAGATGGAACGCTATTGGTGCTTGAAATGGTTGGAACAAAACAATATCCATCAGGCTGATGCGGTCATCATACGGGACGAACTCGTTAGGCTGGTTGATATTCCATTGGTAATTCCCATGCTGGGGATGCAAGCCTTTGCTCGGGGTACGCAAGTCAGGTTGGAACTGCTTTCTTGGGATGAAATTGATTTGAGTGTCCAAGCACGTTTCATTGATGGTTCAGCAGCCATGCCGACGGCAGAAAAGGTAACAGGTGAGGAAAAATCATCATCAGATTGATGATGCCTGCACTGGGGGGTAAGGGTGAAAGCATCATCGCAAAACCGCATCCTGCTATTGGCGCTTATCGTGTCAGTTATCCTGCATGGTGTGTTGCTTATGTCCTTGCCGGAAGGTGTTTTCAAGGGCAAGTTGCCTGAGGTGCGTACCAGCATGGAACTGCGGTTTGTTTTGCGTGACAGATTGCCTGAAATGACGGCAACAACAGAAGTTGCATCTGTCGGTGATCTCGGGACGGGTAGCGAGTCTGCTGGTACTCCGGTCATCAGTTCACCATCGCAGGCAAGTCACGAGGAAGGTGTGGTGTCAGGAAGGTTAACCGAGCAGTCTCAGGCGTCAACGTCTGCACCAATGTCTGTAGGTACGGGGACTACGCAAAGGGAGCAGCCAGCATCCCGTGTTCAAAATGAGCCCGACGATGCGGGTGATGGCCGTTCGGTGGTTTTTAGACAAAACGCACCTGTGCGAGGAATGTCTTCTTCTCGGCCAGTTATCACGGCAGCGACGCGTGAACCAGTGTACGCGATGTATTACCGTACGTTAAGGAGCCGCATTGAGCATCTGGGACACATCAATTTCCCGCAGAAAAATGGTTACAGGCTCTATGGTGAGTTGACAGTCCGGATTCCTATTTCCCGTAATGGGGCTATTGCGGAACACGAAGGCGGTGTTTCCGTTGAGCGTTCTTCTGGTAACCATGATTTAGACAGTGCTGCTTTAAATATTGTCCGACGTGCGGCACCGTTTGGCCCCTTCCCACGGAATGCACAGACGAGTGCAGATGTTTGGGTTATCATTACCCGTTTGAAATTTACTCGTGAACCAGGGCATCAACCGCAGATTCAGGCAACGGTTCGATAAACCCTTGGGACAGATTTCTCAGGAACCGAAAAATGCGTGCGCATTATGCAGTTGTGGGCAATCCCATAGCCCATAGTAAATCACCCGAAATTCATACGTTGTTTGCGAGCCAGACCGGTGAAGATATTGAGTATACGCGCTTGTTGGCGCCCATCGATGACTTCGCGGGGACGGTTAAGCGCTTTGTTGCAGAAGGTGGAAAAGGGTTGAATGTGACTGTGCCTTTTAAGTTTGAAGCCTTTGCGTTTGCAACCGAGAAGACGGAACGGGCCTTGTCTGCTGGAGCGGTCAATACGTTACGTTTCGATGGCGATACAGTCTTAGGGGACAATACGGATGGTGCAGGCTTGGTTGCCGATATCACACAAAACTTAGGGGTCAGCTTAACAGGAGCTAGGATTCTGATGTTGGGTGCAGGTGGCGCTGCTTATGGTGTGATGTTGCCTCTTCTGAAACAGAATCCCGCTATGCTGTATGTTGCAAACCGAACCCCAGAAAAAGCGGCGGCGTTGGCGGTGGCCTTTTCCAGCTATGGTAAGACAGCCTCCTCTGGTTATGACACATTGGAAGGGCAATATGATGTTGTTATCAATGCGACTTCGGCAGGGTTGACTGACAGTATGCCTGCGGTGCCAGCTGGTGTTTTTGGTCAGGGGACGTTAGCGTTGGATATGGTTTATGCCGATAAGCCGACGGCTTTTATGTGTTTTGCCGCTGAAAAGGGGGCACGCATTCGTGATGGGTTTGGGATGCTGGTTGAACAGGCGGCAGAATCCTTTTTTGTTTGGCGGGGTGTGCGTCCTGATACGGCTCCTGTCTTTGCGCATTTTGGTCGGTAACCATAGGTCCTTATGAAGTCTTTGCTTCCGTGGATAGTAAAGTACCGGTGGTGGTTGATTGCCGCGCCGTTTGCGTTCTTGGTTGCTCTGCAGCTGTACTATTTTGTCCAGATTGCGTGGTGGGTGAATTTCAACCCATCTTCTACGAGTTTTATGCGCGAGCAGCTTGCTGTCCTCCAAGAAAAAGATCCCAACGCAAAAATCCAACATCAGTGGATTCCCTATAATAAGATTTCCAACAACCTAAAACGCGCAATCATTGCTTCTGAGGACAGTAATTTTGCGACGCATGAAGGGGTTGAGTGGGGAGGTATTATCAGGGCTTATAAGACGAACGCAAAGAAGGGCAAGATTGTTTCAGGCGGATCGACCATTACCCAGCAGCTTGCGAAAAATTTGTTCCTTTCAGGTAGTCGCAGTTATTTTCGGAAAATCCAGGAACTTGCCATAACTTATATGTTGGAGTTCTGGATGGAAAAAGAGCGCATCTATGAGCTTTACCTCAACTTGGTTGAATATGGTGTTGGCGTTTTTGGGTGTGAGGCGGCGTCCAGGCACTACTACGGCATCTCGGCCGCTAATTTAAGTCCTGCCCAAGCAGCAAGGCTGGCAGCGCTGTTGCCAAAACCGCGTTATTTTGATACCCACCGTAATTCAGCATACCTTGCCCATCGGACTTCTTTAATCCTCCAGCGGATGCGGGCTGCAAAGACCCCAGAATCGATTAAGCCTGCTGTTCAGCAGCCAGTACGTAGGCGCGCAAGACGCTGAGGTCATTATTCTCCTATGAATAGCTGTCGGGTATAATCGGCATTCTGCTAACAGCATGCAGGAAAGGGGAAGTTATGATCAATGTCTTTATCCTACAGAACGGCCGTCTCAATCAGGTGCCGATTGATTCTCGGGATGATCTTGAGAATGTTTCCCCAATTTGGGTAGACATGACCGATCCGACCGATGAAGAACGTGATTGGGTCAGGCATGCTTACAATGTGACGATGCCAGATGAAGATGATGTCCAAGACATTGAGGCATCGGCTCGTTATTATGAAGCCGAAAATGGCGACATCCACCTCCGAACGGATTTCCGCATTGATGACGATGATGAACCTTCCCTGACAGTGACTGTTGCGTTTATCTTGTCTGGGAATATGCTGTTCTCGATGCATGTAGAGGACTTGCCGGTTTTCCGTCTGGTTCGTATGCGTGCACGTTCCCGTCCGGGATCCATTACTGACTATAAAGATGTCTTGTTGGATCTGTATTCTACCGATGCGGAATATTCGGCAGATGCGTTAGAAGGCATTTACCGTAACCTTGAAGAAGTCAGCGCCCGCGTTCTGCAGGAAGACTTTACTGACCAAGATGCGGCGACAACTTTGAGCACAATTGCGAAAGAAGAAGACTTAAATGGCCGTATTCGCCGAACCATGATGGATACTCGCCGGGCGGTCAGCTTTTTGATGCGTGGCCGTTTGCTGGATTCAGACCAGTTTGAAGAGGCCCGGCAGATTTTACGGGACATCGAATCATTGGATGGCCATACTTCTTTCCTGTTTGAAAAAATCAACTTCCTGATGGATGCCACCGTCGGTTTCATCAACATCAATCAGAACAAGATTATCAAGATTTTCTCTGTGGCGAGCGTTGCCTTCCTGCCGCCAACCTTGATTGCGAGCATCTATGGGATGAACTTCCAACTGATGCCGGAGCTGAGTTGGGATATTGGGTATCCCTTTGCGATTTTCCTGATGGTTGTTAGTGCACTGGTGCCGCTTTGGTATTTCAACCGTCGTGGCTGGCTGAAGTAGCTGGATACGGACGGGTTTTTTCCTGGCACTTTGGACTACTGCTTGTTCACAGTTAGTTTTTCAGTAAGCCTTCTGTCGATGGGTTGATGGCTTCTTTTCTATCATAGTTTTATCAGATTCAACCGAATTCAATCATTCAATCGATTGATTGATTGAAAGTGCACAATCTGTAAGGTGACGGAAAATGGCAATCTATGATAGATTTTTCGCTTCAAGTTCCCGGTAACATGGCATTCAGTAGAGATGAATACGGAAAAAGACAGGCATGCATCTGACAGTGAAGAACAATACCAAGTATCAGGTGGTCGTTTGGTTGCCAAAGCGCTCAAAAACGAGGGCATCGATACCATTTTCACGTTGTCTGGCGGCAACATCGTGGATATTTATGAAGGCTGTGTCCAAGAAGGTATTCGTATTATTGATTTTCGTCATGAACAGGTAGCGGCACATGCAGCAGACGGCTATGCACGTCAGACGGGTAGAACAGGATGTTTGGTGACGACGTCCGGTCCTGGTTGCTGTAATGCAATGACTGGGCTGGCTGCAGCATTGCGTGCGGAAACCCCGTTGCTTCATATCAGTGGGCAGGGGGCGACAACCCAGTACCTTCAGGGAACCTTACAAGAATTTGACCATGTGCGTTTGATGGCGCCGGTGACCAAGTGGGCAGCTAGCGTTCGCACGACGGAGCGTATTGCAGACATGGTTTCGATGGCGTGCCGCGAGGCGAACGGACCGGTTCAAGGTCCCGTGTTGCTGGAAATCCCGCGCGACTTGCTTGATGCTGAAGTTGATATCCGCCAATGCCGTATTCCAGCAGCAGGTAAGTATCGGGCCGCCAACCGGATGGTACCGGATGAAGCGAGTATTGCGCAGCTTGTGGGCCTGCTGACTCAGGCGCAAAGACCGGTGGTGCTTTTTGGTAGCCGTGTTTGGGACAGTCGGAGTCATGCCGAAGCACAGGAATTGGCGAGAGCGTTTGATATTCCTGTTTATGTGAATGGGTCTGCTCGCGGGATTTTCCGTCCTGAGGATCCCCTGTTGTTTGATCGGACGCGTACACTAGCCTTTTCGCAGGCGGATTTGGTTTTAATAGCTGGTGCGCCGTTGGACTTTCGGTTGGGGTTTGGCCGGATGTTAAATCCCAAAGCGAAGGTGGTGCACATTGACCAGAACTATGCGTCCATTGGTAAAAACCATGACATTACGTTGGGATTGATGGGACATCATGGTGCTGTTTTTGCAGCGGCGGTTGCGGCAGCTTCTGGTCGGATCAGTCAAGCGGTTCGCGGGGCTCGTAAAGTGTGGCATAAGCGCCTTCGCGAAGCGGAAAACCAAGCTTTGGAGAAACTGCGCCCCATGTTTCTGTCTGACAGTGTGCCGATTAATCCTTACCGGGTGGCCTATGAATTAGACCGTTTCATTGGCGAGGATACGGTTTACATTGGTGATGGAGGAGATGTGGTGTCGATTTCAGCTTTGGGCGTGCATCCACGAAATCCCGGCCAATGGATGGATCCAGGTCCCTTTGGGTGCCTTGGTATTGGCACAGGGTTTGCTATTGCGTCCAAATTAGCGAATCCGGGTAAGGAAGTGGTGTGTTATTACGGGGACGGTGCCTTCTCTATGACGGCTTTTGACCTAGAGACAGCGAACCGCTTCAATGTACCATTCGTAGCGGTTGTTGGTAACAACTCTGCCATGAATATGATCCGATACGCGCAAATGGTGCGATATGGCGATAAAAATGGTACTGGCACTTTATTAAGTGACTTGTCATATGGTAAATTTGCAGAAATGCTCGGCGGTTATGGTGAGGAAGTAAACCGCCCTGAAGACATTGCTGCTGCCCTTGAGCGTGGACGGGAAGCCGTAGCGCAGACAGGCAAGTGTGCGGTCATCAATATTTGGGTCGATTCCCAGGTTTGGTCACCGGGAACGATGGCTCGATTGAAGGCGCGCATGGAGCGTGGGTAAGGGGTAGCGAAAGACAGACAAGCTTCGCTTTTCTGTCAAGAATGGTTTTTTGCATTGCTGTATGTTGCAGTGAGGATGTGCAGTGAAGCGAAAATTTTTTAATCCTAAATTTAACCAATATTATTTGGAGGAAGAGAAAGATGGGTGACAAAGCATTATCCGGTGTAAGAATTCTGGACATGACCCACGTTCAGGCAGGTCCTACCTCATCCCAGCTGTTGGCTTGGATGGGTGCCGACGTTATCAAGTTCGAAAACCCAACCGGTGACATTACCCGTAAACAGCTGCGCCACGATCCTAACAAGGACTCCCTGTACTTCACCATGCTGAACAGCAACAAGCGTTCCATCATCGCTAACATGAAGAGTGATGCTGGTAAGCAGATCTTCGAAGGCCTGGTAAAAGCATGTGACGTCCTGATGGAAAACTATGGCCCAGGCGTTCTGGCACGCTTTGGCTATACTTGGGAAAAACTGCATGAACTGAACCCAGCCCTGATCTACGCTTCGATCAAGGGTTTCGGCTCCTCCGGTCCATACAGCGCTTACAAGGCATACGAACCAATCGCTCAGGCAATGGGCGGTGCTATGTCCGTTAACGGTTTCCCAGAAAATCCACCAACCGTCTGTGCTCCACAGATTGGTGACACCGGTACCGGTCTGCACCTGGCAATCGGTATTTGTGCTGCTCTGTACCATCGTACCCACAACGGTGGCATCGGTCAGGAAGTTGAAGCAGCAATGCAGGAATCCTGCATGAACCTGTGCCGCGTTAAATTCCGTGACCATGGCCGTCTGATGGGCGGTAAGGGTGCCCTGCCAGAATACTCCCGTCCAACCCTGGGTCTGACCGCCGTTCCACGTGCAGGTAATGACTCCGGTGGTGGTCAGCTGGGTAACTGTATCAAGTGCAAACCTGACTTCGAAGGCGACACCAACAACTACTGCTATTTCATCGTTCAGGAAGCTAACTGGCCAGTCGTTGCTCGCTTCATCGGCGACGAAGCACTGGTTACCGACCCACGTTTCGCTACCCTGGCAGAACGTCGTAAAAACCAGAACACCCTGTGGCAGATGGTTTGCGACTTTGCTTCCAAGTACAGCAAACGCGAATTCACCGCACTGTGCAATGAAAAGAACATTCCATGCGGTCCAGTCCTGACGACTGAAGAAATCTTCCGTGACGAACACTGCAAACACCGCAACATGATCGTCAAGGTTGAAGGCCATCCAGAAGGTGATTACTACACCGTCGGTATGCCAATCAAACTCTCCATGGGTAACGTTGATAAGATCACCCCAGCTCCAACCCTGGGTCAGCACACCAACGAAATCCTGAAGGAAGTTCTGGGTTACGACGATGCTGGTATCGCAGCTCTGAAGGCAGGCGGTGCATTTGAAGTTCCACCTAAGAAGAAAAAATAATTCTTAGGACGTGAATGTCTAATGACCTAGGAGACTGGGTCATATGAACAATGGGTGATGCGTGCCATCACCCATTCATGCATTCTTTTTAAAGGACGAATATGAATATTCATGAATATCAGGGTAAGGAAATCCTGCGTAAATATGGCGTGACCACTCCACGTGGTATTCCCTGCTTTAGCGTTGACGAAGCAGTAGAAGCTGCCAAGAAACTGGGTGGTAACGTCTGGGTTGTCAAGGCTCAGATCCATGCTGGTGGCCGTGGTAAAGGTGGTGGCGTCAAGGTTGCAAAATCCTTGGACGAAGTCCGCGAATTGGCTGGCCAGATCCTCGGTATGACGCTGGTTACCCATCAGACTGGTCCACAGGGTAAGCTGGTTCAGCGTTTGCTGATTGAAGAAGGTGCAGACATCCAGAAAGAATACTATGTTGGTATGGTTGTCGACCGTGGTACTCAGCGTGTTGCGTTGATGGCTTCTTCTGAAGGCGGCATGAACATTGAAGAAGTTGCAGCGAAGACCCCAGAACTGATCCACAAAGTTTTCATCGATCCATCTACTGGTCTGACCGACGCTGAAGGCGAAGATATCGCACGCAAGATCGGTATGCCAGAACCTGCTGTCAAAGAAGCTTGCAAGTTCATGCAGGGTCTTTACAGGGCATTCGTTGAAACTGATGCTTCCTTAGCTGAAATCAACCCATTGATCCGCACCGGAGACAACCGTGTTATCGCACTGGATGCGAAGTTCAACTTCGACTCTAATGCGTTGTACCGTCATCCAGAAATCGTAGCAATGCGTGACTTGTCTGAAGAAGACCCAGATGAAATTAAGGCATCCGAATTTGGTTTGACCTACATTTCTCTGGACGGCAATATCGCTTGCTTGGTCAATGGTGCTGGTCTGGCTATGGCAACCATGGACATTATCAAACTCTATGGTGGCTCTCCAGCCAACTTCCTGGACGTTGGTGGTGGTGCAACTACAGAACGTGTCACCGAAGCCTTCAAGATTATGCTGGCTAACCCATCTGTCAAGGCAATCCTGGTCAACATTTTTGGCGGTATCATGCGTTGTGACGTGATTGCGAACGGTGTTGTTGCCGCCGCAAAACAGGTTCAGCTGAAGGTACCATTGGTTGTCCGTTTGGAAGGTACCAATGTTGAACTGGGTAAGAAGATTCTGGCCGAATCCGGTCTGCCTATCATTTCCGCAAATGGTATGGCTGATGCAGCACAGAAAGTCGTTAACGCAGCAAAGGGTAACTAATTATGTCTATTCTGATTGATAAAAATAGCCGTGTCATCGTACAGGGCCTGACCGGTAAGACCGGTGCATTCCATACCGAAATGTCCATGAACTATGCTTTCGGTAAAGAATGCTATGTCGGTGGTGTCAACCCAAAGAAAGCTGGCACTCAGTTCCTGGGTCTGCCTGTCTTTGCAACGGCCAAGGAAGCTAAGGAACAGACCGGCGCAAACGTTTCCGTTATCTATGTTCCACCTCCATTTGCCGCAGCAGCAATCGATGAAGCTGTAGAAGCTGAAATGGACTTGGTTATCTGCATCACTGAAGGTATTCCAGTTGAAGATATGCTGCGTACCCGTTACAAGATGCAGGGTAAGAAAACCATCTTGGTTGGTCCTAACTGCCCAGGTGTTATCACTCCTGATGAACTGAAGATTGGTATTATGCCTGGTCATATCCATCATAAAGGTTCTATTGGTGTTGTTTCTAAATCTGGTACCTTGACCTATGAAGCAGCTGGTCAGCTGGCTGAATTCGGTCTGGGTCAGTCTACCGTTGTTGGTGTTGGTGGTGACCCAATCAATGGTCTGAAACACATCGATGTTCTGAAGATGTTCAATGACGATCCAGAAACCGAAGCAGTCATTATGGTTGGCGAAATCGGTGGCAGTGACGAAGAAAACGCTGCACGTTGGGTCAAGGACAACATGAAGAAACCGGTTGTCGGCTTCATCGCTGGTGTTACTGCGCCTCCAGGAAAACGTATGGGCCATGCTGGCGCCATTATTTCCGGCGGCAAGGGTACTGCTCAGGAAAAACTGGCAGTTATGGAAGAATGCGGTATCAAGGTTACGCGCAATCCAGCAGAGATGGGCAAGACGCTGAAGTCTGTCCTGTAATCAGCTCTCTTGACTGATTGAACCCGGTGGCTTGCCACCGGGTTTCTATTTTTTGGTGCTCTAAAAGTGGTCGGTTTCTAAGTAGTTGCACAGGCATTTGAGGCAGTGTGCAATGCTCTGTGTTCTTATAGCGTCACGGTCGCCAGAAAAAAGCTGTTTGTCGGTACTGAAGGTACCATCTTTAGCCGCAAAGCCGAAGCAGACAGTACCGACCGGTTTTTCTGGTGTGCCACCATCAGGGCCTGCAATTCCTGTTGTGGAGATGGCAATGTCCCCTGTCGTGGTCGCAAGTCCACCTTTTGCCATTGCTAAAGCAACCTTTTGGCTGACAGCGCCTTGTGTTGCAATGAGTTCTGCTGGGACGTTGACGAGCTTTGTCTTGGATTCGTTGGAATAGGTAGTAAAGCCGCATTCAAACCAGTTCGATGCGCCAGGGATGTCGGTAATAAGTTTAGCTAGGCTGCCACCGGTACAAGATTCGACGGTGACCAATTTGAGGTTTCTCTGTTTAAGCAGTGAACCGGCTTTCCGTGAAAGTTCAAGGATATCCTCTATCATGGTGTCTCCCTTGGGTTAAGCGTAGATGGCTATCATTTTCTCACAAAGCACAAACGAGATGATGGCGAAAATAGCGGCAATGATGTCATCGAGCATGACGCCGAAGCCGCCGTGGATGTGACGGTCAAACCATCGGATTGGTGGTGGCTTGGTCATATCAAAGATGCGGAAAAGCACAAAGGCTGCAAGCTCTTGTTTCCAGTCAGTCGGCATGATGTATGCCATGATGAGCCACATTGCGATGATTTCATCCCAGACCATATGACCGCTGTCAGGGCTCATTAGGGCGTCTCCTGTAAATTGACAGGCCTTGATGCCAATTACGAATCCGATTGCACAGATAATGTACCAGGCAAGTGGCGTCAAAAAGGTTGGGAACCAAGCTGTTAGGAAGTGGAAGGACAGGACGCCGAAGGCTGTGCCAACTGTTCCAGGAACAATAGGCGAGAGACCGCTGCCAAACCCGAGCGAAATCAGGTGCCATGGGTTTGAGAGCATGAAAGAAAACGTTGGTGTGGTGCCTTGTTTTTTTTTCATTTTTTCTGGGCTGCGAAATGGTCAAAAGACCGGATATTGTCTTGATGCAAGGTTCCAGAAGCATTGTAAAGTTTAAGTCCTGTCTCTTCTTCAATTTTTCCGATGTGTGTAACTGTAACACCTGCCCTTTTACCAGCTTCGATGACCTGGTCATGTTTTTCAGGTGGTGCAGTAAAACACAGTTCGTAGTCGTCCCCACCTCCTAAGGTGCATTGATGGCGCCAGGATGTTTCCTGCATCGTGAGGATTTTGCTCATCGGTATCCAATCGGTATTAATGGAGGCGCCAACGTGCGATGCGTCCAGAATATGGGTTAAGTCGCCTAATAGGCCGTCAGATAGGTCTAATGCAGCGTGTGCAATGCCTCTTAAGGCAATGCCTAGTTCCACGCGTGGTGTGGGTTTTAGCATACGTGGCAACACACGTTGGAATTGGGTTTCTTCCAGTTGCAGTTCTTGACGCATATGGGCGAGGGCTAGTCTTGCGTCGCCTAGGGTACCGGATACCCAGATTTCGTCGCCTGGTTTTGCCGCATCACGCCGTAAGGCTTGCCCAGTTGGGATTTGGCCGAAGACCGTAATGCAGATGTTTAAAGGCCCGCGGGTGGTATCACCGCCAATCAGCTCACAGCCGTGTTGGTTGGCTAAGGCCAGTAAGCCTTCCGCAAAGGGGGCGATGAAAGTTTCATTCGATTCTGGCATAGAGACTGCCAATGTACAGGCAATTGGTTGTGCGCCCATTGCCGCTAGATCGGACAGGTTGACGGCTAAAGACTTGTGGCCGAGTTGTCTAGGATCTGTATCTGGGAAAAAATGGGTGCCGGATACCAGCATGTCAGTTGAAATTGCCATTTGCATGCCGGTCGTCTGCCTTAAGAGGGCGCAGTCGTCGCCGACGCCTAAATCTGCTTTAGTTGCGGGTTTTGCGAAGTATTTTGCAATGAGATCGAATTCGGAAATCATGGCCAATGCGCCTTCAAGGATTCAAAATGGACATAATAAATCGTATCGTTGCCGCAGCAAAGCAAGAGGATGATAAACTTCTAAACTGGGACGTAAAATGCACGCCCAGATTGGTAGAGGCAAAGGTGACTGGGTTGCTTTTGGGTTAGGACTGTCAGGTTCATGAATCAGATTTCATTGATTGAATACATTGGTGCAGGGCTGTTTTTCCTCGCATTAATGCATAGTTTTTCCACTAAGTTTTTTGTCCGCTTGGCAAACCGTAGTGAAAAACATTCTGGACTTCTCTTGATGCTAGGGGAAGTTGAAGTTGTTTTTGGCTTTTGGGCGTTTGTCTTGTTGGGCTTTATGGCGGTGGTCGATGGTTACCAGAGTGCCGTTGAGTACTTGGATACCCGTAAC
Source organism: Oxalobacter sp. (assembly GCA_016291665.1). Taxonomy (GTDB): domain Bacteria; phylum Pseudomonadota; class Gammaproteobacteria; order Burkholderiales; family Burkholderiaceae_D; genus Oxalobacter. The sequence goes on along the minus strand of JAEEYE010000001.1, from coordinate 17,296 downwards.
TTTACGGAACCGCTTTTTGTGTTTGTCATACTTGTGATTGCTGGTACACGTCCCGTTTTGCAGGCAGCACAACTCTTAATTGATGCGTTAGACCGCTTAATCCCTTTGCCTGGGACAACTGCTTACTATTTCCTGACACTCTCGTTGGTACCTATTTTGGGTTCTTTTATTACGGAACCTGCCGCGATGACATTGGGTGCCATCATTTTGCGTGACCGTTATTTCACTCGGCGGATCCCCGAGTCAATGCGCTACTTTACGATTGCGATTTTGCTAGTGAATGTTTCCATTGGTGGTGTTTTGACCCCTTATGCTGCGCCGCCTGTTTTGATGGTTGCTGGTAAATGGGGGTGGGGACTGAATCATATGCTGATGAATTTTGGCTGGAAGGCGGTGATTGCCATCCTCATCAATGCAACCATTGCCTGTTTGGTCTTCCGAAAAGTCCTCTTTTCGATGGGTAAACAGCCTAAAGAACATGAAGTACCCCGAGTGCCACTGGTTGTCATGCTGATTCACTTGCTTGCTTTGGTTTTAGTGGTTCTGTTCAGCCACCATCCAGCCGTCTTTATGGGAGTTTTCCTACTCTTTTTGGGTTTTACGGAGGCGTACCAACGCTATCAAAGCCCATTGATGTTACGTGAAGGTTTGTTGGTGGCCTTTTTTCTGGCAGGCCTCGTTGTGGTCGGCGGTATGCAGAAGTGGTGGCTTGAGCCGATTTTATCGAGTATGGACAGTACGTTGCTCTTTGTTGGCACCACACTTTTGACGGCGATTACGGATAATGCGGCGCTGACTTACTTAGGTTCTTTGGTAGAAGGACTTTCCGATGTCAGCAAATATGCTTTGGTTGCTGGTGCAGTGACAGGTGGTGGTTTGACCGTGATTGCCAATGCGCCAAACCCAGTTAGTTTTTCTCTGCTAAAAAATACGTTTGAGCATCAGTCAATCAGTCCATTGTCCCTTTTCCTATATGCATTGACGCCAACGGTGGTTGCTGGGTGCAGCTTCATGTTGTTGTGAATGGAAAAATGTCAGTACTGCACTCGTAGTGAAGGCGTGCAATCCTTCTTATTTGGTATAATCAAGAAGGTAAGGAGGTGAGTTTTAAGATGGCGGAACCCGATTTACAGTATGAAGCGATTCGTACCCCACCGCATTCCATTGAAGCGGAACAGTCGGTCTTGGGTGGGTTGCTTTTAGACAATTCATCTTGGGATCGCTTAGGCGGCTTTCTCAGGGATGAGGACTTTTATCGTTTCGACCATCGCCTCATTTTCCAGCATATCACGAAACTCATTACCGCATCTAAGCCTGCAGATGTCATTACGGTTTTTGAATCGTTGCAGGCGGCAGGCCAAGTTGACGAAACAGGTGGGATTGAGTATCTGAATTCACTGGCTCGCAATACCCCGTCTGCTGCCAATATTCGCCATTATGCGCAGCTTGTCCGTGACAGGAGCATCTTAAGGCAGTTGATTACCGTATCCGATGATATCTCGGCTAGTGCTTTCCAAACCCAAGGAAAAGATGTCAAACAGATCCTTGATGAAGCAGAGACAAAGATTTTTGCGATTGCGGAAGAAAGCAGCCGCGAAACACAGGGATTCCAGTCTATTAATCAATTGTTGGTTGGTGTTGCTGAGCGCATTGAAGAATTGTACAACAGCGATGTGGACAGTGAAGTCACGGGTATTCCCACTGGTTTTATTGACCTCGATAAGATGACGTCGGGCCTTCAGCCTGGTGATTTGGTGATTGTGGCAGGTCGCCCATCCATGGGTAAGACGGCTTTTTCCATCAACATTGGCGAGTATGTGGCGATTGAACAGCAGTTGCCTGTATGCGTTTTCTCGATGGAAATGAGTGGGGCGCAGTTGGCTGGCCGTATGTTGGGTTCAGTCGGTCGACTTGACCAACACCGGTTGCGTACAGGACGCCTCCAAGACAGTGATTGGGAAAAACTCACCTTTGCAATGGGCAAGATGAATGATGCCCCGATTTATGTCGATGAAACACCGGCTTTAAACAGTATTGAATTAAGGGCTAGGGCAAGGCGTTTAGCCAAGCAGTGTGGTAAATTGGGGCTCATCATCATCGACTACCTCCAGTTAATGGCACCGACAAATGCTGGTGAAAACCGTGCAACCGAAATCTCTGAAATTTCGCGCGGTTTAAAGGCATTGGCTAAAGAGTTGAATTGTCCGGTCATTGCGCTCTCGCAGTTGAACCGTTCTGTCGAACAGCGGCCAAACAAGCGTCCTGTGATGTCGGATCTGCGTGAGTCAGGGGCGATTGAACAAGATGCTGATTTGATTTTGTTTATTTACCGTGATGAAGTCTACAATCCTGATTCGCCAGACAAAGGGACTGCTGAAATCATCATTGGGAAGCAAAGGAATGGCCCGATTGGGAATGTCCGCTTGACGTTCTTAGGGCAGTTTACGAAGTTTGATAATTACGCAGGAAACGTGGACTACGTGGGTTGATGTGATGTCGGCCTAGTGTGGCTGGGTAGTCGTTTAAAAAGTGCGTCTGACAGGAAAAAGGAGCAGGGATGTTTGGAAAATTAATGCCAAAGGAAGCGAAGTTCTTTGACTTGTTCAATGTTCATGCAGAACTATGCGTCAATGCTGCTACGGAATTACTCGAATTGATGCGCGGGTCGCCTGATGATTTCGAACGGCGGATGCACGCCATCGAGAACATTGAAGAAAAGGCAGATGATGTTGTACATGAGACAGTCAGGGCATTACGTAAGACATTCATCACACCATTAGACCGTGATGATATCCACCGGTTGATTTCTCGTATGGATGACATCATTGACTTGATTGAAGACTCTGCCCAGGCCGTATCGCTTTACAACATTGAAACAATTACGCCCGAAGCATTCCGTCTCGCAGAACTGTGCTTATTGAGTTGTGAAAAACTCAAAGAAGGCATTGGCATGTTGAATAACATGAAGAATGCGCAACGGATTCTGGCGCTTTGTGAGGAAGTCGACCAATTGGAAACGGAAAACGACCATGTGACGTATGAAGCGATGTCCAATCTCTTCAGGAACGAGCCGGATACCCGTACATTGATCAAACTGAAAGCGTTGTATGAATTGTTAGAGAATGTCTGTGACATCTGTGAAGAGGTCGGTAATATTGTTGAAGGCATTGTGGTTGAAAATGCCTAACCGCGTTGGAAGTCGGTAATTGCGTTTCTTTTCTATGGAAGGGGATTTATGCAGGCGATAGATGTCGGTTTGACAGCGATTATCATCATCGTTGGCATGGCACTTTTGTTCGATTTTATGAACGGGTTCCATGATGCAGCCAATGCCATTGCGACGGTGGTCTCGACAGGGGTTTTAAAGCCTCAAGTGGCAGTTGGTGTTGCTGCTTTCATGAATGTCATTGCGATTTTTATCTTTGACCTCCATGTGGCAACAACCATTGGTAAAGGGATTGTTGATGCGGCAATTGTTGACCACTATATCGTGTTTGGGGCGCTTTTTGGTGCCATCGCATGGAATATCATTACTTGGTATTACGGTATTCCATCATCCTCGTCCCATGCATTGGTCGGAGGCTTAATTGGTGCCGCTTTGGCTAAGAGTGGCGCGAGCTCCTTGATTGCAAGCGGTATCCTAAAGATTGTTGCCTTTATCGTTATTTCACCGGTCCTAGGTTTTGTTTTTGGCTCATTCATGATGCTGCTGATTTCGTGGCTTTTTGTGCGGGCGACACCTAGGACAGTGGACAGGTGGTTCAGGCGTATCCAGCTTTTTACGTCATCACTTTATAGTTTGGGACACGGTGGGAATGATGCTCAGAAGACGATGGGGTTGATCTGGATGCTGCTCTTGGCTTCAGGCTATGCAACCGCTACAGACAGTTTGCCATTCTGGGTTATTGTATCGTGTTATAGCGCTATTGGTTTTGGTACCCTTTTTGGGGGCTGGCGCATTGTGAAGACGATGGGCCAGAAAATTACGAAGGTCAAACCGGTTGGTGGTGTTTGTGCTGAAACCGGTGGTGCGTTGACGTTGTTCATGGCAACCGCTTTAGGGATCCCGGTTTCAACGACCCATACCATTACGGGTGCGATTGTTGGTGTGGGCGCATCTAAGCGCCTGTCAGCTGTTCGTTGGGGGGTTGCAGGGAACATCGTTTGGGCATGGGTGTTAACGATCCCTGCTGCTGCTACTATGTCAGCAATTGGTTGGTGGATTGGAACGCAGATTCTTTAACCGTCTTCTGATTGTTTTCTCATGTGCGCATCGGCTTTTGTCCGGTGCGTACTTGTTTTCAGAGTTGGTTGGATAGCTCGATAAACTGTGCAATACCGATTTCTTCAGGGCGTTTTGCCGGGTCGATTCCCAGATTTTCCAATTGGGCGGTTGTAAAGAGTGGTGAGAGAGTGTTTCTGATAACCTTGCGGCGTTGTGAGAACGCCTGTGTGACCACTTTGCCGAGGTTTTCGGGACTACATGATGCTGGGTTTTCTTTTGGAATCATCCGTACAATGGCCGAATCGACTTTGGGGGCGGGATTAAACGCCTCCGGGGGAACGGTAAAGAGCATATCGATGTCATAGCGCCATTGCAGCATGATGGAAAGCCTGCCATAGGCTTTAGAGCCAGGTGTAGCAGCCATCCGTTCAACGACTTCTTTTTGCAGCATGAAGTGTTGGTCGACGACGTGGCCAGCAAAGCCCATCAGGTGGAAAAGCAGTGGCGTTGAGATGTTGTAAGGCAAGTTTCCAACGACACGCAGTTTTTGTCCTGGTTCAGTTAGCAGGCTTCCAAAGTCAAATGATAGAGCGTCGCCCTGGTGAATGGTCAGAGGCTTGTTTTTAAATTTGTCATTGAGATAAGTGACTAGGTCGCGGTCGAGTTCAATGGCATGAAGTGCATTGAGCTTAGGCAAAAGCCGCTCGGTCATTGCTCCCATCCCAGGGCCAATTTCAGCCATGATGTCGTTTTTCTGGGGGGCTATGGCATTAATGATTGCATCCAGGACTGAGACATCTTTCAAGAAGTTCTGGCCAAAGCGTTTTCTGGGGATGTGTTTCATGATGTGCGTTTTGCGTTTGCAGCCATTTTGGCGGCCGTTGTTAAGGCAACGGTCATGCTGCCGGCGTGGGCAATGCCTAGGCCTTTGACTGCGATATCGAGTGCAGTCCCATGGTCGACGGAAGTCCTAATGATTGGCATGCCCAGTGTAATGTTAACGCCTTGCCCAAAGGTCGCATACTTTAAGACGGGCAGGCCTTGGTCGTGGTACATCGAGAGGACACAATCTGCGTCTTTCAGGAAATGCGGTTGGAACAAGGTATCTGCGGGATAAGGCCCTGTGATGTCAATGCCTTGTGCATTGAGCGCCTTTATCGCTGGGTTTAAGGTTTCAATTTCTTCAGTACCTAAGTAGCCGTTTTCACCAGCATGGGGGTTTAGTCCTGCCATGAGGATCTTGGGATTTGAAAGGGCAAACCGGGTTTTTAAATCCTGATGGATAATGGTTGCAATTTCTATAAGGCTTTCTACAGTAATTGCGTACGAGATGTCTTTAAGCGGCAGGTGTGTGGTAGCTAGAGCAACCCGCAGCATGGCATCAGGAGCCATGTTGGGATTATCTTTGATATGGCCTGCGAGCATCATCACGACGCGGTTTGTGTGTGTCCTGTCAGCAAAATATTCGGTGTGGCCGGTAAAGGGGATGCCAGCATCGTTGATGACGCTTTTTTGGACTGGGGCTGTTGTCACTGCATCAAATGTCTTGGCCAGTGTACCGTCAATCGCAATGTCTAGGGTTTTAAGGACGTAAGGGGCATTCTCAGGGTTGAGTTCGCCAGCTGCAGCGAGCTTGGCTAACGGCGTATCGACAATGATGAGGTTGCCGCATAGGGAGTCGATTTTTGACCGGGTTACGTTTGCTGCATCGAGTTTGCGTACTAAGTGGCCATATCCCAGGTTTGATGCTAAATCGGAGAGTAGTGTCGCATCACCAATCAAGACTGGGGTGATGGATTTCAGGCAGTCAACAGCACCGCGGATTGAAATTTCAGGGCCAATGCCTGCCGGTTCTCCGGTCGTAATGGCGATGATTGGGGTATCCATCACTGTTCATTGTTTTCCAAGTGGTATTCCACATAGACCTGGTCACGCAACTGGCGCAGCCATTCTCCCGTTTCTTCAACAACCTTGCGTTCTCGGATTTTCTGTTTCGCTGCGGCACGTTTACGTTCCTGTGAGACATCATCAGTCTTTTTCTCAAGGACCTGGATCAGGTGGTAACCGAACTGGGTCTCAACAGGGTCACTGATTTCCCCAATATTCAACGCCATCATGGCTTTTTCAAATTCAGGTACCGTGTCGCCCGGGTAAATCCAACCCAAATCACCGCCTCGGCTGGCTGAGGTATCGTTTGAATACGTTTTGGCCAGTTCTTCGAATGTTGCTGCGTTGTTGATGATGCGTTGCTTTAAATCAACCAGTTTGTGTTTTGCTTCATCGGCAGAGACAAGCTGGTTCACTTTAATCAAGATATGGCGGGCATGAATCTGTTGCACAGTGTTGGCAGAAGCAGCTGGGGTTTCAGACCCAGCAGGGGCGCGCCTTTCAAGGACCTTTAAAATATGGAAGCCGTTCGGACTTTGGATGACGCCGGTAAGTCCACCAACAGGAACTTGGGCAAGCGCTTCAGCGAAAGCCTGTGGCAGACGGTCAATACTGCGCCAGCCGATGTCTCCACCACTTAAGCCTTCATCTGCATCTGAGAAGGAAGCCGCATTTTTCTGGAAGTCGCCACCGGATTGGAGCAGTTTTAAGACCTTTTCAGCCCGTTCACGTTTTTCAGCCAACTGTTCAGGGGTTGGGTTTTCTGGAACGCGGATTAAAATGTGACCCAGCCTGACTTCAGCAATTGCTTGGGGTTGTGCAGCATCAGCGGCTCCGACGAGATTGTCGATTTCTGCATCGTTGATTTGGATTTTGCTATCAACTTCGTGATAACGCAGGCGTTGCATAGTGATTTCTTTGCGCAGGTCTTCGCGGAAAGCTTCAAATGACCGGCCTTTTTTCTCAATCATTTCTTGGAACTGGCTCATGGTCTTGCCTTCACCTTGAGCCATCATGGCGATACTCTTATCGAGTTGCACGTCTGTAACGTTGATTCCCATGTCCCTAGCGAGCTGTACTTGTGCGCTTTCAATGATCATGCGTTCTAAGATTTGTTTGCGCAGGAGATCTTCAGGAGGGATTTCAATGTTCTGGGATTTCAATTGATTGATGACGACCCTCGTGCGGTCGTTCAGTTCTGAGACGGTGATGACGTCTTTATTGACAACAGCGGCAATGGAGTCGATGACAACCGATTTCGATTTTGTCGGCATGACAACAGGCTGGGACTGCTCTGTCTTACCCGTTTGTGTTGCAGGTTGCTGTGCAGCAACGTCCCCATCTGGAGGGGCATCGGTCTGCGTCTGTGCCAAGCATGGGGAAATGCCCGTGATGCCGGCGGAGAAAACGAGGAGCCATTTTAAGGCGTGCTGCCTTAAATCAAATCGGTCGGTAAAAAACATGTGAGAGTCCTTCTTAGAAGGTGTCATCTTTTTGGTAACGTTCCGTGAGCGCATCATAGCCGGTGACCTTTTCTTGGATTTCCTTGACTGGGTCGTTACCCAAGCGGGCAAAGCCCTTCAGCTCGAGCTGGACGTACAAGGACGTATTACTGTCATCGGACGAGGTGGCTTCATGTTGTGCGACAAGCCGCAGTACCCAGCAGTCGGCGTTGTATTCCAGGCCAGCGATACTTTCGACAACACGGTGGTTCGTATAGGAATAGTTATGTTGGCCGACGATATACCATCTGTCGGAGAGTGGCCACTGACCGGAGAGGATTGTCTGGTCGAGTTTTTCGCCGCCCGTGATTTCGTCGTTTTCATCACGCATGTAGCGATATTCGAAGTTCAGCGCCTTTCTTGGCCCTGGCTTCCAGTGCATTGAGACGTTACCCATGTTGACCATATCGTGGTTCAGGCCATATTGCAGGTTCGAGTCAAAGCTGAATTCGTTGGTCAGCTGGCCACTGGCCTGCAAGAGCAGGTCGGAGTAGTCAGGCGAGTTTTCATCGGAAGGCTTGCCAGCTAAGAAAACACGTTGGCGGACGAAATTGAATTTCTGACCAGCGGTAAACCGCAGACGTTCTGTTCCATCTTCTTCCAAGAAGCGTGTGGTCAAAGCGGCTGTGAGGCTGTTCTGGTCAGCGATACGGTCATAACCACTGTATGGGTTGTCGGCAAACAGTTTTGCGTAGCCGAACGTGAATTGGCTGGTATCAAACAGCGGGAATTCGTCTTGGTCTTTGTAAGGCGTATAGGCATAGAAGAGCCTTGGTTCTAATGTCTGGAGGCCACCATCCCCAAAGAGGCTGGATTCCCGTTCAAAGGTCAAACCTGTATCCAATGTGAAAGTTGGCAGGGTACGGGTTAGTGATGTATTAGGGACTCGGGTATTGTCCACGTCGTCCAGTTTGTATTTTGTGTAGTTTAACTTAGCTTTGGGAACGATAAACCAACCTGCATGGTAGACAGGATAAGAAATGGTAGGTTCCAACACGTAGCGGTTTCCGCGGTTCTGTTTGTAATTGTTATAGTTGCCTTTGCCGAGTTTTCTACTTTCTCGTTTTGATTTCCAGTTGCTTCCCCAGTAGAAATCCATGTCCTTGTTATCGAGCCAGAAGCGCGTTGCCTCGGCTCTGAAGCTCCAGTCAAATCCATTGACGTTGTCGTCATGACCTACGAGGACAAACTGCGGTAAACGGGAGTGGTCACGCCGGATGATGGAATTCCAGTCTTGCAGGATCTGGTAACCCGATGCGGTCAAGGAAGCATTCCAAGAACCGAAGTGCTGAGTACTGAAAGACTTGCTGACTTGGCCATAGCGCCGTAATTTACGTTTGTCGTCATCGTCGTCGTAGTCTTTGAATGCTGAAATCGTATTGAGCGAGCCGGCATTGCGCCACATCGAAAAGTCATCAGGGTAGTCATTGTCTGATGCGCCACGATAATCCCATTTGATTGCCCAACCATCCGCAAATTTCTGTTGGTGTTGAGTGGCATACAGGTAGCGGTGATGTCCTGTCTTCCTGTCGTTGGGCATGTATTCAGCGTAGGCCATCCCTTCGTAGTTTTCACCCATATAGCGGTATTCACCACCAAACATATGGCCATGCTTTGTCATCAGGTTGTTATAGAGAGTGAAGTCGTAGTTCGGCGCTAGGTTAAAGTAGTACGGTACTGAGATTTCAATCCCTTTGTCCGTCGAAAAGCCTGCTGTTGGTGGCAAAAGGCCGGATTTACGTTCTCCAGTCACTGGGAAGGTTAAGGCAGGCGCCCCCAAAATGGGGACATCCTTAAAGTACAGGACAGGGCTTTTGGCTTCCCCTTCATTGAGTTCGGTATCTAGATGCAGTTTGCTGGTTTTCAAGTACCAGTCTGGATCTAAGCCGTCACACGTAGTGAGTGTACTGCTGTACAGGTCGGCTGTATCTTTACCTGTTAAATCAATGCGCTGAGCACGACCTTGGCGGTTACCCACTTCCAGCTTGTAATAGGCATCTTTTAAGGTGCCTTCATCGGTATCCATGTTATAGCTCGCACGTTTGGCGGCAAATTGGTCTCCAAAGCGCTGGATAAAGACATTGCCGACCATATCGGCTTCGTTTTCTTCGTTATGGAGAACACCGTGGTCACCGGTGATGATGGTCTGGTCGCGTTCGACTTCAACATCATAGTCCATGTACATGTCGCGCGATTCTCGGGCGTTTAATTGCTCTGCTCGCAGAATGGTTGGTGCATTCTTGTTTTCGACATGGACGGGTTTATCTTTGCTGGCTTGCACGTCTGTCAGTGCAGCTGTCGCAGGTGTTGCGGTATACAACACTGCCAGCAGCGAAAACAGCAGAGACGGTTTAAACGGTGCAAAAAAACGGCTCATGAAAAATTACAGGCGCATTAACAGCAAAAAATTATCAGGAATCGCTTATTATATGGGAAGTTTCAACCGATCATGTAAAGAATTGTTTGCTATGTCGACAACTGTACAGAATATTCCAACAGATTCCCGCATAAAGTTGCTTTTGCCATGGCTGGAAAGCCTGACTGAATTCAACATTGACACCCAATCTATCCGGCCAGCGTCTTCAGACGCAAGCTTTCGCCGGTATTTCCGCGTCGATTCTCCTAAAGGTTCCTATATTGTAATGGATGCGCCGCCTGACAAGGAAAGAATCGAACCCTTTATCCAGGTCGATGAACTGTTTAAGGAAAGCGGTGTTGCGGTACCTGAAATCTTGGCGCAAAACATCAAAGACGGTTTTTTGCTTTTGTCTGATTTGGGCAACCGTACTTACCTGTCTGAATTAGCTGAAGGCAATGCAGACAGGCTCTACCGTGAGGCGATTAAGGCTTTGGTGCGTATCCAGGCGGTCAGTCGTCCTGGTGTGTTGCCTGAGTATGATCGGGAAGCCCTTTTGCGGGAGTTGAACCTTTTCCCAGAATGGTATATCACCAAACATTTAGGCCGTCAGATTACACCTGAAATACAGGCTGTATTGGATAAGACGTTTGAGACCATCTTGGCGAATAACTTATCGCAGCCACAGGTCTTTGTCCATCGGGATTACCATTCAAGGAACTTAATGTACCAAGATGGCGGTAACCCAGGCATCTTGGATTTCCAGGATGCGTTATATGGTCCTGTGACGTATGACCTTGTTTCGTTGCTTAAAGACGCTTATGTGGAATGGGAAGAAGCCAAGGTCTTAGATTGGGTCATCCGTTATTGGGAACAGGCGCGCAAGGTCGGGCTTCCCGTTAACCCTGACATTGACCAGTTCTACCGTGACTTTGAGTTCATGGGTGTACAGCGTCACCTAAAGGTCTTAGGGATTTTTGCAAGGCTTTACCACCGGGACGGGAAGGAAAATTACTTGAAAGACATCCCGCTTGTGATGAAGTATGCCAGTAAGGCTGCGCACCGTTATGGTGAATTAGCGCCGCTGGCGAAACTGTTGGATGACCTGCAGGACATCAAGGCAGACGCGACGTACTCGTTTTAATCTGGCGGAAAGGAGAACAGGCATGAAGGCCATGATATTTGCGGCAGGGCGTGGGAACAGGATGCGTCCGTTGACAGACACATGTCCGAAACCGCTTTTGAAAGTGCGTGGGCGTCCATTGATTGTTTGGCATATCCTAAACCTGGTACGTGCAGGCATTACTGAGATTGTCATCAACCATGCGCATTTAGGGCATATGATAGAAGAAGCGTTGGGCGATGGTTCGCGGTATGGTGCCAAACTTAGTTACTCACGGGAAGGTGAGGGGGCTGCACTTGAGACGGCAGGCGGCATTGCCTATGCTAGAAAATTGTTGGGTGATGGCTCCTTTGTGGCGGTCGCAGGTGACGTGTACTGCCCATACTTTAACTTTAAGGATGTGGAGAGTGTGTTGCAGGACAATGATGTCTGGGGCAAACCGCATGACCTGACAACACGCGATGTGGCGTGGCTTTTTTTGGTCAAGAACCCAGACTTCCATCCAGAAGGAGATTTTGCATTGAATGCCTTTACGGTCAGCAATGAGGGAGAACCGAAATGGACATTTTCCGGCATTGGCGTTTTCCGGATGTCGATGTTTGATTCAATCAAGCCAGGCGAAAAAGTGTCTTTAGGAACGATTCTGCGCGAGTATATTGCGAGGGGGCAGGTTGGTGGTGAGGTTTACAGTGGTCCTTGGCACAATGTGAACACCATCCAAGAACTCGAAGCACTGAATGCGCCGATTACGATTTAATGGGCGGGGCACCCACCGGAAGTGACAAAAGGGCAGGTTTCCTGCCCTTTTTGCTAGATAAGGTACTGAAAAATCAGTTCTTGACGGCGGTGATTTTGTTTTTTTCGTCGACAAGGACAACCTTTGGACGGAAGGTCTTGGCTTCTTCTTCATCCATCAGGCCAAATGTTGCGATGATGACCAAGTCGCCCAAATGGACACATCTTGCTGCTGCACCATTCAGGGAAATGATGCCGCTACCTCTTTTGCCCGGGATGATGTAGGTCGAAAAGCGTTCACCATTGTTGACATTCCAGATGTCAATCTTTTCGTATGGCATCATACCGGCGGCATCGAGGAGATCCTCATCAATTGCGCAGGAACCTTCGTAGGTAAGGTCACACTGGGTAACAGTCGCACGATGGATTTTCCCACGTAATAAAATCCGTTGCATTGTCAATTTCTCCTGTTGCGGGAAGCGGGCGGAATCAACTGAAACACCGCCAAGCTCGCCCATTATAAATTAGCAAAAGCTTACAGAAATCCTGATGATGGTAATTTTTAGAATCTCGATAGTCATCGGCACACACAATAACTGAATGGATAGTGTAAAACACAGGTTCCATCCGAGAGCTGTATTGTACGTGCTAAACCCTTCCCATAAACGGGAATTTCTTATGATACACAACTTTGCGGCCAAATAAATCAAAAAAATCAAATCTTTCATGAATCATTGGTTTTTTGACCACGGATGTGTCATTACGAGGGCAGATGCAACGCGATGAGGTGTTAGACAGGGGGAGGTTAAGCGCGTTCGGTAGAAAAGCGATGCGTTAAAATGACACATTGCCTTCTGGAATTGCGGTTTTTGGAAAGGAAAAAGTCGTGTCTAAAAAAACGGTTGTGGTCGGGATGTCGGGCGGTGTTGATTCTTCGGTGTCGGCATGGCTCTTAAAGCAACAAGGTTATGAAGTCATTGGGCTTTTCATGAAAAACTGGGAAGACGATGATGACAGCCAGTATTGTTCTGCCAAAGTCGATTGGCTTGATGCTGTGACCGTTGCCGACATCATTGGGATTGATATTGAAGTCGTCAATTTTGCAGCTGAGTACAAGGACCGCGTCTTTGCAGAGTTCTTGCGTGAATATGAGGCGGGCAGAACACCAAATCCTGATGTTCTGTGCAATGCCGAAATCAAATTCAAGGCGTTTTTAGACCACGCTTTTAAATTGGGGGCAGAGCAGATTGCAACAGGGCACTATGCAAAGGTCAGGGAAGTTGATGGCCGGTATGAACTCTTAAAGGCGGCTGACGAAAGTAAGGATCAAAGCTATTTTTTGCACCGTTTGAATCAGGTTCAGCTATCTAAAACCATTTTTCCATTGGGTGAGATTAGAAAAACCGAAGTGAGGAAAATTGCATCTGAAATTGGACTGCCCAATGCGAAGAAAAAAGATTCGACAGGCATCTGCTTTATCGGAGAACGTCCGTTCCGTGAGTTCTTAAACCGCTATTTGTCGTATAGGCCGGGGCCTATCAAGACACCGGAAGGTGTGATTGTGGGGGAACACGTTGGGCTAAGCTTTTATACCATTGGGCAGCGCAAAGGGATTGGCATTGGGGGGCTCAAGCAGTTCAAAAAGCCAGATGGCACGAGTGATGCTTGGTATGTTGCCCGCAAAGATATTAAGGAAAACACACTTTATGTGGTGCAGGGGCATGACCATCCTTGGTTGCTCTCGCCAGCTCTCCAGGCAGGACAGTCGAGTTGGATTTCGGGTGAGGCGCCTGCTAAGGAAAAACTCTTTGCCAAAACGCGTTACCGTCAAAAAGACGTCCCTTGTCATCTTGCTTTAAAGGGGGACGGTGCGTTAAGTGTTGCCTTTGACCAGCCGCAATGGGCAATCACTCCCGGACAGTCAGCTGTCTTTTATGATGGTGATGTGTGTTTGGGGGGCGGTATTATCGATCGTGCGGTGTAAGGGGTTGGATGGTGTTGGTTTTTTGTTGCATTGCAGTGTGCAATATAAGGGATAGTCGTTGTGTACAGTTGCCCCTCATCAATCGGGGGTAACCTTACCGCTAGATGGTGGTAGACTTGCAGATTGTATTAATCTGAGAAAAATACAACTTATGGAATTGTCTGCACTTTCAGCATTGTCTCCCTTGGACGGGAGGTATGTCCGCAAGACCGGTGCGTTACGCCCGATCTTGTCAGAATCTGGGTTCATGCGTCATCGTGTCAAAGTCGAAATGGCTTGGCTTATGGCGTTGTCCGAAGCAGGACTCTCTGAAATCAAGCCATTCTCAGCAGAGACTGCAGCATTCTTAAATGGTCTGGTTGACGGTTTCTCTGTCGATGATGCCGCTAGGATTAAGGAAATTGAATCGATTACCAACCACGATGTGAAGGCTGTCGAATATTGGATTAAGGAGTCGGTAGGTCTTGATCTGCCGCCTGAACTTGGTCGTTTGGCGCCACGTAAAGTGGAGGTGAATCCTGAAATAACCCGTGAAGTGGCGCCGGTTGCAGAGTTCATCCATTTTGCGTGTACCTCAGAAGATATCAACAATACCTCCCACGGGATGATGATTAAGGCGGCTCGCGATGAAGTTGTTTTGCCAGCCTTAAATGCGGTGATTGAAAAGTTAAGGAGCATGGCGCACGATAATGCGTCGCTGGCGATGCTTGCCAGAACCCACGGCCAGACAGCCAGTCCAACAACATTGGGTAAAGAAATCGCCAATATCGTTTCGCGTTTAAAGCGGGCTGTTGCTAAGATTCAGTCCGTTGAAGTTATGGGTAAGATGAATGGTGCGGTGGGCAACTTCAACGCCCATTATTCTGCTTATCCTGAAGTGGATTGGGAATCTTTTTCCCGAAATGTCGTCGAAAAGCATCTCGGGCTAACCTATAACGAATACACCATTCAGATTGAACCGCATGACTATATTGCGGAACTCTTTGATGCGATAGCGCGTGCCAATACTATCCTGATTGATATGAACCGGGATATTTGGAATTATATTTCTTTAGGCTATTTCAAACAGGTGACAAAAGCCGGCGAAGTCGGGTCGAGTACCATGCCGCACAAGGTCAATCCGATTGATTTTGAGAACTCAGAAGGTAACTTGGGTGTTGCCAATGCGCTTTTAAAACACATGGCAGAAAAGCTGCCGATTTCCCGCATGCAACGTGACCTGACTGACTCTACGGTGTTAAGGAATATTGGGATTGCGTTGGGCTATGCGGTTTTAGCGTATGACAGTTGCCTGCGTGGGCTTAATAAGCTGGAAGTCAATCAGGACAAGATTTCAGCTGATTTAGCTAATGCTTGGGAAGTATTGGCAGAGCCTGTCCAGACAGTGATGCGCCGTTATGGCATCAAGAACCCTTATGAACAGTTAAAGGCGTTGACCCGCGGTAAGGGCATCGACAAGGATGGTCTGCATGCCTTCATCAAGGGGTTGGCGCTTCCGGAAGAAGCGAAAGAAGGATTATTGAAGTTAACTCCAGCTGGGTATACTGGGATTGCCTCGAAGTTGGCAGCGAAGGTATAGGTTGGGAATTAGGAAATTGGACAGTAACATAAAAAGGAAGAAAGGAAGAAATATGAGGTTTATGAAGAAATGCCTGGGAGCTGCATTGGTTTCCATGGCGATTGTGTCTGTAGGCGCGCAGGCTGAAGAAGCAACACAGAAGAGTGGTTTTGCGCCAGATAGTGTTTCTTTTGAAGTTGGTGCTGGTGAACACGTTCAGTTGGCTCGTGTCGGTTTTCAGTGGGATTGGAACAAGGATTGGTTTAGGACAGAAGGTGGTTACCATCTGAATGGTTATTGGGATTTGAACCTCGGTTGGTGGCATGGCAACCGTCACCGTGACAAAAACCAAGATCAGGATTTGGCTGTTATCGGCATAACCCCAGTATTCCGTTGGGAAAATGCTAGCAAGAAGGGTTTCTATGTTGAAGGCGGTATTGGTGCCAGCCTCTTCTCTGAAACTTACAATAACAATGACAATAAGATGTCAACAGCGTTTGAATTTGCTGACCACATCGGTGTCGGTTACGTCTTTAACAACAACTTCGATTTAGGCTTAAGGCTTCAGCACTACTCTAATGCCGGTATTAAACACCCTAACGATGGCGAAAACTTTGTCGTTCTGCGTGGTGCATACCGTTTCTAATGTTTGTTGTTTAGGTCGTATTAGGTAGTCGTCATATGTCAGAAAAACCTGTCATTGCCTTTATTGGCATCGGGCTGATGGGGCTTCCCATGGCCACTCGCCTGGTGAAGGCGGGTTATCCCTTGCGTGCATGGAACAGGACACGTAAAAAAGCTCTCCCATTGGCCGATGTGGGTGCAACGGTCGCTTCGACGCTCAAAGAGGCTATCCAAGGCGCCGATATTGTTATTACCATGTTGGAAGCAGGGCCTGTCGTCATCAATGTCGTCAAGCAGATGTTGCCGGATCTGGTAGCTGGTATGCTTGTAATTGATATGAGCTCAACCAAGCAGTCCGAAGCCCGCCAAGTTGGTAAGTTGTTGGCAGCCAAGCAGGTGGCATTTATGGATGCACCTGTATCCGGCGGCGTTGTTGGCGCAGAAGCCGGGACGCTGGCGATTATGGCTGGCGGCTCAAAGGAAGACTTTGCGCGCGCAGAGCCTGTTTTTAAAGTCATGGGACGTCCGACGTTGGTGGGGCCTGTTGGTAGTGGTCAGATTGCCAAACTTTGTAATCAGCTTATCGTTGGTGGGACAGTGGCGATTGTGGCTGAGGCAATGCTTTTGGCGCAGGCTGGCGGAGCAGACCCTGCAGCTATGCGCCAGGCAATCCGTGGTGGTTTTGCTGAAAGCCGTATCTTGGAACTGCACGGACAGCGTATGTTAGACCGTGATTTCAGACCTGGCGGCCAAATTAAAAGCCAAGCAAAAGATCATGCCAATATCTTGGCTGCAGCAGAAGATGCAGGGCTTATCCTACCTTTGACAGAGATGGTTGCCGACCTCTTTAATGGTCTCTTGGAAGATTATGCGACGGCAGACCAAGCTGCGGCGCTCTTGGCCGTTGAGTGGGTGAACCACGAAAAGGGCATCCGTTTGGGCACAGGGGAAGATAAATTCTAGACCTAACTTTCTTCTTCTTCATTCAGACAAAAATGCGGCTTTGGCCGCATTTTTGTTGGTGATGCATAAGAGATTTAGGTGGCGCAATTAAGTTTTTGGCTAACGAAAAACGCCCGGTACTCCGGGCGTTTTGCAGGATTGGAAAAGGATTGATTTAAGCGAGTGCTTTTTCCGCTGCGGCAGCATGCTGTGCAGCATAGCGTTTGTGTGCAGCTGCAACGGCAACGCCAGGTTTGACTGGGTAACCCAAGGTTGGCAGGATTTTTTCCATGGATGCCAGGCAGGTCAGCACATAGTCTGGACGGGATGTCTGACCCATCAGGCCAAAACGCCATACCT
>JAEEYE010000029.1 GCA_016291665.1 Oxalobacter sp. | reverse complement strand
TTATATAGGATATTACCATCCTAAGCAAGGTTTTTCAGAGGTTCCTTAAATAACTAAAGCAACTTTGAGAAACCCCAGCACAGAAGTCCCATATCCTATAAACTGGGCTGTACTTGGTTTCATGGACACTGAGATAGGATAATCATGAAACATGAGCGGTCATGACAGAAAGAACGTAATACAGTTGGGAATACAAGGAAGAAGCCGTGTGTTTAGTATTTGAGCTGGGCATCCCTACATCCCAGGCTGCACGGAACTTGGGCATCAACGGCAACATGCTCAGGTGCTTGATCAAGGGATATGAGGCATCCAGCGAGTGGGCGTTTCTAGGGTGGGGCAGACTCAGACCGAAACAGGCGGAAATCAGGTGTCTCCAGAAGGAAGTCGCCTGACTGAAGGCCAAAAGGGACATTCTAAAAAATGCCACTGCATACTTTGCGAAGGAATCGGTTTGAAATTCTATTTCATCGCAAGGTACTGAGGAGTATGGGGCATCAGGCTTATGTGCAGCACACTCGGTGTATCATGTTCAGGCTATTCGCATGGCTGCCGTCCTCCGAGCAGCCATGACAGGGAAGATGCCATTCTCGCCAAGGAAATACGCCAGAGTCATTTGGACAGCGGCAGGACATATGGGGCACGGCGTATATGGCATGAGCTTCTTGAGAACGGCTATTCCATTCCTGCGGCTTCCACCGTGTTGAGCGGATTATGAGGAAACGGGCATTGAGGTCACGTCCACGCAGGAAGCAGCCAAGGGACCATGGCAGGCGGAGCCTCCTTGCGCCAAATATCCTTGACAGGGACTTTGCCGCCACAGAACCGAACCAGAAATGGGTCTGTAACTTCACATACATCCCCACAGCGGAAGGCTGGCTGTACGTTGCAGCGGTCATGGACCTGTTCTCCAAGCGCATCGTTGGATGGTCGATGCAGTCAAGGATGACAAGCCCCCTGGTTTCAGATGCCCTGATGATGGTAGTCTGGCGCCGTGGCAAGCCTGTCGGCCTTGTGCATCATTCGGATAGGGGGGCCAGTACAGTAGCATCGGGTTCCAGTTAAGGCACCTTGGCATTAGATGCTACATGAGCAGGGTTGACGAGGTCTGTGACAACTCAGCGATGGAAAGCTTCTTCTTGAAGCTGAAGACAGAGAAAATCAGGGGGAAAATTCTACCGGACAAGGAGGAAGGCGAAACAGGAGGTTTTTGAATACATCGAATGCTTTTATAATCCCAAGCGCAGGCATTCGACCTTGGGCTACATCAGCCCAATTGAGTATGAGAACAGGCGGATGTGTGCTTAACTTTGTGTCCACTAAACCGGGGACAGCCCAATATGAATAAAAATCTTATGTTAATTTCAGTTTATCCAGAACTTTTATCCCATTGTTCTTGTCTGAAAGCGGATTCTATCAAATCGTTATTTCAATCAGATTTAACCCGTTTCCAATCCATGACCGTCTCGGTTGCTGGTCTGCTGTTGGATTATTCGAAGAACCAGGTGACTGATGAAACGCTTCGGTTGCTATTGCAACTGGCTAAGGAATGCGGTGTTGCGACTGTCCGTGATGCGATGTTCTCAGGTCAGAAAATAAATGTCAGTGAGAATCGGGCGGTATTGCATACGGCATTGCGTTCTTCACGTTCTGAATCGATTTTTGTTGATGGAGAGGATGTTATTCTGAGGATTCAGTCTGTTTTGGACCGAATGCAGTCGTTGACCCAGAAGGTCCTTTCAGGGGAATGGAAAGGATACACAGGCAAACGCATTACGGATGTGGTCAATATCGGTATTGGGGGCTCTGATCTTGGTCCTCGTATGGTTGTCAGGACATTACGGCGTTATTGGTTGGATGCAGTGAAAGTGCATTTTGTTTCTAATGTCGATGCCCACGACCTTGAATCCGTTTTGGACCGTGTCAATCCAGAAACCACTTTGTTTATTGTTTCGTCCAAGTCGTTTACCACAAAAGAAACGATTATGAATGCGCAGTCTGCGCGTCAATGGTTCTTGGACTCTGGGGCTGATGTTGCTGATGTCAGGAAACATTTTGTAGCTGTGACCGCGAATGTGGATGAGGCGGAATCTTTCGGTGTCCATGAAGCCAATATCTTCCCGATGTGGGACTGGGTCGGTGGCCGTTATTCAGTCTGGTCTGCAATCGGTTTGCCGGTGATGCTGGCGGTGGGTGTCAATCATTTCATGGAATTCCTGTCTGGTGCACATACGATGGATGTGCATTTCAGGGAAGCACCTTTGGAGCGCAATATGCCGGTGCTGTTGGCATTGATTGGCATCTGGAACCGTAATTTCCTTGGTTACCATACGTTGGCGGTTGCACCTTATCATGAAGACCTGTTTGTGTTTTCCCGTTGGCTGCAGCAGCTTGAGATGGAAAGCAATGGCAAGGGGGTTCAGAAGAACGGGGAGCCAGTGACCTGTGAGACCAGCCCAGTTATTCTGGGCAATACGGGAACCAATGGCCAGCATTCTTATTTCCAGCTTTTCCACCAGGGAACGGATATCTGTCCTGTAGATTTCATTGCTGTGCTGAAACCCAGCCATTCTTTTGATAAGCATCATGCGGTCCTGTTGGCAAACTGTTTTGCCCAGGCTGAGGCGTTGATGCGAGGTGCTGATCCGCAGAAAGCCAAGGAATATATGCTTGCCAAGGGGATTCCTGCTGAACGGGTTGAATCACTGCTCAAGCAGACGCAGTTTGAAGGCAACCGCCCGAGCAATATGATTGTGATGAATGAACTCCGGCCTGAAACGTTGGGGGCATTGATGGCGCTTTATGAGCACAAGGTGTTTGTGCAGGGTGTCATCTGGAACATCAACAGTTTTGACCAGTGGGGGGTTGAGCTGGGCAAGGCGCTGGCGACCAATATCCATAAGGAACTTACCGGCGAGGCAGTCTTTGAACATGACAGTTCAACTGCAGGGCTGATTGAACTGGCTAAGGCTGCTTTGTAAGGGTTCTATCAATCATAAGGATATTATTTTGATACCCTTATGATATCTATTCTTGGGAATGATGTTTTTATCATATCCTGTTATCAGGTTAAAATAGCCAATTATGATGAGAGTTGGTTGTGGTTATCCGCTGCCTTCGTAGGGATTGCCCATGTCACATATTCTGGTACTGGAAGAACCATTCCGCACACTCTGGAAAGATAAGGATCCTTTTGAAGAGGTCGAGAAGATTTCCGGAGATGTCAAGCGTGCCATCGAGACAAGGCGGACATTGCGTTTCAAGGCGGAAGGGAAAAGCTATTACCTCAAACTCCATCATGGTACCGATATGAAAGAGGTGATGAAGAGCCTGATCCGATTAAGGACACCTGTATTAGGGGCTGACCGGGAATGGAATGCCATCCATCGTTTGGCGGAACATGGGATTGATACCTTGGAAGGGGTTGCATATGGTGATGATGGAGGGAATCCTTTGTCAAAGATTTCTTTCATCATTACAAAAGATCTTGGTAGCACATGGGATGTCAGAGGGTATCTGAGGGAGAGGAAGCCGGTTCCTTCGGTAAAAAGGCTGATTATCCAGCGTCTTGCGAAGATGGTTCGTGGGATGCATGATTGTGGAATCAATCATCGGGATTGCTATCTGGTTCATTTCTTGATTCACATGCCGTTTAATCCGATAAAGGGGACCGAGAAAGACCTGAAGATTTCGGTGATTGACCTGCATAGGGCGCAGTTGCGTGACCAAGTGCCAACACGTTGGCGTGATAAAGATTTGATTGGGTTGCTATTTTCAGCCAGAGAGTTGAAGAATATCAATCAGCGGGATATCTTCCGTTTCCTGAAGGAATATTTCCAGATGCCATTACGGAAAATATTCCAAAAAGAGCAGTCGTTGATTGCTTCTGCCCCAAGACGGATTGCCCAGATGGAACGCCATCAGGAGAATCTCAAGAAAATCTGTCATCTGTAAAGGTTTAAACGGAGAGCATTCAGGATGTCTTATAAACAGACAAAAAATGGTTTGGAAAAATCCATTTTCCCATTAGTCAAAGAAGTGCTGTTACCGAATTTCAAGAAGCGGTTGTATCTGGCAGGGATTCCGCTTGGCAATCAGCATCGTGAACCTTTGACTGCTGTCCAGGCAAAACAGGCGTTCCAGCAACGTGAACCAGATGGCCAACCCCGTATTTACCTGAATCTCAGCGCAGTGGCTTATGTCGATAACCGTTCTGGTATCCCTAGGGTGGTCAAGAGCCTGGCAAAAGAAGGGATTCTTGCAGAAGATGCTGCTCTGATCCCTGTCTATGCAGACCTTGAAACGGGTGTTTTCAAGGTGGCGAAAGCATTTGCCCAGAACCTGACAGGGAAAATGCTTTCAATCCCTGAAGATATCATGGCTGTAGCTCCTGGGGATGTTTTCCTGAATGTGACGGTCAATCCGAATGAGTTGGCTTTTGAGCATCAAGCCTTCCAGGCGATGCGGTCAGTTGGCGTCAAGGTTTTCTGTGTGGTGCATGACCTGATTGCTGTCTTGCAGCCTGAGTTTTCCCGTGACCGGGATACCCGGCATCTGAATGACTGGTTGCACCGTATCATCCAGTATGATGGGATTGTTGCGAATTCCCAAACAACTTTATCGTCATTTGAAGAGTGGATTGTTCGGGAAAAGATTGTTTTACCAGTGGGTTTCCAGAAGTATTGGTTCCATCTTGGGGCGGATATGCAGGCAGATATCAATGATGCAGATGTCTGTGGTGATAAGGCTGTGATGGTGCTGATTCGGAGTCAAACGCCTTATTTCATGCAGGTTGGTACGGTGGAACTGCGTAAGGGGCATGATGACCTGCTGGATGGTTTTGAGAAGCTCTGGTCTGAGGGAATACAACTAGCATTGGTGATTGTCGGGCGGCGTGGTTGGAAAGTGCAGCAGGTCATTGACCGGATCCAGAGGCATGCCCTGTTGAATAAACTGCTGTTCTGGTTCAATAATGCAGATGATGCAGCGTTGCATTGTCTTTACCGGCATGCTGAGGCGGTAGTGCTGGCTTCCAAGGCAGAGGGGTATGGTTTACCTGTTGCAGAAGGAGCTTGGTTTGGTAGGCCATTGCTGTTGAGGGATTTGCCGATATTCCAGGAAATTGCCCAAGAGGGCGCCACTTATTTTTCAGGCAATGGAATGGGACTGGCAGAGGTTGCCAAGCGGTTGCATGAAACAATCGTGCAGGGAAAACCGGTTCCAATGCCGAAGCCTGATCAGTTTCCAAACTGGAAGCAGAGTTTTGAGATGCTTAAGGCAAGGCTCTTGCCTGAAAACTGATTTTACTCAAAGCGTCCCGTGAATGGCTGCTGATGGCATAAGGTTTTGGATATTGCTCAGTATGCCCTGATTTGTTTCAGCAGTTCTTCCGTTTTTTCTTCCATCAAGGCAGGATTGCCCCTGCTTTCGACATTCAGCCGCAGGACAGGTTCGGTGTTGGAACCCCTTAGGTTGAAACGCCAGTCTGGGAAAGCGATGGATAGTCCATCAATTTTCGAGACCTCTGCGTTCGGTAAAGCGGCATAAGCCTGTTCGATTTTTGCAATGGTTGATGGGATGTCCTTGACGGTGGAATTGATTTCTCCACTGCATGGATAGGCATCCTGATACTGTGCGACACATTCAGACAGGGTTTTACCGGAATCACTCAATAGCTGGACAACGAGCAACCAGGTAATCATACCAGAATCGCAGTAGGCGAAATCCCTGAAGTAATGATGGGCACTCATTTCTCCACCATACAGTGCATTCTCTGCCCGCATCCGTTCCTTGATGAATGCATGGCCTGTCTTGGATTCGATGGCTGTACCACCAGCCTGTTTCACAACAAACTGGGTGTTCCAGACCAGCCGTGGGTCATGGATGATTTTTGCCTGTGGGTTGGTTTTGAGCAAAGCCTCAGCAATCATGCCGACCAGGTAATAGCCTTCAATGAAGCTGCCTTTCTCATCGAAGAAGAAACAGCGGTCAAAGTCACCATCCCAAGCAATCCCCAAGTTTGCTTTGTTCTCAATGACCGCCTTTGCGGTGGCTTCACGGTTCTCTGGTAACAACGGATTGGGCACTCCGTTCGGGAAGGTACCATCTGGGTTGCCTTGGATGATGGTGATGTCCAATGGCAAACGTTTTGCCAGTTCCTGCATGACAAGCCCCGCACAGCCATTGCCAGGGTTTGCGATGATTTTCAGCGGTTTCAGGGTTTCTGGTTGGATGTAACCGAGCAGATGGTTGATGTAATCCGCGCGGAAAGAAGTTTCTTGGAAAGTGCCGGATAGTGCGTCAGGGATTTCCTGTCCAGCAGCCATGCGGTCACGGATAGCGAAGAGACCGGAATCTCCACTGACAGGAACAGCTCCCCGGCGGACAATCTTGAAACCGTTTTCATCTGCTGGGTTATGACTGCCGGTAATCATGATGCCACCGTCAAAATCCTTGGCGAATGAGGCGAAATAGATTTCTTCGGTGCCACACATACCGATACCAGTGACATCCACACCAGCAGCACGCAGGCCATCAGCCAATGCCTGATAAAGCTCTGGTCCTGACAGGCGGGCATCGTAACCGATGACAACTTTCCTGGTGTTGAATTCTTCAGCAAATGCAAAGCCAAGGTTACGGGCAAAGTCTTGGTTCAGGACTGAGGGAATTTTGCCCCGGATGTCATAGGCTTTGAAGCCGGATAGGTTCATTAAGTTTTTCCTTTGTTTGCTGTGTTCTTGGCTTCAGCCATAGCTGTTTCGCTGGTATCCGCGCGACCGTAATGGTCTTCAAAGCGTACGATGTCATCTTCGCCCAAATAATCGCCAGTCTGTACTTCGATGAATTCCAATGGCAGCATACCAGGGTTCTTGATGCGGTGTTTGGTACCGAGTGGAACATAGACGGATTCGTTTTCGGCTACCAGTTTCCGTTCTTCCCCGATAGTGACTTCAGCAGTACCTTGGACGATGATCCAGTGTTCGGCACGGTGGTAATGCATCTGCAGGGAATTTTCCGCACCGGGATGGACGGTGATGCGTTTCACCTGGAACCTGTCAGAAAGCACCAATGTTTCATACTGCCCCCAAGGCCGATGGACCAATGGATGCAGGTCGGTTTCTGCCCGATGGTTTACTTTCAGCAGGTTGACGATGGCTTTGACGTCCTGGGTTTTGCTGCGGTCGGCAATCAGAACTGCATCTTTGGTATCGATGACTACCAGGTTCTTCACGCCGACAGCTGCTATCAACCGCCCGGTGCTTTTAAGGTAACAGCCCGTTGTGTCTGAGAGCATCACATCGCCTTCACAGGCATTGCCATCGGTGTCTTTGTCTGCGATTTCATAGAAAGATTCCCAAGATCCAAGATCACTCCAACCACCATCCATCGGTACCACAGCGACTTTATCAGAGTGCTCCATGATGGCGTAATCGATGGAATCGGAGGGTGATTCAAGGAAAGCCGTACCAGGTCGGATGAAAGACAGGTCTTTGTAACGGCTTTGCCAAGCAGCTTTGCCAGCGTTGTAAATGGCAGGCGCATAGTGTTCCAGTTCTGTCAGGAAGACAGATGCCTTGAACAGGAAAATACCGGCATTCCAGTAATAGCCACCCTCAGCCAGCATGGCTTCAGCCTTGGCCTTCTGGGGTTTTTCCAGGAAACGTTCAACCTGATAGGCATTTACCCCTAGAGAAGGTCCTTGCTTGATGTAACCGTAACCGGTTTCCGGTCGGACGGGATTGATGCCGAAGGTGACTAGGTAGCCTGCTTCTGCAAGGGCTCGGGCAGATTCCACAGCCTGGTTGAAGGCTTCAGGTTGCTGGAACATATGGTCTGATGGCATGACCAGCATCAGGGCATCTTCCGTTTCCAAGGTGGCAAAAGCTGCCAGGGCGATGGCGGGGGCGGTGTTCCTGCCTTCCGGTTCCAGGATGATGGAGCCTTTCCGGTCAGTGTCTTTCAGGCATTCATCGATGTAGAAGCGGTATTCGTTGTTGCTGATAACCATGGCATCCAGTGTCTGGTGGATACCATCTGCCCGTTTCAGGGTTTCAGTAAACAGGGTGCTTCCGTTACCAAGCGTCATGAACTGTTTGGGATATTTTGAACGGGAAGCTGGCCACAGGCGTGTGCCAGAACCGCCGCAAAGGATGACGGGTTGGATGTTTGTCATGATGGCATAGCTTTTTGTTGGCGTATCATATCAGATGGGTATCCTACCCAATGAATAGATCGTCTGCAACTTGAAAGACATCCAGGTTGCGCCTATTTTCTGGATGGGCATAGGATATAATGACTGACAGAAGTTGTTATTGATTGTAGGGATATGACAGAGAAAACCATCAATGTCTCAGACTTGGAACCGTTTGGGACGGGAGCACACCGTAAATGCTTTCCGCATCCGGAAAACCCAGACCAGTGCATCAAGGTCATCTATAATCCATCGACCAGTGCTGAGAAAGAGATTGTCAGGGAGTTGAAGTATTACGAAGTGTTGAACCGTACGCTCAAGGACTGGCGTGGTGTACCACGTTACTATGGTCAGGTCCAGACGGATATCGGTACGGGCTATGTCTATGACCTAATCAAGAATTATGATGGGACACCAGCACAGACTTTGAAAACAATGATGGCTGAATGTGAAACATCTGAGGATGCTGACAGAATCTTGGGGATTTTCCGTGACCTGAAACGGTATCTGCATGACAATGAAATCCAGACCTTGCCGCTTCAGTCTTACAACATCCTTTGTCAGAAAACGGGACCTGATGAATATCAACCAGTTGCCTGTGACAACTTGGGTGAAAGGGCAGGGATTCCTTTGACACGTTGGTTCACGTTCCTCTGCCATCGGAAACAGGAACGCCGTTGGCGGGTGTTTATGACGACGCCTTCAGTGAAGGCGTTTCTGGAAAAATTCAATATCGATCCGAAGACGGTAGGGCGATAATCGTTTCAGATTGTTTGCATGCAACAGGGGCTGTCAGATTCGCTGACAGCCCCTGTTGCATGGTAAATTGAGCTCTCTTTATTTCCTGAGATAACGGGAACTTTCTTCGAGAATAGTAGGCATGAAAGCTGGCGGTGTCGTATCAGCCGCTGGTTGGTAGTGCGTGTCTAGATACTGCAAGGCACCGGTCTGATTGATCAGGATAATCCGGTTCGGTTCAACAAAGGCATCTTGACTGTAGTTGCTGATATAGACCCAGTTCCGGCGGTTTTCCTGTGTAAAGAGCGGTGTGCCGACTGAGTAATCTGTGGTTGGGTTCTTGCAGCCCAACGCTTGGGGCAACAGGGTTGGTGCCATATCCAGGCCGGATGTCCGGTAATCGACATGGCCTTTGCCTTTCCCTGGCCAATGGATGACCAGAGGGACTTTGGTCTGGTATTCCATGAAGTTGCCATTGTGGCCCCAGTAGTTCTGACGGCTGTCATTGAATTCTTCACCATGGTCGGAACTGACAACAACAATGGTTTTATCCAACAGGTTTTTCTGTTTCAGGTAAGTTAGCACTTTGCCGATATTGATGTCTGCATAATGGACAGCATTCTTATAACGGTTCAGGTAAGGCTGTGGGTCAAAGTCGTTGTTCAGCTGAAGGTTGTTGACTTCTTCCCAGTAAGGCTTGAACAGCGTGTGCTGAGGTTCTTCTGGGAAATCATAGGCATGGACATTGTCAAAGAAGATGAAGCTGAAGAATGGCTTGTTGGTTGGCAGTTGGCTGTGCCAGAGCATGAAATCTTCAACCGCATTGTCATCACGCTGATAGACCCGTGATCCACGTGGGTTGATGCGCAGGTTATCGACATTGGCAAAGACTGTCCGGTTGAATTCTGGCATGGTCAGACCTGCCCCTGTGAAGGCATTGATGGCATATTGCCGTTGCTGCAAAGCCTGAACCAGGATAGAAGGTGTCTTGGTTGCAAGCGCTTTCTGCCAGTAGGAGCCGGGAAGTCCGGTGAACAGCGTGAAGATGCCATGACGGGTATTGATACCGCCTGACAGATGGTCGTTGAACTGGATGTTTTCCTGCGCAAATGCCCAAGCGTTTGGCATGATATCCTGCCTGAGCATATCTGCACGTACAGCATCCACAAAAAGGAAGACGATGTTGTATTGAGGAACCTGACCACTGCAATCCAGGGGATTGAGTGGATAGTTCATCCTGTTCTTCGAGTTCTGAAGGTTCAGGTTGTTGGCATTGACGGTGTTTGCATCAACAATCTTCCATTTGATCAGCAGCCGGTTGAAGGTCAATGGCTTGTTCATGGGCATGACTTCCGAGACAGCTGTCAATGTCTGTTTGTGGAAGGCATAGGCAAAGCCGTAAGAAATCTGGCTGAAAAGGAACAATCCCAGCAATGTCCAGAAGGCGGTTTTTGTGCGGTTCCATTTCCGACTGACAATTCCAGCAATGAACAGGCATATCGCGGTTGCGGTCAGAACGGCAATGGTCAACAGGATAATCTGGATAACCATCCCGAATGTGAACTGGACAATCTGCCCACCACCGAAGAAGGTCATCTGGATCATCGCCAGGTTCGGATGCAGGCGGAACAGGTTGAAGACAAAGGTGTCTGATGTGATGAATATCAGGAAGCTAGCACAGAGGATATATTGGATAATCAGTGCGGTTTTCCTGAAATGCTTACGGTGCAGGAAATAAGCGGGCAATGTTGCCGACATCAGCCAGAAACCATACCAACCGATGCCATACAGCACAAAATAGAGATAACTGCCAAGCCCCCAATCTGTCGTGTCATAAACAGACAGATTACGCCCCAAAATCAGGGTGCCCAGCAAAGCAACAAAAAACGTGCTGCAGACATAGTAAAAGAAATGGCCTGTGGTGTTGTCAGAGCCAAATCTGTAGCTGAATCGCAATCGTTTCATGAGGTTTTTCTGATTTAAGGCAATTTATGCAACTTCCTGCATGGTTTCAACTGGCATGGATGGCTCATCCTGCTTTTTTGCTGGTTTGTTTACAGTTGACTCTTCTACTGGTTCTGTTGTTTTAAGGGTATGCAGACCTTTCTGGAACTGGGTGTTGTACAAAGCTTTATAGACACCACTTTCGATTGCCATCAGTTCATCATGGGTACCTGTCTCGACAATTTCCCCTTCATTGACGACGACAATCTTGTCTGCATTACGGACAGTGGAGAGCCGGTGGGCGATGACAAAGACGGTACGGTCTTTCATCAGGTTTTCAATAGCTTTCTGGACAACAACCTCAGATTTGTTGTCCAGCGCGGAGGTGGCTTCATCGAGAATGATGATAGGGGCATTTTTGATGAAAGCACGGGCAATGGCGACACGTTGTTTCTGCCCGCCAGAAAGCAGGACACCCCGTTCACCGATACGGGTATCCAGACCATCCTTCTGAGATTTGATGAAGTCGGTCAAGAATGCCATATCCAATGCCGCCATGATTTCTTCATCGGTGGCATCAGGTTTCCCGATTTTGACGTTATCACGGACGGTACCATCAAACAGGAAATTGTCTTGGAAGACAACCGCCATCTTGTCACGGAGACTTTCTAGGGTCATATCCCGGATATCGATACCATCAATGAAAATTCCGCCCTTTTTGCTAGTGACATCATAAAAACGGGGAATCAGGTTGACAATGGTCGATTTACCACCGCCTGAATTGCCGACCAACGCGATACTTTGGCCAACCCTGACATTCAGGTTGATGTTCTTCAAGACGGGGATGCCTTGCTTATAGCTGAAGTCAACATTCCTGAATTCGATGGTGTCTTTGACTTCTTTCAATACAACAGCGTTTTCTTTATTCCGGATTGGTGGTTTCCGTTCCAAGAGGCTGAAGCAGCGTTCAACTGCCATGAAAGAGAAAGTGACCTTATTGAATTGGTTGCCGATATGCTTCAGCGGGTTGTAGAGAAGCAATAAGGCTGTAATGAAGGAGACAAATGCGCCAGTCGTGAGTTCACCGGAAATGATTAAATGAGAGCCATAGCCAATTGCAGCAGCGACACCCAAGGATGTCGTGATATGCATCATCGGCGTTAGCCAGGCGGTGCGTTGGGTCATCTTGATGCTCAGGCGGAACAGTTCTTTCATTACGCCAGAGAAGTTTGCTTTCTGGTGTTCTTGGTAATTGTAAGCAGTGATGGTCCGGTTGCCCGCATAAGTCTCATTCATCATGGTGATGGTTTTTGCCATGACGTTGACACTTTGGCGCATGACGCTCTTGATCATGTTACGGATACGGGTAACCGGATAGAAAGTCGCTCCCAGAATAATGATGGCGATGATGGATAGTTGCCATGAGTTATAGAGCAGCACAAAAACCAAGGAAACCGACGAGAAAAAACGGGAAACAAACAGGCGGACATTGTCCAATAAACCAGAACAAGCTTGGTCAGCATCGTTGTTGAACCGTTGGACGATGACCCCCGAATTCCGAGTATCAAAAAAGGCGGCTTCAAATGTCACCAGTTTATTGAACAATGCTTGTTTCAGGTCATTTGAGATATGTCTGCCCAACCAGGTGTTCAGATAGGTGACCGCATAAGTCAAGGCACCTTGGACAACGGTAAGGCCAACGATAAAACCAGGAACCCACCAAGCTTGACCTGATGTGGCGGAATCTTTCACCAGAACGACATCCAAAAAAGGACGTAAGCTCCAGGCAACGATTGCATCCATGGAACCAACTGGAAAACAGAGCAGCATCGCAATCAATGCCCGGAACCAATACGGCTTGACGAAAGGCCACATCCGTTTGTAGTTCTGGACAAAGTGCTGGCGGTTGAATTTTTTGTAGAGTTTGTCTTTTATTCCCATAAAAATGCCGGTCTTCCTTTTGGAGATGGGATATAGCTTTTTTTGTCTTAAGCCATTTTCCCTACGAAAAGCACACCTATGCGACCTTACATTCTAGCAGAATGGCGTTTCCTTTAGGTGTTTAACGGGAGGAAGCGTTAGTGATACATACTGAAAATGCAGGATTTTAGGGAATTTGGGGCTTTATGCAATCAATTCTTGGCCGTTGATGTCAAAACGTTTTAAAAAGTCTACGACCAGTGGTAGCCTGATGAAACGTTCCCAGCGTTTCTGCTGGCTTTTGTCCCCAATAGACCTGAACCAATGGGACCATGGTAGAAGTGAACTCCTGCCTAAGTTGTCGCAGATGACAGGGATGCGCTGCGTTTCAGAAATGCGACGGCATAAGACATTATGTGGGTTCATGGTAATTGTCAGGATATGGTTGTCTCGGATGTATTTCTTGAGTGCTAGGATGAGGTCGACTATTTCCTGTGCCTTTTCTGGGGTATCACATGTTTCAAGCATCTCTTCCAGAGTTACCGAAGGGGAACCATCAAAGTCCGTAATCAGGTCAAATACATAGCCAATTCCCATATTGGTATTGATGGTACCGTGAAAGCGGGGGATTCCGCTCCAGTCTTTGAGGTAGCCTTGGATATGGCGGTAGTAGCGCATCTCATTTTTGATGCCTTTCAATTCCCATTTGGTTACATCATGCAGTACCTTGATGCATAAGTTTTTGTTATCTGGGTGTAGGTAACAGCTCCGATGGGCGCCGGTGCCAAGGGGGATGCTTTGGGAAAGATCAATCACTTTTTGTCATCTTTGTTGAAAATGAAATTGGTAGTGCAGTTTAACAGAATTGGTGTCTTGCAACATGGCCATTTGCGGCTGAAAAGCTTGCTATGGGGGTATGGAATGCCTGTGAAACATCATTTCGCTCCGTCTTTTGAGTGGCAAAATTACTCTTTATAAAATACATGGCTCTGTGTTAGACTCCACTTTGGCAGTTTGGTGGGGCAGATGTGCCCGCGGCATAAGCGGTAAGCTTGATGGTAAGCCTTTAATTCGTACTTTAGTTTTCTCTAAAGTGTGTCGGTAGTCATATTCCGACAGCCCAGAAAGCCAATTCCCTGTTTTTCCAAAATGAAGATTGATGAGGCCAAGAAGATCCTCGAAGCGGTGCTCCTGTGTGCACAGCAGCCGTTGCCGCTACATGATTTGGTCAGGATCTTTGTCGAAAACGATGATTTGTTTGCCAAGCAGAAAGAGAGCCCACCTACGCCGCCCATGACAGAAAAGCGGTGCCGGCAACTTCTGTATGACCTGCAGTATGACTGGTCAGACCGCGGACTTGAACTTGTTAGTCTGCCGGATGGTTGGCGGTTCCAAAGCCGCTCTGAAATGAAGCCTTATTTTGACCGTTTACGTCAGGAAAAGCCGCTTCGCTACAGCCGTTCTACGATGGAGATCCTGGCGGTCATCGCGTACAGCCAGCCAGTGACACGTGGAGACATTGAGCAGATACGTGGAGTTGCGGTCAACGCGCAGGCAATCAGGGCATTGGAAGAACGAGGCTGGATTGAAGTGGTCGGACATCGTGAGGCACCAGGGCGGCCAGCGCTTTTTGCTACGACATCAAAGTTTCTGGATGACTTGGGACTTCAAACCTTAAAAGAATTGCCGCCGCTTGAGGAACTTAAAGAGGCTGACTTGGTTCAGCCAGAATTGGATCTCGGCGACAGATAAGATGCATGAATGGCTGTTGCCCTTAGATAAGATAAACCAATACGGATATATGGATAAAGCAGTTGTGGAAATGACGCCAGAAGTTGTGTCAGAAAAGGGTGATATCCCAAAGAGTCAGATAGAAAAGCCTGTTAAGCGTGCTAGACGTACAGCTAAAAAGGCAAATTCCGCTAAGGTGCCTGTAAAAAATAAGAGACAGGGAAAGCAGGATGATGTCTTCCAGTATGTGACATCCGAGGCCTTTGATAAGGAAAACAATGATCCTGTATCGAAAGAGGTGTTGCGCCAGAAGAAACTCAAGCGCACCTTGACGGCAGAGGATGATGCGCCGAAACTCCACAAGGTGCTTGCTGAAGCAGGGCTTGGCTCACGGCGTGATATGGAAGAATTGATTGTCGCAGGCCGTGTGTCCGTAAATGGCGAGCCTGCCCACATTGGCCAGCGTATTTTGCCAACGGATCAGGTGCGTTTTAATGGCAAATTGATCAAACGCCAGGTCGTTCAAGCTTTGCCCAAGGTTTTGGTCTATCACAAACCAGCGGGTGAAATCGTGAGCCATGATGACCCTGAAAAACGTCCTTCTGTTTTTGATGGGTTGCCAAACCTTAAAAATGGCAAGTGGCTGGCAGTTGGGCGTCTTGACTTTAATACTGAGGGGCTTTTGCTTTTTACGAATTCTGGTGATTTGGCCAATCGTTTGATGCACCCACGATACAACATCGACCGTGAATATGCAGTGAGGACATTGGGTGAATTGGACGAATCTTCTCGTCAGAAACTGCTATCCGGCGTGACATTGGAGGATGGACTTGGCCAGTTTACGAAAATCCATGATGGTGGTGGTGAAGGGGTGAACCGTTGGTACCGCGTTACCATTGGTGAGGGCAGGAACCGTGAAGTGCGCCGTATGTTTGAGGCTGTCGGATTGACTGTCTCTCGCCTAATTCGCACGCGCTATGGGGAGTTGACTCTGCCGAAGGATTTAAAGCGTGGCCGTTGGGCTGAGCTTTCGCCCAATGAAGTCAGGAGTCTGTTAAAGCTCTGCGGTATGGTATCTGGAAAGCCTGCTGCTGGCGATGCTTCCAAGAAGAAAAAAAACAATTCCCGCCGTAACATGGCGGCAGGTGCTCGCCGCGGTACGGCAGAATTCCCACGTAAAACGCGCGGAGGTAGCCAACCCGACCCTTTGCAGACATCATTTGGTTACATGGGCTCAGGTATCGGCAAAGGTGGGAGAGACCGGGGTAATCCGCAGCGCGGCAAAGGCGCGCGCGCTGGCCAGGGCATGCCTAGGCGCCGCGCTGGATAGTTTTTGACAGTTAGGCTGTTTTATCGGGGAATTCGCACAGGTCGCTGATCGGGCATTCTTTGCAGTTGAATGACCTGGCTTTGCAAGTATAGCGTCCGTGTAGCAGGAGCCAGTGGTGGGCATCCTTGAGGTATGCTTTTGGTACGGCTTCAAGGAGTTTCTTTTCAACGGCTAGGACGTCTTTGCCTGGTGCGATGCCAGTGCGGTTGGCCACCCTGAAGATATGGGTGTCTACGGCAATCACATCCTGGTTGAAGGCTGTATTCAAGACCACATTGGCAGTCTTGCGTCCGACGCCAGGGAGAGAGACCAGATCGTCCCGGTCATCTGGTACTTGCCCCTTGAATTTTTCCAAAAGGATTTCCGACATTTTTACGATGTTTTTGGCTTTGGTCGGGTATAAGTTGATTGTCTTGATATAGCCTTTGAGTGCTTCAACTCCCAAGGCAACGATTGCTTCGGGCGTGTTGGCAACTGGGAAAAGCCTGTCGGTGGCTTTGTTTACTGAAATATCCGTTGCTTGGGCTGAGAGCATGACGGCGACAAGAAGCTCGTAGGGGGTTGTAAATGTCAATTCCGAGCGTGGTGCTGGGCGTTCTGCTTTCAGGCGCTTGAAGATTTCGGCTATTTTCTTAGGTTGCATGGTTAAGGCTTAACGTGTGGTGGCTGACTTGATGCCATAATCGTGCAGACGTTTCCTTGCCCGCTCAATGGCGCGCTTGACGATGGTACTTTTAAGGAGAGTGTCATCGCTTGAGGTAGTTTCAAAGGAATCAGCTATATGACCAGTGGTGTTGCTGGCTAAGCGGGTCTGTTTGCGTTCATACCGTAGTCGGGCGCTTTGTGCCTGTTCCTTTGACCACGCATCCCAACCTGTATGGGTGTCAGGTACAGGATGTAGGGAAATGGCATCCAGTGGACAGCGGGGTACACACAGGCCGCATCCCGTGCAGTAATCGGTAAAGACAGTATGCATCATCCGGTTTGCGCCGATAATGGCATCTACGGGACACATCCTGATGCAGATCGTGCAGCCGATACAGTTTTCTTCATTGATCGTTGCTACCTGGCGCGGGGTTTCTTCTCCGTAAGCCGTATCCAGCGGTAGCGTTTCAACATTAAGCAAGGTTGCCAGTTGGTCGATGCCTTTTTGTCCGCCTGCCGCACACCGGTTGATTGGTGCCTGGCCGTTGGCAATGGCTGTGGCATAGGAAGTGCAGGAATCAAACCCACAGCGCCCACATTGTGTCTGTGGTAGCAGGTCTAGGATTTTCTCGATGAGTACGGGCATCGTATGAAGCAGGAATTTTCAAAATTAAAAACCGCCAGCAAGGCTGACGGTTCAGTTCTACAGGAAAAAACGTACTTAGTCAAAAACTGGTGTGTCCACACCCAAGACTTTATGCAGTTTAGGGGAAGTGGTTGTGTACTGCAGATGGACGCGTTTTTTCGGGAAGACGAACTCAGCTGCGGCAAAGGCAGCAAGAGCCGCTTCATGAAAGCCCGATAAAATCAACTTTTTCTTGCCAGGGTAGATGTTGATGTCACCGACGGCAAAAATGCCAGGGATATTCGTCATGAATTTTTCGGTATCAACCACAATCTGGCGCCGGTCGATTTCCAATCCCCAGTTTGCAATGGGTCCCAGTTTTGGTGATAGCCCGAAGAAAACCAATAATGCATCCAGCGGGATACGGCGGGTCACGCCATCTAAGCCTGACACCTTGATTTCCGTGAGTCTGCCGTCCTTGGCTTCAAAACCAGTCACTTGGCCGGTCAATGCCTGCATCATGAAGTCTTCACATAGTGCTTTCATTTTGGTTACCGAGGCGGGTGCTGCACGGTACTGTTCGCGGCGGTGCAACAAGATGACGGACTCAGCGATATCAACGAGTTTTAAAGTCCAGTCGAGTGCGGAGTCGCCACCCCCACAGATGACGAGGTTCTTTCCACGGAAGGCTTCTGGGTCTTTGACGCGGTAAAAGAGCTGTGTTCCTTCAAACGCTTCAATGCCTTCAACAGGTAATGTCCGGGGTTGGAAGGCACCGACACCGGCAGCAATGAAAACTGTCTTTGCGATAAACTGTGTGCCAGCGGAGGTGGCTACATCAAAGAAACCGTCATCGCGTTTGGCCACATGTGTGACTTCCTGCCCCAAGTGGAAAGTGGGTTTGAACGGTTCAATCTGTTTTAAGAGGTTTTCTGTGAGTTCAACACCGGTGATACTGGGAGCTGCAGGGATATCATAAATAGGTTTGTCTGGATAGAGTTCAACGCATTGGCCGCCTGCAAAGGGTAGTGAATCAATGATGTGTGCTTTGATTTCTAAAAGCCCCAGTTCAAACACTTGAAAAAGGCCAACGGGTCCTGCTCCGATAATGACGGCATCAGCTTCAATGACGGGCTTGGTGTTTTCAGTTTCCATGAAAAAATCCTGTTGATTTAAATGGCTTTTTTCCGCTTGTGGTGGTTAAGTTCCTTTGTCCTTGGTGTCTTAAGCAACGAAATTATTGTGGTACCTAGGACAGTAAAAGCGAGATTCTAATCGAAAAGGAGCCATGCAACAAATTGTAGTTGATAACGATTCGCATCTTGAAAAGGTCGTATTTTGGGTAAAATGGCGTGTTTTTCGGGCGATTTTGCGATAA
>JAEEYE010000028.1 GCA_016291665.1 Oxalobacter sp. | reverse complement strand
CCTGGATGCCATCTTATGGCTTGAAGACTGGCTCAAACGCTATCCTGGGACACTGATCATCATCTCGCACGACAGGGATTTCCTGGACGGGGCAGCCAATGTCATCATCAATATTGATGGAACCAAACTGCGCCGCTACACAGGGAACTATTCGTCTTTTGAGCGCCAACGTGCTGAACAAGTCACCTTGATGGCTGCGATGGTTGAGAAACAGGCAAGGCGCAGGGCACACTTGGAAGCCTACATCAACCGTTTCCGCTATAAGGCGACCAAAGCAAGGCAGGCCCAAAGCCGCCTTAAGATGCTCGAAAAGATGGAAGAGCTCGCGCCTTTGCGTGCTACTGCTGAATTCTCCTTCGATTTCCTGGAACCGGAATCCTCCCCAAACCCGCTCCTTGTGATGGAAAACATCACTGCAGGCTATACGGATACCAACGAATGGGGAGATATCTTAGCCACCCACCCGATTGTCTCCACAAAGCGTTTTGCCTTACAGACTGGTGAGCGTATCGGTATCTTAGGGGTAAATGGCGCCGGGAAATCGACGTTCATCAGAACCATTGCCGGCGAGCTTAAGCCCTTATCTGGCGTCTTCACCACCGGAAAAGGCCTTAAGATCGGCTATTTCGCCCAACATCAGGTTGAAACCCTACGGGACAACGAGTCCCCATTATGGCACTTGGCCAAACTCGCTCCGGATACCCGTGAACAGGATTTAAGGAACTTCTTGGGAAGCTTCAATTTCCATGGCGACATGGCGACCGACCCTGTCGCCCCCTTGTCCGGCGGAGAAAAGGCCCGCTTGGCCTTAGCCTTGATTGTCTGGCAGCGCCCCAACCTGTTGCTTCTGGACGAACCGACAAACCACTTGGATCTCGCAATGCGCGAAGCCTTGACTGAGGCACTGGCCCAATATGAAGGGACACTGCTTTTGGTCTCACACGACAGGCACCTTCTGCGAGCGACGACCGACCGCTTCTATATCGTTGAAGACCACAAGCTGCGCGAATTCGACGGGGATTTGGAAGACTACCGCAACTGGCTCTTTGACACCCGCCTGAAACAAACGGTCCTGGAGACCCCGGCAGCTACTGATAAAACCACTCGGCCTGGAATAGACAGAAAAGAACAGAAACGCCTGGAAGCCCAGCAGCGCCAACGCCTCTCGACCCTTAAAAAGCCGCTGGAAGCACGCATTGCAAAGCTCGACAAGGAAATGGAACAACTCAACGGGACACTGGCATTGATTGACCGCCAGATGAACGACCCGACGCTCTACGACTTTGCCAATAAAGAGAAGCTCAAATCGATGCTCGCCCAGCAAGCCGAATGCAAGAAACGCCTGGCTGCTGCTGAAGAAGAGTGGATGGAAAAGCAGGAAGCCTTGGAAGAAATACTCGCCCAGGCCAATCAGCCGTCCTGACGCAGGGCATCGACACCACGGTTGGCAAGGCTATCAGCCCGCTCGTTGCCTTCGACACCGACATGGCCCTTGACCCAATGCCAGTCAATCTGGTGGCGGGCAACGGCTGCATCAAGCGCCTGCCAGAGATCGACATTCTTGACCGGTTTGCCTTCTGCGTTCTTCCAGTTCTTACGCTTCCAGTTATGGATCCAGGAGGTAATGCCGTTTTTGACGTACTGGCTGTCGACATGCAGATCGACATGGCAGGGGCGCTTCAACGCATTCAACGCTTCGATGACCGCCATCAGCTCCATCCGGTTGTTCGTCGTCAGCTTTTCCCCACCGTAAAGTTCCTTTTCACGGCCACGGCAAGTCAACCACGCACCCCAGCCGCCAGGTCCTGGGTTTCCCTTGCACGCCCCATCGGTATAGATGGTCACATCATCCAATATCTGCTTATCCATAGTTGTCCTTTTGCGCCGTCTATGTGATTATAGTCTGGATTCTTTTTTATGGATGGGAAATGCCATGCAGACACCGCAAACCAGCTTTATCCGCGCCTTCAAGGACAATTATATCTGGACG
This sequence comes from Oxalobacter sp., assembly GCA_016291665.1. Classification (GTDB taxonomy): domain Bacteria; phylum Pseudomonadota; class Gammaproteobacteria; order Burkholderiales; family Burkholderiaceae_D; genus Oxalobacter. The sequence continues at coordinate 17,797 of JAEEYE010000028.1, read as the reverse complement.
CTATCGTCCGGCCCTCAAACCGTCGTGGTCGACCCAGGCGACGCCAAGCCGGTCTTAAACTGGCTGAAACAGAACAAACGCAAACTCGCCGGCATCCTGCTCACCCACAAGCACAATGACCATACAGGTGGTGTTGCCGGCCTTTTGGCAAAATTTTCCGTCCCCGTCTATGGCGGTGCCAACGAAAGGATCGATTCCGTCACACAACCAGTTGCAGGAGGTGACACAATCACCTTGGATGCCTTAGGTGGCTTGGAAATTTCTGTCTTGGATGTCCCAGGGCACACATTGGGGCACGTCGCATACTATGTCCCATCACAGAAATGGCTTTTCTGCGGAGACCTCCTCTTTGGTGCTGGATGTGGGCGTATCTTTGAAGGGACAGCCGCGCAGATGTATGACTCGTTGCAGAAAATTGCTGCCTTGCCAGACGATACGCTGATTTTCTGCGGCCACGAATACACGCTGCCCAACCTCAAGTTTGCCGCTGCCGTCGAACCGGAGAATCCAGCCATTGAAGCGCGTGTGAAGGAAAGCCTCGCCAAACGCCAGAAATACCTGCCCACCCTGCCTTCAACCTTGGCTGAAGAAAAGGCAACAAACCCATTCTTGCGCGCTGACCAGGAAACGGTAATGGAACGGATGGTTGCCTTGGGCAGGACAGCGGATAAGACACCGCTTGGCGCCTTTACCGCCGTGCGCACATGGAAAGATGATTTCGTAGGTTAAGACGATGAAACCCACACCCAGCATGCATGACTGGCTTGTCTCACCGACAGGGCAATACATGTTGCGCTGGGAAGAACGCTATTTCCATACCCTGACCGAAGACATCTTCGGCTATAACGCCGTGCAGATCGGGTTGACAGAGCTCGACGCCTTAAAGGAAAACCGTATCACCCACCACTGGTACTCAAACCCCTTCCTGCCCAAGACCGATATGGCAGATCCCTGCCAGCACAACCATGATGCGGTCAAAGGCTTAAACGGGCACCTAATCCCCGTCTCGCTGACGCACACCTGCTCGCAGCTGCCCTATGCGACCGAGTCCATCGACCTGGTAGTACTCCCCCACGCGTTAGACCTTGCCCAATCCCCGCACCAGATGCTCCGCGAAATCCACCGGATATTGATCCCTGAAGGGCAGCTGATTATCAGCGGCTTCAACCCGGCAAGCCTCTGGGGCATCCGCCAACGCTGGGGTCGGATGACGGGCAACCATTTCTTACCGGTGGATGCCGCGTTCATCAGCCTGCCGCGCTTGAAAGACTGGCTTGCCCTCCTGGGTTTTGAAACGAGCCGGGGTTATATCGGCTGCTATTGCCCTCCGTGCAAATCATGGAAAGGACTTGAGCGCTTTGCCTTTATGGAAAAAGCCGGCAACCGCTGGTGGCCTTATTGCGGAGCCGTCTACCTGCTGTGCGCCATCAAGCAGGTGCCCGGCATGCACCTGGTTGGCCGGGCATTCAGTAAGGAAACCGAACAATACTTCAACGCCGCCCCCGCACAGAACAAGGTCTGCCAGAAAACAGGCATGAATGACACCTGAGCTTATGCGAGCTTGCGGCACCCTGGCCCTTCGAGACGGCTCGTCCCATCGAGGCGCTTGATCACCTGGATCTGGGTGGCAATACGCTCTTTCAACGCTTCCACATGAGAAATGATCCCGATCAAACGGCCAGAGCGGTTCAGATCGGACAACGTATCCATCGCCGTCACAAGCGTTTCTTCGTCCAACGTCCCAAAGCCTTCATCAAGGAATAGGCTGTCAATCCTGTCAGAGCGTCCCGTCATCTCAGACAGTCCCAGGGCAAGCGCAAGGCTCACGATAAAACTCTCGCCACCGGACAGGTTCTTGATAGTGCGTACAGTCCCGCCCTGCCAACTGTCGACCACCATCAAATCGAGCCCATTGTCAGCTGAAGCCTTAAGAAGATAGCGTCCATCCATTTTCTGGAGCTGGTCATTCGCATGGGCAATGACGAACTCAAAGGTCAGGCTCTGCACAAAATTACGGAACTCCTTACCGTCGTGGTGACCGATCAGGTTGCGCAGACTGTCCCAGTCACCATAGACCTTGGCCTGGGCATCGATCTTCCCTTGGATTTCCTTTCGCTGGTTACGGTTTGCCTGGTCCTGGCTTAACTTTTCACCAATTTCACCCAAGCGTTTGGCCAAGTCACGTTTCTGCACCGCAAACGCACGGTGCCTTTCATCGAGTTCAGGCTGCGGGATATCCGTCAGCTGACGGTTGCGCTCTGTCTCAAGTTTCTGCCGGTTGGCCTGCAGTTTTGCCTGGATTTGGACACCTTCCTCACGGATCTTTGTAGACATTGCCGTCAATTGGTCGATTTGATCTTGGGATCGCCTTGCCGCACAATACGCGGCCTCATCAGCAAAAGCGGAACGTTCCAATGCCTCCCTAAACGTTGCCGCCACCGCAGTGGCAACGCGTTTGGCCTCTTCCAGCTCCTCCTGCTGGCTGCCTTGCAGGGACAGCAGACCGGCTAATTCCCTGTCTGAAGCCAGGTAAGCTTCCTGCTTTGCCTCAACCGCCTTTTCCAAACGCTGGATTGCTTGCGTAAACCGGGTTTCCTCAACATCAGGATTCTTCTCCGCAAACTTCGCAAAGCGCGCGTCTTTAAGTCCTTTAAGTTGGTTTTGCACATCAAGCACAACCGCTTCTTTTTCCGCTAAGAAAGCGCCCTGCGCCTTAAGCCCTGCTTCCAAGACCTTGATCTCACTGGCCAAAGCATCACGGGCGCCGACGGCCTCAGTAAATTCGGTGTTTTTCTTCTGCCAGGCTTCCAAACGCTTACCCAAGCTCTCAACGCAGCCTTTGGCATCCTGCGGCAGCGCCTGATAGCCAAAAGGCACGATATTCTCCAACACTCTTTCCCCTTCTGCCTGGTATCGGGTTAACAAAGCGGCCTCATCATCAACTAAACGGTCAACTTCTTTTTTCGCATGACGCACTTTTTCATCTGAAAACTTTTTCCCGCTATCAGCTTCAGCCAAATCTGCTTTCGCAGAATTGATTACGGCAAGTGCTTTCTGCCGGGCATTTTCAAGCTTTTCCGCCTTCTTGATCTGGGTTTCCAGCGCTTTGATGTCACTTTCAAGCGTATCGGAAACGGCAAAGCCCACTTCCACAAACGGATGGACCGTGGAGCCACAACATGGGCACGGCTCCCCTGGCTTTAATTTGGCACGCTGGTTTTCCAAACTGGCGACAAGTTCCTGCTGGTGGCGCTTTTCAATGAGTGCATCACGGTTAAGCCGCAATCCCTCGATGGTCTGTCCATCCAACACAGCCGCCAATTTCTCATCTGTCACCGCCAATGCCCCATCAGCGCTTTTCAGTGCAGTTTCACAGTCGGAAAGCGCCTTCCCAGCTACCGACTGCTTCTCCAACGCCTCGTCCAACACACTATGTGCCGCCTTGATAGCCTTGCCATTTTCAGCCATCTCCTTTTGCAGGTCGACAAGCCCAGCAAAGCGGTTTTCAATCATCGCAAAGGTACTGACCAACCCTTCATCAGCGCGGTTTTTCTCACGCCATATATCGAGCCGGTGAATCTGCTTATCGGCTTCAGTAAGCGCTTTACCCTTTTGCTCGACGTCATCTTTACCTGCATCATATTTGGCTTTAACCGTCTTGGCGCCCTGCTGGGCTTTCTGCAACGCTTCGGTAGCCTCCTTAATCTGCTGATCCACCCCACGGACTTCCCGCAACAGTGGCCTTGCGGCCTCTAGGTCCTGTTTGGCTTTCTGCAATTCAGAAGCCACCTTCGCCTGCGCCTGATGCGCCTTAGCCTTTTCCGCTTCCTTTTCAGGAATCTGCTTGCCCGTCAGTAGAGCCAACACCTGCATGAGCTTTTTCTGTTGGCTCCGGTTGTCATCAAACGCAATAAACGCCGCATCCACACCCAACGCTTTCATCGCAGAATCAAGTTCCACCTGCTTCGGTGCAAAACGTGCAACCTTCACCTGGTGCGATTCTTCCTGTTGGGTGAGTACCGTGATGTCGTTCTGGAGCTTTCCCATCGTTTCATACCATACCAGCCACTGGCTGACCTGCTGGTCTTCCTGTGCAAGCTGCGTTTCCCGTTGCCTGTTGTCCGCCTCTTCTGCCTTTAGGGCAGCGACTTCTTCATCAGCCATCACCGGGTACGCCTTGACGCTTTCCTCAAGCCCCTCCAGTTTCCTTTTCTCTGTCATTGCACGGTCATGCACCGCCTTGGAAATCGTCGTATAAATGCCGGTTCCCGTAATCTTTTCCAGGATGGGCGAACGCTCATCGGGTTTGGCTTTTAAAAACGCCGCAAACTGGCCTTGGGCAAGCATCACCGAGCGTGTGAACTCGTCAAACGACATCCCAGTAATCTCAATAATCTTGGCCTTGTTCTCCGACATCGTCCGTCCGATGGGTTTGCCCTCCTGGCCATCCACCACCGGTGCAACCCAATGCTGGATGTTCTGCAACTTCCCTTCCGCTTTTCCCTTGGCCCGGTTCTGCTCCCAATGGCAGAGGAAGCGCCCCTTCTCGTTTGAGAAGACAACCTGTGCAAAACATTCGCCAGTTGTCCGCGTCATCACATCGTTGGCATTCGATGTCACCGCCACACGCGGTGTCTGCCCATAAAGCGCGAGACAGATGGCATCTAAAATCGTGGTCTTGCCAGACCCAGTGTCACCGATGATGGCAAAAAGGCCGCCTGACGTATACGCCGGATCGGTCAAATCGATCTCCCATTTGCCCAACAGGGAATTGATGTTTTTGAATAGCAGTTTTTCTATACGCATAGCTTAACCATCCTGTCTTTAGGCTTCATCCCGGTCTTCTGGCGCTTTCTGGAGTTCGATTAGAACCTCACGGTACATGGCCATCAAGCGCTCCCGCTTCTCCAGTGGCACCCCCCTCTTGTCCATCAGCCGTTCAAAGACTGTCTCAGGGCTTAAGTTCTGAAGGGTCTCGCCTTCCGGCAGCATGCCAAACGACGTCATCTTCAGGTTTTCGTTCTGGATGCGTAAGATCCTGACATCCGTGTTTTCAACAGCACGGTGCAACACCCGGGAAAGATCAGCAACACGCTCGCCCGAATAGACAACCTCCACCCAGATGTTGTCCTCCGACGCAACAAGTTCGCCCAACTTGCTTAGAACGACATCCAAATCACCGGTAACACGCACCATCTTCTGAAAAACAGGGACTTCCAATGCACGAATATCCTGAAGGTTGGGATTGAACGTCAACAAGGTCACCTGCTTCGCTTGGGCAACCTCATTAAACCCCATCGGCAAAGGTGAGCCACAATACCGGATACGCGGATTGCCCCCGACAACCTGCGGTACATGGAGATGCCCTAAAGCGACATAATCAAAGACATCACTGAAAGCCGACGCATCAACCTGCCCCAACCCGCCGACATAAAGGTCCCGGATCCCATCGGTTGCCTTACCGCCTGCGGCAAAAAGGTGCCCCATCGCAACAACTGGGACGTTACGACCCAATGCCGCTTGTTTTTGGGCGGCAATTTTTGCCACTGCATCATAGTGTGCCCGGATAGCTTTACGAATCTTGCCCTCACGGTCTGCCGCATCCTCCCCCAAAGACAATGTCCTTAACACCCTGTCCGGCAGGAAAGGCACCGCCGCAACAATGGCCATGGGTTCGCCCGCCGCATCGCGCAGTACCAGCACTTCGTGTTCAACAGCCCCATCCCCATCCATGACAGCGCCCGGTGTGGCAACCGTATGCACATGGATGGCTTTCAAAACGTCAGTCGGTGCATCCAAAAAGGAGGGGGAATCATGGTTACCGGAAATAACAACCACCTGCTGGCAGGACGTATTGAAAAGCCGCGACAGGAACGTGTAGTAAAGGCTGCGCGCCCTGTTGCTGGGATTGCCATTGTCAAAGATGTCACCTGCAATCAAGAGGACATCGACCTGGTTTTCAACAATCGTTTTCAGCATCCAATCCAAGAAGGCTGAGAATTCCTCATCACGCTTGACACCATAGAGGGAATGTCCCAGGTGCCAGTCAGAGGTATGGAGGACTTTGAGTGGGTTTTTTCGCATCACTACCCTTTTTCAAAATAGGAGAGCGTTGCCCTTTAAATGGCAACAGCCATAACAGGATGAACCGGGAAAGCGGTGCTCCTGGGAAAGGTATTATCTACCAGAATGGCAGAAAGAGAAAAAAACGCAAAATTGCGGTTTAGCGTGGATTACTTGTTCAGGTAGGACGCCGCGGTCAACTGCATACGCTTAGCGATATCGTTACGCTTGAAGACTTTGAATGTGCCCATCGCCTTGGCAACGAGTGCCTCACCATTTCGGATTTCCGCTTCACAGTAAAAGAGTGTCGTGGAACGGTGGAGCACCCTGCCAGTTGCGATCACATACTGACCGACCTTGCCGCCTGGCTGGAAGAAACTCGTCTTCATCTCAACCGTAGCAGCAGACGTCACATCAGGCAGAAGGAGTGAACGGGCGGCACGCGACATCGTACAATCCAGGAGCGTCATCGTAATGCCGCCATGCATGACAGCCCAGCTGTTACCGTGCTCCGGCTTTAGGCGGATGCCGATTTTGGCTTCCCCGTTTTCCATCATGATGAGCTCAGCACCCAGATGCTGGAGGTACGGGTTTTCGGTAATCAGCTCTCCTGGCATAGCCTGCCCTTTCCTTATTTCGCTTCTTCTTCGCCTGGTTTCTTAATCAGGAACTCAACACCGGCCATCTTGCGGAGGTATTCGATGTAAGAGAAGAGTTCCAGTGCACTGTTCGTACCCTGCATCTGACGGTTCATCGCTTCTTCCATCCTTGGATCAACCTTTTCAGGGATGATGACGTTCGTCACACGATAGATGACATAACCTTCGCCTGGACGTTCAACACCAACGTATGCCGGCAACTTCGTGGCATCGGCCTTCATCACAGGTGCCATATCGAGGCGTCCGGATTGGGCAATCTTTGGACGGGAAATTTTTTCCGGTGCGGAGAAGCCTGCCGGTGCACCACCGTCTTTCAAGCTGGCCAATTCCGCTTCACCAGCGGCTTTTGCCAGTGCCAAGGCTTTTTCATCAGTTACAGCTGTCTGGATGCCTGCCTTGACCTTCTCAAATGGCACCAAGGAAGCTGGGTAATGCTGGGCAATACGGGCAGAGACCAAAACTTGTGGTGCAATTTCAACTGCTTCGGTATTGTGTTTACCCTTGACGCAATCGTCAGAGAACACTTTTTCAAGCAACGTTGGGTTGGCAAGCATCGGGTTCTGCTGGGCTGCTGCGCCTGGGTCGCGCTGCAGATCCTTGAAGGAATGGATCTTCAGACCCATCGCATCAGCAACCGGTTTCAAGCTGTCTGATTTTTCGTAGACCATGTTGGAGAACGTTTCAGACATTTCTGCATACTTTTTGCTGACCTGTGCTCGCTTAAGTTCCTGCATGACTGCATCACGAACCTGTGCCAAGGTCTTCGGTACAGCCGGCTTGATGTCTGTGACCATGATGATATGGAAACCATATTCTGTCTGGACCAGATCGCTGACGTCACCCTTTTGCAGGGCAAAAGTCGCATCACTGAATTCTTTGACCATCTTGCCACGTGCAAAGTAACCTAAGTCACCCCCGTTCTTGGCAGAACCAGGATCCTGTGAATACGTCTTTGCCAATTCGGCAAAGCGTGCTGGGTTGGCACGAACCTGAGCCAGGACTTCTTCCGCCTTCTTCTTGGCTTCTTCTTTTTCTGCGTCTTTCGCACCCCTTGGGGTCAGTATCAGGATGTGCTGTGCACGGCGCTGTTCAGGGATGGCAAAGCGGTCTTTGTTCTGGTTATAGTAACCCTGCAGGTCGTTTTCAGTAATCGTCACGCTCTTTTCGGCTGCGCCCTGGTCAAGCACGACCAGTTCGATATCAGCATGTTCTGGGATCGTGAACTGCTTGGCGTGGTCTTTATAATATTTGTCGAGGTCTTCATCGGTAACAGAAACCTGTCCCTTATAGCCAGCCAGGCTAAAGACCTTCTTCTGGACTTCACGTTCCTGCGTAAACAGGTTGATTAAACGTTTGCCAACCGCCTTCGGTGGAATCACACTGAACTGGATTGGAGCCGGAACCTGCTGCATCGACATTTCCTGTCCCATCATGGCAACATGGCCCTCAGGGGTCAGCCCACGGCCAGCGAGAATCTGTTCGTATTTCTGCTGGTTGAAGTTGCCGTTTTCATCAACCAGACCTGGGATCTGACGGATCTTATCTAAAACGACCTGTTCCGGGACAGAGAGGTTTTCTTTGGAGACAGCATACTGCAGTGCATATTTATTTGTCAGCTGCTGCAGAACCTGCCACTTGAATTCCTTGGAATCAGCGAGCTTCGCATCAAACGGGCGACCTTGGGCGGCTGCCTGCTGGCGCATCACTTCCACCTGCTGGCGGACTGCATTGTCCCATTCCTGCTGAGTGATGACGTAATCCTTATGCAAGAAACTGAAGGGACCTGCTTCGCGTTTGACCGAGACAACGCCATCCGTATTGTTGAAGCGCTTGTACCCTTCGACGCCAACAAAGATAAAGGAAGGAATGATGAAAAGCAGGAGGATGATCTGCGTGATGCGTTTATGGTTGCGGATAAAATCAAGCATGGCGCTTTAAGTGATTCCAATCTATAACAAACAAAATCCCATATGACCAACGCATATGAGATTTGTATTCTGGCAAAAAATGATATTCAGGAACTAGCCTAGAATACCATCATTTTCAACTTAAAAATCAATGATCCCATTGATGTGGAAAGTGAAACTTTACCATATTTTTCGGTTTAATTCACTGCCCACACCACGGTTTATAAGGGCTGCCCCTGCAATTGAAAGCAGCCCCCAAACCATTTCGGGCTTAAGACCACATCGATGGCGTAACCAGGACGTCGCACTCCGCTTCGTTGATGGCGTAATGGATGGTACTGCCGATCAGGTAGTCTTCAAGACGCAATCGCCTGTGTTTACCCAAAACCAGCAGATCCATGCCATTCGTCTTCACATAATTCAGCATGACGCGGTAAGGCACACCAATTTCAAGGTAGGTCTTAAACTGTCGAGAAGACCCCACTTTCTCGATCAGCTGATCCATCTTGACCTGGCCTTTTTCCTTAATCGTGTTGCGGTAGGCTTCAAGGACTGCCGGTTCAACACTTGAGTAGAACTTCAAGTCAGAGCTTGGCGATTCGCAAATCCCCATCAGGGTAATCTCTGCATCTTCAGGGACGAATTCCATTGCCTGCTTGATCTGGTTGACGGAGACTTCAGAGAAATCAACCGGGATCAAGACCTTTTTATAAGGGCGCATTTCTTCCTGACGGATGATGAGCGTCGGGCAATCGTTGCCTTGAATCAGTTTAACTGGGATATTCCCGATGATTGGCATGAAGTGATACCCCTGCCCATGGGCACCGATGACCAGAAGGGATGGTTTTTCTTCCTTAATCAGTGCCTTGATTTCATCGGTCACATTACCCACACGGGTAATCGGCGTAACTGTGATGCCATATTCTTTAGACAACTGTTCTGCCTTTTCTGCGAGCATCCGTTTTGCTTCCCGCTGGTACAGTTCCTGAGAGAGGATCTCTTCTGCTGACCCCATGGAAAAAATACCGCCCATCTGTTCTTGTACGGTAACCAAGAGCATGTCCGTATTGCCTAAGCTTTTCGCGAGCGCTGCACCTTTGGTTTCTGCGTGCTTTGCCCAATCCGACATATCAGTTGCGGTAAGAATGTAACTTTTTTCTGGCATGGTATCCTCCTTTTTAGGCAATGGTAGATTATTGTCTTCCTATTATGATTATAGCCTGTCTATCATCTTTTTGGGATTCCCAATCCGACCAATACCCCCCAAAAATGCTTGGTGCCAGTGCAAGGCTCAAAGCCCTGCCCGCTACCTTCTGCGCCAAGTTGCACGAGCCAATCTCCATGAGAAACTGGAACAAAATCTTTTAAGGAGACAGCCATGCACACAAGAACCAACACACCACACATTTGCCCGAACTGCGGATGCCAGATGGACTATATCCCAGCCGATGGGCTGATGCGATGCCCCTACTGTGGTAGCACAACTTCACTGGAACATACCCGCAATGATCTCAAGGCGATGGCACATTTCATTGTCGCTCACCGGATTAACACCAATGCCCTGCCCGCCATGCTGGCAAAAGACATTGCTAACGACCCAGCCTTCCCTGACAACGCCTTGACGGAAATCCAGATTGTGAAGTCCGAAATCGTCTACCTACCGTGCTACCGCTATCACTATTGGAGCAACCGAAGCCAGCGGATGCACACCAAGACGTACTATGCGAGCCAGATTCCCGGACTCCCTTATGCAAAGGCGCAGCAGCTGGTCGAAAAGTCCATCGCCCGCATCCGGGAATTCGACAGCCTCTTCTTTTCCGACAACACCACTGCCTACGAGGCGCCGTACGACGCAAACCGCTATTTCTTCAACAAACGCTTGAACCACAGCAAGCGTCTCCATAACATCAAGAAAATCGATTATGTGCATGTCGCTGCCGGCCGAGTCACCTTTACCTATCACGGGAAACAATACTGCTTCTGGTATACCGCCAACCGCCCCGACAGGATCTACTCAATGCAGGTTCCACGTGAGGGGACTGTGGATTTCCCAACCAAATCGGCACACTTGGTTCCCATCCTGACCACAGTGCTAATGGCCACCATCGGGATCTACTTTTTCAGGGCACACTGGTTTTGTTGGACATTGGCTTCCTTAAGCGCAATTGGCCTAGGATGCCTCTCGATTCCACTGAGGAAATGGCTATACAAAAAGATGTCGCTGAAAAAACGCAGTATGCTGCTGCAGGAGTGGCTAGACTGCAAGCCGCTTGAAAACGTGAAAGCAACGCCTTTTGCGCTGATGGATGCCGCCGCCATCCCATTGGTGTCATTGTCGCTAGCTGCCACCTCTTGGCTGGCAGGAAAGCTTTGGATGTTTTAACTACAAAGACCTATCGCGTGGACAATTAAAATTTCCGCATCGACTTGGCAAGATGAATCATCCACCCGACATCCCTTGGGAAAATAAGCACACGCCCACCAAACAATCTGGTTATAGACATGCGTTTGCCAAAACTACGCGGGATTAAGGAGAATCTTTTGAGGAGGCTATTCGAATACAAGTTGGCGGAACGGACGGAATTCAGATTGCGTCTGTAATTTATTGATTCAATTAGATAATTTTGACTCAAAAATTAGCATTTATACTCATTTATATACTAATTTTGGTGAGTTTCCATGTTGTTTTTACTCAACATCTAATCAAGTTGTCTTACACGTTTACTTCGAAACTTTTGCTTACTCATCACATCCTATGATTTTTTAGTTCATCTATGTCTGCAGACCTTGGTGACAGATGAACACTGCATTCATCGTGAGTTCGACTATCCTCTCGCCTAATTTTTACGTATCTTGTGCCTTTGTTCTAGCTTTCTTTAGCAAATTTCATTTTTATGCAACATATTCTGACACCAACTAAAGAGCTCCGCTCCGCCACTACGGTTGGTTCATCGATATTTGACTCAAAATCATAAGCCTCCAACACAGCTTGGTTGTAACCCGATGTACTTTTTGTAAATTAGATGGCATTGTCAGTCAGCACACACATTGCAAAGGTCTTCCAACGAGTTTTCTGGATAATGATTACGAGCATTCATAATTCCCTGCTCAACACATGCTATTCTGGATTATTCTCCAGTAACATCAATCAGACCAGATAAAGTTGTTGCAGACAATTGTATTGGAATAGTTGCAACGCACTTCCAATCGACTAGCCACAGCACACATCCATGCCATATGGGCACAGCTTGCCATGACTCGAACTCGTAGACTTTTGATTTTCTTATACAAACAACATACTATCCTTCAATAACCTTTTTAGGAAAAACATAGGAATACAATCTTGGTTCTCTGAAGAAGCAACTAATAACACAATAAAATCTGTATTTACATTTATAAATTTAATTCTTGTTCAACTCATCAGCCAAAGGAGAGCCTAATGGAGCGACATATTTATTTTTACTTTCACTAAAACGAACTTCATATGTACCTGGACTCAAGTCATCTTTTCCAGTATAATCGACAACTATTTTTAAAGGATAAAACTCATCAGTTGGATAATCAGAAAAATTTATATCAACAGTTCTATTTTTCTCTATGATAACTTCTTCTTTATCATAATTACTGTCATAGGTAGAAAAAGAACTCTTTGTTAGTAGGCTAAAAACATTCCTGAATTTTCCTTTATACGGTGTATAAAAAGATGTGAAAGTCCATCCATTTCCTTGTCGAGCGTTAGCTTCATCAAGGCGCCACCCATAGCGGTTTGCGCCAATTTTTATAAAAGTAAACTGGTCTGAATCAGGAGGATAACCATAATCTCCACCTTGCTCCATGGGCATTGATGCAATAAGCTTGAAAGTGTTTTTGCCGTCTATTTGGTAGGCCATCATACTATAATAGCCGCCTCCAACAACATGAGCATGTCCTATATCTTCTATTGCTTCACCAGTTGTAACAAGATAAACCATTTTCCTGTTATTTCCAGTAGAAACTGACTCATATCTCGCAATGCGCATGCAATAATGCAAACCAGTTATTTTTTCACGAGATATCCAACAGTTTTTTTCTTTGTTATATTTTCCATAAACTTGCTCCATTGCTTGCTTATTTTTATATAAAATATCTGCTTTTGATATAGAGGAAGCAATAAATAAGGAAGACACCAAAAATAATGCTAGAAATTTATTCTTCATTGTTAGTCCTTGTACATATAATAATGATCACGGTAAACATTATTAATGAAGATGTAGAGTTCTTTGTCAGCTGTATTACTCCTGTTGATGTCTATAACTAGGTTCCCTTTTTTGAACGTAATCCCATCAGCAGAATCTTCACCGTTTGTCAGTATAAGGTCTGGATAACCTTCATCCATTGTTTTTGGCTGCTTCCACGCTTGATATAAATATTTCCCATTACGCCTAGATATTCGAATAGAGTGTTTTGATGTATGGTATTCACCTTCAAATTCGCCTGAATAATAATGGCTTGATTTTTTTGCTGGTGCAATAGCCACTGATCCAACTGTTGCGGCTACCGATGCTGCTGTCTCTGTAGTAGACGGCTTTACATCAGCAGTAGAACCTACCGCTTGTACTGTAGGTTCAGCAACAGGCGGAGATGCAACAGAAATAGGGGCTTTCGTAGACCCGGCAGGAGCTGGAATTGTAGGTGAGGAATATGCACGCGAGTCATACGTATGATTATGTATTGTACATGTCGAGAGCATACCAACAATAATAAGTAAGGATATACCAGAAACAACTAGTATTACAAGATTGGTCTTGATTTTTAGCCACGGTAACTGGTTATTATATATAGATTGATTGTTGTCTAAATAATTTCCATTTGTCCGAGTAACGTTGTATGTTTGTTCTCTCGCCTGTTCGATTAGCTGACGTTTTAACCAGTAAGGCAACGGAGCAGTCAAGTCATGGTGGCAATAGCGACAGTAAACTGCTTTAGATTTGATAGTCTCATGACAATAAGGGCATTCCTTAAAGTTGCTGTTTGTAAAATTTTCCATATTTAGTCCAGCTTTTGACTCTCATTTTCTTTTTAGTGGGAAAAATGGGTACTCACTCAATTTCAGAGAAACATTACCATCTTTTGAATTAAGTTGAGCCTTACCACCAATCGGCAAAGTTGCCTTATCTTTCGTATGACCAAACGGCAGGCCAGTAATAACAGGTATTGGCAAGCGTTTTCTTAACCAAGTCACCATTGAATTGAGGTTATAACCATTATCAAATGGCGTAATTTTATATTCAGTAAATCGTCCAAGTACTAAGGCTTTTTGTTTTCTGAGAATTCCTGCTTCATCCAGTTGTATGAGCATCCTCTCCAGATGGTAAGGATGTTCATTGGTATCTTCGACAAACAAGATGCCACCTTGGATGTCTGGCATATAACGTGTACCAACCAAACTTGCCAGCATGGTCAGGTTACCTCCCCAAAGAGTACCAGATACTTGAACATCAGGATTGCCCTTATCCTGCCAATCAAGCTGAATATGAGAATTCAGGAGCGCATTCTCAAAATGTTCCGTAGTGAATGCGTTTAAATCAGCTTGTGCATAATCCGAACAGACCATTGGTCCCGAAAAACTGATTGCGCCATGTTTGAGCAATGCCAGTTGGAATGCAGTAAGGTCACTATGTCCAACAAAAATTTTCCCACTTCTGGCAATGCGCTTGAAGTCCAATGAGGACATCAGGCGGCTGGCACCATAGCCTCCCCTTAAAGCCATGATGACATCAACCTTAGGATTGTCTATGGCTTCCTTGATTTGCTGGAGCCGATTCTCATCAGTTCCTGCAAACCGCTGATAACGTTTTGCATGGTCATAATAATTGAATACCTTGAAACCTCGCTGTGCAAGAGCTGAGATTCCTCGTTCACATCCGTTTATTTCCTGACCATATGAACCGGGAGCAATAACAGCAACACCGATATCAGCAAGAGATCCAACTATTTTATAGTGATGCTGAACATTGTTTTCAATAGGACTTGGATTGTTGCTTGGATGTTTTTCGCATCCAGAAAGAAACAGGCATGAACAAAGCGCTAAGATAAAAAAAATAGCAAAATATCTGCTCTTTTTCATAGCCTAACCCCAAAAAACTGTTAGCGTTCCGTAAGAAATAGCCTTATGTCATTTTTATCATCGGCAAACATAATTCCATATAGCAGGGTCTTTCTGTCCCGTTGCAGGATGCCATCCAGATTTGGAAGGAGCCCGTTCTTCAAGGAAATAGCCGCTTGAATTGAACCATTCAATATTGGAAATCACCCTCACAGTATGGTCTGAACAATCGACCTGCATCGTATATTGGGCATAATGTCCATCCCTTGGTCCGTTTTCGATGACCTCTTTTACCTTGATGCTGTTGTCACTACCTAGACTGCTCGGTAAAACATAAGCATGATTGACATTGCCGTAATAACCATTACGGGTATTTACATGTATCCAGTTGTTTGATGAGTTGGAAGTGTAAGCAGGAACAGATGACGCAGGTACAGAGGCTGCCGCAGAACCCGCAGATGCTGAAGCTGCAGGTGCTGAAGCTGCGGCAGATGCTGCTGGCGCAGAAGCAATAGCAGGTGAAGAGTATTCGCGGGAATAGTAACTGCGGTCATGAATGGTACATGTGGAAAGCATAGCAATAATGACTAGAAGAGCAATACCTCCACCAATCATGATTATAATATTTGTTTTATCATTAAGCCAAGAATAATTTACGTTTTGATTAATTTGTTTATTACTGAAACCACTCCCTGTTTGTCGCCTTTTATTTTCAAATTGTTCTTGCTCTTTTTCTTGGCGACTAAGCCATTCAGGTAATGGCGCCGTTAAATCATGACAACAATAACGGCAAAAAATTGCTTTTTCTTTGATAGTTTCCTTACAATAAGGACACTTTTTAAATGTAAGTACTGGCATTAATTTCTAATAATTGCTATTAAATTAAAATGGGTTTGCTGGAAACATTGGTGGTTTATAATCCTTAATTTTTACCTTGCCAATTTGAACGTTTGCCTTAATTTTCCTAGAAGATTTAATATGCGCCTTTTTCTTAATCTTTTTCTTTTTTGACTTTACTTGCAATTGTTCTTCAATCTGTTCCTGCTGTTCGACAGTTGTTTCTTGAGGCTTATAATTCTCTGACAAGAACCCATCCTGTGATGTATTCTGACCTAACCTTATAAGTTCATTAATCGCTCTGGGATTTCCCTGGCTAGCTGAATCATTAAGTCTTTTTATACCTTGCTCTTCATCTGCAGGTACTCCGATTCCATTTAAATACAATTCTCCTATTATAAATTGCGACATATCATCAGATGGGTTTGATAAAATAGCTTGACTAATTAACATTACACCTTCTTGAGTATGGTCAAGCATAACACCAGACTTTCTATAATACATCTGTCCAAGAGCTAATTTAGATGGAACATGTCCTCTTGCAGAAGAGTTTTCCCACCATCTAACTGCTGAGAAAGAATTTTTCATAAAATCCTCTCCCGAATAATACATAAGACCTAAGTAAAACTGAGCTTCAATGTCACCTTGCAAAGATGCCAATTCAAATAAGTTCGCAGCCCTTGATAGATCTTTTTCAACAAGAATTCCATCGTAAAAAAGTCTTCCGAGCAAATATACTGCATGTGCATCTTCAGGATCTTTATTTAATGCTTCCTTTATTAAGGCTTCTGCTTTATCTAAATCCTGATTAACTCCGTTTCCGTAGAAGTAAGCAATACCAAGTAATAGTTGTGCGTGCATTTCATCGGCGTCTGCTGCTTGCTTTAGTAAAGTTACGGCTTTTTCTTGATTTTGTGCAATTCCTAATCCATAATAATAGTTGTGAGCTAGCCAATATTTGGCAGTATCATTTCCTTGGTCAGCCGCTAGTTCAAACCATTTATTAGCCTTATTTTTATCAGCGGGTATAGATTCATTGAAAATTCCTTGTTGGTAGATGAGGCCAATTAACCCTTGTGTTAAAGCATCATTAGGTTTTGCACTAATTGTTGAATTGATAATCTCAGCTGCTTCTTTTTTATTAGAGCTTACTCCTTCACCTTTGTATCGAGCTGCACCTATAAGGATGCGTGCCCATCCGTCTCCTTGATTACTGGCTTTTTCAGCTAATTCCATGGCAGTAGTCTGGCTACGTACTACGCCTTGCCCTGAGAAGTATGCATAAGCTAAAACTGTTTGAGCTCGAGGGTGCCCAAGGTTAGCGGCTGTTTGCAAATACGAGATCCCTTTTTTAAGGTCTTTTTGTATTCCGATTCCTTTCATATAAACACGAGCAATATGTAAATTAGCTAAAGCATCTTCAGGATTTGAATTTATTGCTTTTTGTATAAGGCCGATACCTCTTGAAGTGTTCTTTGTTACGCCTTTACCTTTTAGGTAGGCTTCACCTAGGGCGATTTGTGCTGGTATGTTGCCATTATTAGAAGCTCTTTCCCAATATTTAATAGCCTGCGTAAAATTTTTTGTTGTTACATTTCCAGTAAAAGCAGCCAATCCAAGATAATATTCTGCATTAGCATTGCCATTTGCAGCAGCTTTTTGCCACAGTGGTAGAGCCTTATCCTTATTTTCGTTAGTAAGGCTATATATATATCCAAGCTTACATTGAGCATCAGGATTGCCCGATTCAGCTTGTTGAGATAATTGTTGAGGAATATAAACTTTAAAGTTGTTCTCCTGACTATTATTATCATTAGAATCTCTTGAAAAAATATTTTGTATAAAGTCAGTTGCTTTTAAAGCATACTCTTTAAGTTTATCCACTCCTGATTCAAGACTAACGCCGTCGTCTGCCAAAGCAGGCCTTACAAAAGAAATAACAGCCAAAATCGATATTAAGCAATAAATACGTTTACCTCTAGACATAATATATATTATTTGTTGTTTATAGTTATAAATGCAAAATATACAAGAAAGAATGCCATATATTACTTAAAAGCAAAATCTTATTTCTTAATATATTTTAAGAGGACTTCTATTAATTTTTTCTCACCATCCATACTGCATTCTAAATAATCAATTCGCCATTTTAAGTCCTTTGATGAATTGTTATCAGCTTTTGTTCGACAATCAGTGTCGATTTTCTTTACTTGTCCGGACACCCATCCTGACGGATTAGATTGATC
>JAEEYE010000027.1 GCA_016291665.1 Oxalobacter sp. | reverse complement strand
CCTTAGGTGACATTGGCATGTCTTTATTGACCGGCACATCACGCCAGCCCAAAACGAGCTGCTTTTCAGCACGAACTGCCCGCTCAATCTCCTTTTCACAAGCCAGGCGTGATGCATGTTCCTTAGGCAGGAAAATCATCCCAACGCCATATTCCCCAGGCGGTGGCAGTTCCACCCCCTGGCTTGCCATTTCTTCACGATAGAACTGGTCTGGTATCTGAATCAGGATTCCCGCACCATCCCCCATCAAGCGGTCAGCCCCAACTGCACCGCGGTGGTCGAGATTCTTTAAAACCAAGAGCCCCTGTTCAATGATGGCATGGCTCTTGACGCCCTTAATATGGGCAACAAACCCGACACCACACGCATCATGTTCATTAGAAGGGTTGTAAAGACCTTGCCCGCACATATTTCCCCCATTACTTAAGCCGCGTACAGACTACAGGTTAATGGGCTTGATCTACCCTGGCAACAAAAATAAATAGGGTCAGTGTCAATTTAACATTCCACACACCAACCATCGAATGCTAATTAGGGACGCAGTAAAGATTAAAACAAGGATCCTTTTGCAAAACCATATTTTTATCATATAAAGCAAATGGTTATGTAATCGCTAGTGCGTTACCTAGGCAATAAAAGTAACCTATAACCGTTTTTTTACAATCTAATTGTGTCAGATAAGGCTCTCAATAAGGAAATTACAAAAAACTTTGGCAAAATTTTTCTACAAAAAAGACAAAAACTGAGACCATTCAGGCTTTTTTGGCTGGTGGACGCCCCCGCCGCCCCATCCGAAAGAGTCTGCCAACCTGTTTTTCCAGCTGCGCGATGAAGTTTTGGGTACCCAATGGCCACCCCTTGGTCAACACGCGTGTTAGATACGCCTCTTCATCAGCTTCCAATTC
The DNA here is from genome assembly GCA_016291665.1 of Oxalobacter sp. Classification (GTDB taxonomy): domain Bacteria; phylum Pseudomonadota; class Gammaproteobacteria; order Burkholderiales; family Burkholderiaceae_D; genus Oxalobacter. Next base: position 19,273 of record JAEEYE010000027.1, on the reverse strand, counting down.
CAGCATAAAAGCCAGATAGGCTGATTCACGAGCAAAGGGGGTATTACCCAAGTTCCAATAGAGGATATGGTCACACAAGATAGGAGAGTGTCCAGCCCCCACGTGATGTGGACAGCTAGACCAACGGTATTGTGCTGGATCCATCACAAGTCCTGCAACGACAGGTCGCATTTCGACATAGCGGCAGCACTTCATCAGCCACGGTGCTGTCTCAATGACCGACGTCCTAAAGCGTCCTTCCCAGAGCGTTCCTGTCCGGCCGTGCCGACGGTTGAAATAAGGAACATACGTCCTGCCAACCAACTGAACCATCCGCGCCAGCCCTTCCGTATGAGACGGCGTCGCCACAATGTAGACACTGTCTTCTATTAGTGCATAGGCATGGATATCAACCTGGAACTGCCGGGATGCCTTACCCAATGCCTCAAGGTAGAAAGCTTTATCTTCATCATCCATGAAAACTGCCTGTGCATTATTTCCGCGCTGGTAAATATGATGGGGATACCCCGGTAGGATAATACGTGCGCTTCTTGCCATACCTGCCTCTCAAAAACAAACCAATTCCTCAAAAAAACGTCACATTGTCCCTATTTTAAAACCTTTTCGCTACAAGTTCTCAACAATCTGTCCCCATTTTAGCAAAAAACACAACAAACTTTCGAAAACAGTATACATCAACCCGATTTTATATCCTATCTCTACATTTTTTGAAAAAAATCGCGCTTTGTCGTTTTTATGCTATGAATGAATGAGGAATATTTGCTATGATGAGCATATATCTCTGGAAACAGGAGGTTTTGATGTCCGACAATAAAAATCAGATCTCTAAGAACAGCCTTGGGCTTCCGGTAAATCACCAGGATCCCAACCTGTACCTGAACCGGGAGCTCTCCCTGCTTGAGTTCAACAGAAGGGTGATTGCGCAGGCAGAAGACGAGTCGTTGCCTTTGCTTGAGCGCTTACGTTACCTTTGCATCGGCGCAAGCAATTTGGACGAATTCTTTGAAGTCCGCATTTCGAGCCAGCTGGCGCACAGGACGCATGAGTCCCAATCGCTCTCAAACGTTATCCTGCACCAAATCAGCCAGCAATGCCACGAACTGGTAGATATGCAATACAACCTGCTCAATAAGCAGATTCTGCCCAAGATGGCTGAAAATGGCATCCACCTGTTGCTCCACGAAAAATGGACAGACAAGCAAAAAGAATGGGCTAACGCTTACTTTGAAGATCAGATTCGGCCGGCATTGACCCCGATTGTCTTGGATCCTGCCCATCCTTTCCCAAAAACAGCAAACAAGAGTCTGAACTTCATCGTCTCGCTGTCCGGCAAGGATGTCTTTGGCCGTGGTAGTGCCATTGCCATTGTCAAAGCCCCCAGAATCCTGCCACGCATCATCAAGATGCCAGACGAACTTGTTGAAAACGGCATGGGCTTTTGCCTACTCTCATCACTTATCATTGCCAACCTCGCATCACTTTTCCCTGACCGTGAAATCCTTTCTTATGCGCAGTTCAGGGTCACACGCGACAGCGACTTATGGGTTGACGAAGAAGAAGTCAAAAACCTGCGTCAGGCATTAAAGACCAGCCTGCAAAGCCGTCAATATGGCCGCGCTGTCCGCCTTGAAATCTCCAAGTCGAGCCCGCAGAACCTGGCTGAATTCCTGATGAATGAATTCAAGCTGGATAAAGACTACGTCTACCGTGTCGACGGACCGGTCAACCTCGTCCGGTTAAACCAGCTCTTCAAGTTCGTCAAAGCACCGAGCTTCTATTTCAAGCCTTATGAAGCCTCAATCCATCCAAGCGCCCGGGAAGGAGGCACACTCTTTGAAGCGCTGAAAGAAAAAGACATCCTTCTACACCACCCATACCAGTCGTTCAGGACGGTCATCGACTTTATCCGCGATGCGGCCGACGACCCAGATGTCATCGTCATCAAACAGACAATCTACCGCGTGGGCGAAGACTCTGAACTCATGCAAGCCTTGATTGATGCGGCCAACCGAGGCAAGGAAGTCATCGTTGTCGTCGAAATCAAGGCGCGCTTTGATGAAGAACAGAACATCGACTGGGCCCAGCAACTAGAAAACGCAGGAGCCCAAGTCATCTATGGTGTCATGGGATTGAAGACCCACGCCAAACTGGCATTGGTCATCCGTCGTGAACAGGGTGAATTCCACTACTACGCTCATTTGGGTACTGGGAACTACCACGGTACGACCACGAAACTCTACACAGACTTCGGCCTTTTGACAGCGCACCCGCAGATTGCCCGGGAAGTCAATGACGTCTTCGTCCATATCACGAGCATCACCAAACCGCAGAAGATGGAATACCTGTGGCTGGCACCATTTACGATGCACCGCAATATCATCCGGTCCATCCTGAACGAAGTCCGTATTGCCCGTCAGGGACGGCCAGCACACATCATCGCCAAGATGAACTCGCTGATTGAAGAATCCACCATCCGAGCCCTTTATGTCGCCTCTTCCGCAGGCGTCAAGGTCGACCTGATTGTCCGTGGCGCATGTTCGTTGCGCCCAGGAGTCCCAGGGCTTTCTGAAAACATCCGCGTGCATTCCATCATTGGACGGTTCTTGGAACATGAACGGATCTATTACTTCAGGAATGACTTAAAACAGAACCTCTACCTGTCCAGTGCCGACTGGATGGGCAGGAACCTGTTTAGGCGCATTGAAGTCGCCTTCCCAGTACTGGATCCCGTATTGAAGCGTCGTGTCATTGAGGAAGGCCTGCGCTACTACATCAAGGACAACACGAATTCGTGGGTACTGCAGACCAACGGTCAGTACAAACGCCGCAAGACACGCCGTAAACAAGTCCGTTTCGGCGCCCAGCAGTATCTGGCTTCTGTCTACGATGCCAATGCAGAGCCGTTGCCAGCACCGCCTACCAAGAGCAAGAATGCCTCCTCCAGTAAAGGTCAGGCCGACAAAGCACGTAAGTCACCTGATAAGGCCAAGGCACCAGCTAAAAAGACAAGTGCCAAAGCCGTCCAAGCGAAGGAAAATGTGATGCCGGCAATGGTTGAAGAACAGGTGCCAGTCGTTAACAAGGATGTCGAAATCATGCCGCCATCAGACGTCTCAAGCTCTTAAATCCCTGAGGGCATCCATTGAGCCATCCCCTGAAAATGGAGATGGCTTTTTTATTCTAACTTCGAGTAAACTGAAGATCATAACGCTTAAAAAGCGCTTCACGCCGTAATGTCTCAGCAAACCTGGCAAACGCTTGGTTCGAACGTGACCGGAGATTTAGATCCAGTTCATAACCCTCACCGCCTTTGATGGCAACGCGGTTGATCCGGCTAGAGATTTCCAACTGATGTTCAGCCAGAATCTGTAAAAACTTTTCCCAAGTGATGCCGCTATTGCCCACAATCACGACATGGCAACGCGCATAGCGTCTTGCATTCAACCGGCTTTCTATCCTGCGGAAAACGCATAAGAGTATGATGAGCCCACCAAACGTAATCCAGCCAATCGCAAAAAAGCCAATGCCAAACAAGATTCCGATAAAGGCCGTAAGCCAAATGGCAGCCGCCGAAGTCAACCCGCGGAATGTCAAACCCTGCCGAAAAATAATCCCCACACACAAAAATGCCATCCCTTCAGACACGGCTTGCATCAGCCGGATGGCATCTGCTCGGTACATCTGCGGTGTCACGTGCGGCATCCAGATGACCATATGAACCAATGCCTGGATTAATGCGGCAGAAGACAGGCAAATGAGGCAATACGTCCTGATACCAGCAGGCCGCCCGTAAGCGGCGCGCTCCAACCCAACCAGGCTGCCGGCTATCAACGCACATAGAAGTTTTAATGTAACAAGGACATAGGGTGTTTCTGTTGCCCCAGAAACATCGCCCGTCATCTCAAAGAGCATCTCAAACATCGCTGTCCCTAATCGCGGATGTACTCGATATTAAACGTCTTGTATTCCGGCATATGCCTTAGTGCACCAGACACATTTGCAAAGGCATCGAGCTTGCGCGAACGGATAGTCATATTGAGTTCGCAATCTTTTCCGTCTGGGGTAACTTGATGGTTGACGTTGCCCACAACAACCAACTCATGCTGGGCTAGCACGGCTAAGAAATCTTCCACACTGACAGCACTGTCCCTTGCAAACGACACCATGCAATGGGCATAAGTCTGTGTATGAATCAACCCTTCAATGCGGCGGAAAACCGTCAACACAATAATAGCAATCACCGTAGTCAACACACCAACATAGAAAAAGCCAATCCCAAAGAGCAGGCCAATGGTTGCAGTAATCCAAATGGAAGCAGCCGTCGTCAATCCCCGGATAGTCAATCCTTCGCGGAAAATAACCCCAGCTCCCAGGAAACCAATACCCGTCATCACCCCTTGCATGACACGGGTGGCATCTGTCCTAACAACATCCGTTGGCGCCCCCCCCATCCAAACCGGAAGATAAACAATCACCTGCACCAGTGCGGCACCGGCCAGACAGACAATACTGTGTGTCCTAAAGCCCGTGGGCCTGCCATGGAAAGCACGTTCCAAACCAATAATGCCCCCTGCACAGACCGCACAAATGAGCTTTATCGCTACAAACAGGTAAGGTATTTCATGAACCATCACATTGTTAAACATCTCATTCTCATCACTTTACCGGCCAACCACCAAGTCTTGAAGCCAATCTGGCTCATCCCACTGCTAAAAACTATATCAGCAATATCCCTTCAGCACGGCACTTCACGCCAGCCTGACATCCAATTTCCTATCAACACGTTGCCAGAATTCTTTTTCCCGATCGAGCCAAAACGGTATTGTTTCGTATTGAGAAAGCCATACCCCAGGTAATGACAGGCTGATTCCTGCATCGAATGATACAGAAAGCGACTGTGGCTTAAAGTCGACCTTTGCATGATGGAACATCACGGCCAAGCGCAAGGCAAAAAGCGCTTTCAATGCATCGGCATCATCCAAGATATCCGAAACCTTGTTTAGGTTACCCATCTGTCCCAAAACAAGTCGGCTCATCAGGTACTGTTCACGGGTCATGAACCCAGCCATATCCGCATACTGAAGAATGTAGGCACCATGACGGTGGTAGCGAGTCGGAGAAATGAAGATACCGATTTCGTGGAGTAACGCACTCCAATACAAAAGTTTGCGCAACTCGTCGGAGGAATCAGCCATCAAGCTATAGATTGACAACGCATACTCAGAAACACGCTGAGCCCTTACCCTGTCCACAAAATAATGACTGACCATCTGGTCTACGGTGCGCTCGCGCCGGTCTGTCTGGTTTGATTTCAAGTATGTGTCCCAAATGACCCCAACGCGAAGTCCTGCCTCAATCGGAAACATCCGATCAATCTGGAACAACTCCATCAACACAATGAGAATCGTCAGCCCCCCCAAGATGGATGTCACACGTTCAGACTTGATGCCTTCAAGCCGCAGATGCTCTAGCCGCCCGACTTCAATCATCCTGTCTTTGAGTTTTAACAGGTTCTCCAAGGTAAAAAGGCCATCGCCGATGTCGTTGGCCGCCAGCATTTCCCCCGTGGCCCGGATGGTGCCCGATGAGCCATAAACCGTCGTCCACCCCGCTTGGCGGTAATACTCTGCGGCATCTTCAAAACGGCTTTTAGCAAAGAGGATTGCCCGTTCAAAAGACGGGGCATCAATCACACCATCCTTAAAGAACCCCAGGCTCTGGGGAACGGTACCGATGGGAAAGGATTCCACACGCTTAATATCGTGTCCTAATCCGACAATCACTTCCGTCGAACCGCCGCCAATGTCAATGACAAGGCGCTTTTCATCTGCAATCTTCAGGACATTGGCCACCCCCAGATAAATCAGACGCCCTTCTTCTTCGCCTGAAATCACATCGATCGGGTGACCTAAGCGCTTTTCAGCTTCTATGAGGAACTCACTGGCATTTTTTGCCACGCGGAAGGTATTCGTTGCAACAGCACGTACTTCGCTTAACGGATACGCATCCAAAAAAGACTTGATTCGGCTGATGGATGCCAACCCACGCTCAATGGCTTCGGGTGTCAAGAAGTTATTGTCATCCAACCCTGCTGCCATCCGATTGGATTCACGCGTACTCCTGAAGACATTGATGGTACCGTCCACCACATTACCAATATGTGCACGGAAGCTATTGGACCCCAAATCAATCGCACCAAACATCAGAGTCTCCCCAAACGTAAACCATCTGCCTGAATCATATAAAGAATATATAACTGTTGAACAGATTCGGTATTTCCAACATAAATAGCGGCTGTGTATACTTCAGCAGGACTTTTCACAAACAATATTATCCTACCAAACAGACGGGGATATTTTCCATACCAGAAAGAAAAACCACAGGTTTCACAAGAAAAGACTATCATCGCCTGAATAAACCATGTTTGCCATTGTCTGGTTCCCAGCCTTAATCTGCCTGTGTGCGGGATACCTCTTCATGAGCGCCGCCCCGTTAAGCACCCAGTTCATGCCACTTTTTGGTGTGGGCTACGCAGGCCTATCCCTCTTTTTAAGTGGCCTCCTTTGGGCACACAGTTTTGTCCAATTACCGGCTGGGCTTCTTTTAGACCGTATCGGTGCCTATAAAGGTTTCTTAATAGCTATCCTCCTTGCCTTCACCGCCAACATCCTCCCCTTTATCGCCCCGAGTAACATCACGCTCGCAACGGGCTTACGGTTTATTGCAGGCTTAAGTTCTGGCTCGCTCTTTCTCATCGGAGTGAAGATGATCGGTATGCAAGCCCCCCCTCACTTGGTTGCTCAAGCACAAGGCATCCAAGGAGCTGCTTTCTGCTTAGGCACGATGTTGCCCTTCGTAACATTACCGCACTTTGGTGAAGCTGCGTGGCGATTTGCTTACCTGATTCCTGCAGCTTTCGCATTGGTAACCATCGCCTTATCAAGGCTCCTCCCGAAAAAAGTCAGGGCATCTGGTGCTTCAGGTGGGGGCGGCGCTTCACAACTTTTCCATGCGATTAAAACCGTCTCAACATCCAGCCCCATCTGGACATTAGGTATCTTCCATGGGTTTTCTTATGGAACGCTGAACAACCTCGGTCAGTGGTTACCATCAATCCTCGCTGACATGCATGAATACACAACGGCTTCTGCCTGGAGCTTGGCGACAGGCGCAGTCCTACTGGTGGGCACCTTTAGCCGCGCAAGCGGAAGCACACTGCTCAAATGGTTCTCTAAAAATGCCGTCATCAGCATCTCCGTCCTCTTAATCGGAATCCTCTACATTGCGCTCGGTTTGACTGGCAATGTCTATATCGGACTCGCAGTAGGATTTGGTCTGGCTATCCTTGGCGGCTGCAACTACGGATCGATTTTCAGTATGACGGGAAACATCATGCAACCGATGTACCTCGCCACAGCAGCAGGCTTCATGAACATGATCGCAAACATCGCAAATGTCTTATTGACCATCATCCTCGGAACAGTACGGGAATATACAGGAAGCTTTAGCGCAGCCTTGATTGCAGCAGGCATTACAGCCCTAGCAATCTGGCTAGCCGGCTACCGCATCATCCGCCGCATTCAGGAAAACACCCACTAGCCCAAGCGCACAAAGAAATGCATCCCTTCCCCAATAACAGGAAAAGATTACCAAGACCCATCAGCAAAAGACAGGCCTAACGAAAAACAAAAACAAACTCAGAATGGGATATCGTCATCAACGGCGATATTTGGAGGAGATCCCGCGCCTTGAGATTGTGGAGGCCGTTCAAAATTCTGGGCTGCTGGTCGCTGCTGAGGTGCTGGAGCCCCACCTTCATAGCTGGCGGTCGTATTTGCACCACCTTGGCGCGCACCTAACATCTGCATCTGATCCGCCAGAATATCTGTTGTATAGCGTTCAATACCATCCTTGCCGGTGTACTTGCGCGTTCTCAAGCGTCCTTCGATATAGACTTGGGAGCCCTTGCGCAAATATTGGCTGGCAATTTCAGCCAACTTACCGAAGAACGCGACACGATGCCATTCGGTACTCTCAACACGTTCCCCGGTCTGACGGTCTTTACGAACGTCGGTCGTTGCAACCGAAATGGACGCTACCTGTTCGCCGCTTGGTAAATAACGGCTTTCTGGGTCTCTGCCCAGGTTACCGACAAGAATCACTTTATTGACAGATGCCATGGAAGCCCTCTAGTAAATGCATGGATAAATAGAATATGGCTATTTTATATCGAGTTTTGAGTACTGACACGCAGAATCCAAATTCTGAAATGTTAAGATAGCGCACTCAACGACTTGTTCTTCTCACTGTTTGGAATCAAGACAATGCTACGATTTGAGCCAACAGAAACACCGGACACACAAATTCTCGAAAGATTCACACTTGCAGACTTAGATGACTGAACCATACAAGGTTACAGAAACTGCTTTTCCATAACCAAGCGCAATCATCCTTGGGCAAAGTCTTCCCAAAGAAGACTCTCTGGAACACTTTAACACAGCTGGACGTCTTAACAAAGACAATATGGTTCGTCCTACAATCGCTGACCTGCTAATGTTTGGGAAAGAGCCCAGCATCATCCGGCATTTCCCGAATTACTTTCTTGACTACCAAGAAGCCCGTTACTTTCCAGTCCGCTGGATAAACTCATTCCAACCTAAAAGAGCTGATAGAAAAAGAAAGACTTTCCTCTCAAGGAAATAGTCGTAACCGCAGGTACAGTATCCTGGAATAACGTTAAGACAGACTTCAAAGAGCGCTCTCGACGAACCCAGCGACAAGACTGAGACGTGGAGAATGTTCTTTCTTGCCCGCAAAAAACAAGCAGAATCAAAACGAGCGGAAGGAAATGAGCGCTCCCCAATTCACCCTGTACAACCAACCACACCAAGGCAAGCCAAAGCCAGAATACGTTATCATTAGAATATACGGTACCTGCAATGTAGGCAGGTGCAGACACGACGGAATTAGCCATGCCAGAATCAACGGGAAAGATTGTCATCCGCGGTGCGCGTACGCACAACCTGAAAAACATCAACATCGACCTGCCCAGGAACAAGCTGATTGTCATTACCGGCCTCTCCGGTTCCGGCAAATCATCGCTTGCATTCGATACGCTTTATGCCGAAGGACAAAGGCGCTACGTGGAATCCCTCTCCGCCTATGCCCGTCAGTTCCTGCAGTTGATGGAAAAACCGGATGTCGACTTGATTGAAGGCCTTTCACCAGCTATTGCCATCGATCAGAAATCCACCTCACACAATCCCCGTTCGACTATCGGCACAGTCACTGAAATCTACGACTACTTAAGGCTGCTCTTTGCCCGCGTTGGGACACCTTACTGCCCCAACCACCCCCAACATGCCTTGGCCGCCCAATCCGTCTCGCAAATGGTCGATACAGCACTCGCATTACCAGAAAGCACACGGCTGATGATCATGGCGCCAGTCATCGCATCCCGAAAAGGGGAACACAGTGACCTTTTTGCACAATTGCAATCACAAGGCTTTATCCGCTTCAGGGTTCAAAGTGGCACAAAACCAGCCGCCATCCATACAGCTGACGACCTCCCTACCCTTAAAAAGAACGAAAAACACTCGATTGATGTCGTTATCGACCGAGTCCGCATCCATGATGACATCAGGCAACGTCTTGCCGAGAGTTTTGAAACAGCCCTAAACATCGCAGACGGCAAAGCCATCATCCACAATATGGAAAATGGCGAAGAACAGGTTTTCTCCAACAAGTTTGCCTGTCCCGAATGCGGCTGGTCCCTGTCCGAACTGGAACCACGGCTTTTTTCATTCAACAACCCTATGGGCGCCTGTCCTGAATGCGATGGCATCGGCCACATTGAGTTTTTTGATCCCAAACGCGTGGTGACTGATCCCCGCCTTCCTGTAGGCTCAGGTGCACTAAAAGGTTGGGATAAACGTAATCCATTGCTCTACCAGATGCTCCGGTCGATTGCCATACATTATGAGTTTGAGCTTACGACACCTTTTGGTGACCTGCCCAAACGCATCCAAGACATTCTGCTGTACGGTTCTGGTAACGAAAAAATCCCATTTGTAACTATCACGCGCCAAGGCCAGCCTTGGGTTCGGGAGCATCCATTTGAAGGTATCTTGGCAAGCGCTGAACGACGTTTTCGGGAATCAGACTCTATGGCAGTCCGGGACGAACTGTCAAAACTGATTGGCGAAAAACCCTGCCCTACCTGCCAAGGTGCGCGGCTCCGTAGGGAAGCCCTGTCTGTATGCATCGGAGAAGGGGAACAAAAACAAACCATCCACAGCATCACCCGCATGCCGCTTGGAGAAGCCTTAACGTATTTTGAGACTTTATCCCTCACAGGCGCACGCAAAACCATTGCCGCCAGGATACTAAATGAAGTCACTTCACGACTCAGGTTCCTGAACAATGTGGGGCTCGACTACCTGTCACTTGAACGTAGCGCTGAAACCTTATCCGGAGGGGAATCTCAACGCATCCGCTTGGCTTCGCAGATTGGCAGCGGCTTGACTGGTGTAATGTATGTATTGGACGAACCTTCCATTGGTCTGCACCAGCGTGACAACGGCCGACTCATTGAGACACTCAAGCATTTACGGGATATCAGCAATACCGTCATTGTCGTTGAACACGACGAAGAAGCCATCCGTTCAGCTGACTTTATCGTTGATATGGGGCCTGGCGCCGGGGAACATGGCGGTACCGTCGTCACATCAGGTTCACCTGAAACCATCCTAAAATCTGAAGGATCCCTGACTGCCCAGTACTTGAATGGTACCAAGTTCATCGCAGTCCCAGAAAAACGCGTGCCGCCCAATCCCGAACGCACATTAATCATCAATGGCGCCTGCGGCAACAACTTAAAGCATGTCTCAATGGTTTTACCTGTCGGCCTTTTAACCTGTGTCACAGGCGTTTCAGGTTCCGGTAAATCAACGCTTGTCAACGACACCCTGTATGCCGCCGTGTCACGCGCCTTATACGGCTCGCACACAGAACCTGCCCCCTATGATTCCATTGAGGGCTTGAACAACTTCGATAAAATTATTGCCGTCGATCAGGCTCCTATCGGTCGGACTCCGCGCTCCAACCCGGCGACTTACACAGGGCTTTTTACACCCATCCGTGAACTCTTTGCGGATATCCCGCAATCCCGCGAAAGGGGATACACAGCTGGCCGCTTTTCTTTCAACGTCAGAGGTGGACGTTGCGAATCCTGCCAAGGTGATGGCGTCTTGAAAGTCGCGATGCACTTCCTGCCCGATATGTATGTTCCGTGCGACGTCTGCCACGGCCAACGCTACAACCGCGAAACACTGGAAGTCACCTACCGAGATAAAAACATTGCACAAGTCCTAGCCATGACAGTCGAAGAAGCATATGCCTTCTTCAACGCCATCCCATCCATTGCAAGACGGCTCAAAACGCTCTTGGATGTCGGCCTAGGTTATATCCAACTCGGCCAAAGCGCCACAACGCTTTCAGGCGGTGAGGCCCAACGCGTGAAGCTCTCCTTAGAACTGTCAAAACGCGATACCGGACGCACCCTATATATCCTGGATGAACCGACAACAGGGTTGCATTTCCAAGATATCGACATGCTCCTTAAAGTCATCCACCGGCTGCGCGACCAAGGCAACACTGTTGTTGTCATTGAACACAACTTAGATGTCATCAAGACAGCCGACTGGATCATCGACTTGGGCCCTGAAGGTGGCGCAGGAGGTGGACAGATTATTGCAACCGGCACGCCTGAATCGGTTGCGCAAAACCCTGCGAGCATTACAGGCAAATACTTAGGGACTATGCTACGCCCACGTACAACGGCTATCCTCAACACACCGACAAAGCGCCAGACAAGCAAGAAGAAAGAAGCCGCTACTTAAACAACCGTGTCAACCGGCTTGTCCAAACCAAAAATGCGCCTTTCGACACCGACCATCCCCGTATGGTCTCCACGCAAAACCAGAACATCACCAGCAACAATTTTGCCAGCAACATCTGGTGCAATCTTGTTGCCCCCCCTGACAACCGAAACGACATCCACATTGGGCTCCAAAAATGGAAATTCCTGGCTTAACTGACCGATGACAGGCGAATTATCAGGCACACGAACAGCATGGAGATAACGCGAAGCACTCTCCAACAATGCGGCTTCGTCATCCCCATGGAAATATTCGCGCAAATTCGCGTAACGTGACATACGGGATGCCCGCACACGCCGAAGTACCTGCTTCATCGAGACACCTGCTGCCACCATGGCATTAGACGCCAACACCAACGAACATTCCAGAACTTCAGGAACCACCTCATCAGCCCCCGCTTTCCTGAACGCTTCAAAATCATTTTCATCACTGCAACGCACAATGACAGGCACATCAGGAGCCACTGTTTTCGCATAATGCAGTACCCGCATCGCCATATCATGGCGTTCTAATGTAATGATGATGCTGGACGCCCGGTCAATACCTGCCGCTACCAAAGCTTCGCGCCGTGTACTATCGGCATAAGAAACCTTTTCACCGGCAATTTCAGCCCGTTTAACACGCTCAGGATCCAAGTCCAGCGCCCTATAAGGAATACCTTCTTCGGCCAAAAGTCTGGCTACCGCCTGTCCTGTCTTGCCAAAACCACAGATAATGGCGTGCTTTTGCATCGTCATCGTTTGGCTGGCAATTTTCGTCAGTTCAACCGAGCGTTTCATCCATTCGTCTACGGCAAAGCGCGAAACAATCCGGTCGGCGTTCATGATGATGAATGGCGCCATCAACATTGACACCACCATAGACGCCATGGTCGCCTGATAAAGCCAAGGCTCAATCATGTTGTAGCTGCCCACTTGGTTGACTAACACAAAACTGAATTCACTGGCCTGCGAAAGAACCAAAGCAACCTTAAGACTAACCCCCTTAGATGCACCAAAAAAACGCGTCACAATCGCCGTGACGCCAAACTGGAAAATAAAGGCACACACCACCATGATGAGGATTACCCACCAACGATCCCTCACGAGCCAAAGGTTTAGCATCATACCAATCGTGATGAAATAAAGCCCCAAAAGCACATCACGGAAAGACTTGATGTTCGTCTCCACCTCATGGCGATAACGCGTCTCTGCGACCAACATTCCTGCCAAGAAAGCCCCCAATTCCAAGGAAAGTCCAATGGTATCGGTAAGCCATGCAGCCCCAAGCGTCAACAACAAGAGGTTCAACATGAAGAGTTCCTGGGAACCGGTTCTGGCCACTATCCCCATCCAGCGATTCATCACCTGTTCACCAATCAAGAGCAGGATGCCCAACGCAAAGACCACTTTTGCCAAAGTCAGCCCAATATCAATCCAGAGACTTCCTGGATCTGACCCAAGCGCGGGTACAACCATCAACAGAATGACAATCGCAATATCCTGGAACAGCAATATCCCTAAAACACGCCTGCCGTATTCCGTCTCCAGTTCCATACGGTCTGCCAGCATCTTCGTCACGATAGCTGTAGAAGACAATGCCCATGCCCCCCCTAAAGCAAAAGCAGCCTGCCAAGACATACCCAACTCTGGAATGATAAAAACGATCAAGGCTGAAATGTGGATGGCGACAACAACCGAAGCAGTAACTTGTGCAAAACCTAAGCCAAAAACGATGTTTCTCATCGCCATCAAGCGCTTAAAGGAAAACTCAAGCCCGACGGTAAACATCAGGAACACGACCCCAAACTCGGCCAAGCCCTGGAGTGGTGCTGCGTCACTAACAAGACCTGTCGCATAAGGACCAATGACAACACCAACGGCCAAATACCCCAAAATGGATGGGAGACGGAATTTACGGAAGAGTAAAACACCAATGACAGCAGTCCCCAACATCATCAAGACGAATTCAAGGGATGACTGCATGTACATAATTATGCGGGATATTCTAGGCGGATAAAAAAGAAAACACTCTATTATCGCCTATCCACACGATAAAATCCCCAAAAAAAGACGGTTTCTGATTGTTTTTCTTAAAATAAATAAGCAAGAACTGTGCCAAATGACTTTTGGCAACCTTTTCGGTTTATACTTCAAGATTAGATTTAAAAAGGAAGGCCATGCCATTAAACCAAGAGCGGGTATTAAAACTTGCAGACGACACCCTGCGCATTGAAGCCCAGGAACTGGAAGCTTTGCGCAAACGCTTACAGGAGGAAGATGCAGAAGGTTTTACTGCATCCGTTTCCCTTTTGCTCGCGTGCAAAGGCCGTGTTGTCGTCTCTGGTATTGGCAAATCCGGTCATATTGCCCGGAAGATCGCAGCCACAATGGCCTCAACCGGTACGCCTGCAATGTTTGTGCACCCTGCCGAAGCAATGCATGGCGACTTAGGCATGATTACCAAGGATGATGTCTTCATTGGCATTTCTTATTCCGGCGAAGCGGCAGAGATTCTGGCAATTGCTCCGATCATCAAGCGCATGGGCACACGCTTTATCGCTATGACAGGCAACCCCGCTTCTAGCATGGCTAAAGTTGCCGACATCCACCTGAACCTGCATGTCGCACGGGAAGCTTGCCCACTCAACCTAGCGCCAACAGCCAGCACAACAGTAACGATTGCCTTGGGTGACGCGCTCGCCGTTGCCACCTTAGATGCCAAAGGCTTCCATGAAGAAGATTTTGCACGTTCACACCCAGGTGGTGCTTTAGGACGGCGGTTACTAACTCACGTCTCGGATGTCATGCGCAAAGGCGATGATGTCCCAGTCGTTAAGACCGGCACGAAACTCTTTGATGCCCTCTTTGAAATTACGAAGAAAGGCATGGCCATGACGGCAGTCGTCGATGCCGATGGCAAGGCAGTTGGCGTCTTCACCGATGGGGATCTGCGCCGCCTGATTGAAAAACAGTGGGATTTGAAGAGCCTCATCATTGATGAAGTGATGACTAAGAACCCAAGGACGATTGCACCAGAACGTATGGCTGTTGAAGCGGTCTCCATCATGGAAGAGTACCGCATCAACCAAGTCCTGGTCACCGACACAGAAGGCCGCTTAACCGGTGCACTCCACATCCATGACCTCACCGTCGCAAAGGTAATCTGATGAAAAGACAGCAATTAAGCGAAAAGCTTGCCAACATCAAGATGGTCATCTTTGACGTTGATGGGGTCTTAACCGATGGGAAGATGCACTATAACGACGACGGCGAATGCTTTAAGAGTTTCCATGTACGCGACGGCTTAGGAATCCGCCTATTAAAGCGTGCTGGTATCGGTACAGCAATCATCAGTGCGCGTAATACCCCAGTGACCAACCGCCGCGCGAAAGACATTGAGATTGCCCATATCATCCAAGGCGCAAGCCGCAAAGAAGATGCACTTGCCATCCTATTGGAAAAAACAGGGCTGACCGCTGAAGAATGTGCCTACATCGGTGACGATGTGATTGACCTGCCTGCCATCATACGGGTTGGCGTCTCTTTTGCTGTCAACAATGCCCATCCGGAAGTCATTGACCGGGTAGACATCATCACCAAGAACAACGGTGGTGATGGCGCAGTACGTGAAGTCTGCGACATCATCCTTAAAGCAACGGGTGGCTACACCCCGATACTGGAGTCTTACCTGAAATGAACCCAGCCGCATTCCGCAAACAGGCCATCATCGTCCTGATTATCGCCATCTTATTGGTCTTGGGTAGTATGTGGGTCAACATGGTACTCAAGAAGACCGCCATTAAGGACAAGCCTGAAGTCCAGCGCACTGACCCAGACTACATTATTGAAAACTTCAAATACTATCGGTTTTTACCTGATGGAACCCCCCGGTATGAAGCCATCGGCAAGAAACTGACCCACTACCCGGTCGAAGACGCATACCGGATTGAAAAACCTATCCTGCATATGCAAAACAGCAGCGGCCAGTTGCAAACTGTCATGGCTGAGGAAGCCTATGCCGAAGACTTCAATACCAAGATTACCTTAACGGACAAAGTCCGTGTGGAAGAAGAAGGTACCGGCGGAAAAGCAGGCCGAGTGTTAACAACCGAATACCTGCTCTACTATCCTGACGAAGAAATTGCAGAAACAGATAAAGAAGTCACCATCAAACGCGGCAAGAATGTCCTCAAAGGTGTTGGGATGAAGTCCAACAATGCAACATCTGAGTTGGAAATGCACAACCGTGTTCAAGTCACAATCTACCCAAACGGTGACAAAGCAGAACCACCGAAAAAAGAAACAGAAGCGAAACCGGATGATACCGCTCCCAAAGCAGACAATAGCAATCCATCTGGTCGCGTGAGCGTTCAATTATGAAAATGAAAAAATACCTCACCTTAACCGCCCTTTTCTGCGCACTGGCAACACTGCCATTTGGCGCACACGCAGAAAAAGCCGACAAGAAAAAGCCAACGCACATTGAAGCGGATCAGATGAACTCCGATGACGTCAACCAAGTGACTGTCTTCACGGGTAATGTCGTCATCAAAAAGGGATCCATCCTCGCTAAAGCAGGCCAAGCCAAAATGGTTGTTGACCCTGAAGGTTACCGCTATACGACACTTTACGCAGCACCAGGACAACTAGCCTCTATCCGCCAGAAGTTGGACAGTGGCCCCAACCATTGGATGGAAGGTTACGGCAAGCGTATTGAATACAATGACAAGGACGAAGTCGCCCAGTTCTTCACCGAAGCCCGTGGAAAAAAATTGGAAGGTAGCAAAGTCATTGAAGACATCCAAGGTGAATACTTATCTTACGACACAAAAACCGAGTTTTACAGTGCATACAATACGAATGAAGGCTTTTCCCGTGCAGGGGCTGGGCGCGTGACGGCCATCATCCAACCCAAAAAGACAACTAACAATGCGGGGGCAAAAAAATGACCATCAGTAAACTGACTGTCCAGGGATTGCAGAAAACCTACGGCAGGCGCACCGTTGTCTCCGACGTATCGCTCGATGTCTCAAGCGGCGAAGTGGTCGGGCTTTTGGGACCAAACGGCGCCGGCAAAACCACCTCGTTCTATATGATCGTGGGCTTGATTCCCGCTGAGAAAGGCTCAATCGAACTCGACGGCCAGGATCTGACCCGGCTACCCATCCACAAGCGCGCTTTGATGGGGCTTTCGTACCTCCCCCAGGAGGCCTCTGTCTTTCGCAAACTCACCGTTGAAGAAAACATCAAAGCCGTCTTGGAACTGCAACGGGGTGAAGATGGCAAAGCATTAAGCAAAGACGAAATCGCGCAACGCTTGGACGGACTCCTAGACGACCTCCAGATTGCCTTTCTGCGTGAAAACCCAGCCCTTTCGCTCTCAGGCGGTGAAAGGCGCCGCGTAGAAATCGCAAGGGCCCTCGCAACCAACCCACGCTTCATCCTGCTTGATGAACCGTTTGCCGGCATTGACCCGATTGCGGTGATTGAAATCCAGCGTATTGTCCGCTTCCTGAAAGACCGCGGCATCGGGGTGCTCATTACCGACCACAATGTCCGTGAAACCTTGGGCATCTGTGACCGTGCTTATATCGTCAACGAAGGAAAAATCTTGGCAAGCGGCCGTCCAGAAGACATCATTTCGGATGAGACCGTCCGACGCGTATACTTGGGCGACAAATTCAAGATGTAATCCTTCTCCCATGAAACAGACACTGCAGCCACGCTCCATCCAGCATTTTACGCTCACGCCCAAGCTGCAGCAGTCGATTAAACTCCTGCAACTCTCAAGCACCGAACTCAATGAGGAAATCGAACGACTTCTGAACGAAAACCCGCTTTTAGAGCGCTTGGACGATTCCTTGATGAACACCACCCGTTTCCAGGGCGACGGTAGCCTTATCAAACAAAAAACCGTTGCCCCTGAAAACGCCCTTAACGGAAGTCCTTCACAGGCAGAGGCGCTTCCCAACCCAGACTCACCAGCAGCATCGCTTGAACAAGCCGACTTTATTGCAAACGAGTGCCAGCGGTGGGATGGCATCACGCTTCCCGACCGCCAGCAAGACGATGAACGCTACCAGTTGCAACTGAAAGCCCCTCCGGAAACCCTAAAAGATCACCTGGAAGAGCAGCTGCGCTTGAATGTACACGATCCGCGGAAACGTATTCTGGTTGAAGTCTTAATTGATGCAACGGATGCGAACGGCTATCTACTGGAGTCCTTAGAAGACATCCTCTCTTGGCTACCCGACGAACTTCACGTCACTATAGCTGAACTGGAAATGGCCCTGGCATGTTTACAGAGCTTTGAACCAACGGGTGTGGGTGCTCGGAACTGCACCGAATGCTTGGCACTACAGGTCAAGATGATGCCTGGTGTGCCATTTATCATCCGCCGCTATGCGCTTGAAATCATCAACAACCATCTGAAAGCCTTCGCCCAACACGACGATGCAAAGCTGAAAAAGGCTATCGGCTGCGACGATGAAGACCTAGCCGATGCACGAGCCGTCATTCTCAAGTGTAACCCGCATCCCGGTAACGCCTTTGGTGCCGATACGCAAAACTCAGTCATCCCAGAAGTCATAGCAACCAAGACGGACGACGGGCGCTATCACGCCACATTGAATCCTGAAGCCGTCCCTAAAATCCGTATCAACCAACACTACGAGCGCATTGTCCAAGAAGCCAACCAACGTGAGACATTGAACTCGCGCATCCAGGAAGCCAAGTGGTTCATCAAAAACTTAAGCCAGCGCTTTGATACCATCCTGAAAGTGGCTGAAGCTATCACCCAGAGGCAGCAGGAATTCTTTACATCAGGTGCTGCCGCCATGAGACCCCTTGTATTACGCGAAATAGCTGATACACTAGGACTACACGAGAGTACTGTTTCGCGTGTGACAGCCCAGAAATACATGATGACACCATCGGGTATCTTCGAGCTGAAGCATTTTTTTGGAAGCCATCTGATGATGGAAGGAGGGAGTGAGGCGTCAGGGACTGCCATCCGTGAAAAAATCCGGCGTCTGATTGCCTCAGAAAACAAGAAAAAACCCTATTCAGACAGTAAGATTGTGCAGATGCTTGAACAGGACGGCTTGGTCATTGCAAGACGTACGGTTGCAAAATACCGTAATATCCTGAAAATACCACCCGCCACACTGCGCAAAAGCTTGTAGAAAAACCCGACGCACCTGCGTACGGGACAGTTGGTTAAATTGAAGGAGAATTCTATGAACCTGACCATCAGCGGACACCATCTTGAAATCACACCAGCCATCCGTAGCCACGTCGAATCCAAACTGGATCGGATGAAACGAAATTTTGACGGCGTCATTGAAATAACGG
>JAEEYE010000012.1 GCA_016291665.1 Oxalobacter sp. | reverse complement strand
CCAACTTCAGGCGTTTGATGCACAAGGATGCCCAACTGGAACGCAAGATCCACCGGACCGGTGCGCATGCGGCGGCGTTGGCAGCACTGCATCCACTGGACTTCGATGAAGAGCATAAGCTGACTGCTTCTGCAGGTGTCGGTTCATACCATGGCTCCAATGCGGTGGCTGCAGGTGTCTTCTACCGTCCGGATGAGAACAAGATGTTCAGCTTGGGCGTTTCGCTGAACGAGTCTGACTCGATGGTCAATGCCGGGTTCTCGTACCGCTTCGGTACCGGGTCGAACGACAAGACCTCGCCGAACAACATCCATGAGCTGAAACGGCGTGTGAGTGACCTGTCGCAGGACAACCAGAGCCTGAATGCTGAGCTGTCGAGCACTTCCCAGCGTCTGGCATCCGCCGACAAGGAAATCGCTTCCCTGAAGGATGAGATTGCCCAGATCAAGAAGATGCTGAAAGGCATCAAGAAGAAGTAAGCATTTCTGCTTTTTTCCAAGAAGGATGTTTTCCGGTTGTCTCCTGATGGAGACAACCGGGATTCAGCAAGAAGGAAAAACAGGAACAGGTATGGATCTATCGATTTCTTCTCCACAGCAGGTGCCGGTTTCTTTGCCGCAGCCGATGACAGGTCTGCTCCAGGAACCTTTGGACCAGCAGGTCCGTGCTGTCTTTGAGGGCATGGGGCTGTCTGGCCATACGTTCAATACCTACAGCACCCAGGCCAATCTTTTCGCAAGGTACTGTCACCAGCAGCACCGATGCACGACTCTTGACCAATGCCGGGCCTATGCCGATGAATGGCTGGAATCCCGTAGCCATCTATCCCGTTATACGCAGGTGTTGGCGGTATCGGCGTTGGCGAAGCTGTATGGGGTGAGCAGTGCAGATTTTGTCCATCCAGGCCGCAGGAGCCGCGATGACATCAGACGTAGCCGTGGCAGGAAAGTGCGTGATGCATTTTTTTCTGAGGAAAGGAATCCGGACTTTGTGGATTTCTGCCGGGGGACTGGCTTGACCCGGAGTGAGCTGGAATCCTTGACGGGTGACCAGCTCCGGATAGAAGGGGACCAGGTCTATATCGAGATGCCATGCCGTAAAGGGCAGTGTATGCGGAAAGTGCCGGTCATCGGGAATGTGGCGCGTATTGTGGAGATGATGCAGGCGGTGGGGACTGGCAAGGTCTTCAAACGGATATTCGTTGCTGCGGACATCCAGAGCTACCGTGCGGATTATGCGAGGGCACTTTACAAGATGCATGCCCGTGACTTGGAGACCTGCAAGAAATCGCCGTTCACTGGCAATAAGCATTCATCCGGTCAGGGCTACAGCGATTGTGTCTATTGGCTGCGTGGGTCTCGGAAAGGGGAATGGCTGGACAAGCAGGCGATGAAGATTGCAACGGATGCGTTGGGACTGAGGCATTTCAAGTCGTTTGGCGAGAATTATCTCCGTTGACAGGAGGTTCTCCAAGCAGGGAGAGGAAGGATGATTTTGGACCGGTTCCCGCACCGGTTGCGGTTATGTACGCTTGTCCGGCTGATGTTCCTGTATCTGATTCAGGATGGGCATGACAGGGAATCTGTTCCTGAGGAAGCGCAGCGGCTTGATTCGCAGGGACAGCGTCTGATTAAAGGGGGTAAGGTGTTGCGGATTCGGGAAGATAGCCTGAAGGAGATGCACCGCTTCTTTGACGATTTTGCAAAAAGGGTTGTCCCTTTGCTGGGAGTCTTGAAGACCATTTAAGGCGTTTTTCCGGGATGTCGACGGGTTGAGGATGGTTCTTGGTTTTGTTCATTGTTACAATCGAACCGGTCATTCGGCAAAACCGCCAGAACCGGGGAAATCAACGTGATGTTCAAGAAAATCCTTGCAGTGGTATTTGCAGCGGTCCTGCTGGCAGGGACAGCTTGCGCTGCCGACATCGCCATCGTCAACGGTAGGGGTATCCCTGAGAAAGCGCTTGCTGATGCTGTCAAGGCTGCTGTAGCCAAGGGGGAGAAGGATACCCCGCAGCTGCGTGCCCAGATAAGGAAGAGGCTTATCATCGATGAAGTCCTCTATCAGGAAGCCCAGGCCAAAGATATCAATAGGACAGGTGCTGTCGAAAGACGCATCGACCGTATTGAAATTGTTCCGCGTTCCTTTGCTGTCAAGGCGTTGAGGACTGGTTTCCTTAGGAAAAATCCCGTCAGTGAGGCGGATGTCAGGAGACTCTACAGAAGCTATGTCAAGACCAATACCGGACGTCAGTATTGGGTCAAGCATATCATCGTCAAGACAGAACCTGAGGCCGATGCTGTCTTGGTCCGCCTGCGCAAGGGTGTCAGGTTTGAAGACATTGCGGCAGAAAAGAACATCGATGACACCAGGGGCAAGGGAGGTGACCTTGGCTGGCAGCATCCCAGTTCCGTCATCAAACCTTTCGCTGATGCCATGGTAACCATGAAAATCGGTGGAACATCCGATGTTCCAGTGAAGTCACCGGTTGGTTACCACATCATCCGGCTTGTCAAGATCCGCCGGGTGAATGCCGATACGTATGACAAGGTCAAGGACATCCTGAAGCGCAATCTGGAAGACAGGAAGTGGAACAACTATGTCTCCAGGCTTGTGAGGAAGGCTCAGATACGCTATTAGGCGTCAGTGGTGCCAACTTTTTTTCACTTCTTTTTCGCATGGGGATGGGTTGCATCGTAGACCTGCGCCAGATGCTGGAAATCCAAGGACGTTTGACATCCTCCCCTCGCTAAAGCAAGGGGATTCCTACCGAGCCAGGGCACTTGTGCCCTGGTCTCCTCGGTGGGTTCCTGCTGCTGACGGCATTACTGCACCGTTCACTTCACAGGCTAACCGGGCGTGCCCCGCCCTTAAGATGTTTATCGCACCAACCACATCAGCGTTTTCCTCAAACCCACATGCGATACACCGGAATTCCGTCTGTGTCTGACGGTTTTCGGCTGATACATAGCCGCATTCCGGACAGGTCCGGCTGGTGTTCTGCGGAGGAACGGCTATGAGTATCCCACCGTTCCATGCCAGCTTGTATTCAAGCTGCCGCCTGAATTCATGCCAACCTTGGTCCAAGATGGATTTGTTCAGCCCTGATTTGGCTTTGACGTTTCTGCCTGGTGTTTCCTTCGTACCTGATGCCGACTTTGACATGTTCCTTACCTGCAGGTCTTCTATACAGACCATGGCGTGGCTTTTGCTGATGGCTGTGCTGGTTTTGTGCAGGTGGTCTTTTCGGATGTCGGCGATGCGGCTGTGGATTTTCTGGATTCTGGTCTTGGTTTTCTGCCAGTTGCTGCTGAATTTCTGTTTCCGGCTCATCGCCTGCTGTACCTTGCGCAATGCTTCCTGATGATGCCGGAAACTGTTGGATGGCTCATAGTAGCTGCCGTCACTCAATGTGGCAAAGCGGGCGATGCCCATGTCAATACCGACTGCACTCTGCGCTGTCGGCAATGGATTGGCGATTTCCTGTTCTGTCTGGATGGAAACATACCATTTGCCAGTCCGCTGGCTGACTGCGACGTTCTTGATTGTGCCAGAGATGTCCTGGCTTTTCCGGTAGCGTATCCAGCCCAGTTTCGGCAGGTATATCCGACTGTTCTGTTCCTCAAGCTTGATGCCCTGCGGATAGCGGAAGCTGTCACGGACTCCCTTGCGCTTGAACCGGGGAAAGTCGGCTCTTTTGGCGAAGAAGTTCCGGTAGGCTGATTCAAGGTCTTTCAGGCTCTGCTGGAGTACCTGGCTGTGGCAGTCTTTCAGCCAGGGGAATTCCTTTTTCCATGCAGGAAGGAGATTCGCCAGTCTGGTGTAGCTGAACTTTGATGTCTTATCCGCTTCATACTGTTCTTTCTGGTATGCCAATGCCTTGTTGAAGACGAAACGGGCACAGCCGCAGAACTGCTTCATGCTGCGGATATGACTGCCTTTTGGCATCAGTTCGAACCGGAAGGCTTTTTTGACTTGCATGTTTGCTGAACCAGAATTTTCCAGACTGTATTCATTATACTAGGAGTATGGAACGTACAACTGATATTCAACATGGACGGCATGCCGTATTCAATCTCCATGTCCATCTGGTTTTTGTCACCAAATACCGCAGGAAAGTCTTTGATTCAGCAATCCTTGATGACTTGAGGAATATTTTCAGCAAGACCTGTTCAGATTGTTAAGCTGAACTGGTTGAGTTTGACGGTGAAGAAGACCATGTACATCTACTGGTACATTACCCGCCGAAGATTGCCATATCCAACTTGGTCAACCGACTTAAAGGTAGCTCCAGCCGTTTAATCAGAAGCAGGAGTTATCCTTCAATCAGGCGGAAACTTTGGGGTACTTCATTATGGTCGCCATCCTATTTCGCTGGCAGTTGCGGTGGCGCTCCTATTTCGATTATCCGGCAATACATCGAACAGCAGAACACGCCTGATTAGGACAGCAAGGCTGTCCGCCCCTTATATCCCCGTCCTGAAGGACAGGGTTTTACGGGGCATTTTGATAAACAGCGCCAGAAAAATTTTTCTGGCGCTACCAACACTTGTTCACCACGACACCCCAGATATGACAAATCTTTTTTGCAAAAATCCTGCAAATATGACAAATCTTTTTCTAAGGAAAGCTACAAATTATGGGAATCTTCGAGACGTGTTTCCACAGTGCGGATTCCCGCTCAAGAAATTCTGGTAGAAACAAATGCCGGGATAAATTTTAAAATCTATCCCGGCATTTAGGAGTTATCTCGGCATTTGGGGCGAGATGTGCGGTTGAGGGTCAGTCGTCATCGTCGAATGACCAGCTGCTACCTGGCCCGTCATCGTCGGACGAGAACCAACTGCCGCCTGAGTCACCGTCGCTGTCGGACGACAGCCAGCTGCTGCCACCAGAATCACTGTCGTCCGTAATCCAGCCAGCACCGCCGCTGTTGTCGTCACCACCTAAGTTCGACAGTGAACTCAATCCGTTGTCAAAACCGCCAGGCAGCTGGGCATCGTCGTTGGTGCCATTGTCAAACCCACCCATGACATTGCCAAACGGTGAGCCGTCTCCATCGTTGCCGCCCATCATATTGCCAAATGGGGAATCGCCGTCTTCCTGGCCGCCACCTAAAATACCGCCGAAGGGGTTGTTACCGCCTTCTTGGTCGTTACCTAAGATACCCCCAAATGGATTGTTTCCGCCTTCTTGACCGTTTCCTAAAATGCCCCCAAATGGGTTGTTGCCACCGGCCCCAATGCCTGGGAATGGGCTGCCTTCGTCAGGGTAATCGCCGTCAGGCATCATGGATGGATCAGGCGGCATGCTTTCGCCAGCTTGCGCCTGACCTTGCCCCATTAAGCCACCCAGAATCGCTTGTGTGGCAATGACGGCAGCCCCGGTTTTTGCCATGTCACCCAACATGGATCCGCTACCACCCTGCTGGACGTGGGTTTCACCGTTGTATTGTTGCGTCTGCCCCCTGCCCATGACAGGACGGTGTCCTTGTGCAGGATCTACTTCCGGTGTTGCAGGACGCGGAGGCAGTGGCAGTTTGGCTCCGCAGGATGGGCAGGCGGTTTCCTGTCCCATGACGGTTTTAGCGCAATAAGGACATTGCCTGCCGTTGGTGCTGGCTGGCCGCTGTGGTGTGGCCGTGCCGCCCGTAGGCCTATTCTGTGGCATGCCTTGGTTCGGTATTTGTGACTGCGGCTGGCTTGGATTCTGTCTTGCTTTGTTGCGTCTGACAAACCAGATGATTGCGGCAATCACAAGAATGATGACTATCCAACTCATACTCATGGCTGTTCTCCCGAATTGTTGGTGTTAGTCCAGTTTACCAAAGTCGTGGAAAACTCCCAATATTGGATGGCGTTGGGAACCGTTAAAAATGCAACGGTTTGCAACAGGGCGGGCTTTTCCGTGATCTTATCTAAGCCAATCGTCCAAAAGCCAAGTCTTACCCAAGATGCCGCAGGTCAGACGCTCTGGCTCGAGTTCTGCTTCTTCCCAAAGGCGGGGCAGTAGGTACAGTGGCTCATCCAAAGGTTCGTCAGAGAGCTTGAATGTGCCCCAGTGCATCGCGACAAAGTGTCTGGCGCCCAGCATCTTGAAATATTCAACCGCCTCAGCGGGATCAATGTGCTGTGGGCTCATGAACCAGCGTGGCGCATAGGCACCGGTCGGCAGCATTGCAATGTCAATCGTATTCCTGAATTTGGCGGCAATCTGTGCGAAACCGTCAAACCAGCCAGAGTCGCCTGAATGGTAAAGGGTCTTCCCGTTGCGCGAGAAAACATAGCCGCCCCACCAGCTGGCGTTGATGTCAGCGAGTCCCCGGCGGCTCCAGTGTTCAGCTGGCACGAAGGTCACATCAATGCCTTCGATCCTTTCCTGCTGCCACCAGCCCATCTCAATGACTTTGGTCATCTTATTGGCACGGAACCATTTTCCCAAACCCTGTGGCACGACATAGGTCGGTGTGTCACCCAAGCGCATGAGGGTGCTGGCATCCATATGGTCACGGTGGTTATGCGTGATGAAAACCACGTCGATCTTTGGCATCACATCCCATGTGAGGCCGGGTGGTGAATTGCGTTTGATGAAGCCAAGAGACAGGGACATTACGGGGTCGATCAAGATGTTTTTGCCGCCTAGCTGGATCAGGAATGAGGCCTGCCCAATCCAGGTCAGGGTGTCGGATGTGCCGGTAGCGATGAGTTCGCCGTCGTTTGGTTCAAACGGGATGGGTACACCGGTTGAAGGAGATTTCGGGCGGCGTTCATTGTGCCAGCCCATCATCCATTTCAGGGTATCAATCCCTGCGGGTTTGCGGAAACCACTCTTTAAATTGGTATAGGCCATGTCTTGACTCCTCTGCCCTGTATTTTACCTGTTTATGTTCGCATGCCAATCATCCGAACGAAGCGGCCAACATAGTGCGGTTGTTGCTTTCAGGCAAACGATTGCGCGCTATTGCGGCCAAAATCCGAACAAAAAGCATTCTCCTGCCAATAGTAGGGATAAGTACTGGGTATCTTGGC
The DNA here is from genome assembly GCA_016291665.1 of Oxalobacter sp. Lineage (GTDB taxonomy): Bacteria > Pseudomonadota > Gammaproteobacteria > Burkholderiales > Burkholderiaceae_D > Oxalobacter. The sequence continues at coordinate 61,654 of JAEEYE010000012.1, read as the reverse complement.
TATAATCCAAAGTTCTGGTGCCGCGCATCTTTCCTGATGTGTGGTTAAACGGGAAACACGATGCAAGGGAGGGTTATCCTGCAGAACGTGTGCTGCCCCCGCAACGGTAAACAGGTGTTCTAAGAACAGTACGTCCATCAACGCCACTGTGCAAAAGCATGGGAAGGCGGACGGGATCTTCAGGAAGCGTCATCCTGAACCTGTAGCCCGGATACCGGCCAGATAAAAGGTTGTACTGTGGACGGGGAGTCTCCACGGGATGATATGGCCTGCCTGTTTTCTGTAAGGTGGGATGCCCTGTGTTTTCCTGATTGCCTGACCCTGTACTTTCATAGGCCTGATACCGGCGGGGATGTCGGTTCAATCGTATTAACGGAAAAATCATGCAACTTAGGAAAACATTCAAACCAGCAGTCCTTGCTGTAGCACTGGCAGGCTGCTTTGCGTTACCAGCGCATGCTGATGTGGAACTGAAGCCCCAAACAGAGGCACAGGTTCCGGAAACCCAAACACCGGTTACGGAAGAGCAAACCTTGGCGCCGATTGTTGTGACGGCTTCCCGTGTCGAGCAGCTCCAGAAAGATGCGATACCAGGAACCATCCTGATTTCACAGGAAACCATCCAACAGAAAAAATTGGCTGATTTGCCTTCAATCTTAAGGAGTGAGGCAGGTATTGAGATTGCAAGAAGCGGTGGGGCAGGTGCTGCAACGTCGCTTTTCATGCGTGGGACAGAATCCCGTCAGGTACTTCTCCTTATTGATGGGATCCCGGTGCAGGATCCAACAGGGTTGGGTACGGTTGATACGCTGGCCCATCTTATGCCCGATCAGATTGACCATATAGAAGTGGTTAAAGGTAATGTCTCTTCCATTTATGGTTCCGGGGCAGTCGGTGGTGTTATCCAGGTCTTTACTAAACAGGGAACGGATACCCTACAGGCAAATGCATTCATTGAATATGGTCGGTATGATACGGTCAAATTTGGCGCAAACATGAGTGCCAAGACGGATTTTGGGACGAAATTAGCTTTCTCGGTCGCCCGTTCCAAAACCAATGGCTTTTCTGCAATGGATGCCGCAAAAGACAGCAATGTGAATAAGGATCATGACGGTAACCGTAATGTTGGCTTTACTGCTGCTGTGTCTCATGAAATCAATAAAGACCATGAAATTGGTGCCCGCCTTTATTATCAGCATGACAAGTTCCAGTATGACAATGCCTACAATTATGATCCAGAGGAAAAATCCCGCGGCAAGATGCAGCAGATTATAGGATCGATTTTTGCAAAAGACCGTTTCACGTCCAATTGGGTGTCCACTATTACCGCTTCACGTTCTGAAATCAAACGGAATACCCGGGAAGGTTATACGGGATTTGACTGGTATACCTTTGATTCTTTTGATGCTTCTTCTTCAAGTGCATATAAGGGTGAAACGAACCAGCTTCAGTGGAACAACCAGATTGCCATCAATGAGAATTGGACGGTTACCGCTGGTGCTGAATATGCCCATGAAAAGGCGACAACGGATGCAACGTATACACCTGATTTGTATAGCTCATCTGGTGGTGACAGCTATACCCGGAATAAACAGAGCGTTTATGCGGGTGTGTTAGGTAATATGGGGGCGCATCATATCCAGGCTAATATCCGTTATGACCACGTTGAAGATTCAGGTTCAGATTGGACCGGCTATTTAGGCTACGCGTATGATATTACCGATGAATGGAAAGCCATAGCGAATATCTCGACCTCTTTCCAGGCACCGACGATGTATCAACTGTACGATGCAACGAATGGGAATAAGGGCTTGGAATCTGAAAAGTCCAAAGCTGCTGAACTTGGCATCCAATATGCATCAGGGGATACCACCTTTAGGACGACTGTGTTTGAATGGCGTACACGTGACCTGATTGATTGGGAAGCCGATTATCCAGGCGCTTGGACAGGGAAGTATGTCAACACGGGTAAAGCCAAGAACTATGGGGTGGAACTCACTGGGGCAACGAAGCTGTGGGGCTTCAACCTGAAAGGCAATGCAATGTGGCAGAATCCGAAGAACCGCGAAACGGATGAACGCCTGTTGCGCCGTGCCAAACAGACGGCTTCGATTGAGGTTGGTAAGCAATGGGGCAGTTTCTACGGTGACATCAATGTCCAGCATACAGGACACCGTAAAGATACCGGCGATAAGGAGTTGGGTTCCTTTACGATTGTCAACCTGGATGGCCGCTATGAAATCAACAAGCACCTTTCCGTTTATGGCCGTATTGAAAACCTGTTCAACAAAGACTATGAAACCGTCTATGGCTATAACCAGACGGGGGCTGCTGCCTATGTTGGCTTAAACGTCAAGATGTAGAATATTAGGGAGAACAACCTCCCTAAGAGACCTGCCACGATGACTGAAAGAGCGCTTCCGACAGCTTCCTATGCCCAGCAGAAAAAGCGGAGGGCGCTCTGGTTGGTCATCTTACTGTGTATCACAGTGGCAGGTCTTTTTTTATGCGCAACCATCGGTTCGGTCTCTATTGGCTTAAGCAGTGTCTGGCAGGGCATTGTTGGTCTCATCAAGGGACAGGTCACCGATACGGAGAGCCTGATTGCGTCGATGCGTCTTGGGCGTATCGGTGCGGCATTCTTGGCTGGGGCGTCCTTGGCACTGGCAGGTTGCCTGATGCAGGCACTGTTGCGCAATCCGTTGGCAGATCCCTATATCCTAGGGGTTTCTGGTGGCGCATCGGTCGGTGCAATAGCCATCCTCTTTTTTTCTGCTGCCTGTTTTGCCATCAATATAGCCGCCTTAACGGGGGCAGCCATCATCACTGTCTGCCTGTACTTATTATCAAGACGTAGTTTTGGCAGCCTTCACGGCACAACCCAGATCCTGCTGACGGGCGTGATGCTGGCATTTGGCTGTGGTGCTTTGGTGACTTTGATGTTGACGTTGGCGCCACCCCATGACCTGCGTGGCATGGTCTTCTGGCTGATTGGCGACCTATCAGGTACGCCATTTTCCTTGGCACAGCTTTTACTGCTCATGGTTGTCTTATGCTGGAGTTGGTATCAGGGCAGTGCCATCAACCTCTTATCGCGCCAGTCGGATATGGCCGCAGCCTTGGGCGTTCCTGTTGCATCCCTTCAAAAAACCCTGTTTGCGCTCTCTGCCATCCTGACGGCTGTTGCCGTGGCTGAGGCGGGGTGCATCAGTTTTGTCGGTATGACGGTGCCGCATATCTGCCGTCGTATCTGGGGGGCGGATCACCGCTGGCTGGTTCCGGCATCGACCTTATTGGGAGGACTTTTCCTGATTGTTGCCGATACCCTTGCGCGTAGCCTGTTTGCACCTGTCCAACTGCCGGTCGGTGCGGTGACTGCATTGATTGGTGCGCCGGTTTTCCTGTACCAGTTACGCAAGGGGGGGCTGTGATGCTTGGGATCCAACACCTCTCAATTAGGACAGCAGAAAAGGCCTTGGTAACTGACCTGTCACTTGCCATTGCGCCAGGACAGAGCTGGTTCATTTATGGGGCCAACGGTGTGGGCAAGTCGACGTTGATGCGTACATTGACGGGGATGGGGGAGTTACAGGCAGCCGGTATCCAGGTCGAAGGTGAGGTGACGTTAAATGGCACTGACATCAACCAGGTTCCGCCTGTTAAGCTGGCGCAGCAACGTTCCTGGTTGCCGCAGCACCATTCGGATGCGTTTGGCTGGACGGTACTGGAAACAGTGCTGGCAGCGCGTTACCCGCATCATGGGGGGCTCTGGGAGAAGGCTCAAGACATTGCGATTGCTGAAGAAGCTTTACGGGAGATGGGTCTCTTAGGTTTGGCTGACCGTGACATCCGTACGCTCTCAGGCGGGGAGCGTCAGCGTGTGGCAATCGCTGCCTTGATTGCCCAGGATACGCCGCTAATCTTGATGGACGAACCGGCAACGTCACTGGACCTGTCCCACCAGCAGCTTTTGATGCAGTTCATCAACCAATGGGCAGCCAAGGGACGTGCGGTCGTAACGATTGTCCACGACATCAACCTTGCCCGCCTGGCCGCAACGCATGTACTGCTCCTTAATGGTGATGGTTCCTGGGATGCCGGGGAGCGGGAGGAGATGATGACGGAAGGGAAGTTGTCGCGTTGCCTGCATTGCCCTGTTAAGAGTGTGCCGTACCAGGGGGACACTGTTTTTGTGGTTGTCTGAGGAAAACGCATGGTCTGGCTGAAACGGTGGCAAGGCTTCGGGACAATCGCTGCGGCCATTGTTGTGGCAGCGACCTTGACGGCCTGCCATTCGGAGCGGCGGCCAGCCCCACAACCGGAACAGGGTTCTATCCAGGTGAGTGATGGGGATGGGTATCCCGTTGTCTTGACGCGTCCTGCACAGAAAATCATTACACTTTCGCCGCATACGACCGAGCTGGTCTACGCCATCGGGGCGGGCAACCAGATTGCGGCGACGACGAGTTACAGCGATTATCCAGAAGAAGCGAAAACCCTGCCGACAGTCGGTGATGTGCATCAGCTTGATGTCGAGGCCATCATTGCCAGGAAACCTGACTTGATTGTCCTCTGGCCAAGTGGCAGTGCTTCGCGCCAGATTGATGAACTTGTTAACTCGGGTATCCCTGTTTACCGCACCCATCCTAAGAAACTCTCCGATATCCCGGACGATATGGAAAAACTGGGCATCCTTACGGGGCATGCTGATGAGGGCAGGGCAAAGGCTGCGCAATGGCGCAGTGACCTGGAGAACCTGACCAACCGGTACAGCAAAGGTCAGAAAATCCGGGTTTTCTATCAGGTCTTTGACCGGCCGCTTTATACCATTGGTGGCAACCAGTTCATTGGGGAAGCCATCAACCGCTGTGGTGGGGAAAACATTTTCCAGGACATCAAGGCGCTGGCGCCTATTGTCAGTGTTGAGGACGTCCTGGCTAGGAAACCGGATGCCATCATCAGTACTGGGGGCATGAGTGGGGAGAACGGGCTAGGTCTTTGGAAGCGTTTCCCGATAATGTCCGCAGTGAAAGCCAATGCGCTTTATTACCTTGACTCAGACATCATCAGCAGGCCAGGCCCCCGGTTGGTTGACGGGATGAAAACCCTTTGCGAAGACCTTGCAGATGCACGTGCCAAGAACAGCCAGCCGTGAGTGGGACGTTAATTGCCCGAGACTTCGTAGAGGACAATCCGGTAAGCGTCACCAGTGTGTTTCAGTGGATAGACGGCTTCCTTGAAGGAACCGTTTTGGAAGGTGATCATTGCCTTGACGATTGCGGTCGTCCCTTTGGATGCTTCATTGCGCTTGATGAATTCCGGTTGCCCATCCTTGACATTACCGTCGCTAAAGCGCGTCAAGACGTCATTGATGGAAACATCCGTAATGCCGCCCCTTGCATCGAAGTCCTGTTTATCGCCCTCAAGCACTGCAATGGCGCGCTGTTGGAAAGCTGCTGCGTTGACGGTGTCCTCAGGCTGGTAGACAAGTTTGGCGGCAGAGGTTACGTCACCCGTGCGCAAGGCCTGGAGGTGCTGGGCAACAACGGCTTCGGGTTTTCCCACATCCTTTGTTTCCCTGCATCCCGTGAGACAGAGGATGCAGGTGAAAAGGATGAGGAGGCTTGTTAAGAGGCGTTTGAATGCCATCTTATGATTTAAATTTCGATGTTGTCGATCAGACGGGTGCTGCCAATCGTTGCGGCAACCAGGATGACGAGTGGTTCACCTTTGGCGAGTTCTTCAGCCGTTGGTTTCTGCAGGTTGTACTGGCGGCAAATGGTGACATAGTCAGGTTTCCAGCCACGGGCTTTGAGCGTATCCATCGCTTCTTTTTCCAAGGCATCGATGTCTTTGTTCCCGGCGCGGACTTTATCGACGGCAACTTTCAGTGTCTTGTAGAGGTTGGGGGCTTCAGCCAGTTCTTCTTTAGACAGGTAGCCGTTACGGGAAGACATGGCCAGTCCGTTTTCACCGCGGTGGATTTCAGCTGCAATGATTTTAATCGGCAAAGCGAACTGTTCAACCATGCGGCGGATAATCATAAGCTGCTGGTAATCTTTTTTACCAAAAATGGCATTGTCCGGTCTGACAGCACAGAAAAGCTTCATGACGACGGTTGCGACCCCGTTGAAGAACCCTGGCCTGAAGTAGCCTTCCAGGATGTTGGCTAAGCTGTCTGGTGGGGTTACACGGTATTCCTGTGGAACTGGGTACATGTCTTTTTCGCTGGGGGCGAACATGACGTCCACACCGGCTTTTTCCAGCTTGTCTGCATCAGCCTGGAAGGTACGCGGATAGGTGTCGAAGTCTTCGTTTGGACCAAACTGCAGGCGGTTTACAAAGACGGATGCGACAACAGCGCCACCCTGTTGTTTGGCCAGGCGCATCAGGGAGATGTGCCCGTCGTGGAGGTTCCCCATGGTAGGCACCAAGGTGATGTTCTTCAAATCACGTACGGCAGCATGGAGCTCTTCTATGGTATGGACGATTTTCATTTCTGTTTCAGGTGGATGGGTTGAAAAAACGCTATTGTCTTCCCTAAGCATCCCGTGGTCAACCAAAAGAGAAGATCCGTGCCGTGGTGGCTGTTGGCGGGAGACGGGTGTTCAGCGTGCTAGGCGTACAAAGATTGGGGCATCGCTGTTTTCTTGGGTAATCTGAACCAATGATTCTTTGGTGAGTTCAAGGAGTGCCAGGAAATGGACAACGATGACGGCAACTCCCTGCGTGACATCAAAGAGTTCCTCGAAGGTGACGAACTTTCCGTGTTTGAGTTGCCTTAAGATGGACGTCATATGTTCCCTCACGGAGAGTTCCTGTGGGGTGATTGTGTGGTGTGCCGTGAGTTTGGCGCGTTCAACCATGTCCAGGAGCACCATCTGGAGTGCTTCTGCAGTTACCGTCGGTAGGATTTTTTCTCCAGAGAAGATGACTGTTGCCGATGGTGTGAAAAAATCGCGCCCGATCCTGGGTAGCCGGTCAATGTTTTGCGCAGCACGTTTCATCTGCTCGTACTGCAGCAGTTTCTTGACGAGTTCCGCCCTAGGGTCTTCCGGTTCACCGTCAGCTTCGAGATTGGGTTTGGGCAGCAGCATGCGCGACTTGATTTCAACAAGGACGGCTGCCATCAACAGGTATTCAGCAGCAAGTTCCAGTTTGATGGCGCGGATGCGGTCGACGTATTGCAGGTATTGGGCAGTCAAGGCTGCCATTGGGATGTCCAAGATGTTGAAGTTCTGCCGCCTGATCATGTAAAGGAGCAGGTCCAACGGTCCTTCGAACGTTTCCAGGAAAATCTCAAGTGCTTCTGGTGGGATGAAAAGGTCTTCGGGCAGCGCATCCATCGGCTGCCCATAGAGCCTGGCAACGGCTGGGCTGGTGTCCTCCGTTTGGAACAGGTCGCGTTCAGCCATCTGCTATGCCTAGGAGTATCTGCCTTAATCCTGCTTGCCGCCATCATGGCGTTTGGCAAGGGAAAAGGGCAGTTTGTCCTCAGGGATTAACTTGAGTGTTACTGCTTCTTTTTCAGGCGCAGCTTTCCCTTGTACCGTTTTCTGGCATTTTTTGAGCAGCGTATCGATGTCAGAGACATAGTGGTTATCAAGGGAAAACTGGATCATGGCAACATCCCAATCAGTATTCAAGGCTCTTGCGCATCATGATTGGCGGTGCTTCATTTGGATTGCGCAGGGTGAATTCAATTTCTGGTGCTGGTTCGAACCCATAGGCTTCGTACATGTGCGACATGGATTCCATCCAGGGATTCAGAAAGAGCCGCAGTTCGGCGATGTCTGAGAGGCGTGCGCGGTTGACGCATGCTTCAATCAGGTATTGGGAGAGGTTCTGGCCCGCATATTCTGGCAGGACGCCCAGGCGGCGGATTTTCCAGATTTCATCATCTTCGTCGGTCGGTGCCCAACGCACGGAACCAGCTGGGTGGTTGCCCACCCAGAGGATGAATGCACCGCCTTCACGGAGGTCGTTCAATACTTTGTCCGCTGATTCTAAGTGACCATGGGAGGTTGGCGGACATCTGCCTTCCCAGGCTTTTCGTGTAATCTCCGCTATAAGCGGGGCATCCCCATCGTGGGCTTCACTGACGTTCACGTCCATAGGGTGTGAATGTTCCTTTCAAAAATTAACTAAGTCGCATACCTGGCTTGGCTCCGGACATCGGTTCAAGCAGGTAGATGCCATCGTCGCCTTCAGCAGAGGCAGCCATGACCATGCCTTCGGAAATACCGAATTTCATCTTGCGTGGCGCCAGGTTGGCAACGACAACAGTCAGTTTGCCGACTAGATCTTCTGGTTTGTAGGCACTGCGGATGCCGGAGAAGATGTTGCGTACACGTCCTTCGCCCAAGTCGACGGATAGGCGTAGGAGTTTTTTGGCACCTTCGACATAGTCGCATGCGACAATCTTGCCGACGCGCATATCGACTTTCGCAAAATCATCAATCGTGATTTCAGGTGCCAATGGTTCAAATCCAGCTGGGGCTGGTGCTGCTTTTTCTGCTTTCGCTTTTGGCTGATCAGCCTTTTTAGCCGGTTCTGCTTCCTTATTGAACAGGGCGTCGAGCATTTTCTGGTCAACACGCTGCATCAGGTGCTGGTAGGTGTTGATTGTATGGCCATCAGGCAGTACGTTGGCGACATCGTCCCAGTTGATTGGGGCAATATTCAAGAACTGTTCAACCTTTTCAGCGACGGCAGGCAGGACGGGTTTCAGGTAAATGGTCAAGATACGGAATGCCTCTAAAAGCCGTGAGCAGACCTGCTGGAGGTTGTCTGATTGTGCAGGGTCTTTTGCCAGGACCCACGGTTTATTCGCATCGACATAGACATTGACCTCATCAGCCAGATGCATGATCTGGCGCAGGGCACGGCCGTATTCCCGGTGTTCAAAGTAGCCTGAGATTTCGTCTGTTGCGTCACGCAACGTTTTCAAAATCGGCGCGTCCTTGCCTTCAGGTCCTAGGTTTAGCTGACCACCAAAACGTTTGGTGATGAAGCCGGCAGCACGGCTCGCGATGTTCACATATTTACCGATTAAGTCTGCATTGACGCGGGCGATGAAGTCATCCCCGGTAAAGTCGATGTCTTCGACGCGGTCGGTGAGTTTGGCAGCCAGATAGTAACGCAGCCATTCGGGGTTCATGCCGATTTCAAGATAGCGCAATGGTGAAATGCCGGTACCGCGGGACTTGGACATCTTTTCGCCATCGACGGTCACAAAGCCATGGACAAAGACATTGTCCGGTACCTTGCGTCCGGCAAAGTGCAGCATGGCAGGCCAAAAGAGCGTATGGAAGTAAATGATGTCCTTGCCGATGAAATGGTATTGTTCTGTTTCTGGATCTGCTAAGAACGCTTCAAAATCCATCCCCTTCTTATTGAAGAGGTTCTTTAAGGAAGCCAGGTAGCCGATTGGTGCATCCAGCCAGACATAGAAGAATTTGCCTGGGGCATCAGGGATTTCAATCCCGAAGTAAGGGGCGTCGCGGCTGATGTCCCAGTCGGATAAGGCTTTGTTCTCATCACCGCCCAACCATTCGCGTGCCTTGTTGGCGACTTCCGGCTGGAGCCTGGATTTGTCTGAGCCTTGGCCCAATGTCCAGGACTTCAAGAATTCCGTACATTGAGGGTCGGACAGTTTGAAGAAGTAATGTTCCGACTGGCGCATGACTGGGGCAGCTCCCGTAAGCACGGAATAGGGGTTCTTCAGTTCCGTTGGGGTGTAGACGCTGGAGCAGACTTCACAGCTGTCGCCATACTGGTCTTTTGCCCCGCATTTCGGGCATTCCCCTTTGATGTAGCGGTCTGGCAGGAACATCGACTTCACTGGGTCGAAGAACTGTTCAATGGTCTTCGTATAGATGAGGCCGCGTTCGCGCAAGCGTTTGTAGATGCTTTTACTCAGTTCGTGGTTTTCAGGGCCATCGGTGGAATGCCAGTTGTCAAACTTGATTAAGAAACCGTCCAAATGTTCAGCACGGCCAGCTGCAATGCCTGCAACGAATTCTGCCGGGGTTTTGCCTGCTTTTTCGGCAGCAATCATGATCGGTGCACCATGCACATCGTCTGCCCCGACGAAATAGACTTCGCGTGGTTTGCCGGCATCTTTTTGCATCCGCTGGTAGCGAACCCAGATGTCAGCCTGGATGTATTCCATGATGTGGCCAATATGGAAAGGGGCGTTCGCATAGGGGAGTGCGGTCGTGACAAACAGCTTTCTAGACATAGGTTGGCGTTTCCAATGAGTTCAAAAAACAGAAACTTGGATTGTACAGTGAATTGCGAACTGCCCGCAAACGTCATTGCGGGCAGATGGGCTATCGGCGATGTTTCAGATGTTAAGGGCGGCTTCCCACTGGGTGAGTTGCGCTGCCGTCGGTCCCCCGTTTAAAAGGCGCCATTCGACGATTTTGGTCGAAGGCCCGACACAGGCCTTAAGGATGTCTGCTGTCTTGCCAAAGCCACTGCCGCCGGAGGTCGCATAGAGTACGAGGGTTTTGCCGGAGAAGTCATAGGTTTCCAAGAAAGTCTCAATGATGCGCGGTGCAATGTACCACCAGATCGGGAATCCCAGGTAGATGGTGTCGTATGCCGCGATAGGCGCATCCTTGTCGGCTAGCCCTGGGCGGGCAGCCGTATCGTTCTGTTCCACGGTTGCGCGGGTTGTCTGGTCGATCCAGTTGAGGTCGTTCTCAGAATAGGGCTTGGCAGGTTTGATTTCATAAGTATCGGCGTCAATGGTAGCTGCCAGTCGTTCGGATACTAGGCGGGTGACGCCTGTAGCACTGAAATACGCGACGAGTTTCTTGCTCATTTTGGACTCCTTTCCATGGGATTGGTAGGCAATACCCATATTATATAGGCAGGGTTGATCGTTGCACTGACAGGATGCGTGGCTTGCGGTACACTTTGCGCTATTCGAAAATGAGGTGGAGGCAATACCGATGGTGGTAACAAAGGAACATGTCCTTAATGCAATCAGTGGCGTCATGGATCCGATCCTTAAGACGGATTATGTCAGTGTGGGTGCTGTCTCGGACATTACGATTAATGGCCGTGAGGTTTCATTGACCCTGGATTTGGGGTATCCCGCCAAAAGCCTGCATGCGGACATCATTTCAAGGATCAGGAATGCAGTTGCCACAATCGGTGGGGTGGGCAATGTTTTGGTTGATATCAGGACAAAAATCATCCGGCATGCGTTCCAGTCCAGCGCAAGGCCTGTTGAAGGCGTCAAGAACATCATTGCGGTTTCTTCCGGCAAGGGGGGTGTGGGCAAATCGACGATGACGGCAAACCTCGCATTGGCCTTAGCTGCTGAAGGTGCCAGGGTGGGCATTTTGGATGCGGATATCTATGGTCCATCGCAGCCGACGATTATGGGGGTATCAGAGCTGCCACCATCCGTCGATGGGGTACACCTTGAGCCGATTGAACAGTACGGGCTTCAGATCATGTCGATCGGCTTCATGATGGAAGGCGTCCAGCCTCTGGCATGGCGTGCCCCGATGGCAACACAGGCGCTGATGCAGCTCTTGGAGCAGACCGCCTGGAAGGATCTTGATTACCTCTTGATTGACATGCCACCAGGTACGGGTGATGTGCAGTTGACGCTCTCACAAAAGGCACCGATTACCGGTGCGGTTGTTGTGACTACCCCGCAGGAAGTCGCAGTCCTTGATGCGAAAAAAGGCCTGATGATGTTCCAGAAGATGCATGTCGATGTCTTGGGCATCATTGAGAACATGAGTGCCTGGGTATGCCCCTGCTGTGGGGAAGTTACCCATATCTTTGGCCAGGATGGCGGTAAACGCATGAGTGAGGCTTATGGCGTGCCATCCTTGGGGCAAATCCCGATCAATGCCGCCTTATGTGCGCAGACCGATGGGGGGCTGCCTGCTGTTGCTGCGGAACCCGATGGCTTGATGGCCCGGATTTTCAGGGACATGGCACACCGCTTGACCGGCATCATTGCGATGAAGCCCAGGGACAGGACGGGCATTTTCCCGCCGATCAAGGTGGTGGGATAGCGGGGTCAGGCGGCGTTAGCCGTCCGTTTTGTTTTGGGTGGCGTGATCCGTATGATGTCGTTGACCGAGAAGATGTGTCCGGTCTCCGTCGCATCATAGCCACCCAACTGGTTGATTTCCCGTGCAAAACTCTCACTTGTCATGATAGACAGGATTTCGCGCATCGTGGGGTTCTGGATCATGTCCTTGGGGATGGCGAAGAAGTAACGTTCTTTAATCAGCGGCACAAAGTCCAGCCCAAAGCGGCGTGCGGCAGTCTCTACGCCAAAACCCACGTCGGCCATGTTGCTGGCAATGTAGGCGGCAACAGCCGCATGGGTGAATTCTGTGGTCTCAAAGCCATTAATCTTTGATGAATCAATTCCTGTTTTCTTTAGGAGCGCCTCAAAAATCTGGCGTGTACTGGAGCCGTTCTGCCGGTTGACGAAGCGGACGTTGTCTTTCGTCAAATCCCTGAAGGAGAGGATCCGTTTGGGGTTCCCGCGTGCAATCAGAAGGCCCTGTTCCAGGTTCGCCAAATGGATCAGAAGGTGTGCGTCATTGGACAGGTAACGCTGGAATGGTTTTAGTGCCTTTTCATCTTCAATGATGACGGGCAGGTGGAAGCCGGCAATTTCACAGTCACCCTGTGCCAGGGAGGCCAACGCTTCCATACTGTTTTGGTAGCGCAGGTTGACCGAGAGGTCTTTCTGGATGATGTTTTCCATCAGGGTTGAGACGGCAAAGCCATGGCTGGCACACAGGCGCAGCGATTGAAGGTAGGTATAGACGCTTTTGGCGAGTTCGATTTCGAGTTCGGAAGAGAGGGATTCGAGGATGGCTGAAAGGCGGGCAGAGATGCGTTTGTCTGCCCAGAGGAGGGTGCTGGCAAAACGGGTGAGGTTTGTACCGCGCCCCCGGTTTTTTTCAAGTAGTGGGGTGCCAAAAGCGGTTTCTGCTTCCCTTAACAGTCCCCATGCGTGCCGATAAGACAGTTTCATCTCTTTGGCAGCCTGGAGGATTGTGCCAGTGTTCTGGATGGAGTCCAGCAGCTTCAACAGCATGGCAGTGTCCAATGCCTGCTTCCGGTCGTGTGAAATTCGCCAGTGCGGTTCAATGGAAACTTTGTACATATGCCCCCACTTTCTGTGGTTTTTTTGTTTCTTGAAAAAGAAACTCAAAGATTTCGGTGTTTTTTTTGCACGAAACGCATTGAGAATGTAGAGATAATAGTCTATCCTGATCGGATGCGTCTATGTGTGCAAGACAGAAACATAGAAAGCTAAGGCAGATTTTTTGAAATCGTTGTTTTTTAGGGTGTAAGGAGTCCTACGAATGGCATCAAAACTTGATAAGGCGTATACCGTCGCCGGCGAAGGTTACAATCGCTGGCTGGTTCCTACGTCTGCCCTGATGATCCATCTGTGCGTTGGTATGGGCTACGGTATGTCGGTGTTCTGGCTGCCAATGTCCAAGGCCATCGGTGTGGCTGAAGGGCTGGGTAAATCTAAGGCATGTCCTGCGGACATGAGTTGGTTCAGTGTTCTGTTTACCACAGAATGTGACTGGAAAGTTGTCCTGTGTTCTGTTGTGTTCTCTATTTTGTTCCTGATGCTGGGTACTACCACAGCTATCTTCGGTAACTGGCTCGAACACGCAGGTCCTCGCCGTTGCGGTCTGTATTCCTGCATCTGCTTCTGCTCCTTCTTCTTCCTGATGGCTGTTTCTATGGTTATCCACCAGCTGTGGCTGGCATGGGCTGCATCAGTCATCGGTGGTATCGGGCTTGGCTTGGGTTACATCACACCTGTTTCTACGCTGATCCGTTGGTTCCCTGACCGCGTCGGTATGGCAACTGGTATGGCTGTTGCAGGTTTCGGTGGTGGCGCAATGTGCGGTTCTCCTTTCGCACAGCAGCTGATTTCCTGGTTCGGTACTTCCACTTCCGTTGGTCTGTGGCAGACTTTCGCCGTTCTGGGTTGCGTTTACACCGTCTTCATGTTGGCCGGTTGCTTCACCATCCGTGTCCCACCTCCAGGCTACAAGCCAGCTGGTTGGGAACCAGATCCTAAGAAGAATGTTTCTAGCGCATTCAACGTTACCACTGCAAGCGCAGTTCGCACCCCTCAGTTCTGGTGCTGCTGGTGCATGCTGTTCCTGAACATCGCTGCTGGTATCGGTGTTCTGGCTATGGCATCCCCACTGCTGCAGGAAGTGTTCGCTGGTGACCTGATCCATCTGCCAGGCGTCAAGTTCGACGATCTGACCGATGCACAGAAAGGCCAGGTTGCTATGATTGCAGCAGGTTTTGCTGGCTTGCTGTCCCTGTTCAACATTCTGGGTCGTTTCGTTTGGGCATCCCTGTCCGATAAGATTGGCCGTCGTTGGGTTTACTACATCTTCGCCGCTGGTGGCGCTGCAATGTACGCTTCCCTGCCAGGCTTGGCTGCATCCCTGAACCTGCTGTTGTTCCTGCTGGTTACCTGCGTCTGCGTCTCCTTCTACGGTGGCGGTTATGCAGTTATCCCTGCTTACCTGAACGACCTGTATGGTCAGCAGTTCGTTGGTGCTATCCACGGCCGTGTCCTGACTGCTTGGTCTGCTGCTGGTCTGCTGTCTCCTCTGTTCATTAACGTTCTCCGCGAAATGCAGTTGAACGCTGGTGTTGCAAAGGCTGCTGCATACTCCATGACCCTGTACTGTATGGCTGGCCTGCTGGTTCTGGAAATCGTATTCATTACGTTGATCCGTCCAGTCAATCCTAAGTGGCATATGACTCCAGAAGAGTTTGCTGCTGAAAAAGCACTGCTGGAAGACAAGATCAAAGCTGCTATGGCTGAAGGTGTTGTTACCGGTAAGGAAGAAGTCGGTATGGGTATGTTCATCCTCCGTTGGTTGTTCGTGGGTATCCCATTGGCATACGGTGTTGCGATGACGGCGATCCAGACCGCTAAGATGTTCATATAGCAGAATATCTTAAGTTTCAAGTACAGTCTTAAACACCCGGACTGTCGAAAATTGAAATCCCCATGGTTTAAGGACTGTGGGGATTTTCTTTTGCGCTGGCCTTTTGCCAGCGCTTGTTATTTGTGCCTGCCTTTTGTACTGCCGGGACAGGTATGGGCTGTGTTGCGGTAAGGCGTCCCAGTCTGGATGCCACTTCGATGTATTCTTCCATGGCTCAGTGCAGATGCCTGCCTTTTCTTGTGACACGGTAGGGGAGCTGTCTGACCAAGTCATAACATCGGTTCAGGTGCTCCTCTGGAGGGTTTTAGGCGCTGTTTGCTGGTGGATTGTGCAGACGGTGTCTGCCAGTTCAAAACCCTTTCTATGAACTATAGGAGCTGCAGTCCGTCTGCATATGTTCTGTTCTGCAAGATGCTGGGCTTTGGCGCGGCGTGGTTATTGCGCCATGCTGGGGTGGGGGGCTTTTTGCTTGGGTAGCCGTCGAATGCCAGAGGGTACGGTTGTTTGGCCGATGCGCTTTTATTCGCCAGGGCCTTTGGTCATTTCACGCCTAATCAGTGGGGAGTTCATCCCACGCCGGTATTCGCCCATGAATCGGTTGATGCTGTTTAGGGTCGCACGTGAGTCGCTGGCAATTTTTTCCAGATGCTCGATGTCGTCGGATTTCAGTTTTTCGGTAATCAGCTTATCGGCCATTTCGGAGACCTTCTTGACGTCCACGGCCAGTTGGGACAGTGTCTTGACGGTCTCATGTCCTTCATGGAGCTTTCGCGGTGCGTCAACCGAAGCCGCATAGATGTACCAAGGGGCTTCGGCCCAGCCCTTGGAACGTCTGCTTAAGTCTTTGATGGTCGCAAAAATGAGCTTGTTGTGATGGCCGTCCAAGAGTGTTGCCAGGGCACGGGTCACTTCGTTGACTTCGCGGATAATCTGTATTCCCCGTGTTGTGACAGTCCGGTAGGCGCCGCCTGTCATTGGAATCAGTCCCGGTGAATCTTCGGAGGTCGCCAGCTTTTCCGTGTTCTCACTGCTGCTGGTCAGGGCAATGGATGAGATGCCGGTGACGGGTTGGTAATCAATGGCAGCCGTTGTACCTTTGGTGATCGGTGCGTCTCTCTTCACTTCCATAGAGATGGCGATCATGCCGGGCGTCTCTTTGCTGAAACCTAAGTCTGTGACTTTGCCAATGGCGATGCCGTTCAGTTTGACCTTGCCGCCCCGGTTGAGGCTGCCGACCGGATGCTCTGTGACAATCTTATAGGGCACATATTCCGATTTGTCGTGGCCGAAGTAAAGGAAAAGGAAAATGATGACCGCCCCCAGGATGGAGGTGAACAGTAAAGTGGCAATGGCGTGCGAGCGGTTTTCCACAGTCAGGTCCTTTTCTTAAGCCATATCCAGTAGCGGCAGGACAGGTTGGCAGATAACAAGGATAGCATAGCTCGTGTGGGGCGCGGATATTTAGTATTTAAGCCGCGTGCGGTAAAATACCCGTTTCTTTTTGACTTGATATGGGACAGAAGATGACTGTCAGAACCCGATTCGCACCGAGCCCGACAGGTTTCCTGCATCTGGGCGGTGCACGTACTGCACTTTATTCCTGGGCATATGCCCGCCACCATAACGGTAAATTCATCCTGCGTATTGAAGATACGGACGTAGAACGTTCCACAGAGGCAGCTGTGCAGGCCATCATTGATGGTATGCAGTGGTTGGGGCTCCAGCACGACGAAGGGCCTTTCTACCAGATGAAGCGTATGGACCGTTACCGTGAGGTGATTGCGAAGATGCTTGCTGATGGGACGGCTTACTATTGTTACTGCTCGCCTGAAGAACTCGACGCGATGCGCGAACGTCAGAAGGCAGCCGGTGAGATTCCGCGTTACGATGGGACTTGGCGTCCTGAACCCGGCAAGACATTGCCACCCGTACCGGAAGGCGTACGTCCTGTTGTCCGGTTCCGTAACCCAACTGATGGTGAAGTGACCTGGAACGACAGGGTTAAAGGGTCGATTACGATTGCCAACAGCCAGTTGGATGACCTGATTATTGCGCGTTCAGACGGCACACCAACGTACAACTTCTGTGTGGTGATTGACGACTGGGATATGGGGATTACCCATGTCATCCGTGGTGACGACCATGTCAACAATACGCCACGCCAGATCAATATGCTGAAAGCCTTGGGTGCGCCTGTCCCTGAATACGCCCACCTCCCGATGATTTTGGGTGACGATGGGGAGAAACTTTCCAAGCGCCATGGGGCAGTTTCAGTCATGGAATATCCAAAGGCTGGTTACCTGCCAGAAGCGATGCTCAATTATCTAGCACGCTTAGGCTGGAGCCACGGGGATGATGAAGTCTTCTCGATGGACCAATTCTGCGAATGGTTTGACTTTGACCACCTGTCTTCAGCAGCAGCCCAGTTCAATACGGAAAAACTCAACTGGCTCAACAACCACTATATCCGTGAAGCCGACAATGCGCGCCTTGAAGCACTGGTCAAACCCCAGCTTGATCAGTTGGGTGTGGATCTGACAACAGGCCCCGCCTTGGTTGATGTGATTGGCCTGATGAAGGATAGGGCATCGACCGTCAATGAACTGGCGCAGTCCTGCCTGATTTTCTATGGCAAGCCAGATCCTGACCCTGAAGTCCTGAAAGAACACTTGACCGATGCGTCCCGTGAAGCCCTGAAGGAATATGCGGCAAACATTGAAACCATTGACTGGAACCGCGATGCCTTGAAGGCGATGATGAAGGGTATCTTAAAGCAGCGCAAGATGAAGATGCCGCAGGTCGCCATGCCGTTGCGTCTGCTGTTGACGGGGGAACTGCACACGCCGTCCATTGATGCGGTGGTGTGTCTCTTTGGCCGTGAAACGGTTTTGTCGCGTTTGAAGGATCTTTAAGCCATTCCAAAGAGGCTATGTGTCCTGCTTTAAGCAGGCCGTGTGGTTTTTGGCGTACTTTCCATTGTTTTCCTTGCTAAGGGAGTAGGGAGACTGTTATAATCTCCTTTCTTCGTGGGGGTATAGCTCAGCTGGGAGAGCGCTTGCATGGCATGCAAGAGGTCAGCGGTTCGATCCCGCTTACCTCCACCAAGGAAGAAACTGTGTCCCCATCGTCTAGAGGCCTAGGACACCACCCTTTCACGGTGGGAACAGCGGTTCGAATCCGCTTGGGGATGCCAATGATTTTCCAAGAGTCCCTTAGGGGATTTTTTTTGCCTGTTGCCGTTGTAACGAGGTGCGCAGGCAAAGGATTGATTTCTCTGATCATGCTCGATACACCCGAAAAATCCCCTGTCTTACAGATTGCTCCCAAGCGGTTGGTTGCCCTAGCAAAGGAAATGTTTTATGCGTCGAGCTACCTCGAGAGCGAAAACATCAGGCAGGGGCTCCTTGAGATGGTGGCAGGCCATGTGCAGCATGACCGCTTTGGTGTGCTGAATGCTGCGGGGGAGTATCTCTTCAATACCGATATGGATGCGTACAACTGCCTCTTGGAGGTGGTTGAAGCTTATTGTGAATCTGCTGTTGTTGAAGGGGATCAAGGGAACCAATACCAGTTTTTACTCGTCGCCATTCCTATCGTGGCGACAACGCAGTACACCATCCCGGCAGGCTCCCTTGATACGCTGGTTTACAATGCGCTGCGTGATGGTTTCGCTAAGACGCTCTTGTCTGAAGGGGCAAGGCTCTGTCTGGCGCCGGAACTGTATACGGTTGATCGCATGCCTGTGGATCCCATTGCTGTCTACAAACTGGCGCAGCGTTTCATCGATGCCATCGAAAAAGGGAAACCCTGCAAACTGTCTTACAGTCAGGCGGAAGTGCCTTCTTTCATGGCAGATGCCCGTTACCTGGTTGCCGGTGTCATGGTTGAAGCCGGCAACCCCCTGTTTTCCTGGCAGGATGTCAGCCATCCGATGGGGATGGAAGCGCGCAAGGACAAAGCGTTGGCGCAATGGCAGAAGCTGGCGGAGCCGCTTTTGGCTCAGGTCATGCCAGGCTGCAGCCTCGAGCTTTTACTGCCGGGCGGCTTTTTCAACACATGCCGGAACACCGAGCAGGAAATCCGTCCAGCAACACTTAGGGCCGCTGTTTATTACCTCTGGAAAAAACTGCAGCTGATGCCGGAACAGTTGGGGGCGGTTGTCAGTGGCTTTGGACATGACCGTGAAAGCAACCAGGTTGAGGAATACCGGATTGGTTTCTACGATGTCAGGAACAGTAAGGTTGTCTATGGGACGGTCTGGCCGGTATTCGGTGTTGAGGAACTCTCAGGTGTGCATCTGCCGGTACTTTTGGAATCGCATCCTGCCGCCAGCAAGGGCAAGGGTGGGTCTCAGCTGATGGAGATTTTTGGCATCTTGCGGAACTTGAATGTTACTTACAAGCGGAGCCCTGTCCAGCGTTTTGTCACCGAGTATTGTGATGACTGTGGCGCACCGCTTTTTGCCGATACGAAGGGCGAACTCGTCCACGCTGAGATGCCCGAAGACCTGATTGAGGAAGAAGTCAGTTTACACTGAACGGTATCCTTTCAGGACGCCTGCCAGAGGCCGGATTTGCCGCCTTTCTTTTCCAGCAGCCGGACATCGGTAATCCGCATGCCCCTGTCAATGGCTTTGAGCATGTCATAAATCGTTAAAAGCCCGACCTGCACGGCAGTCAAGGCTTCCATCTCGACACCGGTTTTCCCGACAGTCTCCGTTTGTGCACGGCATTCGATGGTGTTGGTGCCAACCTGGAAGTCTACTGTCACGCGGGTCAGTGCAATCGGATGGCACAGGGGGATGAGGTTGGCCGTCTGCTTGGCGCCCATGATGGCGGCAATGCGTGCAATGCCCAAGACATCTCCCTTATCGGCCGTCCGGTTGACAATGACAGATAAGGTTTCCGGCTTCATATGGATGGTGCCGCTTGCAATGGCCACGCGGTGTGTGTCGTTTTTTGGGGCGACATCCACCATATGGGCTTGTCCGGATTCATCAAAATGCGACAGTGCCAGGGTGTCATCAGTGCGGGAAGGATGCTCTGTCATGAAAATTCGCCTGTAAATGGTCTCCAAGGCGTTATCATATCACCATGCAAAAACATACCCCATCCCATCCCAAAGCATCGCAAAGGTTCTCCAAGGTTCTGCGGCGTCTTGTGTTGCCTGTTTTGGCAGCATTTTCCCTGCAGGTGGTAGCGCCTGCCCTGGCGCAGGTCAGCCAGGTACCCAGTATCGGTGACGATGCGCGCACAGCTTTGACGCCGATTCAGGAATATAAGCTTGGCCGTTACATCATGGTTCAGATTGAGCAGGACCCGGCTTATGTGAAGGATGATGTCTTGAACGAATACCTGTTCACGCTGGGCAACCGCTTGATTGCGGCAGATCCGACGATCCGTGGTGAACTGGTCAACGACTTCACGTTCTTTGGGGTTAAAGACCGCACCTTGAATGCATTCGCATTACCGGGTGGTTTCATTGGTGTACATACAGGATTGATTCTGGCGACTGAGACGGAGTCGGAACTGGCATCCGTCCTCTCACACGAAATCGGGCACGTCTCGCAGCGCCATATCGCGCGCATGATTGCCTCGTCCCAAAATGACATCATGATTCCGATTGCTTCTGCTGCCTTGGGGCTTCTCGTGGCGGCAGCAGGGGGCGGGACGGATGCCGCACTGGGTACTCTACTGGCAGGCCAGGGGGTGGCAATCCAGAAACAGATCAATTTCACGCGTGAAGCTGAAAAGGAAGCGGATCGTGTTGGGTATCAGATCCTGAAACATGCCGGGTTTGATGTCAACGATATGGCGGGGTTCTTTGCGAAGATGCAGCATTCGAACAGGCTTTACAACGATGCGCCTTCGCAATACCTGCGGACCCACCCGTTGACGTCAGACCGTATTGCTGATGTGCAGGCCCGTGCGATGCATGAACCGTACCGCCAGCATGTCGACAGTGCCGACTTCCAACTGATTCGTGCCAAGGCGCGAGTCGTGCAGGGTGATATGGGCGGTGGGCTCTATGAGGTGGAACGCTATTTTGCCGAACAGGTGAAAAATGGCACACGCTACCAGATTGCAGCGGGTTATTATGGCTTGGCTTTGGTGGCGTTGGAACGCAAACAGCCGGACCTGGCACAGCAACGCCTCGATGTGGCCCGCAAGATGTTCAGTGAGACCGTCAACCGCCAGAGTTCACCACTCAATGTCCTGGCAGTACAGATTGCGATCCAAAAGGGCAATGCGGCCGATGCAGTGCGGATTACACATAATGCAATTGACCATTTCCCGTCCTCGAAGGCGATGTCCAACCTGCATATCGAAGCGCTGGCCAAGGCGAAACGTTATGATGAATGCCAGCGGTTCATCCGTAAGATGACGCGCCGCTATCCTGAAGATGCCGGGTTGCGCAAGAAGAGTGCCGAAGTCTATGCGGGTATGGGAAAGATAGGGGCAAGCCACTTGGCGATGGGTGAGTATTACCACCTGATGCAGATGAATGAGGCAGCGGTGGAACAGCTTAAGATTGCCCGTAGCGAAAAGGATACGACTTTCTATGAGCATTCACTGATTGATGCGTATGAAAGGGCGTGGAAGGAAGAGATCAAGGAAGAGAAAAAGAATAAATAGAGCCGTGGCTTGCACGGGAATAGAAAAAGGCGCTGACCAAACCGGCAGCGCCTTTTTGCTAATAATAGTGGTCAGTCAATCAGCCTTTGCTTGCGACGACGCCGTCGGTATTCAGGCCCATGACGTGTGAGAAGCCACCGTCAACATAGGTAATTTCACCGGTGATGCCGGAAGCCAGGTCAGACAGCAGGAAGGCAGCGACATTGCCGATTTCTTCAATCGTTACATTGCGGCGCAGAGGGGCATTCTTGGCAACGAAGTTCAGGAGGATGTTGAAGTCCTTGATGCCGCTGGCGGCAATCGTCCTGACAGGGCCTGCGGAAATCGCGTTGACACGGACACCTTTCTTACCCAAGGATTCTGCCATATAGCGTACGGTTGCTTCGAGGGATGCCTTGGCCAAGCCCATCGTGTTGTAGTATGGGATGGCGCGGATGGAACCCAGGTAGGTCAGTGCGAGGCAGGCGGCACCTGGATTGAACAGGGGGCGGGCTGCTTTGACGAGTGCTGGGTAGCTGTATGCCGAGATGTCATGTGCAATACGGAAGTTTTCGCGGGACAGGCCGTCGAAGAAGTCACCGGCAATCGCTTCACGGGGTGCAAAACCGATGGAGTGAACCAGGCCGTCCAAGCTTCCCCATTCCTTGGCAACTTCGGCAAATACTTGTTCAATGTGTTCATCTTTGCTGACGTCGCATTCATAAACCATGCTGCTGCCGAGTTCCTTGGCAAAGGCGGTAACCCTGTCTTTGAATCGCTCGCCAACATAGGTGAATGCCAGCTCCGCACCTTCACGATGGCATGCTTCTGCAATGCCCCAAGCGATGGAACGGTTAGACAGAACCCCAGTGATCAGAATCTTTTTGCCTTCAAGAAAAGCCATGCCTGTCTCCAATAAAAAACGTTTTACCTTTTTATTTTGTTGGTCGTCGGATGCGCTTTGTTAAGAATCCGGCGGATTAGGCATGGTTCCCCTCTTGGAAAAACATGCCAAAGTCGGTGAATTCTACACCCAAATGCGCGTGAATATGCCTATAAGCGAATTTTACCTTATCTTTTGCGGTTTTTTGCCACATCCTTTTTAGCGGGCGCCTTAGCTGGTGCTGGCGCACTGTGCCCACCTTTAGCATAAGTCACCATCTTGACGGCAGACTGTTTTGCCTGTGGTGCTGCTGCTTTATGCCTGTTGTCGGCACTCCCTTTTTGGGGGACTGTACGATGGTCGCTTTTCTGTGGTGCCGCTTTGACGGATTGATGCCCCTTCATCGGTTTGGACTCGACCTTGTTGGTTGCGCGTGTGTCATGGCGGCTGTGGCGGGTGTCCGTTGACCTGCTGTAATCTTTCTCATGCCCCTTGCGTTTGTCTGTACCTTTTTGGGTGTTGTCCGGTTTTTTCCAGGTATTTTCCTGTTTTTTCCGGTTGTCTGCTTTCCTGACAACAACGACATCCGGTTTCTTGGTGGCTGTAAACGCGGCATTGCTCTTCGGTGCAGCGGCAGCTGATGTCCAGCTTGCACGCCGTGCCGGGGATTCTACGTTGTATTTTGGCTGTTCCTTAAGGATGTCAACCGGTTTCATCCGGGAAGAAGGCCGCAGGTCGACGGTTTCATCCACACTGGGCTGTTCCTCAACTGGTGGTGGGGTTGGTTTGTAGTCTGCCGCGTAAGCGATATAGGCGTTATCCAGTACACCTGGTGCGATATCCTTGTTGAAGCTCGCCGTCCGGGGTACCAGGATGGTGGAGCCAAATTTCAATGCCTTGCGGTAAGGGATGTTGTTGGCCTGACGGATGGCATCCGGCGATACGCCTAATTTCTGTGCAATGTCTTCAATGCGTTCCCGTGCATCGGTGACCTGGTACGAGGTCCAAGACGACAGGGGGCGGGACCAGCCTAAGAGGTTGCGTTGGAATCGCCGTGCCTTGTCTTTTGGCAGCAGGATATGGACGGAATTGCCGCCAGGGATCACATAGCGGTACTGTGGGTTCAGGGCCTTGAAGTCATCCAGCGGCATTTCAGCCAGCTTGGCGGCAACGGCTACGTCAATGTCCTTTGTCTTACCGATTTTGACGAAGTAAGGCTGGTTTTCAATGTCTGGCAGGTGGATGCCGTAAAGGTTTGGGCGTGCAACCAGGTTCTTGACGGCTAAAAGCTTCGGTACATAGTTGCGCGTTTCAGCCGGCATATAAGGGAAGATGCCGTTGAAAGAAATCTCGCGTCCCGCTGCTTCCGCCTTGCGGGTGGCGCGCATGACGTTGCCTTCTCCCCAGTTGTAGGAAGACAGGGCCAGGTGCCAGTCGCCGAACATGTCATACAGGCGCTGCAGGTAAGTCAAGGCCGCATCCGTTGACGCAATGATGTCACGGCGCTTGTCCTGGAATGTGTTCTGCGAGAGGCTATACTGTTTGCCGGTGCTCGGGATGAACTGCCAGAGGCCTTCGGCTTTTGCCGGGGAATGGGCATGCGGGTTGAATGACGATTCAATGAAAGGTAAAAGTGCCAGTTCCGTCGGCATACCGCGGCGTTCACATTCTTGGACGATATGGAACAGGTAGCGTTCAGCGCGCTTGGTTGTCCGCTGGAAGTATTCCCCCCGTTTGGCGTAGTAGCGTTCGTGGACGTTCACCAGGTTGTTGTCGAGTGCCGGGATGCCAAAGCCGGAACGGATGCGTCCCCAGACATCGACGGCGCTCACTGACAGGATTTCAGTCAGTGGGTCGTTCTGGATGCCGGCGTTATCAGCGTACGTATTGGTATGGAACGAGCCGAGCTTGGAGTCCCAACTGTACTTGGGGAGCGAAATGTCACGGGCTGCAAGCTCTGGTGCGAGGGCACACAGGCAGCTTGTGCACGCAACAGTCAACAGTTTCTTAAAAAAAGCCTTCATCAGTATTATCAGTATTCCTGTGGGCTTGGCAGACAGTGCCAGGCCATGGCCGCTATCATGCGGCGCAAATCTTTATCAATTATCCTTGCTGGAAAAATCCAGGGTTTTCACACCATCTGCGGTACCTAAAAGGCAGATGCTGGCGCCCTTTTGGGCGAAAAGGCCGACGGTTACGACACCGGCGAGCTGGTTGATTTCAGCTTCCATGGTTTGTGGTGCGTCAATGGTCAGCCCTGAAATATCTAGAATGTAGTTGCCGTTGTCTGTCACAAAAGGCTTACCGTCGCGCATGCGCAGTGTGGGTTGTCCGCCATAGGTGCGGGCAATCACTTGGCTGACGGGTTTGTATGCCATGGGAATGACTTCAATGGGCAGTGGGAAGTGCCCTAAACGGTCAACGAGCTTCGACCCATCGGCGATGCAGATAAAGGCTTTTGCAACGGATGCGACAATCTTTTCGCGGGTCAAAGCGCCACCGCCGCCTTTGATCATGGCACCTTGCGGGGTGATTTCATCAGCCCCATCGATATAGATGGGCAGTGGTGCGTCGATTTCATCGAGTCCCAATACTTTGATGCCATGTGAAGCCAGGCGCGCTGCGGTTGCTTCGGAAGAAGCGACAGCGCCTGCTATCCTGTCTTTGATAGATGCCAGCTCATCAATGAAAAAATTGGCGGTCGAACCGGTGCCGACGCCGATGACCTGGCCTTCAGGAACATATTTTAGGGCTGCACGGGCGACGGAAAGCTTGAGGGCATCTTGGGACATGGGATTCTGGCGGCAGTTGGGTTAAATGAGCCTTCTATTTTATCATTGGCAGGGCATAAATCCCAGAGTTTCACGGGACTTATCGGGTGGATGTGACGTAAATTCTTGCCGCAGGTCAGTGCGTTACCTGCGGTGTTGTCGATATAATACGGTTCTGAAGCAAATGACCGACTTGTTGCGCAAAACCCATGAAAACAACCACTTTTTTTACTGCCGCTGAAGTGCCCCAGGGGATGTGTGCCTGCGGGCCGATCCTTATGCCGCCGGAATTGGTTCCAGCTGAAGGCATCTATCCGGTTGTTGAAGCAACGCCTGATGAAAAGGTTCAGAAGGTCGAAACCGAAGAATTCCAAGAATATATGTCGGCAGGCTGCACTGCTACCGTGCCGGCTGGGGCGCGCAAGATGTACTTGGTGATGGCGGCGATTTCAACGGCAATTGGCGCATTGATTGCCTTTGCCATCATGAATTTCACCTGATTCTGCTTGCCTATTGCGGCGGTGTTTTCAGGATGCACCAAAAAAATGCCATGCCGCATGGGCATGGCAAAAAAATACAAAACTTGAATAGGTATCCTGATTATGCAGAAACGCAAGGGGTGTTTCAATAAAAAGTGGAAGAATGTTCTCTTTTATTGATTTATGTCAATAAAAGGATGGAAACGGTCTAGCCTGCTGGTTCTATCTGTTGCGTGCTGACATCAGAATCTGCTTTGTTTTTCATGGATTTTTTTCGCTAAACCCCATAATTGCCAAGTTCGTCATCGGTCTCATGATGGCTTGAGATAAGGATGCCGTTTTCAATTGTCAGCACCAGGTAGCGGCCATAGACAGGGGAGTAACCGATACAGATGGTGCCGGGCAACTCCCCTTCGGGCAGCCTGAAGGATCCGGAATACCAGTGGGCAAAGATATCGCCCGTTGTATCAGGGAATACTGTCTGGAGGGTGGCTTGCCGCCCGTTGGTGAGCATCCCTTCAATGCCAGTCAGGTAGAGTTTCCCTTCTCTTAATTCCCACGAAGCGACATAACCCCGCCATAAGGCGGTATGTGGGACGGCAAAGTCAGGCCGGTTTCCGCTCTGTTCAAACCAAGCTTCAAGCGGCTGTTCAAAAGGCAGGTCAAGCCGTTTCCCTTCATAGGTCAGCCTTTCAGGAACCTGTGGCAGCATCTTTTCTCCTGGGTTTTATTTCTTGTCTCTGTCATCTTAAGTACCGATTCCTTGCATGGGGTGGGGTCGGTTGTTTTGCCGTGATTATAGCGGTATCTGGCGGGCATCGAGACTGTATCTTGCCGGGTACATTGTGTGCCAGGTACTTGAAAAAAAACCTTTGGTTGGCTATTGTTGGCTCAGTTTGGAATTTGGAGCTGAAATGACAAAAATCATCTGTCCGAGATGCGGCAGCAAGCGTATTGCCGAAAACCGGTGGGGCAAGCATATCTTTACTGAGAAACTCTTCAACGACGTTGAAAAGGGGCGAGTGAGGATCAAGAAGGGCAAGAAAAAAGACGGCTCTTTCGACTATTGGTGCCATGATTGCCAGAAGGACTTTGGCAGGAGCAGCCTCCGTTATCCAGCAGAGACCATTTCCAATTTCAGCTTGACGGTAGGCAATGCCGGGAGCGGTCAGACGACGATTGAGATTTACCCGGTCGACCGTGTCATCATGGCGGTGATCGACCAGTCGGCCCGGGATGTCATCATCCCCAACCGCCCAGCACTATGGGTCAACGGCAAACTGTGGGCGACCTTTACCAAGAAACTGCTGAAAGACAACCTGCTCTTGGAATGGGCGAAAAAGTATGATGGGACAGACGACCCTTCTGCGGTGAGATGGTCATTGGATGTCCAGTTCAGTCTGGCTAAACGGATGCGTTGGCAGGGGAGCAATGAGTGGCCACCTTATTGGGGTGCTATGGTCAAGCGGCTGACGAAGCTTTTGAAGCGCTCGGTCTCCGCGGTTGACACCGATAAAATCACGCGTGTGTGGCTGGAACAGTGCATTTCGCATATTGCATCAAAGAACCCTTCAGCCGGTATCGCAGAGGGGATTGATGCGGCAGACATCGTCGAAATCCCAGAGGATGAGGCCGTATAGCTGATAGGGACAATGTCCGTTTCGGGCGGATAGCGTGTGTTCAACTGCCTTTTTCACAACATTTTTGCATGGGGTTGTGCGTATCCAGACAGGCCGTTTCAGGGATGACTTAGTGGGTGATGCTATACTTTGCACCCAGAGGTATTCAGAATGCTCAACATTGTGATGAATGCGCTGGCAAAAGGTTTTTTCCGCGCATTCTTGTTTTTCTGTGTCTGGTTCCTAGGGTACCTGATCTGGCGGTTTATGCACCGCGGACAGACGACAGTCAGGCCCCTTTGGCTGGACATTTTGGTTGCGGCAGGCATTGCAGGGTTTTTAGGCGCTGTCTGCAGTATGCGTTACCACCGGCTTGATGTGGTGGTTACTGCTGTTGTTTTTGCTATCGGCGTTTGGATTGCGTGGTCAGGTTGGAAGAAGCGTAAACCGAAGCTGGACCAGGAAACGCACGTTGGGCAACAGCAGCCGGATCATGGGCACATAGCAAACCCATTCAGGCAAGACAGGCACTGAAGACAGGATTTAAGTGGAAAACCGCCAGATAGAAAACACCCCAGAAACCGGGTTCCTTGCGCTTTATGCGAAAGCCGAGGCTGGTGACGCTTTGGCGCAGTACCAGTTGGGGCTCTGTTTTTTAAATGGCATGGGCGTTGGGCGTAATACCTTCCTGGCTAAATTCTGGCTTTCCAAATCAGCTTCGTTAGGTTTTGCTACTGCTGCCCGGGAACTCCAATGGGTTGAAGAGTCAGCCCTCCTTGATACCGAAGGGATCCTTCAGTGGCTGAAAGACCAAGCCTTGCAGCAGGAGGCGGCCAAAGCGCAGGGCGCACCTGTTCAGGAAGCGGTGCCAGAACCTGTCACAGCGCCTGAACCTGCCCCTGTCCCTGCCTTTAAGCCGCTGCCTGCACATCTGCTTGTCCCTGAGTACACGCCGCTGCCAAGGAAAACATTTGTACCAAGGCCTACTACGCCTGGTGCCTCACCGTGCGGTACCCAGTATTTGATTGAAGGGCATCCAACACCGCCAGCAGGGCAGCCTATTGGCTATGTGCCGCAAGCGCCTGCGTATTCAGAACCGATCCCACCTTACGTTCCACAACCGGAGACAGATCAGGTAGCTGGTGTTTCGATGACGACATCCTACCTGCTTGAGCCACGCAATCAGGGTATTGGTTTTGAAGATACGGTCATCAACCGGGAAAAACCAGGCATTTTGGACCGCCTGATCATTGGTTTCAACAACGCGCGCTTCCATAAGGTCTGTACGGTTTTGGGTGCCATTGTGGTGTTTGTCATGGTTGTTGGCATTGGGCATTGTATCGGGCGCTTTGACCGTTTGATAAGTGCAGGCAGTGAACTGCGTGATGTTTCGAAACTGGTTCATATCCATGCGACGAAGAGCCGTCCTGTAGATGTCAGCAAATCCAGTATCAGTAGCATGGTTGAAGACCTGATGGACAGCAGTTATGGCCGCTTTGATGCGAAGCTGGGCTGTTGGGCGTCGCGCAGTGGTGGGACGGAATTCTGTTTCAAGGTCAACCGTGTTGATGCGGTGAAGACTTGGGAAGGGACACGTATTTATGTGCTGGCAACCGGTCGTATGGCTAGTGATAGTAATATTGCCGATGGCATTATCGGGATGTTTGTACTGGAACCACAGTTTGCGTCGAACTATACGACGGTCGCGAAGAACCCGTTTGTGACGGCAGGCAGTGGCGATGAACCGCCGGAGAGCTGGCATTTCGTCAAACTCGGCCGCGATGATGTCTGGGGTTGGCAGGGTGAGATTGAAAACAACAGCTTAGGTGAGACCGATTCGGGCATTATCCTGTTTATGCCGGATGAAGGCAGCATCAAGAATGTGGGGTACATCCCGACTTCCTTTGAAATGTTGGACTTGCGTAACGTCAATGGCCATATAGCCAATGCCCGCCAGTCCATTGACCTGAAGGGGACGGTTAAGATTGAAGAGACCGGTAGCGGTATGTATCCAATCCGCTTGACCGTCAGCGGTATACGCAATGGTTCCCAGAAGCAGGGTGAAAGCATCCTGATCAACTTTAAGAAGGATCTGGGAGAATATGTCATTCCGATGCGGAATCCTTATACCTATTGATTTTGGATGGAGCAATGGAATAAAGCCACAACGGTAGCCAGGAAAAGGGTTTTGAAGACAGTATGGAAAAACAGACATTAGAACTGTATCGCCTTTACGGGCTGGCAGCACAGGGGGACGCTGATGCGCAGTACCGCCTTGGCATGCGCTACTTGAATGGTGTTGGCGTTGCCCAGGACATCCGCCTGGCTTATATCTGGATCGGTAAAGCGGCTGACAATGGCCATCCTAAGGCCAAGTCCGATTTAGGCATTTTGCGTGATGTTGGGCTTGAAAAAGCGGTTAAAGCATCTGGTATCCCAACCGATGTGCCGGCAGCGGCTGTAGAAATCCCAGCTCCTAAAGGTTATGCCCAGTATGTTGCAGAAAATGCCCTAAAAACACCGGAAGCTGTAACCCCTGTTGTGGCCGAACCCATTGTCGTTCCAGAAAAGGCGCCTGTCAAAGTGGAACAGGTTGTGATTACGCCTTCTGTTGTCACAGAAACGGTGCAGCCTGTTGTGCCTGAACCTAAGCCGGTTGTGACATCACCGGTTGCCGCGCCTGCACCGGCTCCCAAACCGGTACCGAAGCCTTCACCGTTTGCGCGGCAAAGTACTGTGGAGGAAAGCGAGGAATCCGGTGGCGGCGCGATGAAGAAGGTCTTCTGGGGTGTCGTGGTGCTCCTTGTCATTGTGGTGGCAGGCTGGTTCTTCAAGGGCAGCATTTGGGGTGATGGCAAGTCCACCGAGGACAAACCGGTGAACAATAAGGCGGTCATCCTGACCGACCGTGACCAGAAGGAAATTGCCCGCAAGGTCTTTGACAGGAGTTATGGCGAAGGCACGTATAAGAACGGTTGCTGGGCAACGGAAGGCAATGCGTGCATGAAGTTCAAACAGGTCAATGCAGTGCCGGTCAAGGGGTCGAGCCTCTATAACCTGTATGTCTATGCCTTCAGTACGACAGGTCCTGGCCGTATTGATGCCTACACAGTTGAAGTCGATGCCAATACACCGAATGAATTCAGGATCCTTTCCAGCAGTACTGGTGTGGTGGCCGAATCGGGTGATGGCCGTAAGACATGGAAGTTTGCCAAAGGCGGACGCAGCTGGTCGGTTGACAGCGTGAAGGAACATGACGGTGTCCGTGAGACAATCCGCTCAACCTATACGATCGTCGGTTCTGAAATCCGTTCCAGCCGTGTGCTCTTAAAGTCTGAGTCGCTTGCTGTCGACAATACCGATGAGGGCCAGGCAGCTAATGCCGAAGCCAAACCGGAAGACCGTTCTGAAACCCGCAAGGTGGAAGTTAAGCCTGAAAACAAACCGGCACAAAACGAAAACGTTGACCGGATCGGCCAGAAAATCAAGAGCCTAGGTCAATAGCAAAAGATGCCGCCAAGGAATAACCAAGGCGGCATCTACCTCAAATCAATCCCAATTCTCAGCGCCAATGTTGGGGAAGACGTCTTCCAAAGCGGCAAAGGCAGCAGTGCGTGTTGCCTGGGGGAGTTTCTCCAAGCGTGGTGTGACCGTTAAAAGGAGTGTTTCCGGGATCTCATCCAACACTTTCGGTGCCAGCCAATGGATCAGGAGTGCTAGGGCGGTAGCCACTTCGTTGGCCAGGTCAATACCGGTTTCTGCCAAGGCGTCCAGTGCTTCTTCCGGGAGCTTTTCCATGATGTCACGCAATGCGCCGATATCCTGCCAGTTGGCTTTGGCAAGCTCTTCCATGATGGCGAGTGGCGTGGTTGTAGGTGTGGTTGCTTCCATCAGTTCGATGTTGGCGGAAGCAGTTTTCCCCGCTTTGCAAGGCATGGCATCATCAAAGGAAAAACAGGAACGCACCTTGCTGAAGAGCCCTATACCCGTACCGCCTACGGCTGCGTTAACCGTTGCACGGTCAACGTGACTGTCTCGCAGGAGGCAGGGGATGTCGAGGTCATTGACGTCATCGACGGCCATCTGCGGGATCTGCTGCAGGTTGGGGATGTCCTGGCCCTTTTGGTCTGCAGTGCGTTCGTGTACCAAGATCAGGTTCGTATCAGGACCGATCAGGCCGTATGCGGTAGCCAGGTTGATGGCACTGTCATTGCCGCTTTTCAGTGTCTTGACCCGTTTGTCTGCAGCGAATTTGGCCAGCTGCCCTTCATCAACAACCGTGCGGCAAGATGTTGCGATGTTAATGAGATTTTCTCCGTGTAGGCACGACAGGGTGGCGGCAGGTGCCGGTTCTGTTCTAAAGACTGCCGCTAAGGTCAGGCTTTCGCCCTGATAGGCGTTTTGCGGGATTGGGGTGTGCCACAGAGGGGTGGTTTCCCAATGGGCCTGTATGCCGGTTAACTGTGGCAACCGCATGCGGGAGACCATGCGGGAGACGGCTTCGTCCATGTCTTCCGTAGGAAGGACCAGTTCACAGGCGCCGCCGGTTGTCTCGGCAAGACGTCGCAGGAGGGTTTCTCCCGGAGCAACACCAACGCCGATGATGAAGAGCCGGTGGTTTCTTGCCTTGACTGCTCGGATTATGGCATCGGTATCCCAGACCTCACCGTCGGTGATCATCAGGATGTCACTTGGGGCTGTATCAGTCTGCCCGTTGCCCAAGGCGATGGTTTCCGTAAGGGCATTCTCCATTTCCGTACCGCCCATATCAGCTTCAATCGCATCGATGGCGGACTGGTAGGAGAGCCTTAAGAAATGGCGCGTACAACGGCAGGGTTTCTTAAGCGTGTGGGCGGTACCCGAACCGAAGCGTGTCAATGTGATGGTGTCATCACCTGCTAGGTTCTCAGCAAGGGCAGCGAGCGCATGTTTGGCTAGGTGTATCGAAGGTCCCGTCATGGAGCCGGAACAGTCAACCAGGATCTTGAGGTTGAGTGGTCTTGGCACCGTATTCCCAATGACGGGTGAGAAGGTATAGAAACCGACCCATTGGCCTAGGGTGATTGGGTCTCGGGCGATAAGGCCATCGTTTACAGGTGCAATCCCGCTGACCGTTACCACGATGTCGCGGTTGGCGACTGCTTTCTTAAGGTCGACAGTCGTTGTCCCGCCATCCTTTTGGATGAGCGCTGTGTGCTGGGGGACATCGATTTCTCCTGCGGCCAGCACACCGGTCAGTGTCAAGTGGAATGAGACCGGGTATTCTGCCAGGATGTTGGTGGTTGTCTGCTGGTGGGGTTGGAGTGTACCCTGGGTGCCGTCTGCACTGTAGCGCTCGGCAATGACCGTCGGAATGGCGATGCGTACCGTCCCGTTGTCCCAGGTGAGGGATTTGACCGTCTCGATTTCAATGACCACTGTTTCACCCGGTTTGATGCGCCCAATTTCTGCTGTACACAGTCCGTCACTGGCGTATTCGAGCATGACCGGGGTATCACCGGATGTGATCGCATCTTCATAGGATTCTTCGGCCTTCTGCTTTTCCATTGCCTTGGCAACGAGGGTTTTGCCGTCGATTTCAACGGCGAAGCGTGAGACCACGGTGTTCCAGGCCAGCGGGAAGGTGTAGACGGTTTCAATGTCACTGTCAGTCTCATTCCTGTATGTCTGGCGGTTTTTCATCGTCAGGATGAGCCCTTGCGCTGTGCCTTCCCAGGAGAGGGCTTTCAGTGCGATGTGCTTGCCGTTTTTGAGCGTGAGTCCCATTGTCTTTTCCATCTGGCTTTTCCTTTCAGTCTTCAGTTGATCCTTGTGTCTGCTTGGCGGTTTCGAGTGCGTCCAGTACATAGGCGACAAAGTGCCTTAACGTCTGATGGTTGATGGCGCTTTTTGCGGGGTCGACAACCAGTTCAATGCCTTCTGCAATATGGATATGCGTGCGGTAACTGATTTCACCGGGCTGTTTGGTGTGCGTCGGCTGGCTTTCCGGCGTACTGGTTGTCCGGATCTTTTCCAAGGGCATCCCTTGGGCTGCCAGGCGCTTGATACGCAGGAGCGCTTCTAGGTGTTTGACTGTGTAATAGGCATTGCGCCGGCCGCCTTCGGGGCGTTCTGCCAAGCCGATCTGGATGTAATACCGGATTGTCCGCTTGGTGAGCCCTGTGATGCGGCACAGGTCATCCAGTGTGTATGTGTCGTTGTCCATCCTTGCCTCCTTTTTTTGTTATATTAACAGTAAAACTGTAAAAAGCAAGTGTTATTAAATAAAAACAAAATTTCTTTAATCATTGTCTAGTGTGTGATTAAGTTGTGTTAAATAATGTCAATTTGTCGTATTGCGTGTTTATTGAGTGTATTTATTTTGACAGTTGTCGTTTGTCGGCATGTGATGCGCCCACACTAGATGGCTGGTGTGATGTATGATGGGCAGGGATTGGAAAGGCGGAGCGTTCTATGATGTGCTTTGCTGCCTAAGGTTAATCGTTTCGAGAGGGGGATTCCTATGAAGGCAACTACAAAATACACTTTTGCGTTGGCCTGCTGTGCGGCTGCATTTTCTTTGACAGCGTGTGCTGGTGACAAACAGGCAGCCAGTAAACCGGCGCCAGCCCAACAGGCTGTTGCGCCAACCAATTATGTCAGTGGTGATGGTGTCCTGCTCGCGTACTTCTCAAGGCGTGGTGAAAACCATACCGACCAGGGTATCCAGGTCTTGGAGGTAGGGAACACGGAACGCGTGGCTTTAAAAATCAGTGAAAAACTGAACCAGCCAGCCTACCGTATCCAGACGGTCAAGCCTTATACCGACAACTTCAAGGAAATGATTGAGGTCGCGAAAAAAGAACAGGCAGAAAATGCCCGGCCTGAACTACAAGGGCCGTTGCCTGACATGAAGCCGGTCAAGACGATGGTTTTGGGTTACCCGATCTGGCATGGCACGATGCCGATGGCTGTTTTCAGCTTCCTGGAAAAAGTCGGTTGCGACAACATTACCATCATCCCGTTCAATACGCATGGCAGTAGCGGGGTCGCGCGCAGTGTCGATGATATCCGCAAGGTCTGTCCAAAAGCAGTCGTGATGGACGGTACCCCAATCAAGGGGACGTTGGCTGCTACAGCTGACAAAGAAGCGGGAGAAATCGCTAAAAAGGCAAGGCCTTAAGAACCTTTGGCAAGAGGAACCTAAGGTTCCTCCAAGCTTCAGTGTGCCGCTATTCGTAGTTTGAATAGCGGTTTTGCCGTGATACAATCCCAGACAGCATTTTAGGGTTCTGAATTAACTCTTGGCGGTTATCATGAGAAGGCGGACGGAAGAAAAACGGAATGCCATCTTGAAGGTGGCTCGGGAGCTCTTCAATGAGAAGGGGTATCACAAAACCTCGATGAGTGAGATTACCGAAAAGGTGGGCGGTTCAAAGGCGACGCTCTATGGCTATTTCAAATCTAAGGAAATGCTTTTCCAAGCCGTGATGGCTGATTCATCCCTAGAAGAATTGAGGCAGAATGTCCCTCAGAGCGATACACCGGCGCAGGTCATCCCTACTGAAAATTACCGTCAGATGATTGCCATCATCGATGACCTGCACCATTCTAAGGACGATATCCGCAAGACACTTTACCGGTTCAGTAAGAATGTGGTCTGGACACTGTGCCAGCCCCAGTTCCTGGAGATTTACCGCATGTCCGTGGCGGCATCGGCTAAGACAAAGATTGGTGCCAGCTTTTTCCAGACGGGGGCCCTCCATCTCGTGGACAATACGGAAAAGTATTTCCAGCGTTACCAGAAAGCAGGTGTGCTTGATATGCCGGATGTGCGGATTGCGGCCATCAATTTCTTGTGCTTGATCCGAGAGCCGATTTTTGAGCGCCACCTGTTCGGTTATGGCAAGCGCATGGAGATTTCAGATATTGCATATATGACACGGCAGGCGGTGGATGTTTTCCTGAAAGCTTATGGCACGCAAAATCTGACCGTATGAGCATTGGGTGCGCTTCACCTTGGCCTGAGGATTGCTAGATGGCACTGGTTGTCCGTTTCTCAGCATTCCTTGGGCGCTTCATGGCATGGGTTGTTCTGGCAGTTGCTGACATCGCACTTTTTTTCCCGGAAAGTTGCCTTTGGGTCCCGGTACAGTGGGTGTCACCGCTTTTGGCGCTCGTGATGTTTGGCATGGGCCTGACCCTGAAGGCGGATGACTTTAAGGTTTTGGTCCTCTCGCCCCGGGATGTCATCATCGGCTGTTTTGCGCAGTTTGTTTTCATGCCAGCTTTGGCTTTTGCAATCTGTTGGGCTTTGGGTCTCGACCAGGCTTTGATGGCTGGTGTCATCTTGGTTGGCGCCTGTCCGGGCGGCACGGCCAGCAATGTCATTACCTATCTTGCCAAGGGGGATGTGGCGCTTTCTGTGGGGATTACCGCCATCAATACACTCTTGGCACCGCTTATGACCCCGTTTATTGTGTGGTTGATGTTGGGGGCGGTTATCCATGTCGACTTTGTTTCCCTTTGCCTTTCCATTGTCCAGGTTGTTGTGGTTCCCGTATTGCTGGGATTTTTGCTCAACCGCTATTTTGGGGCTAATGTGCAAAAGGCAGTCGGCATTCTCCCAGGACTTTCTGTTATCGTGATTGCGCTCATTGTTGCGATTGTCGTCTCACGCAATGCAGGGAAGATCTTTGACAGCGGCGTACTCGTGTTTTCGGCGGTCATCCTGCATAATCTCTTGGGTTATGCGTTGGGCTTTGGCGTGGCGAAACTGGCTAAGATGTCCCGTGCAAGGACGGTGGCCATGACGGTGGAAGTGGGGATGCAGAATTCAGGCTTGGCTTCCGCATTGGCGGGGATGGCTTTCCCAGCTTTGGCGATGGCGGCAGTGCCGGGGGCCGTCTTTTCGGTCTGGCATAACATTTCAGGTGCCATCTTGGCGACGCTTTTCCAGCGCTGGAAAGGACGGGACAATCAGGTTGGAGGGAATGGCGGTGAAAGGTGAAGAAATCAGTATCCGGATTGGGACATGGTTGATGGGACAGGCGGCAGAAGGCGTTGCAGGCAATGCGGGCGTTGATGTATTGCGCTCACGTTGCGCACAGGAACTGGGCTTTGAGGACAACGCAGAGTTCCAGGCATTTTTCAAGATTGTGCATCAGCTCTGGGTATCGAAGCGGCTTGAGATGATGATGGCCTATTGGGAAAACCGGGCTCATCTCGACAGCCTTTGAGGAACGGCGTTTATCTTTGTGCATCTCCTGCCAAAATCTGCACAAAAGGGGATAGAATGGAAAAGCTGTCCATCCCGCCATTTCCCAAACCAGTTAAAAGGCTGTCGTCATGAGAAAAGCAGAACTCCGTGATATCCCAAGAGTGGCTGAAATCCTGATCTTTACCAAGCGGACCGCTTACCGCCCGATTTTTGAGAACGACATCATTTCATTCAACGCGATGCAGGTCTGCAAAGAAGCAGACCGCCTGCGCAAGGCACATGCCTTGGATGGCGTGTATGTCTATGATGATGGTATCGTCAAAGGGATGTTGCGCCGGGAGATTGATGGCCGCATCATGCACCTTTACGAGCTTTTCATTGACCCGTTCTTCCAAAAGGAGGGGATTGGCAGGGCGATGATTTCAGAGTTGGTTGCCGAAGCCCGCAAGCGCCATTGCTTTGAGATCGACCTGTGGGTCATTGAACAGAACACAGGAGCCCGTAAGTTTTATGAGAAACTGGGCTATGAGTGGACAGGTAACCGTGAGCCGATTACCGAGGTTGAGCCAGCAGGGCTTTTCAGACTGAAATACCGGCTGAAGCTTTGAGTTCCTACAGGCGTTATTCGTCCAACTGCACTTCAGCAAGCGCATGGCGCAGCCCGTTTGTCAGTCCCCTGGGTCCCCTGACGGTCGAAACGCCCAATGACCGCATCCGTGCGAGCGAAAACTCCCCTTGCGCATAAGTCTGCAGCCGCTTGATCCGCATGACCTGTTTAATCGTGACATTCTCGTCGGAATAGTCATACGGGATATTGACTGCAGTCACCTTGCAGCGGTACAGGATGGCTGAAACGGGGGCTGCCAGGTAGAGGTAGACGGTGTTGCCCACTTCAATGCCGCGTCCCTGTTTCCAGATGATTTCGTCCTGCTCGCGGAAGGCTTTTTCCACATCGTAAAACTTCGGGTTGGCAGGCACAATCCACTCTGTAATCGTGCGTTGTGACTGCGAGGAAGGACGGCGTGGCCGGTTTTTTCCGGTCAACTCAAAGCTCAGGTCCAGTAAGCCACAGATTTCTTCCAATGGCACCGTGCCATCAAGCAGGATGCTGATCCAATGGCGCTTGTTCATATGGTATGCCGGTAAAATCCCTTCCTGCATCCTGAGTGACCCAATCAGTTCAGGTGCGCACTTGACATTCATCACATCGACTGGTGTGTCATCGGTCAGGTCAAGGCCTAAGCGTGCGCGTTTTACCCGCATCAGGATTGCGAACCATTTGCGGTTGTCCTGATGGCGCAGCACGCCACCGTCTGGGATGTCACGCCAGAGGAATTCTGGCTCTGTATCATACTGTTCTCGGGCGTAGTTGAAGACAGCTTCACGCAAGGAAGCGGGTGGGCGGTGGCAGGAGTCCATGGGAAAGCCTTACTTTAACGTGATGCCGTTGGCTACAGCCGTTGAGACAGCCGCCTTGAAGTAGGCTGCCCTTGAAATGCCCAAGCGCTTGGCTGCTGCATCGACATCTGCCAAAAGCCCTGCTGAGAGTTTCAGGGAAATCTGAACCATTTTGTCGCGTTCAGCTTCATTGTTCCCTTTCCCGGCGCCAGAGATGAACGCCATCAGATCGTCTTCTGGTATGGGATCTTTGCCTGGGTTGGCCAAGTGCTTTGGCATGGTGATTGTTGTTGCCATATTGTTACTCCACAAAGCGTTTACTTGGCGGCAGCCGCTAAGACGGCATCGGAAAGGGCGGTGAGCTCCCGGCAGGCTTTCGCATCCGTTGGTTTGAGTTCAAAGACTGAAAGTCCGGTACCGCCGGCGGCAGCAAAGGCTTTGCGCCTGACAAGAGGGGTTTCAATCAATTCAAACTCAGGGAAGTTGGCAATGGATGCCATCGCAGCTTGGTTGTCACTGCCTTGGCTGTCGGCGCCGCATAAGAAGACCAAGGCGCGGAAGCTGGCACCTAGGTCACGGGCTTCCTGGATGACTTTCTGCAGGTTTGAGAGTGCCCAGACATCGTAGCTCCTTGGCATGACCGGAACAAGCAGGATGTCGCAGACCATCAGCGCAGCACGTAGCGCTGATGTATCACGGCCGCCGACATCAATTACAATGTCTTCCCATTTTTTGCGTTGGGCGCGGATCTGCGCGAGCATCGAGCGGCCGTCACTGTAGGCCGAGCACGGCAGGGCGGGTTTGGCACCGGTGTCCGAACGGACGGCGACTGCGGTCAATGCAGACTTTTGTTCATCGCCGTCAATGAGCCAGACGTCATGTCCAAGCCTTGCTTTCCAGTACAGTGCAAGCTGCAGTGCCGTTGTGGTCTTGCCTGTTCCACCTTTGGTATGTGCGACCGTTACAATCATAAAATACTCCCTTGGATATCTTTTGGATATCACGAAGTATACCAAGACTTGGCCGTGCCGAATGCACGTTATCAGCGTCGGGGACAGTTTGCTGGTGGATTGTCGGAAGGTTTTGCGGATGCGTTGGAAGATTGGCTCTCGATGGACACCATTCCTTTATAATTAAAAAAGTAGTTGTCTTTCTTATATCCACGAAAGACCAGCAAAAGGAGTCTTTTCATGAGAACCATCGGCTACGCAGCAAACGCTAAAGCATCCCCCCTTAAACCCCATGTCTTTGAACGCCGCGAACTCCGTCCCAATGACGTCTGTATGGAAGTCCTCTATTGTGGTGTCTGCCACTCAGACATGCATATGGTCAACGATGACTGGGGCATGGCGGTTTACCCAGTTGTCCCTGGGCATGAAATTGTCGGCCGCGTGACGGCGGTTGGTCCTGCTGTGAAGAAATATAAAGTCGGCGATCATGTGGCAGTCGGTTGCATGGTAGACAGCTGTATGGAATGTGACCAGTGTAGGAAAGGTGAGGAACAGTTCTGCAGGAATGAGGCAACTTGGACTTACTGTGGTTGTGATCGCGTCGACGGCAGTAATACGATGGGCGGCTATTCGAAAAATCTGGTTGTCCGTGAAGAATTTGCCCTGCGTGTGCCGGATGGCTTGGATCTTTCCAAGGCGGCACCGCTTTTGTGTGCCGGTATTACGACCTATTCACCGCTACGTACCTGGAAT
Source organism: Oxalobacter sp. (assembly GCA_016291665.1). Taxonomy (GTDB): domain Bacteria; phylum Pseudomonadota; class Gammaproteobacteria; order Burkholderiales; family Burkholderiaceae_D; genus Oxalobacter. Next base: position 21,995 of record JAEEYE010000012.1, on the reverse strand, counting down.
GTGGGACCTGGTTCCCGGGTAGGGGTGGTCGGTTTGGGCGGCTTAGGCCATATGGCGGTCAAACTTGCATCGGCCATGGGCGCTGAAGTCACGGTAATCAGCCGTTCTGCTTCCCGCGCTCCTGAAGCCAAACGCTTGGGGGCTGACCGTCTGCTCGTATCTGGCGATGCGGATGCGATGGCAAGGGCAGCCAACAGTTTGGATCTGATCATTGATACCGTCCCGGTCAAGCACGATATCAATATTTACCTGCCACTGTTGGACATTGATGGGACAATCTGCCTCGTCGGCCAGATTGGTCCCCAACCGGAACTCGATTCTGTGCCACTTGTCTTTGGACGCCGGCGTGTGGCGGGCTCCCCAATTGGGGGGATTGCCCAGACCCAGGAGCTGCTCGACTTCTGCGCGCGCAAGAATGTTCTGCCTGACTGTGAAATGATCCAGATCCAGGACATCAATACAGCTTATGCACGGTTGAAGAAGTCTGATGTGAAATACCGCTTCGTCATCGATATGGCATCCCTTAAAATGGAATAGCCAGCTGCCGAATAATATAACCTTGAAGAGGATAAGATGATGCAGAAACGTAAGTTGGGCAAAAATGGCCCAGAAGTCTCGGCTTTGGGTTATGGCTGCATGGGATGTACGCCGTCTTATGGGCATACCCCAAGGGATGCGGACATGATTGAACTCATCCGCAAGGCGGTGTCGTTGGGCGTTACGTTTTTTGACACGGCTGAGGTTTACGGGCCACTCACCAATGAAGAGCTGGTCGGTAAGGCCTTGTCACCCTACAAGGGGAAGGTGGTTATTGCGACCAAGTTCGGATTTGAACCGGATCCGGAAAACGATGGCCGTTGGCTGAAATTGAACAGCCATCCGGCACACATCAAGGCGGTTGCTGAAGCATCGTTGAAACGCCTGGGCGTGGATGCGATTGATATCTTCTACCAGCACCGTATGGATCCAGGCGTCCCAGCAGAAGATGTGGCTGGTGCCGTTGGCGACCTGATTAAGGAAGGCAAGGTACGCTATTTTGGCCTGTCAGAGCCTAGCCTGGATTATGTCCGGCGTGCGCATAAGGTCTGTCCGGTTACGGTTTTGCAGAACGAGTATTCACTCTGGTGGCGCAAGCCTGAGGAAGGGATGCTTGATCTCCTGGAAGAATTGGGTATCGGTCTGGTGCCTTACAGCCCATTGGGCAGGGGCTTTTTGACTGGGGCGATCACACTTCAGACCCGTTTTGGTTCCAACGACTTCCGCGCGACGATGCCGCGTTTTACACAGGAAGCCATCAAGACCAATACGGCGATGGTTTCTCTACTCGTCAAAATTGCCCATGCGAAAGGGGCGACACCGGCACAGATTGCCTTGGCGTGGCTGCTTGCCCAGAAGCCATGGATTGTGCCGATCCCAGGGACGACAAGGCTTGAACGCCTCCAGGAAAACCTGGGTGCGCAAAATGTTGTCTTGACTGCTGAAGATCTGGCAGAACTTGACAAGGCTGCCGGTGGCATTGTCGGTGCCAGGTATTCGGGTCTTCCTGCCAAATGGGTTGGTGAAGGCGAATAAGTAGCTTTTAGTTGACCGCTTGGAAAGCCCTTTCCGGTTGCTGGGAAGGGCTTCCTAATATTTACCGGCTTCGTTCAGAAATCTTGCTTTTGTAGCGTATCAGCTTAATTGCCGGAGCAGACCATCTTGAAAACAAGCCCTGAGACCCCGTAAGGTTCAACTGTTTCCCATTCCAATGTCTTGGCCTTCATTTGATCCATCATTTTCCTGCCCTTGAAGGCTGTCATGCTTTTAACGGCAGTCTGCCTGGCCTGGCAGTCATAGACTTCACGGTTAATCCCGTGCGTGATGCGGTTGGTGACAGCGGGGACGACTTTTGTGCGCACTTCAGCCGTCGTGCCTTGCCTGACGATGCTGTCCATATCCACATAGACCGTCATCATGTCGTTGTAGCCGGCTTTCTGCCAGTTTTCAGCATGTGCGCCTGTTGTGCCCAAGCAGGTAAGGAGCAGGATGGGGGCAATCAGTTTTTTCAGCATGGTCTTTGCCTTATTTTAGTTTGAGGGCTTTTTGTACGGTCATCGCGTCTGCTTTGGCGATTGCGTCAGCCGTAAGTTTGGCTTTCATCTGATTGGCGACAACAGCCGCTTCGGGTTTGATGGCAACGGCGGCTTTCGCAAGGACATAGGCCGCAACGGCGTTTTGCGTGACACCGCGTCCTAGGTCAAATGCTTCGGCCATGGCAATGAGCCCATTGGGATCCCCGTTTTTGGCGGAGAGCCGGTACCAGTGGACGGCTTCCTTATCGTCTTGGCGCACGCCTTTACCATTGGCGTACAGGTAACCGAGTTGGAACTGGCATTTTGCATCTCCCTGTTGGGCGCGTTGTTCCAATTCACCTAAGATGTTGACGGTGGCGACATTGGATTTTGCCATCGGGTTATCCGCCGCATTGGATGGTGCCGTTTGTGTAGGTGTGATTTCTGTGACGGCGTCTTGGGTCGGGTTGCCGTCGACCAATGAGGGGGGCGTTAAAAGGGCTTCATCAACAGCTGCGGGACCAGGTAACGGTTGTTCTTCTGCTGTAGCGGAAAGGGTAAGACAGCAGCAGGCGGCCAAAGCCAGGCTAAAAAGGGTTTTTCGCATCATCGGTGGCCTCATTGTGCGTGATTGCCGGCAGGTGGCAGTTCAGGCAGTTTTTCGAATTCAGGTGACGGGTTGACCGGCAGCAGGTTTAGGACGGGTTTTGCGGCTAAAACATCGGCTGCTGGCATATTGAGGCGTTTGCCCACTGCTTCAGCAATGACTTCCTTGCTGATACGCCCCTTTGTGGTCAACTGTTCGGCTACTTCATGCCATGTCAGTGCGACCTGCTTTGAGGTGGCAGATGTCGTTTCGTTCGCGGCGCTGATCTGTTCCCACGTCCAGCGTTCGCGCCCGTTCCTGCCTTTGCCATCGGGTGAATAGCTGCAGACGGCGACCATTGTCATTGAGGTGACAGGGACTTTCGCATTGCCTTTGGCATCGTAAAGTGAGATGGAGACAATCGGTGCGTGGTGTTTGGCAGCCTCATATTTGGCAGCGCCCATGCAGGTTGCAACGAGTGAGCCTTGGTTGGCTTCGGTGACTTCAGGTGCCAAGGCCAGGTCAACGGTCACCCAACGCCTGTTTTCGGCGGTGATTGTGCTGTTGCCGACTTCTTCGTACGGCAGGGATTTTACGGTGTCATCCATTTTCAGGGCGGATGCTTTCGTTTTCGTCAGCCCCGTGTCGTTTTTGTCATTGATGCAACCCGAAAGGGAAATGGCAACGGCACAAGCAACAGGTAAGGACAGCCATCGTAAAGAAACCATAAAATGCCTTTGTAGTGGGAAATGATCCTGCTAATCATAACGGAGAAGCAGTCGTGATGCCATAGGGCGGTACACCTGCTATTATCACTGTAATGCGTTGCTGATTGCGCCGTATCAGGGGAAGAGCCGTGAGCGATAATAAAATCCAATTGGAACCTTTACAGCCAGAAGACAAAGACCAGTTTGTCCGGGACAACCAAGCGGCATTCAATTATGGTGCCTTGGTTGAATTTGGCCTGCGTGATGCCCATTTCGAAGAAGACGGCGAAATCATTTCGCGCGAGACGATTGAAAACGCCATCAGTACGGGAGACGCTTACCGTATTGTGGCTGGCGGGCAAAAGGCTGGTGGTCTGGTCGTCAAAACAGATGGTGAATGGGGTGAGTTGGTGCTGCTTTTCGTGTCGCCCAAAGTACACAGCCAAGGTATCGGCTATGGCGCTTGGTGTGCCGTAGAAAAGCGTTATCCGGGCGTGCGCACTTGGGAAACAGTCACACCATACTTCGAGAAGCGCAATATCCATTTCTATGTAAACCGATGTGGGTTCCATATTGTGGAATTCTTCAACAGCCACCATCCGGATCCCCATGATGACGGTGGCGCATTGGAAGGCCAGTTCCCATCGGGCATGTTCCGTTTCCAGAAAATCATCAAGCAGCAGGGGGATGACGATGGCCAGACAGCATAAGACGCCTGAGAAAATCTTGATTCGGGGTGCCCGGGTACATAACCTCAAAAACATCGATGTAGATATCCCGTTAAATAAAATCGTGGGTATTGCTGGTGTGTCGGGTTCGGGTAAGTCGTCGTTGGCCTTGGGCGTCCTTTATGCGGAAGGCTCCAGGCGTTACCTTGAAGCACTGTCCACCTACACGCGCAGGCGCATGACACAGGCAGCCAAAGCCGATGTCGATGAAGTGCTCTATGTGCCGGCGGCTTTGGCATTGCACCAGCGGCCGGGTGTGCCGGGCATCCGTTCCACTTTCGGCACAGGGACGGAACTCTTAAACAGCCTGCGTTTGATGTTTTCCCGCTTGTCCAACCACCGCTGTCCTAATGGGCATTACCTGGAACCCACGTTGGCTGTTGCCGCGGAAAAGGAGCTCGTCTGTCCCGTCTGCCAGGCGCACTTTTATGCGCCGGGGGCTGAGGAACTGGCGTTTAACAGCCAGGGGGCATGTCCGAGCTGTGATGGGATTGGTGTCATCAATATCGTGGATGAGTCCACGCTCGTGCCTGATGAGTCGTTGTCGATTGATGAGGGGGCGGTGCTGCCTTGGCAGACGCTGATGTGGTCACTGATGAAGGATATCGCCCGCGATTTGGGTGTACGGACACATGTGCCTTTTTCTGAATTGACGGCTAAGGAGCGTGAGATTGTCTTCCACGGACCGCCAATCAAGCAGCATATGGTCTATCAGAACATGACCAATGGGGCGGCAGGTGAGATGGACTTCACTTACTTCAATGCAATCTATACCGTCCAGAATGCCTTGGCCAAGGTTAAGGATGAAAAAGGCATGAAGCGGGTGGCAAAATTTTTGCGCACTGATGTATGCCCGGACTGCTATGGTTCGCGTCTGTCAGAGCGGGCGCTCGCACCCCGTTTAAGGGGGATTTCGCTGGCCCAGGCTTGCCAGATGACATTGAAGGATGCGATTGATTGGGTGGCGGGTGTGCCTGCGAGCCTGCCCCGCGCGATGCGGCCGATGGCGCAGAGCATTGGAGAATCTTTCCAGACGGTGGCTAAGCGCTTGATGGACTTGGGCCTTTCATACCTGACATTGGACCGCGCGGCTTCCACGCTTTCAACTGGTGAGCGTCAGCGGATGCAGTTGGCTCGGGCGGTACGCAACCGGACAACAGGTGTGCTCTATGTGTTGGATGAACCGTCAATCGGCTTGCATCCTGCCAATATCATTGGGCTCAACCAGGTGATGCATGACCTGGTTGCGGACGGCAATTCGGTGCTCTTGGTCGACCATGATACGCAGATCCTTAAGGAAGCCGACTGGCTCGTTGAAATGGGACCAGGCGCAGGTTCTTATGGGGGTGAAGTGCTGGCCGAAGGGACAGTTGCTGACATCAGCCGTAACAGCCAGTCGAAAATCGGCCCTTTCCTATCGGGCAGTGCTGATACACTGATCCGGCCGGTGGTTCCCTCGGAAGCCTTGTTCGATAAAGGACGTATTACGATGGCAACCGGAGCCATCCATACAGTCAAACCGCTTGATGTGACAATTCCCAAGGGGCGCATGACGGTTGTTACAGGTGTTTCAGGTTCTGGCAAGACGACGATGGTGTTGGAAAGCCTGATCCCAGGCCTAGAAGCAGCCATCCAGGGGAAACCGTTGCCTGATCATGTGAAATCCGTGACGGCAGAGGGTATCCGCCATGTCAAACTGATTGATGCGACGCCTATTGGCATCAATGTCCGTTCGACCGTAGCAACTTATGCCAACGTCCACGATGAGCTTAGGAAAATCTATGCCAGGACGCCGGATGCCAAGGCAGAGGGATTCAAGGCGGGGGCGTTTTCCTACAACACCGGGAACCTCAGGTGTCCTGCCTGTGATGGGACAGGGACAATCAGCCTGGATGTGCAGTTCTTGCCGGACGTGGAGATCCCATGCCCTGAGTGCCGTGGCTCGCGCTATGCGAAGGAGGCTTATGGGGTGTGCTATACCAATGCTGAAGGACAGTCGAAATCCCTGCCTGAACTGATGGGGATGGATATCCATTCGGCTTTAGGCTTCTGTAAGGGGATGAAAACCGTCCATAACCGGTTGAAAGTGCTGGATGATTTGGGACTTTCTTACCTGACATTGGGGGAAGAGACGCCAAGCTTATCCGGTGGGGAAGCGCAGCGCCTGAAACTGGCGAGTGAAATGGGACGGACGCAGACGGATACAGTCTTTGTCTTTGATGAACCGACAATCGGATTGCATCCGCTGGATGTGCGTGTCCTTTTGCAGGTCTTTGAGACCTTGATCGCCCATGGGGCGACGGTCATCGTCATTGAGCATGATTTGGATGTCATCCACAATGCCGATTATGTTGTGGATATGGGCCCTGGCGGCGGGGAAGAGGGGGGTACCATTGTCGCAACCGGCACCCCCAAGGTTATTGCCGGTCATCCTGATAGCGTGACAGGGCGTTTTTTGTGACCGATACGCGTATTACTGCTTGTTCTGGTAGTAATAGAAATTCAGAATAGTGGTGGCAAGCTTCTTGTGTTTCGCATCAACGGTGATCTCCATCTGGTTGAAGGTCACATCCTCATTCCCTGTACTGCCGTCAAAGAACTTGGCGAGACCATGGGTGGTTTTGCCGTTTGTCGGGTAACTGTAAAAGGCTGTCGTGTGGTCTTTCCTGACAGATTGGAGTCCCTTCTTAGGTGGGGTTTGGTCGAGGTCAGGGAAGTTTTCTGTGGCCAGGCGCTTTGCATTGTCAAAGTAAGGGGATGCCTGCAGGTAGGCGCAACCGACACAGGCAGCCGAATCATAAACTGAGATGACAGCTTTGGGTGATTTCAGGGTCAGGACGGCACTCCCATTGGCACCGACTTCGGCTCGGGAAACGGTGGCGTCTTTCGGAGCCAGGATCCAGGAAAGGTGCCCCAATTTGACAAGTTTCAATGAAGCGGCCTGCTCGGCTGGGATGGAAAACGCGAAATCACAGGTATGGTCATTGCAGGATACGTCGCCAGTTGTTGTCTTGCCTTCCATCGGGTCTTGGTAGACAGCGGCATAAGCGGGAATCCTGACACTGTTTTTAAACATTGCGGTGCCAACCGGTTTGACGGCGTCAGCCATCGCATAGGAAAAGGCGGTCAGGCCAAGCAATAAGGCGAGGGTCTTTTTCATTGGAATCTCCTTTTCGCAGTGAAAGGGCGGGTCTTGCCTTTAATTGTAAGCGATAGGGCGAACGGGAGCCAATGGTATGCAGTGTACTGACATTGATTCTAAAACAGGAAAAAACCGGGTAGGTTGCACCAATCGGTATGGCTCCTCTCTTTTGCATTATCCATAGTTTGGGCGACAATATGGTTATTGCCGTTTTGTCCCAGAAAGGATTTTCCATGTGTGCCATGCCATCTGATGCCAAAGCCCAGGAACTTGCCCGCCTTCAGGCGCATCTTTGCCAGATGCTCGTTGAACTGTCGATGAACTGGCAGGGGCTTGGCCGCCACGACCTGATTTTGCAGCTGCTTGAAGAATGGCAGGCAGACTACCGTGAAGGGGAGGCAGAGCGTTATGCTGACGACAGGATCAAGGCGGTGCAATGGCTCGATGCCCAGGTGGAAAAACGCCTGAAAGCAGAACAGGCCTCAGGCTCTAGCTGGCAGGCGGTTCCTGTCCCAGAAGGAGCAGGCAATCCTTTTGCAGGGCTTTCCCCAGAAACCTTAGCCGGTATGCCATTGGCTGTGGATGCGACCTTAAATATACTCCAGTCCATCACATTGCCTGCTGATGCGGATGTCTTACAGAGCCGTTTGGCGCATTATGCCCAGCAGGCGACGAAGCGCTTGGAAACCGTGACCCAGGAATTGAACGCCAATTTGGAAAAGACAGACCTTGAATTGCAGCAGCATCTGAAGGCTTGGCATGGTGCGTGCCAGAAGCTCTTGGCTGACAGTGAGGGGAAGCGCGAGCCTAAGGACAGTATCCGTATCCATGCGCTTTTGGCGATGACTTCGGAAACCTACCTCTATTGGCAACGGATGGTGGCCAAGGACTGGCAGGTTATCCCTGAGGGCGAAGGGGGGATGCCACCTTATCACCTGACCGCCAAAGTGCTCTCAGAGCGCGCAAAACAGGCGGCACTCTTGGCGGGCCAATGTCTACAGGACATCATGCTCAACTGGTTCCGTATTGGGCCAGCCAACCAGGACATCCTGATGGATTGGCTCTCCAGCTGGGCTTTAGAGTTCTCAGGCTTCGGTGGTGTAATGGCATACCCGGCTGCGGTGGAACACTTGGAACATCTCGCCGATGAACTCGATATACGCTCTTCAAAATTGCGCCGGGAAACAGAGGGATGGCAGAACTTTGGGCCAGGGCAGCGCCTGCCTGCGATTGGCCTGCCGTATGCCATCCGGGAACTGTTGGAAACCGTCGTGGCAGTTCGGAGTGAGGCCGATAAGGGCGCTTCAGAAGAGCTGGAAATCGGGCGGCTTTATGAATCGTGTAGCCAGATCCTGCCGGGCTTACATGAAATCGCCAAGAACTTAGCAGTAATTGATGATGACCTTGAAGCCGATGAGATGGAAAGCTGGGTACACCTTCAGATGAATGCCTTTATCCGCCTCTCGAAGGTTTCCCGCTCACACGCAGCCAGGGCAGCCTGCCTTTTTGCCGATATCTTGGATGAACGGATCCAGCTGGAGCGTGATGTGATTCCCGGGTGGCTGCGCCTGACGAAAAAGGAATGGGATGCCGCCATGCCGCCAACCCCTGAGAAAGCCGGTGTAATGATGGGACAGGCGGTACTTAAGATTGGCAAGATCCGCCATCACCGCCCACAGGAAAACGAAGAATAAAAAGCCCGGTTTCTGCACAGGTCCGTTGCCTTTGGATGCCTGTTTGCAGTCTAAAATCGTATGGTATGGGCGCGGTTTAGACCACGTCCTTGCGGCACTTTTTAAGAAGACCGCCCTAATTCCCGTCCTTTCAAGGATGGGATACAGGGCGGCAAAAAAAATTGTAAAAGTCTGTAACAAAACCCTGTTTTGGAGTTGCATAGACAAAAACAGGGTATACGCTGTGACAGGATGACATAAAACAGGGATTGAGAACAGCCATGGGCGGCCGCGTAGAACGCATCATCATCAGCCAAAAGGATAAAATCAGGTGTAAAGCCTGCCATATCCTGTGTGGTCTTGCGCGTCGGCTCGGCAACTGTGCTGCTTACCATCTGCGCCAGCGTTTCTTTGATGGTAAAGGTCTTCCAACCCGAACGGAACTGGATACCCATCTAAAGGAACATTACGCCAAGGACTACCGAGCCATGCCTTCCGCAGCGTCCGCACAGCGTCAGGGGCAGGTCATCGCCAAAGACTTCAAATCGTTCCTGAAAGGTTCAAAGGACTACAAGAAGCATCCTGAGAAGTACACAGGGGAACCCCGGCTCCCTGGATACTGCAAGAAATACCGTAATTTCATCGTCGGTTACAACGGTTTTTCCATCAAGGACGGGTTGCTGTACCTCACGGGATGGGAGGAAGTTGGCTTTGTTCCATTACCTGTCATGTGTTGCAAGAACCAACCTTTCAACGCTAAGAAAAATGATGTCATTGCCAGTGAAGTAAGGATCAAGCCTATGGGCAACACCTTTGTCATCGAGCTGGTTTACAGGGAGGAATTAACGGAAAAAACAGAACCAACCAACAGTAATTACTCCTGTCTCATTGACCTGGGGGTGAACAACTTCGCAACCATCATAGCGACCAGACCCGGTGTAAGACCCGTTCTGGTCAAGGGCGGAGCATTGAAATCCATCAACCAGAAATTCAACAAGGACATGGCGGTATTGCGTTCCAAGAAGAAAGGCGCACACTTTGCGGCAAAAGGCTTCAAACGGGAACGTCAGATTGGGGACTGCCAGCACAAAATCAGCCGTTTCGTGGTCAACTGGTGCATTGCCAACGGGCTGGGCACCATTGTTGTCGGTCACAGTACGGGCTGGAAGCAGAAGTCCAACATGGGGAAACAGAGCAACCAGAATTTTGTATCGCTCCCGCATAATGTTTTCATTAAGCAGTTGCGGTACAAGGCTGAGCGGCATGGGATAGAGGTCATTGAGCACGAAGAAAGCTATACATCAAAGGCTTCCGCCCTGGATTTTGACCCATTGCCAGACAGCTACAAAGCTGGCAGGAAATTGCAGTACAGCGGCAGGCGCATCAAGCGGGGACTGTACCGTACCGCTAAGGGCAGGCTGATAAATGCCGATGTCAACGGCGCGCTGAACATCGGGAGAAAAGAACTCGGCAATGAATGGCTCATTGAGCTACTCGGAGTCGATGGGGGTGTCGTGGATACGCCCATGGTATTCCGTGATTACCATAAGGGATCATGGTTCCCATTAGAAGCAGGGCTACGGCCCTGCGAAGCCCGCGCATTTCCATGCGTGGGTAATTCACAGAATGCCTAAGGCGCTAAGGGTATAATTCTGGGATTTGAAGACATTATTAGGACAGGCCACCATGCCCAAGAAAGTATTCATCAAAACATTCGGCTGCCAGATGAACGAATACGATTCATCGAAAATTGCCGCACTGCTTGAGGCAGAAAGTGGTTACGTCTTGACCGACAGCCCAGAAGACGCCGACCTGATCCTGCTCAACACCTGTTCCGTCCGTGAAAAGGCCCAAGAAAAAGTCTTCTCCGACCTGGGACGCTTCAGGCGTGTCAAAAAAGGCAAACCGGATGTAATCATCGGCGTGGCGGGATGTGTCGCCTCACAGGAAGGCCAAGCCATCATCAAGCGGGCACCCTATGTGAACGTCGTCATGGGGCCGCAGGCCATGCACCGCCTGCCCCAGATGCTTGATGCCTATGAGAAAACCGGCGAACCACAGGTGGACATCAGTTTCCCTGAAATCGAGAAATTCGACTACCTGCCCCCTGCCCGGATTGAAGGGGTCACGGCTTACATCTCGATCATGGAAGGCTGCAGCAAGTACTGCAGCTACTGCATCGTCCCCTACACCCGGGGCGCCGAAGTCTCCCGCCGTTTTGAGGATGTCTTAACCGAAATCGCAGAAGCGGCCGAACAGGGTATCCGGGAAATCACGCTCTTGGGACAGAACGTCAACGCTTACCGTGGTGCATTAGACGACGGTTCAACCGCTGACTTCACGATGCTTTTGGAATATGCCGCTGAAATCCCAGGGATTGAACGTATCCGCTTTGTGACGAGCCACCCACGTGAATTCAACAGCCGGTTGATTGACGCTTATTCACGCATCCCTAAGCTCGTGAGCCACCTTTACCTGCCGGCACAGCACGGCTCTGACAAAATCCTGGCAGCCATGAAGCGTGGCTATACAGCCTTGGAGTACAAGTCGATCATCAGGCGTCTGAAAGCCATCCGCCCTGATCTTCTGGTCTCAAGTGACTTTATCGTGGGATTCCCTGGTGAGACGGATGACGACTTCAACAAGCTGATGCAATTGATTGAAGACGTCGGCTTTGACAACAGTTTCAGCTTCCTCTACAGCCCACGCCCTGGCACACCGGCTGCGTCGCTACCGATTGACACACCCTTGGATGTGAGGAAAGAGCGGCTTGCCATCTTACAGGCCAAGATTGACGAAAACACGCGCCACTACAACCAGATGATGGTAGGCACCATCCAGCCGGTTCTGATTGAACAGGTATCCCACCGAAACAGCCAGTCCGTACAGGGTAAGACCGACAACAACAAGGTTGTCCACATTCCCGTAACCGGAAACCCGGAAAGCCTGATCGGCCAAATCAGGAACGTCAAGATTACAGAAGCGGCAAACTTTTCGTTGCGTGGGGAATTTGCAGACGGAACCATACGCTAGCCACGACCAACCACTGAAAGGAAAACGGTGACAAACGCATTCCAAGACAATCCCGACCGGATCCATTACACACCAGAGCCCCCTGACAATGAGCGGCTCTTAAACCTTTTGGGGCCACTTGATGAAAACCTGCGCCAGATTTCATCAGCACTCGATGTGGACATCACACGCCGTGGTGGCAGTTTCATCATCAAGGGTAAAAACGCCAGCACAGCCCAACAAATCCTGGAAGACTTTTATGCAGCTGCTACGAAACCCGTCCAGCTAAACGATATCCAGCTCGCGCTGGTTGAACACCGTGCGATGACCAAACACTTGGCAGCCGGTATGGCAGCGTCTGAACTCGTACAGGCTGAAATGACAAGTCCTATCCTAAAGACGAGGCGCTCAGACCTAAAAGGCAGGACACCCCGTCAGGTCGGATATCTGAAAGCCATCCTAGAACATGACATCACATTTGGTATTGGCCCTGCGGGTACCGGTAAAACATACCTTGCCGTTGCCTGTGCAGTTGATGCGATGGAACGCGATGCGGTGCAACGTATCATCCTGACACGCCCAGCAGTTGAAGCCGGTGAGCGGCTGGGTTTCCTGCCAGGGGATCTGGCACAGAAAGTCGATCCGTACCTGAGGCCACTTTACGACGCCCTCTATGACCTGTTGGGGTTTGAGCGTGTCCAGAAATGCTTTGAAAAACAGACGATTGAAATCGCTCCGCTCGCTTACATGCGTGGCCGGACGTTGAACCACGCGTTCATCATCCTAGACGAAGCACAGAACACGACACCCGAACAGATGAAGATGTTCTTGACCCGTATCGGCTTTGGCAGCCGTGCGGTGGTAACCGGGGATGTCACCCAAATTGACCTGCAGCACAACCAAAAGAGCGGCTTAGTCGATGCAATGGGCATCTTAAAAGACGTCCGCGGGATTGCCTTTACCCATTTCACCAGTGCCGATGTCGTGCGCCATCCATTGGTCGCCCGGATTGTCGACGCCTATGAAAACGCTCGCGAAAAAAGTGCGGAATACAAAGGCAACCCAAAGCGCATAACGCGTGATGCAGATGCCAAACCCAATCCAGATACCGAATAGGCGGGGGTCATGATGGAAAAACAAAAACTATCGCTTTCTGTACAGTATGCCGACAGCCGGCTTAAAGACATCCTGCCGCGCTGGCGGCTCCGGCGCTGGGTACAGTCTGCCCTCGAGATGCCCGCTCAGATTACTTTGCGGTTTGTCGATGCGACCGAAGGACAGGAACTGAACAGCACCTACCGCGGGAAAGACTATGCGACAAACGTCCTCACATTCCCCTATGAGGATGATTTCACACCAGACGGTTCCCAAAATACGCAACAGACCGCTTATGCCGACATCGTCCTTTGCACTGATGTCCTAGAAAAGGAAGCGGCTGAACAAGAAAAAACCGTAATCGAACATGCAGCGCACTTGGTCGTCCATGGGACACTCCATGCACAGGGTTACGACCATATCGACAATACAGAAGCCGAAGAAATGGAAGCGCTAGAAACAAAAATCCTTGGCCGGCTCGGCTTTAAGGATCCCTACCAGGTTGTTGACTGACACATGGCCTTGACATAAATCAAGGCCATCGGCAATCCAGATACTCCAACACCCAGAAAACAAAACATAGGTCAATGCAACACCTGCCCTTGACCGAATATCATTACATTTTATACATTGGTTTTCTGGGGTCATGGGCAGGGTCATCATCCGGGCAACCTTGGCTGTCTTCGTCTGTTGCCTGCTGTATGAGTACTTTGATATCGGGACGGGAATCCCCTTCTACGCGGGGATTGCCGCAGTCATCTGTCTCCAGTCAGAAATCAAAAGTACAGTCCGCGTGGGTCTGAACCGCACTGTGGGTACGCTTTTTGGCGGGTTCACCGGCATGGGTATCCTCTACCTGACACACAACTACTATGTGTTAAGCCGCCCGATCCTACGTTATGCGTTGATTACGCTTTGCATCATCCCGTTGATGTATATTGCCAACGTCATCCGCAAGGTCAGGATCCCAATCGGCTGGGATGAGACCAACCTCTTCCCCGGCACCCGTGTCTTCATCGACTTCCTCAAGAAAAGCACGCTCACGAACATCACCTGCATTGCCTTCTTAAGCGTGACAATCACCCATGGCGGAGATGTAAGCATTACCGAATTCGCGATGGACCGCATCGTTGATACGTTGATTGGTGTGGCTTCCTCCTTCTTCATCAACCTGATCCCATCATTCCCACTGCGTAAGGTGCCCACCCAGGAAAAGGCACCTACCCAAAACAACCGCAGTGATGAGTGCATGTGATTGCCAGATAATGCCACAATGGATTATCCTAGTGCTTTCAGGTTGATTGAGTCCCCAATATAGTGGACAGGATGTTTTAATGGCTGACATAGATTTTTCCAACTGGCCGAAAATCGGCCAAGGCTCTGAACGCTCATGCTACCAGGATCCTGACAATCCAATGCGCGTCGTCAAGGTCAGCCCTATTGAAAACGCCAAACAGACCCTGCGTGAGATCGAGTACTTCCAGCACCTGATCAAGAACAAGGTGCCATTTGACCATATCCCACTCTACTATGGCAGCTTCAAAAAAGACGGTATCATCGGCATCATCCAGGAAATGATTCCGACAACACCGGGGTCAACCGAACCGGCGCAGCGGTTGCGTGAATTCCTGGATAGTAAACCCACCGAAGAAGAAATCGCAGAACTGCACCGCGCTTTGGCAAAACTCAAAGACTACCTGATGAAATGGGATATTGTGCTGTGCGACCTGCAGATTTCCAATGTCGTCATCCAATATACGCCTGACGGGATGCGGCTTGTCATCTTGGACGGTTTGGGTGCCACCGAACTGATTCCGCTTTCCCGCTGGTTCAGGAACATCTGCCACCAAAAGACCACACGGCACTGGAAGAAATTCTGCCGCAAGATTACGCGCAGAAACGGCAATGTCACTTTCTGAACGGAAAAATAACCGCCTTATAAGCCAGTTCGGCGGCCAGCTGACAACCGTTTCATTCGCAGTCGTTGGCCTAATCCTCTGCCTGCCGCCCATCAATGATGCGTATGCGTTCGGCAAGCGCAAAGGCTTACACCTGCCCAAACTGAAAGCGAAAAAAAACGCCCCATACCATCCGTTACCCGAGCCGCCTGAGAGTACCGACTGGCGGCACCGCTCCCCTTCAGGACACGAATACACTGAAGTCCTACCAAAGGAAACAGACAAGATTCCAATCGACAAGACGCTCCCGGCACCCAAAACAAAACCGGTACCCGTAGATGCGGGGAATCCTGCTGTTACGTCGTCTGTACCCACCACCACACCCGTCATTGACAGTGAAGCGGAGCCTGAAGCCACCTCACCAATCCCTGGCTTTTATGCCGTGGGTCCTGCCAGTTTCAAGCTCTCCTACCAGCGGGTAAACGACCGCTCGATGGAAACGACGCGCGATATCCTCTCGGGCAAACGGTCTTTCGGCTTAGACCAGAACCGCTATATTGAGTCCCCGATGGACCGGGACACCTTCTCTGCCGGCATGGGTTACTCAAAAGGCAACAGCACCTTCATGACCTCCGTCGACTACACCCGTATGCGGGATACGGATACAGCAGATGGTTCACCCGATGAGCTCAGATCAATCACCTTCGGCTATTCCCACCAGATGTCTGAAACGACATCCCTCTATGGCGCGATTACACATACCGAATACGGCACTGCCAACGATGGCAAGAACGCAGTCCAACCCGAAGATGGCAACATCAACCAGTTCAATATCGGCATCCAACACCGGTTTTAACGTTATATTTTGGCTTCTTGTGTACCTGGAAACACCCCTTTGCAGGCGAAATGTTGTATTCGTGTGATTACCCCATATCTACCTGCAAACTGACGACTTCACGCAGCCGATAACAACGTATAATTCTCCCAGCATCCGGGATAATCCGGCTTTCCATTTCCCTTGGTTCCAACGGAGGATTTCCAGCATGAAATTCCGCTTCCCCATCGTCATCATCGACGAAGACTACCGTTCTGAAAACTCGTCCGGCTTAGGCATCCGGGCCCTTGCCCAGGCCATTGAAAATGAAGGCATGGAAGTGCTGGGGGTGACCAGTTACGGTGACCTCTCCCAGTTTGCACAGCAACAGTCTCGTGCTTCCGCTTTCGTCCTCTCAATTGACGATGAGGAGTTCGGAGAAGGCTCTGAAGCCGAAGTCGACCAGGCCCTAAGCCCACTGCGGTCTTTTGTGACGGAAATCCGGGCTAAGAACGCCGACATCCCAATCTATCTCTATGGTGAAACCCGCACGTCGCGCCATATTCCGAACGATTTGCTCCGCGAGTTGCACGGCTTCATCCATATGTTTGAAGACACGCCGGAATTCGTTGCACGGCACATCATCCGTGAAGCAAGGACTTACCTGGATGGCCTGGCGCCCCCGTTTTTCAGGGCCTTGATGCAATACGCACAAGACGGCTCGTACTCCTGGCACTGCCCGGGCCACTCTGGCGGTGTGGCCTTCCTGAAATCCCCGATCGGCCAGATGTTCCACCAGTTCTTCGGTGAAAACATGCTGCGTGCCGACGTCTGCAACGCTGTGGAAGAATTGGGCCAGCTCTTAGACCACACGGGTCCTGTCGCAAAAAGCGAACTCAACGCCGCCCGGATTTTCAATGCCGACCACTGCTACTTCGTGACGAACGGTACTTCCACGTCGAACAAAATCGTCTGGCATTCAATGATTGCCGACAACGACATCGTGGTCGTTGACCGTAACTGCCACAAGTCGATCCTGCATGCCATCATCATGACCGGCGCAATCCCTGTCTTTTTGATGCCAACCCGCAACCACTACGGCATCATCGGTCCAATCCCCAAGTCTGAATTTGACTTTACGTCCATCCAGGAAAAGATTGATGCGAACCCATTCGCCAAACTGGCACGCAACAAGAAGCCCAGGATCCTGACCATCACCCAGTCCACTTACGATGGCATCGTCTACAACGATGAAACCATCAAGGACATGTTGGACGGCAAGATTGATGCACTGCACTTTGATGAGGCATGGCTGCCCCATGCATGCTTCCATGACTTTTACCACGACATGCACGCAATCAGTGAACGCGGTGCCAGGGCTAAAAAGTCACTGATTTTCTCGACCCAATCGACCCACAAACTGTTGGCTGGCCTCTCCCAAGCCTCACAGATCCTGGTCAAGGAGTCTGAAGAAGTCAAACTCGACCAGAATTCCTTCAATGAGTCGTTCCTGATGCACACATCCACGTCCCCCCAGTACGCAATCATCGCATCCTGTGACGTTGCCGCGGCCATGATGGAACCCCCAGGAGGAAACGCATTGGTTGAAGAATCCATCCTAGAGGCACTGGATTTCCGCCGCGCGATGAAAAAAATCGACAATGAGTTTGCAGATGACTGGTGGTTCCAAGTCTGGGGACCAGAAGAATTTGCTGAAGAAGGCATCGGTGAGCGCAGTGACTGGATTTTAAGGGCTGAAGACAACTGGCACGGTTTCGGTGAAATCGCACCGAACTTCAATATGCTCGACCCAATCAAGGCAACGGTCATCACCCCTGGGCTTTCCTTAACCGGGGAATTTGAAGAAACCGGTATCCCGGCTTCAATCGTGAAGACCTTCCTGGCAGAAGACGGCATCATCGTTGAAAAATGCGGTCTCTACAGTTTCTTCATCATGTTCACGATCGGCATTACCAAAGGCCGCTGGAACACGTTGGTCGCATCACTCCAGCAATTCAAGGACGACTACGACAAGAACCAGCCGATTTGGCGCGTCCTACCAGAATTTGCGGCAACGCACCCACGCTATGAACATATGGGTCTAAAAGACCTGTGCCAGCAGATCCATGACTTCTACCGCAAGAACGACGTCGCCCGCCTGACGACTGAAATGTACCTCTCGGATATGGTTCCTGCGATGAAGCCGTCCGATGCCTATGCGAAGCTCGTGCATCGTGAAGTCGAACGGGTAGCGATTGATCAACTGGAAGGCCGCGTCACGTCAATCCTGTTGACCCCTTACCCACCGGGCATCCCACTGTTGATTCCTGGCGAACGGTTCAACAAGACGATTGTCGATTACCTGCGCTTTGCCCGCGACTTCAACCGCCGCTTCCCGGGCTTTGAAACCGATGTCCACGGCTTGATCCGCGTTGAACAGGATGACGGCCAATTCAAGTACTTCGTCGACTGCGTCAAAGACGACAGCATCTGCAGTTAAGCTTAAAACCAAAACCGATGTCCTTGACAGAGGACATCGGTTTTTGGGTTGTTGTCTAATTAAGCCCTATTGGCTGATATTCGCCTTCTTAACAAGACCGGCTACATAACTGTTCCATTTCCGGGCTTCCAGGTTACGCTTAATGGTGTCCTTGACCTTGTCATAAGGCTCAGCTTTTGCGCGTCGGATATTGACAAGCCTGAGGATGTGGTAGCCCCCATTGCCTTGGACAGGTGCAGCTGAGGTCTGGCCGATCTTCATCGCTTCCATCGCATCAACAACCGGCTTGATCAGGGTACTGGGATGTTGCCAGCCCAAGTCACCGCCCCTACCCTTAGTGGCGTCAAAGTTCTTTTCATTGGCGATGTCTTCAAAGCTTTCACCCTTTTTAAGACGTGCCAAAACGGCTTGGGCTTCTGGCTCCGTCTTAACAACAATGTGCTTCAACCAGTACTGGCGCCCCGTGTTGGCCTTGACATAAATGTCATAGGCATTCTTTACATCGCTTTCTGTAACCGGGTTGTCCTTGATGTATTTTGCCCGCAATGCCCGGACAGCAAGAGCCCGGCGCATGACGTCGAGTTGCTTTTTGATGTCATCCGTGTCATCCAAGTTCTTATCCTTGGCTTCCTGGAAAAGGACTTCGTTGAGAATCAGGGTCTGCTTCAACTGTGCACGAAGCTCTGGGGTGTCCTTTATTCCTTTGGTAGCAACTGCCTTGACAGCGTCATTGAGGATCTGTTCTGGGATACCTTTACCATTGACGGTGGCAATATCACCCGCCTGGGCCGATACGGCTACTGCTGTAATCAGCGCAGCCATTAACATTTTCTTAAACATGGTTCCTACCTTACCTTTTGCAGTTTACAAATACAGGACTGCTCCACACTTGCTGACCGAAAGTATAGCGGATACCTGCAGCAACCTGGTAGGACGTACAAGACCAATTACCCGATGTGGCAACCATTCGCAACCATTTCCATGATACAAAGCATACCCAATAGGCGAATCCTTGGTGCACCAGCGCACCCGCACGGTGCATTCCCCAAAAAGGATAGACTCGACCCGCAAACGGTGATAAATTCCTCACTGCCAGATGGTGCGCCTATGGGGGGCGCTTTTAATTACGTAATTATCTGTAAATGGGGAATTTAAAATGACTACCAGAATTGGCATCTTGGGCTACGGCAACCTGGGTAGGGGTGTCGAATGCGCCGTCAACGATGCAGAAGACATGGAACTGGCTGCCGTCTTTACACGGCGTGATCCTTCTTCACTCCAACTGCTCACCAAGGGCGTACCGGTCGTGAACATCAAAGACGTGGCTTCCTATGCCGACAAAATCGACGTCATGATCCTGTGCGGCGGCAGCGCAACCGACCTGCCAACCCAGACACCGGAATATGCGAAGACCTTCAATGTGGTCGACAGCTTCGACACACACGCCAAGATTCCTGAACACTTCAGCAATGTTGACGCCAGCGCCAAAGCAGCCGGCAAGGTCGCTTTGATTTCTGCAGGCTGGGATCCAGGCATGTTCTCCTTGAACCGCCTGTATGCCAACGCCATCCTGCCGAAGGGCAATGACTACACCTTTTGGGGGAAAGGTGTCAGCCAGGGCCATTCGGATGCAATCCGCCGCGTAAAAGGCGTCAAGGATGCAAGGCAGTACACCTGCCCAATCGAAAGCGCACTGGAATCCGTCCGTTCCGGCTCCAACCCAGAACTTTCAACCCGCCAGAAGCACACCCGCCTGTGCTATGTCGTTCTGGAAGAAGGGGCTGATGCCGTAGCCGTTGAAACAGCCATCAAGACGATGCCAAACTATTTCTCGGACTACGACACCACGGTCAACTTCATTTCCCAGGAAGAATTGAACCGCGACCACGGCGGCCTTCCACATGGCGGTTTTGTCTTCCGTGCTGGGACTACCGGTGCCAATGGTGAAAACACCCATATCATCGAATACAGCCTGAAACTGGATTCCAACCCTGAATTCACCGCCAATGTGCTCGTCGCTTACGCCCGTGCCATTGCCCGCCTGAACAAGGAAGGCGTCTCCGGTTGTAAGACGGTCTTTGACATTGCACCAGCCTACCTCTCACCATTGTCCGGTGATGTTTTAAGGGCAACGATGCTCTAATCGTCCAAAAACAGTTCCCACCAAAGCCAGCAGCGTGGTTCCCCTGCTGGCTTTTCTGATTTCCAATTCCCTGCCACGCAGTCACATCTTGCCCTGGGAATAGGCTAAAATGCTTTCTTTGTTTGCGCATGATTGTCAAAGGAAAAGCCATGCTTATGCAAGATTCGACAACGGTCACGCCCTTCTCTACCGTCAGGGACCTTTTACGCTACGCTGTCACCCGATTCAACAAAGAAAAACTCTTCTTTGGCCACGGAACAGACAATGCCTATGATGAAGCAGCCTACCTGATCCTGCATACGTTATCGCTCCCTTTAGACCGCCTGGAACCCTTCTTGGATGCAAAGCTTTTACCTGAGGAAGTGGCAGATGTCATGGACATCATCGAGCAGCGCGTAACCGAACGTGTGCCGGCCGCCTACCTGACACATGAAGCATGGCTTCAGGGCTATTCTTTTTATGTCGACCGGGGAGTAATTATCCCGCGGTCTTTCCTGGCAGAACTCATTGTCGAACAGTTTGCCCCCTGGGTAGCTGATCCCGATGGGATTGAAGACATCCTGGAACTGTGCACAGGATCGGGGTGCTTAGCCATCATGATGGCAGACCAGTTCCCTAATGCACATGTCGATGCGGTAGAACTCTCACCTGCTGCCCTTTCGATTGCGCAGACCAATATTACGAACTATAGCTTTGACGACCGGATCCAGCTGTACCATGCCGACTTATACGACGGCATCCCAGAAAAACGCTACCAGCTGATTGTCGCCAATCCCCCTTACGTCAACCAGGATTCAATGGGACGCCTCCCCTTGGAATATAAGGCAGAACCTTCGATGGCCTTAGCTGGCGGCGTCGATGGCATGGACACCGTCCGCCGTATCGTCAAGACAGCCGGCAAGCGACTGACCGATGATGGGCTCCTGATTGTTGAAATCGGTAACGAAGCCGAACACGCGATTGCCGCCTTCCCGGAACTCGAACTCACCTGGATCACCACGTCCGGCGGTGACGACCGCGTCTTCCTCTTGACTGCCGAGCAGCTTAAAGGGCTTGATGCCGCATGATCCGGATCTCGCACCTTTCCCTGATGCGGGGAACGAAAGTCTTGTTCGATGAGGCCGATGCCGTCATCAATCCCGGTGAAAAAGTCGGGCTGGTGGGGCCCAACGGAGCGGGCAAATCGAGCCTTTTTGCCCTACTGCAAGGCGAAATCCATCCAGACAAAGGGGACGTGGATTTTCCGGCATCGTGGCGCATCGCCCATGTCGCGCAGGAAACACCGGCATTAAACCGCTCTGCACTGGAATACACAATCGATGGCGACATACACCTGAGGAAACTGCAAGCTGAACTTGCAGAGCTGGAAGCCAAACCACAGGATGCTGCATCAGGTATCAAGATTGCCGAACTCCATACGGCGCTAGCCGATGCAAACGCCTATACCGTCCAGTCACGCGCAGAGCAACTCTTAACCGGCCTTGGTTTTTCCCGCGAAGAGATGGCCCAACCTGTTGCGAGTTTTTCAGGTGGCTGGCGGATGCGCCTAAACCTCGCACAAGCACTGATCTGCCCGTCTGAGCTGCTTGTACTCGATGAACCGACCAACCACCTCGACCTGGATGCCATCTTATGGCTTGAAGACT
>JAEEYE010000026.1 GCA_016291665.1 Oxalobacter sp. | reverse complement strand
CATGGCACTGGAACCATGGTACTGGCCGACACCGGCTGCTGCCGTGAACTTATGGTCTTCGTCATAGTCCAATGGATGTAAGGCGGCAATCGCTGCAGCGTGCGCGCCGGCACGGTAGATCTTGCGTTCCAACTGGGCGTCACGGTGGGCGAGTTTTTTCAGTGCGTCATCCTGGGAACTGTTCTGCTGCTGGATGTCATAGAGCTGTCCGCCCGTGACGGCTTCCTTGCTGCCTTTCTCGACCTTACCGTCTTTAACATTGGAAATGACTTGGTTACCTGCATCGATGCCATCAGCCGTCATCGAAGGCCCGCCTTGGACTGCAAAGCCGTCTTTAGTGACGGTCACCTTCCCACCGCCGGCACTGAAACCATTGCTGTCGAGATAGGTATTGGCATTCCCAATGGCGGTTTTCGCATCATCACTCATGGAAACCTGGTAGGCAGGACCTGCTGTCGCTGTAGCTTCGCTCGTTTTCGTCACGCTGACATAACCGTTGCCGTCATCAGAGACAGAAGCGTGCGTGTTCGTGTCGGTGGCACTGATCACGTTGTCCGAACTGATCTGGATATTCTCGCCAGCCGTATAGGTGGTGTCCCTGTCGGTAATGACGTAGGATTTCTCTTCCGTCTGGACCGCCCCATCCTTGACCGTATCCGTCGTATATTGGATGGTATAGCTGTCGCTACCTGAAGCGCCGTCATGAGCCTTCGTGATGCCGGTTATCTTTGAATCGGCGGCACTGACCTGGTTGTCCGCATTGATGCCGACATTGGTTCCTGCGGTGTAAGTGGTGTCCCTGTCGATAATGACGTAGGATTTTTCTTCCGTCTGGACAGCCCCATCCTTGACTGTATCCGTCGTATATTGGATGGTATAGCTGTTACTGCCTGAAGCGTCGTCATGTTCCTGCTTGATACCAGTTATCTTTGAATCGGCGGCACTGATCTGGTTGCCTGCATTGATGCTGACATTGGCTCCTGCTGTGTAAGTGGTATCAGTATCAACGATTGTTGTGCCAGTCGACGAATTGTCGGATGCCTTAAGGGTGTAGGTTTTGACAACATTACCTGTACCTGCCGCTTCTTCGACTGTATAAGTCGTATTGGTATCGATTTCCCCTTTCAGGTAATCTGTGTCGAGGGCGATGGTCGCCTTCTTGTCATCGCCAGTAATCTTGATACCCTTGTCCCCTGCTATCGTCGCAGTCTGCGCTTCACTGCCATCATTGCCTTTTAAGGAAATCGTGGTCTGGTTGCCAGACGTTGCCTGGGACAGCGTGTACTTGGTGTCGGTGTCGGTGAAAATTTGGGTCGGGACAGATTCCGTCTCACCTTTTTCTTTTGAGGTGTAGGTCAGATGGGAGACGACATTTTCCTTTTCATCTGTTCCACGTCCTGCTGTATCAAACATATAGGTCGTATTGGTATCGGCCCCATCGATGTATTCTTTAATGGTTTCACCTTCAGGGAATCCAGCAGTCAGGTGTGTCAAGCTATTAACAGTGCTCGCCATCGTATCAAGGGTTGCAGAAGTCTCTCCTTTGTATGTATTAAATTCGGCTTTGTCCAGCTTGTTGCTTTGCAGGTCACTGATGTCATTATTAATACTTGGTATTACTTCCTCGTTTATCGTTTTAATAGCAGCTTCACCAGCTGATACGCGGCCATTTAACGCGCTAATCTCACCAGCAGTTGCTGTTTTGTATTCATTAAAGTCGGATTTGTCAAGCTTGCCGCTTTTTAAATCGGTAATATCGGTCACAGCAGTCGTGAGACCGGTCTCAGCTGCTGATACGCGGCCATCTAACGCGCTAATCTCACCAGCAGTTGCTGTTTTGTATTCATTAAAGCCGGATATGTCAGCCCCGAGTAATATAATATCCTTGCTTAAGTCCACCAATTCTGCCTCTGTAATTTCTTTGAATTCAGTGAAATCGGATTTGAGAAGGTAACTGCTAATACCACCCGCAGTCATAATGGCAGAGACTGCAATATAACCGTCTGAATCAGGCGTTAGTGTTCCGGCGTCATATTTGATACCTTCTACCGCGGCAGCAAAACTGGTTCCCATCACACCGAAGGAAAGCAGAGCGGGCATAACAGCAGTTGCAAGAGTTCTCTTTGTTATTTTGAATGATTTTTTCATGGAATGTCCCCCCCTCCCCATATACTAAATAGCGCTATATTTAGAATATTGTATGATTGCATATCTTCTTATTCTAGCCTAAAAGTCGCAGAAACCCTCGACCAATACGGTCGAGAATGAATGCGACAATCATTCAGGAGTGTTCTGTTCTTAAATATAACGTTTCAGGACATCCACCGTAACACCCCAGCGGATGCTGCAAAATAAGACGGAGACCAGATTGCGCCATATTTACTCATCAGGTGTTTCAACCGGTTGACCATCCATCTCAAGCAAAGTGCAGTCCAACCGGTTGCACGACCATCCCATTCAGTTAATCTGATAAAACTTCGACCACCGGACAATAGCACCCCGCACTTTGGCGGCATAACGGTCCCGGTAAAACGGGGTTTCTGAATGGTATGCCCCTACCGCCTTCCAAGTGTTCCCATGCAGGTTCATCTTTTCGCGGACCATCCAAGCCGCAACGTGGATGCTGTTGCAGGCATTGAAGAGATGGTCCCGCGAAATCCCGTAACGTGCTAAACGACGCAGATGGATCGTGTTCGTCTGCATCATCCCCAGGTCATAGGAACCGTTCCTGTTGTGGTTCACAGCTTTCGGATTGAAACCCGATTCCACATGCGCAATGCCACGCAGTATCCATGGGTTCACCTGATACCTGACCCCCGCATCATCAAAGCAGTCAGCTATCGCAAGGCATGGGATGCTAAGGCAGATGGCGGCAAACAGTTTCTTCAATATCTTCATGCCGCCAACTTTACCAGCCATCCATGAGGCCAATCGGTCGAAAAGTCGGGGCATTCTGCCCTTTTTCGCCAGATGTCCAAATTTGTATTATCTGAAAAGCCTAATTTGTCGGGATGAAAAGTTAAAATCTGTCGGGTTTTGAATGCAAAATTTGTCGGGTTTTGCTATGTTTTTATCAGAATTGCGCAGGAGGCTTCCCATGGAAAACGACAAGTACCTGAAACGCTTGATGAAAAAAATGTTCTCGTTCTTTGCTGCGGCATTCTTCTCATTACTGATGGCGCTGCCGTCCCTTGCAGGTGATTTTTCTGCTGCCCAGATGAAGAAGATGAGTACATTCCTGTCGAACTTCACAGAAGTCAGGATGTATGATTTTACGGCGGAAAAAGTGTTAGACCCCAACCATCCGCGTGAGATGATCCGTTTCGGTATCTGGCATCATTGTGTGAACAATTTCCCTCGGGTAATAAAGCCTGCGAACAGCAAATATGGTGATGCATCGATTGATGGTACTTATGTAAAGGAAGCCCTGAAACGTTATTTCGACTATGACCTGAAGAGCCTGCCGAGTGTCTACCGCGGTAAAGAAGAGCTGTCGGATTGTCCGCAATGCTCTTTCGAATATTATTCTGATGGCGTCCGTTATTATTTCAATGCTGCTGACGGCGAAGCGGTTTATTATGCAAAGGTGACAAAAGCAAAGAAGCTGCCAGATGGGAATATCCAGATGAAAGGTTATCTGTACAACGCAGATGAACCTTCTGACATACTTGGATCATTCACAGCACTTGCCAAACCGCATACCTGGAAAGGAAAGCCGACTTGGGCAATCATCAGTCTCAAGACCCTCAACAGATGACTTTGGAATAATTGCCTGTCACAACTTCTGGCACGCCAACATCGCCACATTCTTTGGCCGGTTATCCGACGCCGTGTTGACCTGGCGGGACGCATCAAAATGGATCTTGGCACCCGGTCCACCCCCTGACTTTTCAGTTGGGTCACCGCCCACCATGGCTCTCATGGCCCCTGTCACCGTATACCCCTTACCACTACGGCCCCCATGCTCCCCCGGGCTCCACCGCCCCTCAATATTCCTGATCGCGTCGCCCTGGTATGAACCGGGTACCCTATCCCCATCCGCATCCATACCACGGCCAAAATCCCTGCTCCTTGCAAACATGGCGCGCATATCGCGGGTATTGTTCTGGCCGTCTGCTTCAACCCACCCAGCAGGACACGATGCCTGATTGAAGAACGAGACCATACCAGACGGAACGGCGCCCAAGTCGCCCCACCGGCCATTCTGGCACATCATGAGGTCTCCGGCATTGTCGATCCCGATAAGCCCTTTTGAACTGCAAGCTGCGCCTCTTGTGGCCAAGCCATCGACTTCCAGGTATTCACCGCCTGTTAGCCTTCCGGTCGCCACAATCTCGTTGGCACTCAAGGTACCGGTGACCAGGAGGTTGCCGACATTGACGATTGAATGGTTGCCCATGTCAAGGTCGGTCTCCATCCGGTTGGCTTCTTCATGGCCGTCCACGCCATTGCGTGAGAGGTAAGCATCCGCATACAACCCGGCATCAAGGGCTATTTTCTGGGCAAAATGCCCAGCTTGAGCCGCAATTGTCCCCGCTTCTCCGGCGCAGTTTAACCCCAACTGGTTGGCTGCCGTCATCTGGTTGGCAGCCATTTGCCAGGAACCGCCGCTGCCCCTGACAGTACCGGCACTCCCTGCATACAAGGCAGCGCCTTCCCCACCGATCAAGCTGACAATAGCCGCCAAGTCGTGGTCTTCCAAAACCCGACCGCCTTCTGAGAGGGCGAAGGCATGCAGGTTATTCTCATCAGAGCGCACCACCACCCCGCAGACTGCTTGGGAATAGGCGTTTTTGAGCGTAAAGTTTGCCGGCAACAAGCCTTCACCCACCAGCATATCCCGTGTCACCAAAAAAGGCTGCGAAGACGTCAAGGCTAAAGCAATGCGCCCCGAATAGATCCCGATATAGCGCTTCATCGCCGCAGAAAACGCCATCATATGCCCAGCCGCCAACCGGCTCTTTTGGGCACCCAAAGACAGGGTGAGGCTCCCTAAAATGATGGCGGTTACCAGTGCAGCAATGCCGATGACCAGCAATGTTTCCAACAGGGTGATGCCCTTCTGGTTTCGCCTGCGAAAAAGGATTCCCATTACCATCACTCCTTCTCACACGCTAAAAGCGCGATATTTTTAGGCCGGAACTCTTCCGATGTCGGTACGACGCGGGACGCATCAAAAAACATCCCGTCGCCATCCCAGCGCTTCAATTTGCCTCCGCCGCCATACCCATCATCGGTGGCATAAAGCACCCCTTCTTCCTGCCGTCCGTTATAGTAAGGTCCCCGTGCAACCGTATATGTCCCTTCAATGTTGCGGATCGCATCTGCCTGGTAGGTTCCTAAAACACGCCCAGTATCAATCCCCCGGCCGTTATCCAGCCCCCGGACAAAGACACCGCGCAAATCCAACGTCCCTGCCGTCCCGTCTGAAGCCTTCCATCCGACGGGACATTCACTGGCATTGAAGTAACCGATTTTCTTGGCAGGTGTCCCGGGTGTCTGCCACGTCCCCTCCTTGCAGGCAAGCACAAGCCCTTGGGCATCATGGGCAAGCAGGCCGTCCTTTTCACACGCCCCGCCAACCGTAGCAGAACCATCGAGCTGCAACGCTTCATTGACCTGTAAGTCACCCGTTGTGGCAATGGCACCTGCCGT
The DNA here is from genome assembly GCA_016291665.1 of Oxalobacter sp. Lineage (GTDB taxonomy): Bacteria > Pseudomonadota > Gammaproteobacteria > Burkholderiales > Burkholderiaceae_D > Oxalobacter. The sequence goes on along the minus strand of JAEEYE010000026.1, from coordinate 16,027 downwards.
AACCAATCCTTTCAGATCAACGTCCAGCACGTTCAGGATGGAATGGCCATTCATGTCCAGGTTGGTTTCCATCCGGTTGGCTTCCGGTTCATCTGGATTTCCTGTCCTGGATAAAAGCTTTGCGCCATCGGTATGGTCATTAAGCCACAATGCCTGATAGAAATGCCCCGCACTGAAGGCGATGTTCCCGGCGGTCCCTGAACAGGTCTGCCCCTGGTCATTTAGCCCAGCAAAGTTCCCAGGCTCCATAGACCAGCCCCCGACCGACCCACGGATGGTATTGGCATCCCCTGAAAAGATCCCACCGCCTTCGCCACCGATTAACGTCACGACAGACGCGAGTTCCCCATCGGACAATGCAGTTCCCCCTTCTGAGACCACCAGGGCATTTAAAGCATTGACCTGAGTGGAGGGACTTTTCAAAAGAAGCCCACAGACAGATTGCCCATAGAGGTTCTGAGCGCTGAATGCGGATGGCAAAAAACCGGCATCCGTCAACGTTGATGCGTTGACCAGAATCGGGGTTTGCCCATCCGCGTCTTTTAACAGGCTTTCGGCATTTGCACGGATATACCCCCGCATTGCCGAGGAAAAGATCCGCATATGTTCTGCCGCAAGCCGCTCTTTGCGGACATGCCCCTCTTGGCTTACGGCATCAGCCAGGATCAACGTCCCAATCCCTAGGATTGCCGCGCAGAGGATGCATTCAAACAGGGTAAAACCACGGCTTTGGCGCAGGCTCAAGAAAACATTGGACATCCTCTTCCCCCTATTGTTTCTGGCAGGCGGTCAATGCGATATTGCGGGGACGGTTTTCCTCGGCAGTCGGCACAACCCGGGATGCATCGAACGTGAAACCGACAGAAGAAGAGCCTGAGTCATACTTCGTCCCATTCCAGTCGCCTGAATCCGCAGAAAAGGCCCCATCTCCCCATGCCTTGCGACCTAATGCCACGGCATGGAAAGAACCCGTCATATTCATGATGGTGTCATCCTGGAGTGATGCCAGTTGGCGGCCGACATCCAGTCCCCTGCCATTGTCCAGCCCACGGATAAAAAGCCCCCTCAGATCCGGTGTCCCTTTTTCCCCATTGGCGGCAACCCATCCGGGTGGGCACGTCTGCAGGTTAAATAGCGCAATTTCCCCTTGGGAGCCGCCGCCAGCTTGTCTCCAGTTGCCGTCCTGGCACGATATCAGGCTGCCGTCAGCATCACGGGCAATCAACCCATCCGTATCGCACCTGCCGCCTTTAGTGACAACCCCATTGAGGTTCAGGTAGCCACCGACAGCGAGCCTGCCATCTGCCGCCATCGAATCCATGAAAACCGTCCCATGGGCAGATAAGGCACCCGCATTTAAGATGTCATGGCCGCCCATATCCAGGTCAGTCTCCATCCGGTTTATTTCCGGATGGCCTTCCATCGCATGCCTGGACAGATATTTCCCGTTGAAGAGGTAATCGTCAACCATCATGGCCTGCATGGCGTGCCCAGCAGAAAACCCCGTACTGCCCGCAGACCCATCACACGCCAGGTCGGTGTTGCTGAAAAAACCACTTGCCACAGACCATGCCCCACCGCTGCCTTTGACATGGACTGCATCATCGGAGTAGACCCCACCGCCTTCACTACCGATCAAGGACGAAATGAATGACAGGCTGTCATCAGGGATGATCGTGCCGCCGGCTGTCACCGTCATGGCATTTAGGCGCTGGTTCACTGCATTTTTGGTCACCAGCCCACAGATCTGCTGCCCATAGGCATTGACACCATCATAGTTGCCCGGCAGGTAGCCCCCGTTAATCAGCATGGTGGGCGTCACGACAGTGGTATTGCCGGATACGACAGTGGCCTGAAGAGACGATGCATTCATGAACAGGTATTTACGGAATCCCTCTGAAAACGTCCTGACCTGATGCGCAGCCATACGGTCTTTGGTTTTTGCCGTACTTTCTGAAAGGTTGTCCGCAAGGATCAGGGTGGTGATCCCGATGAATGCGGCGCAGAGCACCACCTCAAAGAGGGTAAATCCCTTAACCGCCTTAAGCCGGAGCCAGAAAGAGGATCCCATCAGAAAAACTCCCTGGCTACCGTAATCGACTGGCTGTCCCCACATGATGCTTCCGCCGCAGCGACTGTCATGGGAAGGTCTGTCACCGCCTCCCCATTGCCAACCGTCACTGAATCCCATTTGGCAGGCAGGCTGCTTGCAATCGCAATGCAGCCGCTCCGTGGGATGTCAGAAACGGTAATCGTGTAAGAACCAGCGTTGTAGTTCGTGGTGAGTGTGCCGCCATAGGCATTGGAAAGGTTGGTCTCCGCCGTATTCCTGAGAGATGACGGCAGTTTCCCACTGTCAATCAACATTGGGTTCAATGAGGTATTGTTCTCAGGCCTGCCATACCCCATCAAATACCGTTCGATGATCTGGCTGACGATATCGATGTCGTTGGCAAGCTGTGTCGCTGTGGTCGATGCGCGGGAGACCCGGTATAGCCCCATTGCCCCGGCAATCAATATCCCGGCAAACCCCAGGACAAGAAGCGTTTCAACCAGTGTGAAGCCGCCGCCCTTACCCAGGGTAAACAGACGCTTTTTCATCAGAACTCCTTTTTGCAAACCCAAAGCGGGGCCAAAGCCCAATCAAGGATCAGGATAGGTGTCTTCCCCACCCTCATCTGTCGTGTACGTCCCAAAGACATTGACGGTTACCGTCACTTCGGGGGATTCGATGGCCTGAACAGCTGCTAAGTACGCATCGGTCTCAGATTCTGTGATGACGCCACAGACCGGCACATTGACGGTAATGCGCTCTCCAGCCAGTTCTGTCCCACGCAGCGCCAGGCTCTGGGCGCACGTCTTCACAATCACAATCTGCTCACCGCCTGTCCATGCTTCCTCCGTATTGATGACCATGAACTGATAACTCTCCGGCCAATTGAGCGTGACCGTGATGTCGCTCAAGACCACGTTCCCCGATGGGAAGGATGCCCCCAAAAGTTCTGCCTTCGTTACCTGTGCCTGGTAGGTATCATCCAACGCGCCATAAGGTCCCCAGATGTACTGCATCGCCGCCTGGTGCGTTTCATTGACGGCGACGGTTTCACTCGTATTGGTTTCAGCCGTGTCGTTCGGATCCTCCAAACCGGTGTCCCCCGCGGTCGGGTCATAGGTGGGATCGGTAATCGTGTTACCTCCCCCTGTCGGCACTTCGCCGGTGTTTTCATACGTGGCAGGGGCAGATGGTGTCGGTCCACAGCCATTGCGGCCTGCCCAGTCATAATGGATCCCGTCAATTTGCATACCCGATGGGGTCATCCGGATACTATGGTCCCTCGTGAAAACATAGCCATTGACCGTCACGCGGCTCCCATCAGAGCCTTCAACGCTGCTGGCAACGGTGATCCCGTTGATGCCGAGTGTCCCGTTATCGTGGGTCACAACGGTCCCATTGGGCATAGTGACCTTTTGGGCGCACAGGTCAATCACCGTGCCATCGGACAAGGTGGCCTGGTCATTGGCGTCTGTCTGTAAGACGCAGATATGTGAGATATCCATCGGTAAGACAATCGAACCCCCAGGCACGGCATTGGGGATCGCGATATCCGCATGCTGGCCGTTCAATAAAGCCGTGTTCCTTGACGCATCCATGACAACCGCCTGCATCACATCTATCCGGTCAGTAAGCCCCGCGGAGAGCTGCCGGTTCTTTTCCGTATCGTTGATATAAAAGTAGACTCTGCCGCCCGCGATATAGTGGTGCCATTGCGTCCCGCCAATCGTCTTACCCAACTGTGCGTCGAGTTCGTCATCGGGGATCACGCCATCGACGGCATGCGTGCAGGCAAAGTCATGGATGGCTTTCTTGTAGGCGTAAAAGTCCACGGTCACCTCGTCGGAGCGGTTGGTCAGCCTATCGACAAGCGCAATCTGCCCGGTTGAAACCGTCGTGAAAGCGAGGAGCACCCCGAAAAGGATGGCGACAAGGAATGCGTACATGGCAACCCACCTGAAAGGCCCCTCCCCGAAGGGAGGGGAAAAACAAAGGTCAGTGATTGATCAACCCCCAGCTTCCGCAACGGTGCCGCTGGTATAGACGATTTCCTGCGTATCGGCAGAACAGGCGGTTTCCGCTTCAGCCACGGTAACCGGGAAGTCGGAGGCCGATGCCTTGACTGCCGTGCCGCCGACAGAGACCTGTGTCCAGCCGGTGTTCAACGCCGAGAGCACCGAGATACATGTTGCCTTCGGGACATTGGTGATGGTGACGGTGTAGTTGTCATCATCGCCTGCGACGGTTAAGGTGGAACCATCGTCGTTTGACAGGGTGCCGTTGTTGTAGCGCAAGGTCGTCGGGATACGCTGGGCGTTATAGAGCAGCTCGTTATCCAAGCCGGTATAGTCAGACTGGCCGGCGTAGAGTGAGTTGACCCCCGCCTGTAACGCGACGACGTCACGCGCCAGCTGCGAGGCGGAGTTCGATGCCCGGGTGGAGTTGTACATCGCCAAAGCCGCTGCCAAAAGCAGCGCGATGAAAACCACCACCAAAAGCATTTCCACCAGGGAAAAGCCACCGGAGTACCGGCGCGCGAGGAGACGCGCATTGGCCGTTATGGTTTGGTTCATGGGAAATTTCCTTTCAAAAAATGCGGCTGAAAAATCAATGCAAGCCCTGCGCCGCGGCAGAGACCTGCTGCTGCATGTCCAGCACCCCGCTTGCCATAAAAAGTGCCAGACCGCCAACGACCAGGAGCATCACGACAAAGATGACGCGCATCCTTGATTTGATTTGCTCCTGGGCTTTGACGACCCATTCCGCCCCCAAGCGTTCGAGCACGACCTCAAACTGCCGGTAACGGGCGTATGTCCCGATGTCATTGATGATTTCCTTGTCCGGGAACTGGTAACCGGTTCGCATCAAGGCGTCGCCCAAGTCGTAACCCGAGCGGATGCCGGACAAGGTGGCCTTGAGCCTGCGTTTAAGCCAAGGCGTTGCGGTCTTTAAGAGGTTTTCTAAGGCTTCTTCAATGCGCATCCCGGCGCTGGTCAAAGCCGATAAGGCAATCAGCCAGGAAGAGCCGACCATGATCCGGTAGATGGCATACGGTGGATAGCGGTCAAGGAAAACACGGATCCGTCCTTCCAACGTGTTCAATGACGCAAAGAAAAGGACAATGACGCCAACCACCGCCCCGAAAAGCACCCAGTACCAGGACTTGATAAATTTGGAGAGTTTCACGAGCATCAGCGCCTGTCCCTTCCATTCCGGCGCAATGGAAAGTGAACTGATTTCCGGGATGATCTTGATGCCAAAGAGGTACAGGACGCCGAACGCCACGCAGATCAACAAAAACGGATAGGCAATGCCGCCCAAGACGGTGGACTGGATGGCTGACTTGGCATTCATCACAACGGCGATGGATTCAAGCGACCGGGGTAAATCACCCCCCTGTTCCCCCGCTGAGACCATCATCGCTTCTTCTGCACTGACCCAGCCGTCGATGGCAACCTGTAACGGTGCGCCGTTTCGCATCTTGGAAAGCCACGCGCCAATCGCAATGGCTTCCGGGTTGTTCCTGCCGGACAAACCAATCCGGCGCCGCTGGAGTTCTTCCAAAGCATCCAAGACGGGTACGTCGTTTCGCATCATCGTGGCAAGCTTTAACCACATCGCACGGCGTGATCCAGTTGCCGATCTGAAAGCCCACTTTGCGTAAACGTCATTGAGATGGTTCAACCAATCCATAAACCTTTAACCCCATGTCATTTGGCAGGTAACAAACACCCGTCGATGTGACGATTATGCGAGGGGTCAAAGGGCTAGTTCAGCTGAAAACGTGGGAAAAAGCCCCCTTCATTTGCAGGCTAAAGCGTGTGGGCAAAAGGATATAAACAACCTCATAAACAGGAGATAGTATTTTGATTTATAATGATAAAATAAAGTGCTTAAAAACAGACTGAACAGACACACGATGGGATTGGTTTATAAAGCGTTGGATGCGTTGGCACCCATGTATTCTGAAGACCTCACCAAGTTAGCCGCCATGAAAGATGAGGAAATCGATTATTCCGATATCCCGCCTTCTCCGCCAGAAAAATGGGAAAAGGCCATCAGGGGCGGTTTTTACCCACCCCATTAATACGACCTTGCCTGCTTGTTCTGAAGTCGGTAAAGTAATGCCAAAGTGACATAGATATCAAGGAGTGGCAGATGGCACAGTTTAATATTTTGATCGGCTGTGAATCGTTCAAGGAAATACGTGAAAATTATGTTTACGTCGACAAAACGTCCATCATTGAAGAAATGCTTACCGGCCCCCGGTCTAAGGTCAGTCTCATTACCCGCCCCCGTAGGTTCGGCAAAACACTGACAATGAGTATGCTTCATGCTTTTTTTGATATTACATGCAACAGCAGGCAGTTGTTTGAGGGGCTTGCCATCTCCAAAAATACAGCATTATGCGAAAAATGGATGAATAAACATCCAACGGTTTTTATTACCTTCAAGGAAATCGAAGGTGATGATTTTGATGATGCCTATGAACAGCTGACGGAACGTATCAGAGTCGTCTTGATTGACCACTCCTACCTTTTGCAAAGTAACAAAATTAATCCAGGAGACAGAGAAAAGCTGACGCTGCTTAGTAAGTCTGCTGGTACCAGAACGGATTTAGCCAATTCCTTGAGTACACTATGTCGCGCACTTAAATCACATTGGGGGAAGCCTGTTATATTGCTGGTCGACGAATATGATGTTCCTATCAATTATGCCCAGCAGGAAGGATACTATGCGAAAATGATCCGCTTTATGCGGAGATTGCTTAGCGGAAGTCTTAAGTCCAATACTTCGCTAGAGTTTGCCGTTGTGACAGGCTGCCTGCGCATAGCCCGGGAAAGCATTTTTACCGGTCTGAACAACTTTAAGTGTTTCGGCATCTCCCATACGAAATATGCAGACAAATTCGGATTTACGCAGCAAGAAGTCGATAACCTGCTTGACGAAGCTGCCTTATCTGATAAAAAGGACTTAATCCAAGAATGGTATGACGGTTACCGCTTTGGCAAGGGAACTGAAATCTATTGTCCATGGGATGTCCTCAATTATGTCAGTGACCTGCAAATTGAACCTTCGAGCTCCCCATTGGCCTATTGGAACAATACCAGCGGCAACGCGATTGTGCGCACATTGATTGATCAAGCTGAAGAAACAACCCGTGACAAAATTGGCGACCTCATTTCTGGCTTGCCCATCCAAGAAAAGCTGACTGAAGACCTGACCTATGACACCGTCTACAAAGATGAATCCAATCTCTGGAGCATGCTCTATCTGACAGGGTATTTAACAAAAGCACCTGTCCAACCAGGGGGTGAGTACACAGCCTTTGTCATTCCCAATAAGGAAATCAGAACAATATTCAAGGATACCGTTTGGCAGTGGTTTAAGGGAGGTCTCAATAAGAATGCCCTTTCCCCGCTTGTGTCAGCACTTTGGGGGGAGGATAGCGAGACCGTCCAGAATATGTTTACGGACATCCTTTTTAACACCATCAGCTATTACGACAGTACCGAGAACTTCTACCACGGCTTTATTGCTGGCGTTCTAACTGGCGCGGGTATGGGTGTTAAGTCCAACCGAGAAAGTGGGCTTGGACGCACCGATGTCACCGTATTGGATCCTGCGAACAAGCGTGCCATCATCATAGAGTTCAAAAGTGCGGAAACATCAGATGACCTTGAACTGAAGGCGGATGAGGCACTCGTTCAGATTGAAGAACGCAAGTATGCTGCTGAAATAGACAAGCGATACAAGATTATCAAATATGGCATGTCCTTCTACAAGAAAGAATGTTTTGCCAAATTAGGTTAGAGCACTAGTACCGATAGGCTCTGCCGGTACAGGTTCCCCTTAAAACACTCTACCGCCGAAAACCGGTTGCAGCCCCCCCAACAGGATCTCCGCATGGTACGGAATCAAAGGAACGAAGCAGCAGAACCGAAGTCCCAATACGCCAACAGGCCACCCTTTCCAGGGCAGCCTGCCGGTTCCAGGAATGGTTTTTCAAACGGTTAGAACGAATACCCGACGGTCACAGAACCACCCACCCCGCGGTGCTTGCCGGTGTACCCATAAACCCCGATGTCAGCCTTCCACGGACAGGTATCGGTCGAATCCATCTTAAGCCCGAATTCACCCCTTAAGCTGCTGCCCTGCAGGTCGGCCGATTTGACGGAGTCCCCATTGACCTTACCCTTGGCTTCGCCGTCGAATTCATATTCGTAAGCCAGGCCGCCGTACCAGTTCCAGCGCTGGTCGGTCGAGGCATACCGCAGCCCCGTCCTCACAATGCTGCTGGTGACGTCATCAAGTTTGTAACGGTCGTCTCCAGCATGGAAGTTCATGCCGTCATAGTTGGTGTAGAAGTACTTGCCATAGACGTCCAGGGTCCTGCCCTTGTCCACTTCAAAGACCTTGCCGACACCCAGATGGGCACCATAGTAGGTGGTGTGCTTGTCGTAGCCATACCGCCTGCCTGCCCCGTCGTGCAGGATGCCGTTTGCATCGTTGCTCAGGCGCCCAAGGCGGATACCGGCTTCGGTGTACCAGTTCGATGGGTCTGTCCATTTCGCCAGGAGGCCGCCACCGGCATAGTGGGCATCACCATGTCCACCAACATTGCTGCCGTGGAGCTTGTAGTTGCCTTCACCGTATTCGGCGAAGACACCAAGGTTCAGGGTACCGGCCTCAAACCCCTTCTTGCCGCCGACTGCCACAATGGCGTTCCAGGTGTTGGCGTTGATATGGCTGCCGGTATTGTAGCGGGAGGTTGCGCCGCCCAAGGAGGCATAGACCGAAGTATCATTGAGCCCTGACTGTGCCTTCATGATGAAGTCGTTGCCGGCTTCAAGCATGGCAAGGCCTGCCTCCATCGCCATGACGGCTGCATGGGTCTGCTCTGCCAGGTGTGGGCCGCCGCCTCCTGCTTCAGTGTCTGTCATAAAGATCAGGTCGCTACCTTCCAACCTGGCCTTGCCTTCACCTTCATACGCGGTACCAACCATGTACTTGGAACCCGTAATGGTCCCCACGCTGTCACCGAAGTCGGAGACCAGCGTCATTTTTTTGTTCGCTTCCAGGGATTCTATATTCTTGAAATGGATCTTCGTCGTATCCACGTCCGCGCCACTATAGTTGATGTTTGACGGGCGGGTCATCAAAGCACCGCTGTCTTTCCAGTCCACATTGCCGAAGGTGACTTTTGATGCCTGGTTCCTGGCGATGGTGTAGGTCACCGCACCGCCCTTGGCTGCCAGCTTGCCGATGATGGTCCCATTGACTGTGACACCGGCTACCGGTTCATAGCTGTAGCTGTTGGTCTTTTCCGATTCGGTGGAAAGGTTCAGCGTGCCATTGGCTTTCAGGAGCGTCATGGTATCACCTGCGGCAACATTCTTAACGTCAGATTCTTCACGGTAATTCATCGCAAAGCTGCTGCCGTCAAGTCCTGCGCCGGTGTAGTTGTACGCATCGCTGCTGCGATCCAGAAGGGTCGCGTCTTTTTCCCAGTCCATCTTGCCTAAGGTGACCTTATCGACGTCTTTCGTGCCCACTGCGTAGATCAGGTGGTCCTTCTCTTTGTTCAGCGTCACGCCTTTACCTTGGGAGCCCGCCACCGTCACGCTTTGCGTAGGGTTGCTTTCCGTGAACGCCTTAGTCTTGTAAGCATTGGCACCGTTGATTTTCGCGCCGTCGAAGAAACCAGCCGCATTGGCCTGCAGGATATCGATATGTTTTCCGGCCTTAACTTCAGGCACGGCCATGCCGTCCGTTTTAACCGTTGCATTTTCTGCCAGTGCCCAGCCGTCAGGTACATCGGAAGCAGCCGAACCCTTCCAGCCGGCAAGGTCGAGTTTATTCAGTCCAACACCGGTGACTTCGTAATTGACCGAACCGGTTTCTGCCTTGACTTTACCTTCTGCTGTGGCTTCAAAGGCGATGCCATTGCCATCCGTATAGGCCACATCGATACTGCCTGCCGTCGGCTGTGTCACTGTATTGCCTTCGGTGATGCCGTCAGCGGCAACCAACGTCATGTTGTCACCGACCGCAACCGCATCTTCAACCTTGTCAAACGTCAGGTCCTTCGCATTAATGGCTGTTTCACCACTGAATGTATAACCGTCATTCGTGTAATACGCTTCGCCTTCATTCCAAGCGATGACCCCCTTAAAGGTAGCCGTATCAACCACCCTTTCTCCCACAGTGTAGGTGAGTTTCGTTTTGGCGCCATCCTGCGAGAGCGTATCGGTACGCGTCCCAGCCAAGGTCAGCTTAGCTTTGACTTCATCATTGAAAGTCTTTTTAAAGGCCTTATCTTCAAACCCTTGAAGGGCTTCACCTTTTTCGTTCTTGATGGCATCCGATGCATCCACTAAAGTCATGGTTGCGCCAGATGCGGCGTCATCCAAACCTGATGTAAACGCCAACCCATCGGTATTGATCGACGCACCAGTTAAGTCAAAGTCCTTGCCATAGGTGGCGACCGTACCATCCTGTTCAAATGCCGCCACTTCCCCCAGCGTCAACGAAGACCCGGTGTTCTTCAGGGCATGGTAAGCCAGTTTTGAACCGTTATCTTCTGCCTTCACACCACTTGCAGTGGTACCTGCCAGTGATATACCGTTTTGGGTGTCTTTCAACTCTGAGGCCTTGTATTTCCTGTCACCGGAAATGTTGTCATCATTAAAGAATCCAGCGGAGGCAACCACAATATCCCTTGAACCACTTGTCAGATCCTTTGGATCACTGAAGTTGCCGGTTGATACGAGAACGCCAGAGCCAGTCCAATCAGAAGCAACGGTGGTTGTATCTGCGCCATTCCAATTGGCAAGGTTAACCTTGTCGACGTTTACACCAGCTACGGCCAAATCAGCTGCATCTTTTACAGCCTGAACTTCGGTAGATGCCGTCGTTTCAAAGGCGATGCCCTGTTCATCTGTGAAAGCTGCTTTAAACGTATTGGTGGTTGGCTGTTTAAGCGGGGTGTCCGTTGATAAACCGCTGGCAGACAGGAGGGTCATCTTGTCGCCAATGTTGACTTTTTCTTGGACATCGCCAATCTTCAGCTTTGTTGCATTAACAGCCGTATCCGTACTGAACTGATATTTGTCGTTGTCGTTCGTGTAATAGACACTGTCCTTGCCCCAATCAACTGAACCATCCAGGGTTGCCGTTGCGACTTTCTTTTCACCCACGGTGTAGATGAGTTTTGTCTTGGCACTATCCTGGGAAAGTGTGTCTGTATGCTTACCTGCCAATGTCAAGGCTTTGCCTTCGATAGCATCTGAAAAGTCCACATCATAGGTTTTGCCATCAAATGCTTTAAGCGTCGCCGAACCATTCTTGATAGCACCGGTTGCGTCAACAACTGTCATGCTGTCATTTGCATTGGCACTATCCAATCCCTTGCCGAACTTAAGGTTATCAGCATTGATTTCCGCATTGGTCAGGTCATATTCATTGTTGTATTTGGCAGCTGTACCGTCCTTCTTGAACTCTGCGACCGTCCCGAGCGTCATGCTTTCAGCAGATTTCCGCATCGCGTAGTAGGTCAGTTTTGCGCCGGAATTTTCTGCCTTCACACCACCGACCTGGTTACCGGTCAGTGTCACCCCATTTTGGGTTTCAGGGGTAAATGCTCCCCCCTTCTGATATTTCCTTTCACCGGAAATGTTCTCATCGGTAAAGAAACCTTTAGAAGCCGTCAGGATATCCCTGGATTCGCCATAAGCCAGGTCAGACGGTACTTCAAAGCTGCCCGTATTGACACTCACGTCTGAGCCTGTCCAGCTATCCGGCGTTTCCGAAGTCCCTGTCCCGTTCCAGCTTCCCAGGTTGACCTTGTCCACCGTCACACCGGTGACTTCATAATTGACTTCACCGGCGGCTGCCTTGACTTCACCTTTAGCCGTAGCATTAAAGGCGATGCCATTGCCATCGGTGTTGTAGGCGACCTCCAGTGTGCCGGCAGATGGCTGTGTGACTGTATTGCTTTCGGAGATGCCGTCAGCCGAAATCAGGGTCATCTTCGCATCAGCTGCCAATGCGGTATTGACCGGTTCAAACGTCAGGTCCTTCGCATTAATGGCTGTTTTACCACTGAATGTATAACCCGTATTCGTGTAATACGCTTCGTTGGCGTTCCAGGCAATTGGACCACTGAAGGCTGCCGTCGCGACATTCTTATCCCCCACTGTGTAGATGAGCTGTGTTTTTGCGCCGTTCTGGGTCAGCTTGTCACTACGTGTTCCGGCGAGGTTCAGTTTTTCCTTAACGTTATCGCTGAACTCAACGTCAACGTCTTTGCCACCAAAGTCTTTCAGTGTTTGATTGTCTGCATTTTTGATGGCTTCAGTTGCATCGACGACAACCATCTTGTCGCCTGCTTTTGCGTCTTTAATGCCATCGGTAAACTTAAAGTCATCTGCTGTAATCTCAGCAGCAGTCAGATCGTATCCACTGTCATATGTAGCTACCGCTTTTCCACCTGCGGCAAATGCTGTGGTGATGGTTCCAAGCGTCAGTGCCGTACCGGTTTTCCTCATATTGTAGAAAGTGAGGGTATCTTTTGCTTCATTTGCCTTGACGCCACCAACCTGGTTACCATCCAATTTCACACCATTTTGGTCTTCTTGTTCAAATGGTTCATCATCCTTATAGGCCTTGGCACCCGTCACGTCGCCAAAAAATCCCTTATCGGCAGTCAGGACAACTTTTGAGCCATTTGACAGATTCGATGGTGTTTTAAAGTCACCTGTGTCAACGGCAACGTTTTCGCCCTCCCAACCTGAGGTAACAGCAGTCGTCGTGCCATTCCAGTTGTCAAGATTGACACCGTTTACGGTCACTGTCGATACAACGTAATTGACAGCATCTACTGCAGCTTTGACATCACCTTTAGCCGTAGCATCGAAGGCAATATCGTTTTCTTTATAGTCCACAGCAACTGTCCCCTTGTTTTCACCCGGCTGTGTGATGTGCTTGTTTGTGATACCGGTAGCCCCTTTAACCAGTGTCTTAGTGCTACCTTCTTTGAGGGGAGTCGTATCCGTACCCGAAAAGGTCAGACCCGATGCGTCAATAGCCGTTGTTTCGTTGAATGTGAGCCCTTCTTTGCTGACATCACGTCCTGTACCCCACGTCATGTCTCCCAGGATGACATTTGATGCCACGCTGGATACTTGATACAGCACGTTCTGATAGCTGTTTTCTTTATCCAGGGAAACCGTATGGGTACTCTTTGTTGTAATGGTCACGCCATTAACAGGCGCGGCTTCCGACGTTTCGACGGTCTTTACCTCCTTGGACAGGTTCTTTTCGCTTAAATCTTCCGTATCGCCGGAATAAATAAGCGAAAGCGTGTTGAAATCATTTTCCGTATCAGACGCAAGCAGCGTCATCTGCCCGTCGGTGGCGGTTTTGACAAGTTCGCTTCCGTCTTTTGTTACGTCTCTAACGTCAAGGGAAGCCCGTTGCTTACTCGCGTCCGTTGTATCTGCAAACTCACCTGCCTTCAGTACGGTCGCGCCGTTCTCCCACGCCAGCTTACTGGCAAGCCTGATGGTTTCAAAGTTCGTAATCACCGGGGCAGACAGGCCGGTCGCTTCCAGTTGCAGGGTATTGCCGGTAACGGCGTCTCCGTCTCCGTCACTATACCCGCCATAAATCGAGCTATTACTATTAAATACAGGGGCGGCCCTGCCTTCTTCTTTTGACAGGATCACCGTGTTGTCTGTGGCGTTGCCACTATCGGAATAACCGCCATACACACCATATTCCACCGTGCCGCCGCTGATTTTTACTGTGTTGCCCGTGACGTCGCCGCTATCACTGTAACCGCCATTCACAGTGCCCACCGTGCCGTCGCTGATGTTTACTGTGTTGTCCGTGGCGTCGCGGCTGTCACTGTAACCACCATCCACACTTTCTTCCACCGTGCCACCGGTCACGTTCACCGTGTTACCTGTAGCATTGCCACTGAAACTGTAACCGCCATTCAGAGCCGCCACTTTGCCATCGCTGATACTTACCGTGTTGCCTGTGACGTCGCCGCTATCACTGTAACCGCCTCTCACAACGCCCAGCGTGCCACCGCTGATGGTCACTGTGTTGCCTGTCACTGCACCGGAGCCTTCCGTTTCACCGCCGTAAACGGTTGCTTCTACGGTGCCGCCGGTTATATTCACCTTATTGCCTGTCACGTCAGCATCAGTGGCGCGCCCGCCGAAAGCAGCCGTGGCTTTCGTACCATCCGTTATGTTCAGCGTATTGCCTTCTTCCCGCTGGCCGGGCGTGTTGGTGCCGCCACTGCCGTACAGGTACTTTTCGGTGACAGACAGGTTCAGTTTTTCTGCATCGGCAGGCTTATCCAATTTCCATTTATAAGAAACGAGACTGTCGGTTACGCCGTCAAGCCACACCGTTTTTTCAGAAGTATCCAGTCCGGTAACCGTCAGCGTTTTGCCGCCCTGCACGTCCAGCAGGGTCACATCGCCCAGATCCGTATTAAAGCCGGCGCCGGGAGTAATGGTCAGGTTGGAGCCGCCTGAATTATCAATGGACAGGTCAACACCCTGCGCCGTCAGCGTCAGCATGGTATCGCCCGCGCTGATGCTGTCAGGCAGCACAAAGGAGTACTTTTCAAAATTCTGAATTTCCGGAGCAGATAGGCCGGTCGCTTCCACCTGCAGGGTATTGCCGGTAACGGCGTCGCGGTCTCCGCCACTATACCCGTCATAAACCGTAACGTACCCGCCATAAACCGTACCGTTCAACACAGGGACATCCTTGCCTTCCTGCTTTGACAGGATGACCCTATTGCCCGTAGCGCTGCCAAGGTATGAATAACCGCCATACACAGTTCCCACCGTGCCACCGGTCACGTTCACCGTGTTACCTGTAGCGTTGCCGTCACCGCTTTGACCACCATAAATAGAACCAATCACCTTGCCGCCGCTGATGTCCACCGTATTGCCCTTAGCGTCGCCATCAGCTGCTTTGCCGCCATTCACATTGCCCACCGTGCCGCCACTGATGGTTACCGTATTGCCCGTGATGCTTCCCGAATCTGAATCAACAGACCCGCCATACACTTCGTTCGCCGTACCGCCGCTGATGGTTACCGTATTGCCTTCGCCTTCGCCGGCGCCGCCTACGCTGCCGCCGTTACTGTAACCGCCATACACTTTGTTCGCCGTACCGCCGCTGATGTAGACATGATTGCCTGTGACGCTGCCGTTAACACCGAAACCACCAACTACTGATTGTCGCACCGTGCCGTCGGACATGTACACCGTATTGCCTGTCACGTCACTGCCACCTACGACAAAACCGCCATAAACAGCAACACTATTAACACTAGAATTCAAAATCTGTACCGTTGCGTTTTTAGCAGTATTACCCGTACTCTCGTATCGGCCATAAACATGATTGTAGTCTTCGTCAATCACGACCGTATAATCCGGTGGGTCTCCTATATAGTCGTCATCATCAAAATGCCCCCCGCTGCTGGCCATTACGTGTCCCGGCACGACGCAAAGAGTGGCAAAGGCCAGCGCAGCCGCCACATACCGGGGCACCCACAGAGAATCGGACAGCTGCCCAGCTTTGTGCAACGCCGGCAAAATGCGCCCGCGTCTTACCTTCGCGCCGTCATTCACAGTTGCGTCGCTTGTTGTTTTGACGACCGTCCCTGTACCGCTATGTGACTTGGCGAGTTCCGAGACAACACTCAGGCATCTCTTGGCTTTGTTCCATACGGTTTTATAGATCTTGTTCATGGGGGTGGCTCCTTCTATGGCAATCCTGCCCGGTACACGCTGACCAGGCCCTGGCTGTTTCCAAAAACGCCAATTTTTGTACCGACATCACAAAAAACGCATCAACATCCAGTTCCCGGTTTTTACAGGATGGTAAAAGTCCAAGTTCCTTTAATACGGATTAGGGGAAAAACTCAAAAATAGACTATTT